>NZ_SODI01000001.1:2139454-2852606 GCF_004365915.1 Cryobacterium psychrophilum
GACATGGACGGCGAGAAGATGGTGCAGGTCTTGCGCATCGGCCGGGAGAAGCTCAGCGACAAGGGCATCACGAGCGCGGCCAAACGCGTCGACCCGCTGCGCAGCCAGACCGGGCTCAGTCGCAGCGACATCATTGACCGCATGAAGAGCACGTTCACCGGCCTGTATGGCGCCTCAGTCGGGGATATTACCGACGAGGAATATGCCAAGGCCGCAGAACTCGTGCGCACCAAATTCGGCACCGAGGAATGGCTCACCCGCGTTCCCTGATCGGTACGGCCTGGCCCGAACAGCGGCCGGTTCGGGGGCCCGGGCCGGAGTATCCGCGGGGCGAACCTGCGGTTCACGGTAAACTGGGCCGATGAACTGGTGGATCCTTCTCGGCATGGCGGGCATTGTGCTGCTCGGTCTTGTCGCGAGCCGGTTGGGCTGGGTCGACCTGTCGAACAAGAACGAGCGGCGCGGAAGCGGGTCCAGCGTGCTCGGAATCGGCGACGAGGTCTTCGCCCCGAGCCGGTATGAAGCGGCCGTGGAGATGGAGCGCCAGACGGTGCTGCCCGCGCCGGCACCGGCTGCCGGCGACGGTGACCTGGGTATCTACGACGGCCGCATTCGCATTGACGTGGATCGCCCGATGGCCGATGACGGCGTGCGCCGCGGCCAGCGCCATTGCGGTGCTTCTCGCTCCTAGAGGCCGCGGCTGAGCAGCTCCTGGTACTCGGCGTGATCGTCGATCCACGTCGCCACGTAGGGGCATTGTGGAATCACTCGAAGCCGCGTGTTGGTGCATACGTCGGTCAGGGCGTGCTCGATCAGGACCCCGGCGAGGCCGCGGCGGCGAAACTTCGGGTCGATTTCGGTGTGGGTGAACCGCACAGTCGTTGGGCTGAGCACATAGTCCGCCAACCCCGCAGGCTGTCCATCCAGCCACAGCGTGTAGCGCCGTACCGTTTCGTCGTGGCGCACCTCGGTGTGCCCTTCGGGTGGGGTCGATGCCGTCGTCGCGGTCACGGGTGCGAAGTCGTCAGTCATCCCGACAGCATAATCCGACTGGCAGAATAGAAGGATGCCTATTGCGTGGACTCCGACCAGTGCCAGTCGGGTAATTCTCGCCGACAACCTCGACGTGCTTCCGAGCCTTCCCGATGAGTCATTCACGCTCATCTACCTCGATCCGCCGTTCAACACGGGTCGACCGCAGACCCGCCAGACGACCACATCCGTGCGGTCCGCGGTGGGCGCGGGAACCAAGGCCAAGGGAACCATCACGGGGTTCAAGGGACTGCGCTACGAGCGCATCAAGGGTGACCTGCTCGGCTACGACGACCAGTTCGAGGACTATTGGGCCTTTCTCGAACCTCGCCTGATCGAGGCCTGGCGGCTGCTGGCCGACGACGGCACGCTGTATCTGCACCTCGATTACCGGGAGGCGCACTACGCCAAGGTGCTGCTCGATGCGCTGTTCGGCCGCGACTGCTTCCTCAACGAACTCATCTGGGCCTACGACTACGGCGCGAAGTCGAAGAACCGCTGGCCGACCAAGCACGACACGATCCTTGTCTACGTGAAGAACCCGGCCACCTATTACTTTGACTCCACGTCGGTGGACCGCGAGCCCTACATGGCTCCCGGCCTGGTCACGCCCGAAAAGGTGGCCAAGGGCAAGCTGCCAACGGATGTCTGGTGGCACACGATCGTGTCGCCCACCGGCAAGGAGAAAACGGGATACCCCACCCAGAAGCCGATCGGTATTCTGCGTCGCATCATCCAGGCGTCGAGCCGAGAGGGCGACTGGGTGCTCGACTTCTTCGCCGGCAGCGGCACCACGGGCGCTGTTGCCGCTGCGCTCGGACGCAAGTTCCTGCTCGTGGACCAGAATCCCGACTCGATGACGGTGATGCGGGCCCGGCTCGGCCCGCGCGTCGACGCGCAATTTCTGGCCGGCACCGAATACGGCCCCCACGTCGACTTCGTGCCGGAGGTCCCGGCCGCGCCCGACCCGCCTGCAGACGCTGCCCCCAGCTTCATCGAGACCGCCGCAGAACAGAGACAGGACTCATGAGATTCCGCATTTTCACCGAACCCCAGCAGGGTGCCACCTACGACGACATCCTCGCGGTGGCGCAGGCGAGCGAACGGCTCGGCTTCGACGCCTTCTTCCGCAGCGACCACTACATGAAGATGGGTGACGCTGGCGAGATCGGCCTGCCGGGACCAACGGATGCGTGGACGACGCTGGCTGGCCTCGCCCGCGAAACCGAGAGCATCCGTTTGGGCACCCTCGTATCGTCGGTCACCTATCGCCCGCCCGGAATTCTCGCGATCCAGGTGGCCCAGGTGGACCAGATGTCCGGCGGTCGAGTGGAACTCGGGCTCGGTACCGGCTGGTTCGAGCAGGAGCACCTCGCTTACGGAATTCCCTTTCCGGCCAAGCGTTTCGGCATGCTCGAGGAGCAGCTCGAGGTCATCACCGGCCTCTGGAACACGCCGATCGGCGAGCGATACAGCTTCGAGGGCGCGCACTACACGCTCGTGGACTCGCCAGCGCTGCCCAAGCCCACGCAGGCTCGCGTCCCCGTGATCGTGGGAGGCGGGGGAGCAAAGCGCACGCCCGCGCTTGCCGCGCGCTTCGCGACCGAGTTCAACCTGCCCTTCCCCGACTTCGCCGACGTCGCAGGCAAGTTCGCCGGCGTGCGCACCGCCTGCGAAGCCATCGACCGGGACCCTCAGGAACTCGTGTACTCCGCGGCCTTGATTGCCGTGGCGGGTGCCAACGAGGCCGAATTCGCTCGTCGGGCCACCGCCGTGGGCCGCGAACCCGCGGAACTTCGCGAGCACGGTCTCGCGGGGACGCCGTCGGAGATCGTGGATCGGCTGGGTGCACTCGCCGAGTCCGGCGTTGAGTGCGTCTACTTACAGATCATGGATCTCTCCGACCTTGAGCACCTGGAACTCCTGGCTGCAGAGGTTGTGCCGCACCTGAGCTGACGTTCCGCGTGGTTGCGGGGTTTGTGGCTGAGTGTTTGCTGTGTTTGGTGGCGGAATGGCGACGGAACGAACTTGTTCCAAACCTTTTCGGGGATGAGTCCGAACACCATGCAGAGCTCATCACCATCCCAAACAATCACAGCCACTCAGACAAGGACACCCCCGTCATGCGTACTTTCTCCAAGACCCTCATCAGCCTCGCTTCCGCTGGAATTCTCGTTGCCGGTCTCGCCGCCTGCTCGACGGGAACCACAACCGCCGCCGAGTCCGGTTCAGGTTCCGGCTCGAGCTCGTCCAGCGCCCCGACCGCCGAAGCACCCCTCGCTTCGATCCCCAGCCTCTCCGGTGTGGACACCGCGGTTCTGCTCGACGCTGACTTCGCTGCCGCTCTTGGCACCCTGGGCCTGAACCCGGGCACCGTGGGCACCGCGACGCTCGAAGACGGAAGCCTGCACTTCCCCATCACCGGCGGAAACGTTGACTACTACGACCCGAACGGCACCGTTCGTCCCTACGTCCAGGGCTCACTGGAGCACGAGGGCTCCGGCTTCTCGCTGACCGCCGGCGACACGGTTGTCGAACTGACCAACTTCACCATCGACCCGGGAACCTCGGAGCTCTTCGGCGACGTGAGCGTCAACGGCGAATCCGCCGCCACCCAGGTTCTTCTCTTCAACCTCTACGGCGGAACCCTCAAGCCCCTCCAGATGGACGGCGACAACGCCATCCTCACCGGCACCACCGTTCACATCTCCTCCGAAGCCGCCGGCCTGCTGAACTCCACCTTCAACACCGACGCCGTCGCCGACCAGCTCCTCGTCGGCATCGCCACCATCACCGTCGCCACGAAATAACCCGATCACCCGAAGGGGACCCGTCGCACACCGCGACGGGCCCCCTCTTTTGTGCGCCTGGTGGGGCGGTCAGGCGGAGTGGGCCGCCTGGATCAGCCGGGCGTAGGCCAGGCCGCTGTCCTTGATCGTGCGTTCGAGGGTGTCGTAGTCGACCCGCACGATGCCGAAGCGCTTGTCGTATCCGTAGGACCACTCAAAGTTGTCGAGCAGCGACCACACGAAATAGCCGCGCACGTCGGCCCCCTGCTCGATGGCTTCGGCAACGGATGCCAGATGGTCCCGAATAAACGCCGTGCGTTCGGTGTCGTGCACCGTGCCATCGGCGGAGACGACGTCATCGTAGGCAGCGCCGTTCTCGGTGATGTAGAGCGGCGGCAATGCCGGGTATTCGGCGCCCAGGCGCACGAGCAGGGCGCGCAGCCCGTCGGGGTTGACCTCCCAGTCCATGGCTGTGCGAGGCAGGTCGCGGCTCGGGAAGGTGATGTGTTCCGAACCGACCCAGGGTGAACCCGTCGGCCGCTCGGCACCGCCGGAGTGGCTGTCGCCCACCGCACTGTCGGGATGCCCGCTCACGAGGTCGTCGTGATAGTGGTTGACGCCGAGAAAATCGATCGGAGCGGAGATGGTCTCGAGGTCTCCGGGCAGGATGATATCTCCCAGGCCGTAGGGTTCGAGGTCCGCGAGGGTGTCTTCCGGGTAAATGCCGAGCAGTAGCGGCTCGAGGAAGATGCGGTTGGCGAGGGAGTCGAGCCGTCGGGCCGCGTCGAGGTCCACGGGGTCTTCGGCGTCACGCGGGATGGCATTGGTGAGGTTGAGCGTGATGCCGAGGTTCTGTGCGCCCAGGGTGCGCAGGGTGTTGACCGCGAGACCATGCGCGAGGTGCTGGTGGTGCACGGCGGCGACCGCGGCGCGCGGTTCTTGTCGGCCGGGCGCGTGCACGCCCGACGCGTAGCCGAGCAGCGACGAGCAGAAGGGTTCGTTGAAGGTTGTCCAGTGGGTGACCCGGTCGCCGAGCGCCTCGTAAACATCCTCTGCGTAGTCGCGAAAACGAAACGCGGTGTCGCGGTTGGCCCAGCCGCCGGTCTCTTCGAGGGTTTGCGGGAGGTCCCAGTGATACAGGGTGAGCCAGGGCAGGATGCCGGATTCGAGCAGCTCGTCGACCAGGCGCGAGTAGAAATCGAGGCCGTCAGGGTTGACGGCGCGGTCGCCGGGACGCACGCGCGCCCAGCTGGTGGAGAAACGATACGAGTCCAGCCCGAGCTCGCGCATGAGTCGCACATCGGAGGGCATGCGGTGGTAATGATCGTCGGCGATCTCAAGGTTGTCACCGCCGTGCACGGCGCCACTGACCCGCGCGAAGGCGTCCCAGATCGAGTCTTCCTTGCCGCCTTCGTGCGCGGCCCCTTCCACCTGTGCCGCGGCCGTGGCCGATCCCCAGATGAAACCCTTCGGCCAGGTGGCCCCTGCGAGTGCGCGCTCTGACATACGGATACGTTAGCGTGCACGCGCACCGGCGGAGTTCCGGTGCGCGCCGGTCAGGTTGCCCGGTCACAACATGGGTGACACGCCTCAGCTCGACTGATCCTTGCCGACTCGGGCGGCGGAGGGCGCCTCACGCAGCGTATTGCGGCTCACCGCGCCGGAGGCATCCGTTGCGAGCTCAAAGCTGCGGCCAGCGAAGACCAGGCCGCGCACATCGAGCGCTCCGGCGATCGGGAGGGGGGAGACCCGGAGCGTATCGGCCTGCGCGTCGGGTGCGAGGCCGAGGATCGTGCCGATGACGGCGACGGCGGACGCCGCCGACCACGCCTGCGGGCGGCAGGCGGCGGGGTACGGGATCGGGGTGGTGGTCTCCTCGGTCGAGTGCCCGGAGTGGAGTTCCGGCATCCGATAGTCGAAGCCCTCCGCGGTGCGCAGTAGCCCCTCGATCAGGACGGCTGCCTCGGCGCCGAAACCGGCACGGCCGAGCCCGGCGATCGCGATCGCGGTGTCGTGGGTCCAGACCGAGCCACCGTGGTAGCTCAACGGCCAGTAACCGGTGGAATCGGTCGACATGGTGCGGAGGCCGTAGCCGGAGCTCAGCTCGGGCGAGACCAGGCGCTTCGCGACGAGGCGCGAGCCTTCCTCGTCGAGGATGCCGGTGCCGAGCAGGTGACCGATGTTGCTGGTCACCGTGTCGACCTTCTGTTTGTGGGCGTCGAGGGCGACGGCGGGGTAGGCGCCGTCGGGGGATTCGATCCAGAACGCCTCGTTGAACCGGGTCTTCAGCGCGGCCGCCCAGTCGCGCCAGTCCGCGCCACCGGAACGGCCGAAGTGGTCGAGCAGGGCGGCGCCGCCGATGGCGGCCTCGTACGCGTAGGCCTGAACCTCGCAGAGCGCGATAGGTCCTTCGGAGAGGCGTCCGTCCCGCCACTGGATGGAATCGCCGGAGTCCTTCCATCCCTGGTTGGCCAGGCCGTGCCCGGTCGAGTCGACATATTCGAGGAAGCCGTCCCCGTCGCTGTCGCCGTAGGAGCGCATCCAGACCAGCGCGGTTTCCAGGTTGGGCAGCAGCGCCTCGACCTCGGCGTCGGGCATGCCCCACTTCCAGGCATCGTGCAGCAGGTTGATCCACAGCGCGGTCGCGTCGACAGTGCCGTAGTAGAGCGGCGGCAGGGAGGTCTCCTCGCCGGGCATGTCGAGGGTGCCCGGGCGCAGCTCGTGCATGATCTTGCCGGGCTGTTCGGCGGTCGCGGCGACCGTATCGGTGCCCTGCAGGGCGGCGAGCACGCGCAGGGTCGACCCGGCGAGGCCGGTGCCGAGCGGCAGCAGCATCCGGGCGGCCCAGATCGAGTCCCGGCCGAAGAGGGTGAAGAACCACGGAGCCCCGGCGGCGAGGAACACGTCGTCCGGCTGGTCGCTGGTGACCATCCGGAGCCCGGCGAGGTCCTTGAGGGCGGTGTCCACCCAGGCGCCGAGGCGGGAGTCGTCGGCCGTGGCCGTGACGCCGGCCCAATCGGATGCCCCGCTCGCGCCGCGAACAACGGCCGACGGGTCGACGATGCCCAGTTCCCAGCTCACGTTGACGCTGCCGTGGGCGGGGATCGTGACGGTCCAGCTCGCGGTGGTCAGCCCGTCAGCGTTGACGGCGAGGTCGGCGTCTGCGGAGGTGAACGAGGCCGTGATCGCGCCGGAGGCGTAGTGCACTCCGGCGTCGTCGAGTACGGAGGCGATCACGACGTCGGGAGTGTGCACGCCGCCCTTGACGTCGTGGATGATGTCGAAGGAGGGCGTGAGCTCGAGCGTCACGGTCGTCTCGATTGGGTCGGTGATGGCGCTGGTGAGCTCGATCGACTCGGTCACCCGACCGTCCCGCACCCGGCGCACCCGGTTGAGCAGCACCCGGGGGTCGGCGCCGCGGCCGTCGAGGTGGCGCAGCAGAGAGACGAAGCTGAGCGTGGCGGCATCCGTCACGCTGTGCGAGATGTTCTCGGGGACCTGGCCGCCCACGAGCAGCGTGAGGGCGCCTACGATGCGAGTGTCGGAGTGGTAGATGCCGTGCAGGGGGCGGCTGCCCATCGTTCCGTCGGGGGAGGACCAGACCTGGGTGGGCGCGGACAGTGCCACCAGCTCGTCATGGAGCAGGGGCTGGTGGGGGTGCTGGGGTGTCTCAGACATGGTTGGATTCACGACTCCTCGTTGATTCGGTGAGCCCTGTAACACTGCATTTCGAGGCCCGATGTGCGACTGGTTGTTGACACATTCGCGTATTCAGGTAACGTAGCACTCAAGATTTGAACGATCAAACTTTTGAACGATCAAATCCCAATTATCGCAAGGAGGCGCCGTGGACAGGTTACCGACGATCGAAGACGTCGCTCGCGCCGCCCAGGTGTCGAGGCAGACCGTGTCCAACGTGTTGAACACCCCGGCCATCGTCAAGCCCGCGACCCGCAAGCGCGTCGAGGTCGCCATCCGCAAGCTGGCCTACCGGCCACACGCCTCGGCCCGCCGGCTGCGGATGCGCAAGTCCTCTACGATCGCGATCCGGCTCGACCCGATGACCAATGGCATCTCCGGCGCGCTGCTCGACCGTTTCCTGCACGCCCTGACCGAACAGGCGGATGACCGAGGCATCCGGATCCTGCTCTTCACGGCCGCCGACCCGGCCGCTGAGATCGAGCAGATCCGAAAGCTGCGCGCCAGCGGCGACGTGGACGCGTTCGTGCTCACTGCGACCTTCCATGGTGATCCCCGCACCAAATGGCTGGTCGAGAGCGACGTTCCCTTCGTCACCTTCGGCCGGCCCTGGGGCGCCGACGACATGAACCATTCCACCCACCTCTGGGTGGACGTGGACGGTTTTGCGGGGATGCGCGAGGCAACCATCCACCTGATCGACCGAGGCTCCTCCCGGATCGGCTACGTTGGCTGGCCGAGCCCCTCCGGCACCGGCGACGATCGGCACCGCGGCTGGCAGACCGCCGTCGGGGAACGACTGGCCCTCGGCGACGACGACCTCACTGCCCTCAACGTGAGCGTGGAAGACCGACTCGAGGACGCCAGAAATGCCGTTGTCACGCTCCTGGAGGGCGATGATCGGATCGACGGCCTGGTCTGTGCGAGCGACACGCTCGCCCTCGGCGCCATGATCGCCGCAGCATCCGTCGGCCGGAGCGACCTTCCGATCATCGGTTTCGACAACTCGCCCGTCGGCCAGGCCATCGGCCTCTCCAGCGTCGACCAGACCCTCGACGCGGTCGCCGGCGGCGCCCTCGAACTGCTGCTCGGCGAGAGCGGCTCAGACCTCGTGCACCGCGACGCTGCCTCCGGGGACGCCCGTCACCGGCTCATCACACCTCACCTCGTCATCCGGCAGCCGTTGCGGCTTCTAGCCCCTGACGCGGTATCGACCCCCACCGCAACCAAGAATGCGGTCGGCAATCACAGAAATGGAAAGGAAACACAATGAAATTACGACGAGGAGCACGATGGGGTGCTGTTCTGGTGGCCGGCGGACTGTTGGCCAGCCTGGCCGCCTGTTCGTCCGGTGGCGGTGACGAGTCCGGCGGTGACGTTGCCGGGCAGGAGCTCACCGTGTTGATCGGCTCGAGCGGCGACGCCGAGACGAACGCCGTGACCGACGCGGCCGCGAGCTGGAGCGCCATCAACAAGGCGACCGCCAAGGTCGTCGCCGCCAACGACCTCACCCAGCAGCTGGGCCAGGGCTTCGCCGGTGGCAACCCGCCCGACGTGTTCTACATGGGCTGGGACCAGTTCCAGACCTATGCCAGCAAGCAATACCTGGAGCCGTACGCCGACACGGCCGCGAATAAGGACGCGTTCTACCCGTCGCTGACGAGCGCATTCAGCTACAAGGGCACGTTCTATTGCGAGCCCAAGGATTTCTCCACCCTCGGCCTGATCATCAACACCGAGATGTGGGACGCGGCCGGGCTCACCGACGCGGACATCCCCACCGACTGGGCCGGCCTTGAGACGGTCGCCAAGAAGCTCACCACGCCCGACACGGCCGGGCTGTCCTTCGGCGCCGAATACGGCCGGATCGGCACCTTCATGAACCAGGCCGGCGGATCGATGATCTCCGAGGACGGCAAGACGGTCACGGCCGACTCGGCCGAGAATCTCGCCGGGCTCACCGAGGTGAAGAAGCTCCTCTCCGACGGTGTGCTCAAGTTCCCGGCAGACCTCGACTCCGGTTGGAGCGGCGAGGCGCTCGGCAAGGGCAAGGCGGCGATGGTCATCGAGGGTCCCTGGATCAGCGGGCTCAAGACGGACTACCCCGACCTGAAATACAAGGCCGTTGAACTTCCCGCCGGCCCCGGTGGAAAGTCGACCTTCACCTTCAGCAACTGCTGGGGTATCCCGGCCCAGTCCAAGACGACGGCCGCCGCCGAAAGCCTGGTGGAGTTCCTCACCAGCGACGAGCAGCAGCTGAAGTTCTCCGACGCCTTCGGGGTCATCCCGTCGACGGAGTCGGCCGCCAAGGTCTACTCCACGACGTACCCGCAGAACGCGTCCTTCGTCACGAGCAATGACTACGCTGTCAGCCCGGTCGCGTTTGCCGGTGCATCCACTGTAATCGGCGACTTCAACTCCAAGTTGCAGGGCCTGAGCACGGGCGATCCCAAGGCGATCCTGGCCTCACTGCAGACGACCCTGCAGACCGCCCTCGACGCAGCGAACAAGTAAGCCGAACATCATGAGCACGATTCGGGGCAGCAACAATCCAACAACGGATGCCGGCCCGGCACCGGGTGGGGCAGGGGCAGCCCCGAATCGTCGCCGTGGCAAGTCTCGGCCGAGCCTGCATCGCGGCGAGGCTAAGTATGGCTGGCTGTTCATCACGCCGCCGATCATCATCATCGGGATTTTCCTGGTCGTTCCGGTGCTCCTCGCCATCTGGGTGAGCGTCAGCGACTGGAGCGGGCTCGGCTCGCCGCTTAACCCGCAGGTCAATTTCGTGGGCTCGAAGAACTTCGAGGCGGTGCTCTCCGACCCCGGCCTCGCCCAGAAGGACTTCGGCACATCCATCCGTAACAACGTCTACTACGTGCTGCTCGTCGTTCCGCTGCAGACCGCACTCGCCCTGTTCCTCGCGGTACAGGTGAACCGGCGCATCCTGAAGGGCCGCGGCTTCTTCCGCACCGCCTTCTACTTCCCGTCGGTGACGAGCTCGATCGCGATCACCGCGATCTGGTTATTCCTCTTCGGGGCGACCGGCGCCGTCAACAAGATTCTCGGCCTCTTCGGGGCGAGCGGCCCTGTCTGGTTCGCCGACCCGCGCGGTCTGCTGCACATCATCCTCGGCGCCTTCGGCGTCTCCTCCGCGCCCGCTGTACTCGCCGACGGCGGGATGCTTGGGGTCAACTGGTGGGACTGGCTGAGCGGGCCGAGCGTGGCCATGTGTGCGATCATCCTTCTTGCCGTCTTCACCACCTCGGGCACCTTCATGCTGCTCTTCATCGCGGCCATGCAAGCCATCGGCGCCGAGGTCGACGAGGCAGCCCTGATGGACGGCGCGGGCCCGTTTCGCAAGTTCTTCCTGGTCACCCTGCCGATGCTCAAGCCGACCCTGTTCACCGTGCTCACGCTCGGACTGATCGGCACCTGGCAGGTATTCGACCAGATCTACCTCACCGGTGGAGGCAAGCCGGGCAAGACCCTGCTGACACCCGCGTACCTGGCCTACCAGAGCTCGTTCAAGGACCTGAACTGGGGCCAGGGTGCGGCGATCTCATTCATCCTGTTCGTGATCATCATCCTGCTCACCGCACTGCAGCGGTATGTGCTGCGGGATCGTAGAGACAAGGGCAAGGTGAGCCGGGCGCTGGCGGCGGCGATCGCCGCCGATCGCGCCGTCGTCGTCGCGGCGACCACCGTGGCATCCGGCGTACCCCGCAGTTCCTCGAACGGAACGCCATCGTCCACCGGGCGTACCTCCTCGAACAAGACCGGAGAAGAGGAATGAACGCCATGACCAACCCGCAGGTCGCGCCCGCAGTACCGAACGACCCGACACCGGCCCCCCGACCGCGCAAGCGCTCACTGGCCTGGCGACTCCGAACCGGCGCGGCGCTCAGCTATCTCATGCTCAGCGTGCTCGCCCTCGTTTACATCTACCCGTTCCTGATCACGGTGTCCTCGGCGTTCAAAACCGACGACGAGGCCACCAATGATCCGCTCCGACTGATCCCGCAGATCTGGTCCTTCGCCTCGTTCGAACGGCTGTTCACGGAGGTCCCGCTGCCACTGTGGGCCATGAACACGGTCTTCGTGACCATCACGATCACTCTCGGCCGGGTATTCTTCGACTCACTTGCCGGGTATGCGCTGAGCCGACTCCGATTCCGAGGCCGCGGCTTCATCTTCGCGTCCCTCATCGCCGTGATGGCCGTCCCCGGGGTCGTGCTCCTCATTCCTCGGTTCCTGATCCTGAGGCAATTCGGTATGTACGACAGTTACGCCGGCATGATCGTGCCGCTGCTCGTCGACGCGGCCGGAATCTTCATCATGAAGCAGTTCTTCGAATCGATCCCCAGCGGAGTGGAGGAAGCGGCTCGACTCGACGGTGCCGGTGTCTTCCGTACGTTCTGGATGATCGTGCTGCCGATGGCCCGGCCGGCCCTGGTGACCCTGTTCATCCTCAGCTTTCAGGGCTCGTGGAACGAGTTCGGCCACTTCATCGTGTCGCGGCAGAGCCCGGAGACGAACACCCTCACGACGGGTATCGCGTCGCTGTTCTCCGGCCAGCTCGGCTCGGGCAACGAGTATCCCCTGAAGATGGCGGCCGCCGTGCTGATGACCATCCCGGTCGCGATCATGTTCTTCGTCTTCCAGAAGCGACTTATCAACACGACGGAAGGCTCCGAGAAGGGCTAACTCGTTCGCACCAACACCGTTGACGCGTGCGCTGACAGGCCACCCTCTCTTTTTCCATCCCGAATGGTCGCGAATGTCTCGGCGCAGTTCACCTAGGCTCACATCGTGCCCAAAAACGATTGGCCCGGCGGGGGTGCGCGGTCTCCCCGCCGGACAGTGTTCCGTGTGGCCGCCGCAATGGTGTGCGTGGCGCTCGCCGCGGCATCCGTTGTATTGGGCGTCGTTACCGGCACGTCTCGAGAAACGGATGCCGCCCCCACGGCCCAGCCATCGGCCACCGCTTCGGCACCCCCGACTCGCCCCGTGCCCACCGCGGCGCCGACGGCGGTACCGGTCGCCTCTTTTGACCGTGCAGCGCTGTCCATCGATGATCCCGCGAGCCTGTGGGTGGTCGTGAACAAACAACGGTCGTTACGGCCCGCCGACTATTCACCGAGCGATCTCGTGACCGTTCCGGTGGCGCACACCTGGCAGCCGCAGCTGCGGCAGGAGGCATCCGCTGCGGCGGCGGCAATGTTCGCGGCGGCCCGCGAGGAGGCCGGCCTCAGCCTGGCCTCCAACAGTGCCTACCGCGGTTTCGCCGCGCAGGCCCGCGTGTATTCGGCGCTGGTCAACGCCGAGGGAGTCGCGTCGGCCGACCAGAGCATTGCGCGCCCCGGCAATAGCGAGCATCAAACCGGTCTTGCCATTGACGTGGGCGCCGAGTCGGGCCGATGCTCGCTGAACCCGTGCTTCGCGGATACCCCGGAGGGATTGTGGCTCACCCAGAACTCTGTCAGGTTCGGGTTTCTGCTGCGTTACCCGGCCGACAAGGTCGCGGTCACCGGGTACGAGTTCGAGCCCTGGCACTTTCGGTATATCGGCACTGACCTGGCCGTGGAAATGCGGTCAGGGGGCGTGAGCACGCTCGAAGAATTCTTCGGCCTTCCGCCCGCGCCCGGCTATCCGTAGAACCGCGGACGCTTCCACACCTCGGCCGGCATCGCGGCATTGCCGCGCCGTGCACAGGGGATTGCCAAGATGCCTGTGTTTGGGTGGAGCACCCCCGTAAGCGACAAAGAAACGACTCCGTGCGCCCAGAATCCAACCCCGAACACCGCGACCAGCTTCACAGTCAAACTCGCGACACGCTCCGTAATGGACTTCAGAACACGCCTCGCAGCTCCCCTCGCCCGGGCGCCGCCTCGCAGCCGCCCGTTGAAGAACAAGGCCTTGCGCAACTCGGTCTTGACCCGCAGGCCGCTGAACCGACCGCCGCAGCGACACCGCCCGTTCAGTACCTGACCAGGCGCGAGGCCCTCGCCCAGTCCAGGCTCGCCGCTGCCGCCCCGGCACCCGTTGCCGCTCCTGCCGTCGACTTTGCCGCGATCGTCACCGGAACCGACGACGCCCCGGCCGCCGTCGGCACGAGCCAGGTCGCACCGCCCACGAGCCGCGCAGCGCAGAAGAACCACGTTGCCCCTCGGAAGGGCCGCGCCCGCCCCTCAAAGCGCGCCGCGCGCAAGAACAGCCGCCACCACGTCGTACTCGTTGGTGCCGTGGCGCTCGCCTGCGCGCCCATCGTCATTGCCCTCGGGCTCGCCTACACCGGTAATTCGGCCGGAGCCTCCGGGGACGCCCCGCAGGCCGCGTCGGCACCGACCCCCGCCGCGAGTGTCGACCCCGTCCCGGTGGCGGCAACGGTGCCCACCGTGAGCAGCATGGTTTCCGCCGACGCCGTCACACCACTCCCTGACGACGGCTCGTCAACTGGGCCGGTCACCGGTGGCACCGTGGTCACGCTCACCGGAGCCGACCTCGACACCGTCGCCACCGTGAACTTCGGCGCCAACGCCGGCACAGTGGTCTCCGCAACCGAGGCCACCATCACGATCGAAACCCCGCCGGCAACCGACTACGATCCGGGCGTCGTTCCCGTCGAGCTTCTCAACGCTGAGGGCGCGCCGATCGTCACGGCGGAGGAGCCCGTCGCCGGCACCGAGACGCCCGCGCCCGTCGCCACGGCCTCGCCGGAACCCGCGGGATCCGCTGCTCCGCAACCGCTCATCTTCAGTTACATTCCTGACCCGCGCATCACGGCGCAGATGTCCTATGTTCAGGCCCACTGGGACAACTACAACAGCGACCAGTACGGCAGCCTGGACGGCACCGACTGCGTCAACTTCGCCAGCCAATCACTCATCGAACGCGGCTGGACCATGGACGACGCGTGGTCCTTCGACCTCGCGACCAACCACTACAGCCTCCCCTGGGCGAGCTCCACGGCCTTCGACGCCTACCTTCTCGAGCACCCGGAGCGCGCGGTTCCCCTCACCGACGAGCAGCGCTCCGAGGTCAAGGTGGGCGACATCGTGCAGTTTGACTGGGACCGCTCGGGCGACCGCGACCACACCGGCATCGTGACGGCCGTCATCAAAACGGACGCCGGCGTGCGGGTCGAATACGCCGGCCACACCTACAACACGATTGATCAGTCCGTCGACGAGTCGCTCGCGAACTCCGGCGGCACGGTCTCCTACTGGAGCATCAAGTAGCCGGAACGTCGGCGCAGTTCTGAATGTGCTGAGTGTTGCGCGTGGGCGTTTCCTCGACGCGCCGGTTTGTGGTTGTCTTGGGTTGAGCGGTTTGGCCCGGCAGGGCCACCGGTTTCCCTCGCCCCCGCATCACACCCATGAATTGAGGCGCACGTGGCGTTTACCCGGTTGCAGAGGGTCGGAGCGACCGCCGCGGTCCTGGCCGTGGTCTCCGTGGGCGCGACAGCCCTGGTGGTGCAGGCCTCCACCAACCCGTCACAGAACGAGGCCACGCAGGGACCGGCTGCAACGGATGCCGCGACGCGCGCGACCCCGACGGCCGCGCCCGCGCCGGTTCTCGTCGCGGCGCCCGCCGCCACGCCATCGACCCCGGCCGTGCAGGCACAGCTCGACTACGCGCTCGCGCACTGGGACAAGGGCAACTACAACACGGCGGAATACGGCGTGCTCGGTATCAACGATTGCGTGAATTTCGCGAGCCAGACGCTCATTGCGCGTGGGTGGCAGATGGATGCCACGTGGAACAGCCCCCGCGACGGCGACGCGTACTCGGCATCGGCGGCGTGGCGCAGCTCGACCGCCCTCATGCATTACCTGGCCGGTTCCGGCAAGGTGACCGCCCTCACCGATGACCAGCGTGACCAGGTGAAACTCGGCGACATCGTTCAGTTCGATTGGGACAACTCGGGCGACCGCGACCACACCGGAGTCGTCTCCCGCATCGAGGGCAGCGGCGACGACATCGTGATCTACTACGCGGGCCACACCGAGGACAGCGACTACCGCTCGGTGGACTTTGCCATCACCGAACGTCACCCGGGCGGCACCGCATACTACTGGAGCGTCCCCTAACCGAGTCGCCGCCGCACGAGACGGGCGGCGCGGGCGAAACCCGCGCCGCGCTAGGCGATCGCGGCGTCGACGATGGCCTTGGCCTCGAGCTGCACCTGGGCGAGGTGTTCCGCGCCGAGGAATGACTCGGCGTAGATCTTGTAGACGTCTTCGGTTCCGCTCGGTCGTGCCGCGAACCAGGCGTTCTCCGTGGTCACCTTTACGCCGCCAATCGCGGCCCCGTTGCCCGGCGCCACACTGAACTTACCGGTGATCTTCTCCCCGGCGAGTTTGGTTGCCTCAATGGCGTCGCCGTTGAGCTTGCCCAGCGCGGCCTTCTGCGCCGGCGTCGCCGCGGCATCCACTCGCGCATAGGCCAGCGACCCGAAGTGCTCGGTCAGCTCGGCGTAACGCTGCGAGGGGGTCTTGCCGGTCACCGCGAGGATCTCGGCAGCGAGCAAGGCGAGCAGGATCCCGTCCTTGTCGGTCGTCCACACGGTGCCGTCGAAGCGCACGAAGCTCGCGCCGGCGCTCTCCTCGCCGCCGAAGGCCACCGAACCGTCGATGAGGCCGGGCACAAACCATTTGAAGCCCACCGGGACCTCCCACAGGTCGCGGCCGAGAAAGCCGGCGACCCGGTCGATCATCGTCGATGACACGAGCGTTTTGCCCACGGCGGCATCAACGCGCCAGCCCTCGCGGTGGCTGTAGAGATAGTCGATGGCGACGGCGAGAAAATGGTTCGGGTTCATGAGGCCGCCGTCCGGCGTCACGATGCCGTGCCGGTCGGCATCCGCATCGTTGCCCGTGAGCAGGTCGTACTCGTCTTTGTGGGCGACGACGGATGCCATCACCGACGCGCTCGAGGGATCCATGCGAATCTTGTCGTCCCAGTCGAGCGTCATGAAACGCCACGTGGGGTCAACGTGCGGGTTGACCACCGTGAGGTTGAGGTCATAACGGTCGCGAATGGCTCCCCAGTAGCCCACGCTCGCGCCACCGAGCGGGTCGGCGCCGATGCGGATTCCGCTGGCCTTGATCGCCTTCATGTCGATGATGTTCTCAAGGTCGTTCACGTAGCGGCCGCGAAAGTCGTAGGTCTCCACGGCGCTGGGCTCACTCATTTTCACGTCGCCCAGGCCGCCGGCAATGAGCTCGTTGGCACGGTTGGCGATCCACGAGGTGGCGTCGCTGTCCGCCGGGCCGCCGTGGGGCGGGTTGTATTTGAAGCCGCCGTCCCTGGGCGGGTTGTGGCTCGGAGTGACGACGATGCCGTCGGCGAGGTCGTCATTCTCCGCCCGGTTGTAGGCCAGGATCGCGTGCGACAGTGCGGGGGTGGGCACGTAGTCGTTGAACTCGTCCACGAGCACGCGCACGCCGTTGGCCACGAGCACCTCAAGGGCGGTTGTGTACGCCGGGGCGCTCAGCGCGTGTGGGTCGGTCCCGATGAACAGGGGGCCGGTGATTCCCTGGCCGGCGCGGTACTCCACGATCGCCTGGGTGGTGGCGATGATGTGGTCCTCATTGAACGCGGTATTCAATGAGCTGCCTCGGTGGCCCGAGGTGCCGAAGGTCACCCGCTGCGCGGGGATATCAACGTTGGGTTTCAGGTCGTAATACGCCTTGACCAATGCGTCGACGTCGATCAAATCTGTTTCCTGGGCCGGGGTCCCTGCACGTTCGCTCATATGCCCATACTGGCACCCACAGTAGGCTGTCTGCCATGCCAGAAACCCCCAATGCCACATACAGCTTTCTGGGACCCGCCGGAACCTTCACTGAGGCGGCCCTTGCGCAGGTCCCCGAGGCGCAGGGACGCCCGTGGCGCGCGGTCAACAACGTGGGCGAAGCCCTCGCCGACGTGGTGACCGGCCGCAGCGTCGCCGCGATGATCGCGATTGAGAATTCCGTCGACGGCGGTGTGTCGGCCACCCAGGACGCGCTCGCGAGCGTCCCCGGCCTGCGCATCATCGGCGAATACCTGGTTCCCGTTAAATTCGTGATCGTGGCCCGCCCCGGAACCACGCTTCAGCAGGTACGTGTGGTCAACGCACATCCGGTCGCCTACGCGCAATGCCGCAGCTGGCTCGAGCAGAACCTGCCGAACCATGGACACATTCCGGCGTCGAGCAATGTGGCCGCGGCGAGTTCCCTGTTCGGCAACGGCCTTGCCGATGCCGCCATCGCCCCGCCCGGAATCGACAAGCACTACGACGTGGCCGTGCTCGCAAACGATGTGGGGGACAACCCCAATGCCGTCACCCGTTTCGTGCTCGTGGCCCGCACGACAGAGATCCCGGCCCGCACCGGCGCCGATAAGACGAGCCTCATCGTGGAGCTTCCCGACGACCGCTCCGGTGCCCTGCTGGAGATGCTCGAGCAGTTCGCCACCCGCGGTGTGAACCTGAGCCTCATCCAGTCGCGCCCCATCGGCGATGCCCTCGGACGCTACCGCTTCGTCATCGACGCCGACGGCCACATCCTCGACGAGCGGATGAGCGACGCCCTGCTCGGCTTGCGCCGCTTCAGCCCGAATGTGCTCTTCCTCGGCTCGTATCCCCGCGCCGACAAGACCCCGAACGAGTTCACCTCGCGGTACGACGACGAGATCTTCATTGAGGCCCGCGGCTGGCTACACACCCTGATCGAGGGCGAACCGAGCCGCTCATGACCGATCCCGGGTTCGATCCGCGCCACGACGCACGGTTTCAACGTGGCTACCAGCCGGGTGAGGCGCGCCGGGCGCCGGGGCCGGATACCGTGGCGTCTGCTGGCGTGCCAGCCGACGCGCCCAGTGCCAGTGTCGCGGGCTCAGAGGCGGTGCCCGCGGCCGGACACCACGCTGCGCCGCCACGGGGACCCGCCGTGTCGCAGGCGGCTCTGATTGCGGACCTCGAAGCGCGGCTCGAGGCGATCCGCGAGGACACCACGCCGGGCGCGGCATCCGACCTTATCGAGGTGCTCCCGGTCGACGCCGAGGTCGCGCTTCGTCGCACCCGTCACCTGAACCCGTTCATCATCGGACTGTGGATCCTCGGTCCGCTACTGATGACCGGCGGTGCCTGGCTGCAGATGCAGGCGATGTCGGCCACCCGCAGCTACGATGCGTTCGATGTCGCCCAGGAGCAGTTCGATATGGCGCTGCGCCAGCTCCTCTGGTCTCTGACCCCCGCCATGATGACTGCCGGCCTAACGACCGTCCTCGGCCTCCTGTTCTGGCACGCCTGGCACTGGCGTTCCCGCCACACATGTATTCGGGCTGGCGCCTGACGGCATCCGTTCGCCCAACCCACGTCAGAGCGGCGGCGCCGCCCCCGAAATCGCTGGCCGCTGCGGTAACCGGCGTAGCGACCACCGAAAACGGGCGCGACGGTGGGGCTACGGCGCCGGAACGCGCACGAGCAGGGCGCCCGGGTCGGCGCGCAGCGACACGGTGCGCACGCGGCCGAATTCGTCGCCGTCGAGCTCGAACTGCTGCGCTTGCTCGACCACGATGCGAATGTCGGCGCCGCGCAGCGTCGTCATGACGCGTTCATTCGTGGAGGCCGTGCGTTCGATCAGGCGCCGTCCGACGGCCGAGCGCCGCAGCACCCCGTTCTCCCAGGTGACCCGCCGCCAGATCGCGAGCCAGCCCAGCATGCCCTTGGGCTGCAACACGGCGATGTCGAGGATGCCGTCGTCGAGGCGGGCATCGGGCAGAAACTGAATGTTGCCGGGCAGCATCCCGCAGTTCGCCACCAGAATGCCACTCACCTGCGCCGGGCGGTCGGTGCGCCCGCCCAGGCTGTATCGGATGCGAAATGGTTTGCTCTGCGGAATCGCTCGCATGACGGCGTCCACGTACGCCAACCAACCCACCTGCTTCTTCAGGTCGGCTCGGGTGTTCACGATCATCTCTGCATCAATCCCCAGCCCCGCCATCACGAGGAAGACGTGCTCGCTCGTTTCTTCGTCGGCGCGCTTGATCGAGGCCACCCCCACGTCGATCGCCCGGTCCACCCCGCCAAACGCGACGGCGGTGGCGCTGTCGAGGCTGCCGATCGGCAGCTGTATGTTGCGCGCGAGCAGGTTGCCGGTGCCGACGGGCACGATCGCGAGTCGCACGCCGGAATCGCGCAGGGCCTCTGCCACGGCTCGAACCGTACCGTCGCCTCCCGCAGCGAGCACAAGCGTGGCGCCGGAGGCCAGGGCCCGCGCTGTCGTCTGCTGGCCGGCATCCGTTCGACTGGTCTCAAACCACTCGGTATCGGACCAGCCGTGCGTGGCGGCGGCCACGTCAACGCTATGTCGCAGTCTCGCGATGTCCACCTTGGTGGGGTTGTAGACCACCGCGGCGTGCGGTGAGACGGGGGGAGTGCCGGAGGCTGTCACGATGCCTAGGGTAGCCGGTCGCGGTGCGGTGCGCTTGTAGACTCAGGAGTGTGATTGATCCGGTGCTGTTACGCGAAAACCCTGACCTCTTCAAGCGTTCGCAGGAGGCTCGTGGCGACTCCGTTGAGGCCGTCGATGCGGCGCTCGTCGCCGATGCCGAACGTCGTGCCTCGATCACGGCCTTCGAAGACCTGCGTGCCGCCCAGAACGTCTTCGGCAAGACCGTGGCTTCGGCCCCGCCGGAGCAGAAGAAGGCCCTCGTGGCCGAGGCTCGGGGGCTCGCCGCCGAGGTGAAGGCCGCCGGCGCCGTGGCCGGTGAGGCCGAAGAGCGTTTCGCCAAGATCGTGCGCAGCATCGCCAACCCCATCATCGACGGTGTTCCGGCCGGTGACGAAGCCAACTTCGTCACCCTGCGCACACACGGCGACACCCCCACGTTCGACTTCGAGCCGCGGGACCACCTCGAACTGGGCGAGTTGCTCGGCGCGATCGATATGGCGCGCGGCGCCAAGGTGTCCGGCACCCGCTTCTACTTCCTCAAGGGCATCGGCGCCCGCCTTGAGATCGCCCTCATGAATATGGCCCTTGACCGGGCGCTCGATGCCGGCTTCGTTCCGCTCATCACGCCGACGCTTGTGCGCCCGGAGATCATGGACGGCACCGGCTTCCTCGGCGAGCACAACGACGAGGTCTACTACCTGCCGGGCGACGACCTGTACCTGACCGGCACGAGCGAGGTCGCTCTCGCCGGGTACCACAAAGACGAGATCCTTGACCTGAGCGACGAACCCCTGCGTTACGCCGGCTGGTCCACGTGTTATCGCCGCGAGGCCGGTTCTGGCGGAAAGGACACCCGCGGCATCATTCGTGTGCACCAGTTCAACAAGCTCGAAATGTTCACCTACGTGCTGCCCGAGAATGCCGAAGCCGAGCACGATCGTCTCGTGGCTCTGCAGGAAAGCATGCTGCAGTCCCTCGGGCTCAGCTATCGCGTCATCGATGTGGCCGCCGGCGACCTGGGGTCGAGCGCGGCTCGCAAGTTCGATATCGAGGCCTGGGTGCCCACACAGGACGCCTACCGGGAACTGACCAGCACGAGCAACTGCACGACGTACCAGGCCAGGCGCCTGGACATCCGCTATCGCACCGAAAGCGGCAAGACGTCGCCGGTGGCCACGCTCAATGGAACCCTCGCGACCACCCGGTGGATCGTGGCGATCCTCGAAACGCATCAGCAAGCGGATGGGTCGGTGCGCGTCCCCGAGGCGCTGCGCCCCTATCTCGGTGGCCTTGAGGTGCTGGCACCGCTCCCGGCAAAGCAGGGGAGCACCTCCAAATGAGCGCGGCGGTGGAACGCTGGCTCGTAGCGCTCGATATTGACGGCACCACGATGCACGAGGACGGTTCGATCAGCGACGCCGTCATCGAACAGGTGCAGCGGCTTGAGGCGGCCGGGCACGCGGTCATGCTCGCCACCGGGCGCTCGGTCGCGGCCGCCCTGCCGGTGCTTGAGCGTCTCGCAATCACGCCTCGTTATGTGGTGTGCTCCAACGGCGCCATTACGATGCACCGTGATGCGAGTGCGCCCCTGTGTTATCGCCGGGAATGGATCGAAACCTTCGATCCGAGCGATGTGCTCAACTCCATTCGCCCGCACCTCAGCAACGCGCGCTTCGCGGTCGAGGACGAGCACGGCTTCTATCGATATACCGAGCCGATTCCCGACGCCACCATTGGCATGGACAGTGAGCGCGTCGAATTCGATGAGTTGCTGCGCCACCGCGCCACCCGCGTCGTTGTGATCTCTCCCGACCACGACATGGAAGATTTTCTCGCGATCGTGGAGCGGATGGGCCTCAACCGGGTGAGCTACGCGATTGGGTGGACCGCCTGGCTCGACATTGCCCCCGACGGAGTCAACAAGGCCACGGCCATGGAGCGGGTGCGCGTGGAACTCGGCATTCCGCGGGAACGGGTGATGGCCGTTGGCGACGGTCGGAACGACATTGACATGCTCATCTGGGCGGCCGAACACGGTCGCGGAGTGGCGATGGGGGAGTCGCCCGACGATGTGCTCTCGGTCGCAAGCGAGGTCACCGGGACCGTGATGCTTGACGGGCTTGCGCTCGTTTTGGCCACGCTCTAAAGTGCATCCAGCACCTGTACAGGTCGTTATGTCAGTCTGGACCGCTGGCGTCCGTTAGAATCGTGCGGTGTTCATCTTTGGACGAACCGGGAGGGCTGTCCGAGCGGCCGATGGAGCCAGTCTTGAAAACTGGTGGGCAGAAATGTCTCGTGGGTTCGAATCCCACGCCCTCCGCAGTGCAGTTGTTTGACGTTAGATCCCAGTGTTATGGCCGGCACGCCGATGAAAGGACCTGAGTGAGCGACCAACTGCGACCCCGTTCGAATGGCTCGAAGAACCTCAGCACCATCGCGCGTCATGGGCGGTTGAAGAGGTCGAGCGCGTTCAGAACGGTCGCTCGGCTCATCGCCGCTGCTCTCGCCGTGCTCATGGTCAGTGGCGTCTCGGTCGCCGCGATCGCCACCTTCGATGTGGCCGCGAGCGTGCAGCCCAGTGTGCACCTCGACAACGAGACCAAGGGCCCGGTTCCTCAGATCGGCGCCATTGACGGCGGCGTGAATCTCCTCGTCGTTGGCAGTGACAGCCGCAAGGGCCAGGACGCGGTCTTCGGGCCGGAGGATTCCACCGGTGACCTCAACGACGTTACGATGCTGCTGCACATCTCCGAAGACCACACGAACGCATCCGTCATCAGTCTGCCTCGCGACATGTTCGTGCCCATCCCCTCCTGCAAAAAGGCAGACGGCAGCGGCTCCTATAACGCCATGAGCCGGCAGAAGATCAACACCACTCTCACGTACGGCGGGCTGGCCTGCACGGTGGCCACGGTCGAGAAGCTCACCGGACTCGACATTCCCTTCGCGGCCGAGGTTCAGTTCAGTGGCGTCATGGCCATGTCCACCGCCGTCGGAGGAGTGCCGGTGTGTGTGGCAGAGCCCATCGAAGACCTCTACACGGGCATCAATCTCACGGCGGGCGAGCACACGCTTGAGGGCTTCGAGGCGCTGCAGTTCCTGCGTACGCGCCACGGCGTTGGCGACGGCAGCGACCTCACCCGAATCAACAACCAGCAGTTGTTCATGTCCTCGCTCGTGCGAACGATCAAGAGCGCAGACACGCTCTCTGACCCCACCAAGGTGTACTCCCTCGCGAAGGCCGTCACCGGCAACATGCGCCTCTCCGACAGCCTCAACAACGTGTCGGTCATCGCCTCAATCGCCATGGCCCTCAAAGACATTGACCTGAGCAAGGTCGTCTTCGCCCAGGTGCCTACGGGCAACGTCGAGGGTGGCGTCATCCCGTCGCAGCCAGCCTTCAAGGAGATGTTCGAGGCAGTGGCCGCCGACCAGTCGATCCAGCTGAGCGGAACGACGGGCGCGGGAACCGTTGTCGACCCGAATGCGCCGGTGGCCGTACCGGCAGACCCGGCAGGCCCGGCAGGCCCCGTCGACCCGGCAGGCCCCGTAGACCCGGCTGCCACCCCGGCTCCCGAAGTTGTTGCCCCCTCCGTCTCTGTCCTCGACGAGTCCGTCACCGGGCAAACAGCAGCTGATTACACCTGCACGGCTGGTCGCACGCTCAAGGACCAGTAGCCAGGGTCGAGCAGTTCGCTGGCGCTCGTCACGAACACTGCTCGTGGTCGGCTAGGATGGACAGGTATGTGTGCCTCGGCAAACATCAAGGAGACGTCGCATAGTTCGGCTTAGTGCACCACCCTGCTAAGGTGGAGTACCCTTTACTGGGTACCGTGGGTTCAAATCCCACCGTCTCCGCACAATGGGTTGTTCTTAGAACTGGTTGATTCTGTTCCAAGAACTAGTCCCAAAACGAATGGCCTCCGAGATTTCGGAGGCCATTTGTCGTTTCCGGCGTGGGTGGCGCGTGGTTTCCCGCTCATGCGGGCTGGTGGGCGCGGATTAAATGACAACGCACGGCCAGGGATGCCCGAGCGGCCGTTTTTCGGCGCTGCGGATTGTCCTGGTCGTGCGGTGGAGTGATGAGTGGCGGCGTCGGTGTGCGCGGTTAGGTTCGGAGCGGCGGGTCGAGTTCCCCGCCAGCCGGGGCGCCGGGGAGCACCTTGAGTGGCCACTTCGCTTTGTAGTTGGACAGGCCTTCGCGGTCACGGCGGCGCGTCTTCCGCAGGGGCCCCAAGTTCTGACCGGTCGTGTTGCTCTTGGACGTTTGGGTTTCGCGGTCAGTGAGGAAGGTAACGATTTTCCTGATGTTGGCTGACACCAGCAACATGGTCGCCATGATCTGGTGTGCGGCGAATCCGCGGATTCGGCGGCGTGCTGGAGTGTCAGCTGCTTCGTGTCCGACGTCTTTCACATAGGCGTGGTAGCTCTCGTCGGTGTTGCGGCCGATGCGGTACGCGTCGCTCCATTCCTTCGATTGGTACCGGAAGAGTTGAGCGTCGCGGATGCCGTCTTCGGGTCCAAAGTCCACCGAGCTCTGCGTGCAGATTGAATCGGGGGCCTTTGGAACATTGCCCTCAAGGACGGCGATGCGGATTTTATCGGTTGCGTTGCGGTGGAGTTCGCGCAGGGGGCATTCCACGGTCGCGTTCGGACCGACGGCGGGGCACATCATCGGTATGTGCCCCCGTGCGTCGGGTTTCTCCTTGGGGCGGAGCTCGAAGGCCGTTCGTTCGTCGAGCCGTTTCCGGTAGGTGTCGTCGTCAATCGTGTGGGCTTCTGCATCGACCGAGGCGTTGAGGAGGTCCTTTGGGGTCCCGGCGCAGTAGTGGCGGCCTTCTACCTGTATGGCACCGGCTTTGCCTCCCTTGATTCCCAACCCGGTCTTCTTGTAGTCGGTGATGACGGCCCACCCCATTTCCTTCACGGGTATGTGCAGGGACTCGGCTGAGAGGGTCGCGAAGTAGAGGCGGTCGGCGACGACGGTTCCGGGGGTGTGACCACGGTCAGCAATGGACTGGAGGACCCGCACGGTTTCACTGGCGACGTGTTGAGTGCCCGGCAGACTCATTGAGAATCCGAGGGCAATGTTGGGGAATTCGGCCTGGTTGACGGGGCGGTTCGGTACTAGAACGGCGATGCTTCCAGCCCGACCCCACACGAAGTCCTTGTCTGGTTTGCGTCCCGGACCTGACTCCTCGCGTCTTTCCGCGTTGATCGGGTACCAGCCGGAGTCCTGTTCGAGGACGAGCTTGTCCGAGTAGTTCTTGCCGGTTTTTGGGTTGACCCTCAGCTCCAGGCCGGTTTCCTTGTCGACAGGGGAGCGCCCCCGCGGGCTGGCGGCGACCATGGGAGTCTGGTCAATTCCGACAGTGGTGTGCTGATTGATGAGCCTCCGCACATCGCGCGGTAGGAGCCGAAACGTCATTTCCAGGAGCGAGTCGGAAAACCAGTTGAGCCGTTCCCGTCCCTGCGCGACGACCTCCGGGTCGCGCAGCTCGACGATTCGGTCACGCTGAGACCGGTTGGTGAGTCTGTAGAGCGGGGTATCGGGGTAAGGGTCCATGAGAGCTTTCATGCGGTGGAATGCGTTCCACGCGGTGTTGTACCAGCGCCTCGCCTCCGTGCGTCCTCTCGCCGTCCCGGACAAGTTGGCGGGCAGACCAAGGAAGACACGCGCTTCCTTGGTCAGGCGACGATGCAGGACGGCTCCCATCTCCGTGGCCCAAAGCGGGGTGTGCTCGCGTGCGAGGAGGAGCAGGACGGTGAGGATGACGCGATCATCAATCTTCGGGGGGCGCCCGCCGGGATGCGTGCCTTGGCGGGCTTCCTGACGCCACGTGGCGAGTTGCTCCAGCATCTTGGAACCGTCGATCATCGTGGCGGCTCGGCGTACGTCGTCGATGTCGAACTTGGATGTCCGGCCCGAGGTGGTGTCAATGGCGTCGTCGAGGAGATGCTCGAACGCGGTGCTCTCCTGCAGTTCGTCGTGCACCTCGAGGGTTCCGTCGGTGATGCCGCTCATCGGGCCGGCTCCGCTCCGGAGATGAGGTGGCGGACGTCGACCATGTCATATGGAGTCATGGCCCGCATGTAGGGCGCGAGCGAGGTTGGACTTGTCAGCCCGGCTAGCTCCAGCAGGATGTCGAGTCTGAGGCCGGCGTTGAGGTGACCCACTAACCACGTGGCACGGAGCCTGGTAGCTGATGGCGTGGGTTCATCAGGGGCATCGATGCCGAACTGGTGGATCACCCGAGCCGGGTATTCGGGCAGACGGTACCCGGCGAACAGCCACTCGCCGGGCTCGCGGCCATTGATGCCCGTTGTCAGGGCGTGGCGCCACTCGACGCGGAGCGGGACCGTGCGAGCGCGGTGGCCGCGCACGCTGACCAGAAGTTCGTCGCCGTCGGTGGTGACGTCGCTGATGCGGGCGAGGGCGATCTCTTCGGCACGCATGCCGGCTCCGGCGCCGAGCGCGAGGAGGACGTGTGCGTTCATTCGTCGCTCCACGTTCGTGCGTCGCGCCGCTGAGCTCCGGAAGGTGATGAGATCCCGGCTGGCGTAGGGACGCACCGAGGCTGGGTTCTTTCTGGTCTGACGGTCGGGTGTGGCGGCAGTGAAGTGCGCGACGAGGGTGTTGAGGCGTTGCGCGGTCTGCTGCTGGTAGGTCTCGGCACGGGCGGACATGATCTCGTGCACGAATCGGCGAACGAGCGCTGGCCGGAAGGCGGCTGCGGGATCAAGGTTCGCTGCCGCTGTCTGCCACAGCCAGTGAGCAAACTTCGCGGTCGCTGCAAGATAGTTCCGTGCAACGCCACGAGTTTGGAACCCGAGGCTCGTCACACTGTCGCGAACGAAGGATTCAATCGCCGTCCAGTGCGCGGCCGGCATCACGGCCACGTAATTGTCGATGACGCGCTGCACCGCCGGCGGGCTGACGGGGGTCATGCGTGGCCACCGCAGGATGGTGTGAGGGGCGGAAAGCCGCCGAATGGTCGGGTGACAGGGAAAGTGCTCTGGGGGATGCTCATATATGTGGGACATGCGGAGGATTCGGTCCATTTCACCGAGACATGCCCTATTAGGGCATCCAGTCCGGTAGTGTGAGCGACCGTGACCAATCCGCGTTTTCGCCCCCGAGCCTCCTGCGAACCGTCGACCAACTTCGGAACAGCGCGCCTCGTGACGTGGAAGAGCCCCGCCGGGATGACAGAGAGCGCGCTTGATCAGCTGGGCACGGCCAAACTCCAGCACGCGCATGCGCAGCAGGTCCGTGCCGCGCTCGCAGCGGATGGTGCGACCATCTCGTCCTATGCCAATGAGAACGGAATCGATATAACCCGGTTGGGTCGGATCCTTCGAGGGGACGTGATCATGAGGATTGAAGACGTGGTCAATGCGGAACGCAACCTCAAGCTGAGGGAACGACGCGCCGTCGCCGGTGCGGCCCCGAGTCAGCGCTGACGGGTCAGCGCGGGATGGCGACCGCATCTCGCAAGGCATTCCGGAAGTACGTGGCGTCGGGTTCCCGAACGAACCGGAGGAATCGGTCCAACGCTTCAGGCGACTGCAACCCGGCAGCGCGCATCAACGGCACCAGGGGTGTGCCGGCCTCCAGATGCTGCACGATCCAGGTCGAGTGCATTCGTCGCGCCTGCAACCGGATCTTGCCCTCCGCCCGCGAGACAAAGTCCGTGATCAGGTTCCGGTTGGCACCCGCGTGCTGTTCCCTGAACGCCCACGTCTCGTCCTGACAACCATCCACCCGTTCGGCCAGAGCTCGTTCCCACTCACGCAATACGGGGACCACCCGAGCGCGCTCGCCACGCACCGTGATGAGCACGCCGTCATGGTCCGCCCTGATGTCTCCAATCGTGAGGTTGACGATCTCTCGCCCGGCCAGGCCGGCGCCGAGCCCGAGGGCGAGTAACGACTCCGCGTTCGACCTCCGTTCGGCAGTGGTCTGCGCGATTGCCCAACTCTTCAGGGTCACCACGTCCCGGGCGGTGTACGGCGCCGACGGATCCGATCCGCCCAGCGGCCGCAAAACCGGTGGTGCCTCCGCGTCGAGCAGCGCCTCCGAGATCCGGAGGAGCCGGGAACGCAGCGTGTTTCGACTTGCCTTGCTGCCGTAATGCGACAGTCCAACCGCAGTGAACCGCTCGATCGTGCGAACGGCAAATATCACGTCGCGTTCGAGGGGCATGGCTGCCGTCTGCCACGCCCACAATGTCAGCGGCGTCGCCGCGGCGTACAGCTCCCTCTCGGAGTAGACCGTCCCCGGAGCAGCGTCAACGACAGCGGCGCGCACAAAATCCCCGATGTGACTCCAATACGCAGCATTCATCTGGGGCACATAGGCCTCCTCTTCGTCGAACCTCACCCGGTGCCCTCTTCAGAGTCTTCGTACCTTGTGAGGTCGCCCGACGTGAATTCGGCCTCAGTGAGGCACGACACCGTCGGCTCCCGGGAGCTGATCACGGCTGATCGCTTCGATCGCCGCTACCAGGGAGGTATTGGCCCAGAAGAAGTCGATGTTCTCGTCCGGGCCGTCGGTGTACATGGTCCACCGGCCGCGGGCACCGACCCGTAGCGTGTCGATCGTACGGAGAGGCCGCGCCCGGTCATTGACCGTTGGCGGAGCGTTAACGCCGGGGACGCGTGTCACCGTGCCGCGTTCCAGATCGACGTAATGCGTGCTGTCCCGCGTTCGGACGCGCCACACCCCGCCTTCATCTCCCGTGAGTTCGCTCACTCGGATGGGTTCAACTTCGGGGCCGGCCATGGTCAGTCCTTTCTGCTGCGTTGGTTCCAGGCTCGGTGAGGCCGCCGATGTACTGAGAAATCTCCTGTTGATCGGGCATTCGCAGACCTCCGGCATCTCTCGACTTCTCGGCTGAAAGGTCGGTGTCGGGACGATACCCAGGTTTTCTGCGCCAGTGAGTCCGTGCCGGAATACACATTTTCGCGCTTCAACACCGGTGCCGCGCATGACCTTTCCGACACCGCACGCCGTGCGGCCGGAAAGGGAACCATGCCCGCACAGACCCCCGTTGAGCTACTTCACGCCGAATACGCGCAGCTTCACCGACAGCACCCATCGACTCTCACCCAGGACCAGCGGCGATCGCTGGCCTTCTACGACGGTGAACTGGCACCCCGTGGCGCTGTCGAGATCCCCTACACCGTTCCTCGAGATGTAGCCCAGTGGACCCGCAACTTGCTCGCTCTGGAATCCTTCGTTCGCGCTGAGGGTCGCATGCCTCGCGAAAACCGTCGCCTCCCCGAGGGCGCGATCTCCACCAACGAGAAGCAGCGCGCCAACAGTGTCCGCACGCAGCGCCGCGCATTCGCCGCGGGACGCCTCTGCACGTACCAGGTGCGTCGGCTGCTCTGCATCCCGGGGTTCAGCTTCCATCCATTGGAGGACGATTGGCAGGCGAAATGCGCCGCGTACGCCAGATTCACCGCCACGCACGGGTACTCGCCGAAACTCCGCAGTTCAAACGCGTCAGAACGGACCCTCGACCGGTGGGCCGTAAAGACACGCATGGCGTACTGGGCCGGCAGGCTCTCCCCAGATCGGGTCGACACCATGAATGGACTGGACTTTTGGACGTGGGGTGCCCCGACCGGCCGACGTTGAGGTCCCGTGCCGGAATACACTTCCGACCGTTGCCTGTCTCCGGTCGGCGAGCCGGTGCAAGATCAGAACATGAACGACATCCTCCCCGGCGACGAGCGCAACACGAGACAGGCACGACACCCTATGGACGTGACTGACGGCCCTGCGGCAACGTCGGCGACTTCACCGCAACTCGCGCGTAGCCTTCTGGCAACAGAGAACGTGTGGCACCAGATGGAAGTCGAGTTCGGGCTGTTGACCGGTCGTGAAGTTGCCGAACTTCTGGGGGTGCCACCAGCGACTCGAGACTGGGTCTCGTCACGTTGGCAGGCAGGCAAGATCATCGCCGTTCGACGCGGGAAGTCCTATCGGTACCCGGGGTTTCAATTCGATCGGGATCTTCAGATAGTGCTGCCCATTTGCGAGTCCCTGCTCGAGATGGCCCGCGCCAACGACTGGTCCAATGAAAGTTTGAGCCTGTGGATGCTGGGTCCGTCGACGTCGTTCGCCAAGGAAGATCGGCCGGTGGACAATTTACTGGACCCGGGGGCGGTACTGGCTGCCGCGAAAATGGAAATGGAAGCGGAATGGTGATGCGGAGAGGCGATCTGTCCGGGGGAGCGCGCGTCTCGGGACCTTGTCCCCATGACTGACCCGACAGGCGAGAAATTTGCGTTGCCATCGACAACGATCACGCAGCGCGACTTGGTCTTTCCGGCGCGCGGCGCCAACCCGGACCTGCTGCCGGCGTACGCCGTAATCCCCGAGCAGTATCGGAAGCCGGAGTCGTCGGGCGATCCCGACGCGCTGAAATGGGCCACGTTCCAAACCCTGTGGTTCTTTCATGGCTTGCCGGCCACCCTGCAGCTCTACGCGCGGCCCGGCATCAACCCGCGGCAGGCCTTCGATCACCTCCGCGTGGTACACGGCTGCTACGGGTCACGGCATGAGCACAAGGCCGCAGCGGTCGCCTGGCTGGCCTCCCGCTGGTTTTCCGGCTATGACTTCGACGGTGCGGCCGGGCCGGACGACATCCCGTAGCCGCCCTCGGCCTCGTTGCGGTCGGGCCGCTTCCCGGCGCACCCGCCTCCCGGCGCACCCGCCTGGGGAAAACGCTGGCGAGTCCATCCCCGGGGGGATGCCGTGTGAGGAGGGCAGCGGCGTCTTGACGTAATAGGCCATTATCGGTCGGTTGCACCGGGCTGGAGGTGCCGATCGGGGCCCAGACGGGGGAGCGTCCGGCCGGGCACGGGGGCGTGGGACGCGGACCTGATCGGTCAGCGGCTGCGGAATCGACGCCGCACCACGTCGGCCTGCTCAGGCACGAGGTGCCAGCCCATACCCTTCTGGGCCTCGGTGCGCCACGACTGCGTCCGGAGCCAGCGCCGGATCGCCTTCCCGCCGTCACCGTGCCCGAGCTCGCGGGCAAGTTCGGGCGGGGTGATCGTGTCGGTTGGTGCAGTCATACGTCAATCCTAGGTTTGCGTCCTCGGGCAGCCTCGTTGAGTGTGCGCCCCACGCAGGACGGCGGAACTCCAGGACTCGATTGCGTGGCTGTTGTCGGAGGGGGTTGAGACGATCAGCTCCTGTGCCACAGCGCAGCTTTCCAGATCGATTTGAGCTAGTTATAGATCGCAATGAGGCTCGGGTCGGTCAGCTCGATCTGAGCCACACCTTCGTACAATGTGATCTGGCCGGAAGTGCACAGGGTCACTCCACCGTCAATCGACTCAAGACTGCCGACGTCCCACACCACGATCTGAAAGCGTTCCGGGTCGGGGTAGTCGCGTCCGAGGTTGAGGAAGACGTCGTCTCCAGAGTTGCCGCCGCCGGCGAGCGGGCCGCAGACGCGCTGTGTCGTCCCGGCGTAGTCCACGGCCTGGTTCCATGGGATCCCGCCGCCAGGCTGCGTTTCCGCGGCCGGGGCAATTGGTAGGGGGGCTGGAGCAGCAGGCGCTGGCTCACCTTGGTGCACCCAGTTTCCGTTGTCGTCCTCGACGCAACCGAGCTCTGCCGCCTTCTGTTGGGCAAGGCCGGCCGGTGCGGCGACGAGCGCCCCGCATGCCGTGGCAGGATCCACGGGCGATGACGCTTCGGTCAGCGTCTCAGCCGCCGTGGGCTCATCGTAGGAGTATGAACCCGAGCTGCAACCGGTGAACAGAAGTATCGAAGACAGGGTCGTGGCTGCCGCAAGAGCTGCGATGGGCCTGCGAGGTGATCGAAGCATGGCCAAAGACTAGGGCATCACAGGCGCGCACCGGAGAGGGCCGACCGGTGGCGCGGTCAGCCCAGCGACCGCGCCTTGAGCACCTGCTGGCGCAGAGCCCCGCCGATCCCAGCCCTGCTCCGTGGCGACAGCTATCTCGGTCTGAGCGGGCCCGGCGCACCACAGCAACACGTCGGGTTTTCTGCCAAAACGGAGGGCCCCAACTATTCTTTGAAAAAAACAGGCAGATGAATTTCAAAGGCCCCAACATAACGACGGCATGAAAATCGGGCCGATTCACGCCTATCAGGTCCGTGAATCCACTTGTCGAGAAGTTTCGAAACGCCCTAGCCCCTGCCCAATCCATAGGTCCACGATTCGTTGTCCCAGTCAGCACGGGCGTTGTAGTAAAACCCGGTCGATGTGCCATCTTCGTTTTCGGCATTTGACGCAAAGCATTCGAAGAGCATGGACCTAATGCTGATGTCATCGATCGAAATTCCGCCCGTTGTCGTACACCGGACGGAAAGTATCGGACCCTCGATAATGCCATCGGCGGCGTGCCCGTCGGCCATCTCTTTCACACTGGCTTCGATATCAGAAACTGCTGCCGCTCGATTGTCTCGTCGCCGCTCGAGATCGGCTTCACCGGCCTTCGCCTTGGCGGCGACACGCTCATCCTCTTGTTTTTGAGCTAGTTCTTCTGCCGCAATTTTTTGTGTTTCAGCAAGCTCTGCTGCTGCAATTTCCTGATTGTGCGAAGCGATAGCGACGATTGCCCCACCAATACCGGACAGCACGATGACTGCAGCGAGAACAATGATCGACACTCTCGTGCGCGTTTTCAGCGCCTTGAACTTCTTGATAGGCCCGCTTTTCCGCTGGGCGGCGGGTGGATGGTTTGGTGAATCATGCCACTCCGAGCCATCCCAAAATCTTTCGTGACCATCCGGTCCTGTGTAGAAACCATTAGGCAAGTCAGTCATCGTTCCCCCATTTTTATCTCAGCACCCCAATACCTTCAGGATGGAATAATTACGACAAAGAGCCTTGTCAGAAATTTGCGCGAATCGTCAAATCGTTCGCTCAAACTTTGGGTTTCCTCGCGAACGTGTCCCGCTTGAACTCCGTGGTCCGTCCCCAGAACCGGCAGCGGTTCAGCACATTGAAGGCATCTTTTTACGAACCGTACAAGTGACGTCCGAGATCGAGGGGTGCAGGTGCGCGACGCTGGCACAGCCAAAAACCATCCAAATCTCTGGAAACGGTCATGACCCGGCGCAGGTTTCGCCCCGCAACCTCCACGCGCCCTCACAGCTTCGCGTTAGCCTCGTCCACGTATTGACGGATGCAGCACAGGTCGACGATGAACCAGATGACCGCTGCGATCAGCATGACGACGCCAACACCAACGCCCGTGAGCGCCCACCCGCCCCAATACAGGGCGAGGAACCCGATGGCTGGCCCGATGCGGCCCAGATAAAAGTTGTGCGCCGAGACCCCGCCCAAAAGCCAAATGAACAGGTACGCGATCCCGGTTGTCTTCTCGCCGGGTCGTGCACTCACGTAGACGACCTGCGGCGGCGCGCCCGGCGCGGCGACTTTGGGCGTGGAATGTTTCGTCCAACCGGAGCCATCCCACCACCGGATCAAAGTCGCATTGTCTGGGCTCGTGTACCAACCCGCTGGTGGCAGTTGCGGCGTCGCCGCTATTTCATTACTCATCGTTCCCCCGTTGATTCGATCTCAGAGGACCGCCCGCGCCGCGACTGTCAGGCTCAATGTCGCTCGTCGCCAATAGGCTGAACCTAACACGTAATTGGGGAGCTTCACAAACATGGCTGAGAACAACAACGGGGCATTCATCTGGTCGATCGCGAACCTGCTGCGCGGCACCTACAAACAATCCGATTACGGCAAGATCGTTCTTCCCTTCACGATCCTGCGTCGCCTCGACGCCGTGCTGGATCCTACGAAGGATGCCGTTCTCTCCGAGTTCGAAAAGCGCAAGAACGGCAATATCCCGGTCGAAAAGCTTCTCCCGGCGGTCTCCAAGCACGACTTCTATAACACCAGCCTGTATACCTTCGAGAAGCTCACTGGCGATCCCGCCAACGTGCGAGCGAACCTGCTCAACTACATCGAAGGTTTCTCCGCCAACGTGCGGGACATTTTCGACCGGTATGACTTCCCAGCGCAGATCGCCAAGCTCGACGAGAACGGCCTGCTTTACCTCGTCGTTCAGAAGTTCGCCGGCGTCGACCTGCACCCCGACCGGGTCAGCAATACCGAGATGGGCCTCATCTTCGAGGAACTTATCCGCAGATTCGCTGAGTCCTCCAACGAAACCGCCGGGGAACACTTCACCCCACGCGAAGTCGTACGCCTCATCGTCAGCCTCCTCTTCACCGAGCACCCCGACGAAGACCCCAACAAATCACTCAGCGTGCCCGGCGCGGTCCGCACCGTTTACGACCCCACCGCGGGCACAGGCGGGATGCTCAGCGTCGCCGACGACTACGTGCGCGACCACTACCCGCAAGCGTCCCTCACCCTTGTGGGCCAGGAACTAAACGCTGAGTCCTTTGCCATCGCCAAAGCCGACATGGTTATCAAAGGCCAGGCCATCGACAACATCATCTGGGGAGACACGCTCACCGACGACGGCCACCTCGGGAAGACCTTCGACTACGGCATCAGTAACCCGCCCTTCGGCGTCGAGTGGAAGAAACAGCAGACGTTCGTTCAGAAGGAATACGACCAGCGCGGATTTGACGGCCGTTTTGGACCCGGCCTCCCACGCGTCTCCGACGGTTCGCTGCTCTTCCTCCTACACCTGGTGAAAAAGATGCGCCCGAAAGCCGAAGGCGGTGGCCGGGTCGGCATCGTGCTGAACGGCAGCCCGCTTTTCACCGGCGGGGCAGGTTCGGGCGAGTCCAATATTCGTAAGTACGTGATCGAGAATGATCTCCTTGACGCCATCATCGCGATGCCCACCGACCTGTTCTACAACACCGGCATCGCCACGTACATCTGGATCCTCGACAACGACAAACCCGCCAGCCGCAAAGGCAAGATCCAACTCATCGACGCCACGGGCCAGTGGGTCAAAATGCGTAAGAGCCTCGGCTCCAAACGCCGCCTCATAAGCCCCGAACAGATCAAAGACATCGTGCAGCTCTACGGCACCCACGGCGAAGAAGCCGCATCGATGAGTACCGACGCCTCGAAGATCTTCGCGACCGCCGACTTTGGCTACACCACCATCACTGTCGAGCGACCCCAGCAGTTTAACTGGGCAGTCACCCCGGAACGCTTGGCGCTCGCGCTCGCCGGCAAGAACATCGCCGCTATGGCCGAGCAGATCGAGCTCGCGCTCCTACATCTCAGTACCGCTCGGGAGATCAAAACGGATGTCGCCGTCTTCACCACCGGCATAAAGAAGGCTCTCGCCGGTGCCGGCGTCACCCTCACCACTCCACAGTTGCAGGCCCTTGTCGCGGGGCTCGCGGAGCGCGACGAGACCGCGCCGGTAGTCACCGACAGCAAAGGCAAGCCAGTGCCCGACACCAACCTGAGAGACACGGAAAACGTGCCACTCACCGAGGACGTCGACGCCTACATCCAACGCGAAATCGCCCCGCACGTGGAGCACTTCTGGGTTGACCGCATCAAGGACAAGATCGGGTACGAGATCCCTTTCACCCGACACTTCTACAAGTACGTACCACCTCGGTCCCTTGAGGAAATCGACGCGGATCTCAACAAATTGGTGCAGGAAATCACAGTCCTACTTGGGGACGCTGAGCGGGCATGAGCGTTGAGGTGGCTTCCCCTTGGCGTTCAATCCCATTGGGCCGCGTCTGTTCGCTAAACGACGACGTTTTGTCTGAGTCCACAGATGCGAATCTGGAGATCGACTACATAGAGATTTCGGATGTTGACCTCGCTGAAGGCGTCAAGAATTCGACGACGCTCCGCTTCGGGGATGCACCTTCTCGAGCACGTCGAATCATCCGAACTGGGGATGTGTTGGTCTCTACGGTCCGCACTTACCTGCGCGCCATTGGCGCGGTAACAGCACAGCATTCTGGGGCAGTTGCGTCCACCGGTTTCGCAGTCCTACGGCCCCGCAAGATCCGTCCGAACTATCTCGCGTACGTGGTCCATTCGGAAGCATTCGTTGGCGAGGTGATCTCACGCTCGGTCGGAGTTAGCTATCCCGCCATCAACGCCGTTGACATGCTCAAGATTCACGTCGACGTCCCGTCCGAGTCCGAGCAGAGGCAGATTGCGGAGTATCTGGATCGGGAGACTGGGCAGATTGACGCGCTCATCACCAAGCAGGAAAAGCTGGTCGAAACGCTGATCGAACGCCGCCAAGCCGCGGTCACCCACGCTGTCACCCGTGGCCTCGACCCCAACGTCGAATTGCGAGACTCGGGCATAGACCTCTTGGAGAGGATCCCCAAGCATTGGCGTGTCGCTCAACTCAAACGTCACCTCTTTAAGATCGAACAGGGGGTGAGTCCTGAGGCATCGGCAGAGCTTGCTGACGGGAATTCATGGGGCGTGTTAAAGGCCGGATGCGTAAATCGCGGAATCTTCTCGGACGTTGAACACAAGAAACTCCCCGACGATTTTGCATTCAAACCCGCACTCGCTGTCCACGTCGGCGACTTACTCGTGAATCGGGCGAGCGGAAGTCCGTCACTGGTCGGATCTGCTGCGATAGTCCGTGATCTTCGCTACAAAGTAATTCTCTCCGACAAGATTTTTAGACTTCTCGTCAGACCGGCAACAAGCAGCGCGTTCCTGGAACTTGTATTTCAATCAGCGCTATACAGAACGCAAGTGTTGCAATCGATCAGTGGCGCCGAGGGTCTCGCGAATAACTTACCCTCTTCGGCCTTGAAGAGGTTTTGGATACCCACACCGCCACTGGCAGAGCAAAACGAAATTGTGGCGCACCTGGATGTTGAGACCAAGAGAATTGACGTTCTAGTCAACAAATCGCGCCAGGTTGTTCACGTTCTGAAGGAACGGCGGCAGGCGCTGATTAGTGCAGCGGTCACGGGGAAGATTGATGTGAGGGGGCTCTGATGGGGCAGCACAACGAAAAGCCGTTCGAAGAGGAACTGGCCTTGTACTTGGAGTCGCAGGGGTGGTTGTACTCGCTGAGCAGTGCCGGGTATGACAAGGAACGAGCGCTGTTCCCGGAGGACGTGTTCGGGTGGCTGGCCGATACGCAGCCCGACGCTTTGGCGAAGGTCGTGAAGCCGGCGGATGCCGCATCCGTTCAGCATAAGTCGCGCGACGCGCTGCTCGACCGGCTGGTGAAGTCGCTCGACGCGCCGTTCGACAGTGTTGGCGGCGTGCAGGGTGGCACTCTGTCGGTGCTCCGGCGTGGGTTCAAGATCACGCCGGTGTCGTTACGTATGGCGCAATTCAAGCCCGCGGACGGGTTGAACCCGGCGACGACGGACGACTACGCCCGGATGCGCCTCCGGGTGATGCGGCAGGTGTTCTATTCCACCGCGAACAAGAAGAGCATCGACTTGGTCTTCTTTGTGAACGGCCTGCCAGTTGCGACGTTGGAGTTGAAGACGGACTTCACGCAGAGCGTGCAGGATGCGATTGCGCAGTATCGCACCGACCGCAACCCCAAGGGCGAGCCTCTACTCTCCTTCGGCCACCGGGCGCTGGTGCATTTTGCGGTGTCGAATTCCGAAGTGTTCATGACCACGCATCTGCGCGGTCAGGACACGTTCTTCCTGCCGTTCAACAAGGGCAACGACGGCAAGGCCGGCAACCCGGTGAACCCGAACGGGTCAGCGACGGCGTACCTGTGGGAGCGGGTCTTTCAGAAGGACGCGTGGCTGGGCATCCTGGGCCAGTTCATGCACCTTCAAGTGGAGAAGACCATTGACCCGGTGACCGGGGTCGTCGAGAAGACGGAAACACTGTTGTTCCCGCGGTTCCAGCAGTGGGAGTCGGTGACGAAGCTCATCGAGGCTGCCCGGGCCGAGGGACCGGGTCATCGGTATCTGATCCAGCACTCTGCCGGGTCGGGCAAGACCAACTCGATCGCGTGGACCGCGCATCAGCTGTCGACTCTGCACGGAGCTGATGGCAGCAAGGTATTCAATTCGGTGATTGTGGTCACCGACCGTACGGTGCTTGACACCCAGTTGCAGGATGCGATCAAGCAGATTGACGCGAAGACCGGCGTGGTCGTCGGTATCGACGGCAAGGCTGCCGGGTCAAAGTCGTCCAGGCTCGCGGAGGCGCTCACCAAGGGCGCGCAGATTATCGTCGTCACCATCCAGACGTTCCCATTCGCGATGGCCGAACTGGCCAAACTCGAGGGCACCCTCGCCGGCCGCAACTTCGCGATCATTGCGGATGAGGCCCACTCGTCGCAAACGGGAACTACCTCGAACAAGGTGAAGTCAGTTCTCAATGCCGAGGAGCTCAAGGATCTCTCCGACGGCGGCGAAATCGACATGGAGTCGCTGCTCGCGGCCGACATGGAGAACCGTGCGAACGCGTCGAACATCTCCTACTTTGCCTACACTGCAACGCCGAAGGCGAAGACCCTGGAACTGTTCGGCCGTGTCCCCGAGGGCGGGGAGCTACCGCAGGCGTTCCACCTGTACACGATGCAGCAGGCCATCGAGGAGGGGTTCATTCTCGACGTACTGCGCAATTACACCCCGTACAAGGTCGCGTTCAAGCTCGCCCACAACGGTCAGGAGTACGACTCCGAGGGGCCGCTGGTCGAGAAGACGCAGGCGGTGAAAGAGCTTATGCAGTGGGTGCGGCTGCATGAGTTCAATATCACCCAGAAGGCCGCGCTCATCATCGAGCACTTCCGCGAGAACGTTGGCTGGCGGCTTAACGGTAAGGCCAAGGCGATGGTCGTCACCGGCTCCCGCAAGGAGGCTGTGCGCTACAAGCTTGCCTTCGACGAGTACCTGAAACGCACGGGCCACGTGGATGTGCGCGCCCTCGTCGCCTTCTCCGGTGAAGTGTTGGACGAGGCATTGAGTACCGACGCGTTCACGGAGATCAACATGAATCCCGGGCTCAAGGGCCGGTCGCTGCCGGAAGCATTCAAGACCGACGCCTTCCAGGTCATGCTCGTCGCCAACAAGTTCCAGACCGGGTTCGACCAGCCGCTGCTCGTGGCCATGTACGTCGACAAGAAGCTCTCGGGCGTTACCGCCGTGCAAACTCTGTCGCGGTTGAACCGCATGGCCAAGGGCAAGGACACCACGTTCGTGCTCGACTTCGTGAATGATCCCGAGGTCATCCGCGAGTCTTTCGACCCGTACTTCAAGGAGGCGAAGCTGTCGGCGGTGTCTGACCCGAACATCGTGCACGACATCAAAGACAAGCTCGATGCCCTGCACATCTACGAGGAATACGAGGTTGACGCCGCTGCATCCGTTGAGGTGTTCAAGAAAGGCAACAACGCCCTCACCGCCGCCGTGGCACCGGGCAAGGACCGCTTCAACAAACGCTACGACGCGGCCGTTCTCGACGGTGACGGCGTCGAAGTCGATCGATTGGACCTCTTTCGTGGAGACCTGACCGCGTTCGTCAACGCCTACGACTTCTTGTCGCAGATCATCAACTACGAAGACACGTCGGTGGAGAAGCACGCCATCTACTACCGGGCGCTCGCACGCGTGATCCGGGAAGACAACCGGCGCAGCCCGATCGACCTGGCCGGCGTTGAACTGATCGGCTACGGCATCAAGAAGCACGAGATGCAGAGCATCAGCCTCGATGACGGTGTGCTGGACCCGATGACGGCGTCTGGGTCGAAGAAACCCGTGGATCCCGTGCTCGCCCGGCTGTTCGAGGCGGTCAACCAGCTCAACCAGCTGTTCGACGGCGACGGGCTCACGGATGCCGACATGATGGGCTTCTACGCTCACGTCAAGGGCAAGGCCGGTGAGAACGCAAAGATCACTACCCAGATCGCCGCGAACACCGAGCAACAGTTCCTGTCCAGCCCCGACCTGGGCAGCACCGTCACCAACGCGATCGTCACCTCGGGCACTAATTTCGAGTCGATGGTATCGGAGGCTTTGAACAGCGATGTGAAGCTCGCGAAGATCATCGAACTGATTGGGCGGGCGCTATACCGCGACGGTAAGGAAGCTGCATAGTGGACTGGACGGCGATTGCTGCGGCGATCAGTGCTGTAGCGGTGGTCGTGTCCCTCGTCATATTCACTGTTGAAAGTCGGCGTCGTGCCGCGGAGGCGCGAACGGCCGCCACCCACGACGCAATCTCACGCGTACTCCAAACGATGGAGAGCGCCGTTCGATGGCAACAGAAGCCCGTGTTCATAAGGATGTTCGCAAATCCGGAGCTCGACTACGCCCTCGCCGTGCTGAGACTTCGACATGAGCTACCGAATGAGGAATCGCCGGTCGCGCAGTGGACGATGTCCCAAGCGCAACTCATGATGGCTGCGACATCGGATCGCGGATCACGCGACATAGGCGTGCAGGTGGCGAGCAAGCTCGTCGAGTGGGGTCAGGGAGCGGTCCCGGATGAGTGGTTCCTGACGGAATTGCAGTTGCATCCACCCCAGGCACAATTCAAGGTGCCGCGCGAGCGGCGGCGGCGCCGTTCTCTGTCGCGGGCGAAGGGAGGCTTCATAGAGGGCACAGCGATTGGGCTGGTCGTCTTACTCTTCCAAGGGCTGAAAGCACTCTGGAAACTGTCAAGTAGAAGTCAGTCAGGGCAAAGCAATGGGGCGGCATGACAAGCTTCCGGTATGAAGAATGAACTCACCGCGGCTGAGGCAGCAGAAATCGTCGGCAAATCGGCCAAGCACTTTCGTGCCACGCTCCGGGTGATGAAAGCTGATGGCGACCTGGACCCGGAGGGCGCGTGGCAAGAACCGGCCAAGGCGAACGGCATCTGGAAGATCCGTCGCGTCTACCTGACTGTGATTGCGGCTGATCGAGGTTGGACTGTAGAGCAGGGCTAGGCCGATCTCTCAGGCGTCCGCCGTTGGCCGCCGAGATGCTGACGTCAACGCCAAGCCGGCTTAGCTGTTCATAATGCGGGGGGAGCTTCGACGCTCTAGTGTCCAGCCTGACGAGGCTCGAGCGACACGCTACTTGGGAGGGCTCAGCGCGGCGATCAGGGCGCCCCAGAGAAAAAAGAAGCTCAGGACAGCGCACCAAACCATGACGTATAGGACCGGCAATCCGAAGTGGGGTTCGATGGCGGAGACGACAGCCATGGCAAAGAATGCGACTATCGCCGCCACGAAGCTCCAACCGGACAGCCGAAATAGAGGCACCATCCACCGATGATGCGCTCTCTTCGGCAGGTTCGACGCTGCATTCAGCAACACGCCGGCGCCGACAATGCCAGCCCCAAGCCCTCCGCGTCGTCGCCCCATAAGTGCAGGCTAACGCACGGATCAACGGAGCTAGCTTTGTCACATCCCAGGCTCTCCGCCAAACCATTGCCGGGAGAAATGAGGTCGGGTGGGCCGGGAGCAGAACGCGCCCCGGACTGGGGGCCCAAGACGGACCGGGGCGCGGAGCCTCTCGGCTACGCTCGATTCCGGGCGCCGCCCCACTTTCTCCGCCATCGCGGAGGTGTCCCGAAAAAGACAATTACGGTTGCGCAAGCGATCGCAGTACCCGGGGCGGCGCCCATCTGTGCCCGCGGACCCCGCGACGGGGTCGTGGCTCGTGACATATGGGTCGTGATCGGCCGTTCGCGAATCCACTCCGGCCTAATCGGCACCAACTTGATTAGAGTTCGTGTGCATGTCTGGGCTGGCGTCGATCTCCGCTCGGCAACGGACGCTAAACGCGGGCTGTTCGTTACCAGCTCAAGCGGCATTGTGAGTAGAATCGAGTATATTCACTGTGTATAACTATGTGAATAACCTTGTGGAGTACGTGTGGATAAGCGCTTGGGGGGCGAGATGTCAGGGACTAGTACCGTTCCAGCCGCGACTGTCGCCGCCAAGTTCCTCGAGATTTCAAATGAGGAGGGCGTTCCTGTCTCCAATCTGAAGCTCCAAAAACTGGTGTGCCTTACTCAGAGCCTGAGCCTCTTCCGGCTCGGCAGACCCGCGTTCCGAGAGGACGTTCAAGCGTGGGTCAACGGCCCCGTGGTGAAACCTTTGTACGGCTTATACAAGAAGTATGGAGATGGGCCGATCACCGTGGCAGACAGGGGTCGATTCAGCCACCAATCGGTATCTTCGCACCTGCGAGAGTCAATCGATGAAGTGTGGCGAATCGCTGGACCCCTCTCCGCGGCCAGTCTTTGGACGCTTACTCACTCCGTTGGACCGTGGGAGGCCTTCTTCAAGCCGCGTGTATCGAATATCGTCATTCCCACGCAGGACATTGCCGTCGCCTGGCCGCAATACAAGCGCAAGGCGAAACAGCTTCGTGGCCTGCGCGAACCTGCTTTGTCGCTTGAGGACGCATACGAAATGATCGTCTCCAACGGGACAGATGCCAATGCAGAGCCCGCTGACGCGCCAGTCATCGGTTCGGGTCAGTTCGGGTATCGCACGGCCGCGGACTATAACTACGCGATGACGACCTTCACGCCGACGCGCGCGCGCGCCAAAGGTGCCTAGGCCGGATACGAATCAGGACCCCGGCAAGATCCTGGTCGTATTCGACGTCAACATCTATCTGGATGTGGCTCGGGTGCTGGGCGAACCGTTCTCGTGGGAGAAGCTCATCGCCTTCGCCGTTGAGGCCTCCAAGTCGCCAGTTCCGCACCCTTCGGACCCCGCTTTTGACAGCGTCCGCGCACTGGTCAGCGTAACTCCCGGTGTGCATCCCGATGGGCGCAGGCTGGAAGTGTGGACAAGTGATCATGTCGACCGGCTTGTAGCGTTCAAAGCGAGCCAGCCCAACAACAGGCACCTAGACGATGAGGACCGCGGGCTTGGCTGGTCCGTTGGGGGTGCCCGAGACTTGCTTGAGGACCTTGTTGGCGACTTAGTTTGGGACAAGACCGAAGGTGGAACCGTCGGAGATGTGCAAATTTCATACGGAACTCCTCCACTGAGCCACGAGGACGGATGCGTATACGCCACAGTCCGCGACGCCGGTATCGAAGGCCAGTATTACGAGAGATTCTGCATCACCAGGGACAAGGAATTCCTCAGCGCGGCATTGCCTGGCGACGTCTCGGTCCAACACCCTGCAACCTGGTTGGCGTCGATCCGGAGAGCTAGTCGAACTCGGCTGATGCCCGTGCCCCGCTTTGCTGAGAATTCGGAAGTGTCCGCAGCCGGCGTGTAGCTCCAGGCCTTTGAAATTCAAGGGAGGTCCTGCCGAGGTCAAGCGCTCCGTTGCACTTTGGACAAGTCAGTCCATATTTACGACATGATCGTATGCATCATTGGTGGCGTCCGTGAAGTAGCCGGCGTTACCGGTCTCGGCTTCGTGGATTGCACGGGCGACGGATTCTGGGTCGAACGGGACAGGGAGGCCGCTCTTGACCCAGCCCCAGTACGGGTGCTTGTCCAGGAAGGAGTCCACTTTTCCAATCGTTCCCAGGATCGTGTGCGCATCCCCCAATGCCAGCCCCGATCTCCACAAGTAGTGGTCCCCACTGAGTCGCCCTTCGCGCGTGACAAGGCTGAAACGGCCAGGGGTGTTAACGCCGGGCCAAAACAGGGCCAATAGGCCCCGTTCTTCATGGCCCTTGACACGTCATGCCGTCGAGGTGCTCGTGACAAGTGCGGCCACCCGGCGGAGTGGTATTGGAATTGCCCTCAGCGAGATTCCGACGGAAGCGTTCGTAGCTCTCTCCAATCTGGAACGACATTGGTCGACCGGGGCACAGCCAGCAAAAGTGCGACGGCTAATGCAAACCCTAAACAATGCCGCCTCGGGCATTTGGACCGATGATGTCAAACTGGCGGTCTCTAGGGCGTCCGCATTGATTACCTTTTCCAACTTTCCCGTTGGCCTTCTGACACTTCCAGGTGACACGTCGCCGCTCGCCTATCGGCTACCTGTTACGCACCGTCCACTCGCGCCCCTCACCGCGGCGTTGCGCTACGAGTTCGGGCCGACCCCAAGAATCGATCTCTCCAGCGGGTTCCGAGTTCTCGTCGCCGAGTGTGTGGGCCCGGACGATCCTGTCGGTCGACTCTCTCGATCAGGCTGGGATATGGCAGAGGAAATGCTGAAATCGTCACCATCGAAGGTCATCATGACCAGAGTAGACGTCGACTCCGCGGCCGAGCTGGACGCGGCGATTGATAGTCACGAGCCTGACGTGCTTGTGATCAGTGCCCACGGCGCAGAGGTTGACGGTGTAGCCGGCTTGCGCGTAGGAAAGGACTTTTACGCTGGAAGTCGTCAGCGACCCTGGCCGCCAGTTGTCATCTTGAGCGCTTGCCGTGTGGCGCCGAGAGGAGCGGGTGGGCCGAATATCGCGGACAGGATTCTTGAACAGGGCGCCGTGGCGGTTCTTGCGACCCACGTGGAAGTGGATGTCAGGCACAATGCCCTGCTCTGTCTTCGGCTGTTCCTTTACATGGCCCTAGCTATTGAGGGCGCAGAACCGGAAGAGGACTTACTCTCGGTCTGGCATCGAGTACAGGGATCCAGTCCGATTGCAGACGTGATGAATGGCATCGGGCCACTCGAGCGTTGGATGCAAACAGTTGGTTCGGCGGGTGTGCCACGTTTTGTGCAGTTCATGACAGAAGCGACTCGCGGTCGCCTCCGCCGAAATCATGCGTTCGACGATACCGAGCGCTTTCTTATCGAGTTGGCAGCTGAGACTGGCGACAGCGCCATACTGCGGCAGTGGCTGTCGAGTCCGGGCTACCTGCCCGAGTCGGCCTTCTACTCGATGGCAGGGCTCCCTGAGAACGTGCTCTTGAAGAGTAGACCGGTTCTTTCGCTACCCCCTTTGCCGCGGCCACGAGCCGTTGCTAGCGGCAGCGCTTAAGGGCGCCTTCTGGCCAGGCGGTAGCTGGTTAGACGGCGCTGGTTTGTCGTGCGGAGGATTATTCGCACACGGGCGGAGGATGTGCTGGTATCGGCTCGTAATGCACCCAGTCAGGTCAAGGGCGTCCGAGTTCTAGGAACAACCCGCACAATTCAACCCTCTCTTGTCCCTGTGTTCTTCAGGGATAGAGAGGGGTTTGTCGTTTGCCTTCCGCCGCCGACCACGCGCAGGCGTCACCGGCTAGTTGTGGGCGGCTGACTGTTATTTCAGACGCTCCCGCGTCGACGTCGATACGTGTTTCATTGCCATGCGCTCAGTTCGCCACCAGGCGGCGATCCCAGAGGCCAGCGGGACGTGACCGTGAGTGCTCTGCTGAGGTGCAGCCCGCAGCGCCGAACACGACGCCCAGGTCATCGGGGAATTGAAGGATGATGATTGTCGGGAAAACATCTTGCATCGTGCCGACAAAGAAATTGAGAATGGCAGTTGATTTTCCAGGGATGACCCCGAGGAGCATCAGTCCATTTATTACGAGAATGGCACCGACATGCAACAATCCCCGACTGCTCATGATCGCTCCAGTGCGTGAACAGAAACTCTTGCGGGACACAAGCTTTGCCGACCGGCGCTATCTTCAGGAGAAACACGACGGCGACCAGTGCTCGAAGCCACGCTCCTGCAAAGCAGAGATAAGCGATTTGATCAAGTTATTAAAGAGTTTTGACCAATCCAGTTGGTGAGCTGCGATCCCCAGGGCAGGGGGCGGCGCGGAAGCCGAGGAACCTACAGCCGACGTGATTGCCCGCGTGACGCTTCATCAGGTCTCTGCGACGGGGTGACCCGCGCAGGTTCTCGCGCACCACGGCGACGGGAGCAACGGGAGCTGTCACGTCAAGTGGTCATCGGCGCTGTAAAATCAGAGGCACACAGGGAGGTGGTGTCGCAATGCGTCGAAGTCGTTCGAGTCGACGCATCGTCGCCCCGCCCGAGAAGCCGAGAGTCGACGTGCCTTCCGTCGACCGGATGGCCGACGAGGGCTTCCTCATCGCCCTCTCGGCCGTGCGCATGGCCGTCAAGAACGACATCATCATCGGCGCGCTGCGGGATCACATCGATTACGACCCTGCGCGGTATGCCGCGACCGCGCGAGACGAGCTGGGCCTGCTCGCCCGGCAGAACGAGGAATACGCTGAACGGGTCGGCGGCATGAGGAAAGAAGTCGGCAAGAACCGATGGGGCTTTGATCTCACCGAAGATCAACGTGGAGACCTGGCCCAGTACTCCCTACGCCTGCAGGTGCACAAACGACTCACCCTTGCCCTGGATACCGAGGCCGCCGACGAAGATCACGTTGCTCACCTGGTGGAACGCGCCCAGCGGGAGGCGAGCGAGGAAATACGTGACGCGGTGTCGACCAGACTGATTTCGCTTGCGATCGATCCCCGTGAGGCCGAGTATGCGGAGCGGCGCGCGGACCGGCTGGACATGTTCCTGCTCGTGGACCTCGCCCTGCTCAAGGCCTCGCACGCGGAGTCAAATCCTGGCCATAGCGACTACTAGCGCGCGTTCCGCCGTGTACTCATGCCGTGCCGGTGACCGTTGACGGCCTACTTTTCGACGAGGGTGACTTCGAAGGAATAGAGGTCAGGGCGGTAGCAGTGATGACCAAATTCGACGGCTCGGCCCGAGTTGTCAAAGGCCGTGCGATCCATCGTGAGCAGTGCGGCGTTCTTCTCCACGTCGAGCAGCCCGGCCTCCTCGGGCGTGGACTTTCGGGCGCTGATCCGCTGACGGGCCACCCTGAGAGTGATCCCGCGTGCCCGCATCACCTGGTACAGCCCGTAGGTCACGAGATCGTCGGGTGCGATGGTGAGGAACTCCTCCGGGAGCCAATTCTCCATTACGGCCACGGGTACGTCGTCAGCAAGCCGCAGCCGGCGAATGTGCAGCGTGGGCGTCCCCAGCACGACGGAGAGCTTTTCGGCGACGGTGTCATCGGCCGCCACGCTCTCGAAGGTCAACAAATGGGTTGAAGGCGTCTTCATGGTGTTGGTGAGGTCGTCGTGGAGGCTCGTCAGCTCCACCTTGCGCGTGACCTGACCGTGCACGACCTGCGTTCCGATGCCGCGCCGACGCACCAGGAGCCCCTTGTCCACGATGTCCTGGATGGCGCGGCGAACGGTGGGTCGACTCAGACCGAGACGTTGAGCGAGGCCGACCTCATTCTCGAGCCGTGACCCCACCGGCAATTCTCCATTGAGGATGGCCTTCTCGATGCGCTGGGACACCTGGAAATAGAGCGGGATGGGACCGGATCGTTCCAGGTCCATGAACAGTCCCATGGGGAGAACTTTCTCTTCGCTCTCGGCCATCGCGCACCCCGCTTTCCACTCGTTCGCTTTGGCAAGTTGTTGTGACATTATCATTGCTGCGTGACTCTGGCGCCTCCTCGGTGCGCAACTTTTTCAGAACAGTGGAGTACGGTCGCCTGTACAGGGAGATTGTCATCTCCGTTCCAGCGCAGGAATCCTTGAGAGAGGTACGACAGATGTCTGACACACCGCACCCGAAACCGCACGATCCCCGGCCACATGCGCCTCAAGCGCCCACTCCCGTGCCTGCTCCCGATTCCCCGGATTCTTCCTCGGCCCAGTAGAACCTTTCGCACCCGCGCGGGCGGGCAGGGCCTCGGTGCTGCCCGCCCGCAATTCTGGTGCGCTGTCTGCGATCTGTTGGGAACCGAGGCCAGGATTCCTGCCACACGGCGCGCCGCTCGCCCGCGCTGATGAACGGTTTTCGGCCGCCGAAATCGACGGCAGCGCGTTTCGTCGGCCGCCCGGGTACGCGTCACGCATGACGTCGTGCGCGGGCTGCTCGGTTACCTCGAATCCGGGTTGGGCGCGAAGCCGAATCGCTCGCCGCGGTCCCAGCTCTGGCGCAGGTTGCCCCACGCGGGAATTCCCCCGTTGGCCTGCAGTATTGATGCGAGATGCATGAGATTCCAACTCATGAACGTGGTGTTGCGATTCGTGAAGTCATTTTCCGAACCCGCGGATACCGATTCGAGATAGCTCGGTCCCGGCCCGATTTCGCCCAGCCACCCCGCATCCGCTGCCGGGGGAATGGCGTAACCGATGTGCTGAAGGCTATAGAGCAGGTTGGAACTGCAGTGCTTCACTCCGTCTTCGTTGCCGGTGATGATGGCTCCGCCGACCTTGCCGTAGTACACGTATTGGCCCTTGGCGTTGAACTGGCCCGACATGGCATACAGGCGTTCGACGACGCGCTTGGTGACCGACGCGTTGTCGCCGAGCCAGATGGGGCCGGCCAGGACGAGGATATCGGCCGCGAGAACGGTTTCAAACAGGGCGGGCCAGGCGTCGCTCGCCCAGCCGTGCGCGGTCATGTCCGGGTACACGCCGGTGGCAATGTCGTGGTCGATCGCGCGGATCACGTCGACGTGCACGCCTTGACCGCGCATGATGTGCGCGCTGAGGTCGATGATCCCTTGCGTGTTACTGGTCTCCGGGCTTCGCTTGAGCGTGCAATTGATGAACAGGGCACGGAGGGAGGAGTAATCGAATGACGTTTCAACAGCAATCGGCGAGGCCATGGGGCCAGTAAAGCACCGGCTGGTTGCATCGGCTAGGGCCCGTGGCGAGGCAGATCTTCTGCGCCGGAGCGGCAGTGGGCAAGACGGGGCACAAAATGCTGGTATAGTTTTCAAGTTGCCACCGAGCGTTTCGTTCGGAAGCAACTCGGCGCCCGTAGCTCAGCGGATAGAGCAATTGACTACGGATCAATAGGTCGGGGGTTCAAATCCCTCCGGGCGCACCGGGAAAAGCCCCGCAGTCCTTGTGATTGCGGGGTTTTTTTGGTTTAAGTAATGGCCGAGGGGCCGGCCCCTCGGCCTGCTGTTCGCAGAGGCCGCCGAGACCCCGAGCGCGGCCACGTGCTCGGCGGCACAGTTGCGCCCGTCGTGAGGGGGCTTCCCTGCCCCGATGAGGCCGGCTTGTGAGCGGAGCCAGCCGGGAACGTTGTCGACGATGTCGCCCGAGCGGGCGTTCGGGGGGGACGAGCTCAGGTAGCATGGAAATAGGTGAGATTCTCTTACCTTTCCCGCAATGCGACACCGCCATCGCAGGGGGTCAAAATTTTCTCGCCGGGCTTCGTTCGGAGGTGCGGTGAGGAAGGCGTTCCCGCAAGGGAGCGCCTCGGTGGGGCGGGGGGTAGGGCCTTCGTCCCGCTGCCCCTCTTCAAGCGGTCAGTTTGCCTTGCGGCTACGCAGTCGATCACACAATGCGGTGAGCTCGAGGAGTTCGTCCGTGTTCAAAGTGTCACCAATGCGATCGGCGATTGTGTCCATGTGGGCCACGGCGACGCGCCTGAAGAGAGCCAGGCCGTCCTCGGTGAGCTGCACGATGGCGCCTCGCCCGTCTTCCGGGTCGGTGAGCTTGCGGACGTAGCCTCGAGAGACGAGGCGGTCCACCAGTCGACTCACGCTCGGCTGGGTGAGCAGCACGTGGCTGTTGAGTTCCCGCAACCGGATGCAGCGATCGGGCTGCCTGGACAGGTTGAACAACACGTCGTACTCGTTCAGGGAAATGTCTCGCGACGGAAAATCCGCGGCGAGGCTGCGCATGATGGCCACCTGAGCGCGAAAGAGTGACTCCCACGCCGCAACGGCCGCGTCCCGATCAACCACCCTGGCTCCTCGCCATTGCTGGTCGTTCCTCAATGACAGAGGGCACGATCCCTATCCAAGGATAGAGACTGATCGCTGATCCCTGCGCATCTGAGCGGCTCGGAGTGAACTCGCAGGAGAAAAAGGGGCGTGCAGGTGGCGTCCGTTATTCATTCGTTATATATTCATAGTGCGTCAACCGTTTGCTGTGGCGGACGACGTGAATGTGATTGCAGGACACTCTTGGTGCAAGGGACGAGGGCCGACCGTAGCCTCTACGGCCGGCCCTCAATCACGTCCCCGCCAGGTGCGGGTGCTGCTAGAAGCGGTCGGGGCTGGGAGCGGATGCCTGTCGGATCGAAACGTCTGCGTGGCGGTCGAAGCGGTAACCGACGCCACGTACCGTGCGAACAATGTCTTCGTAGCGGCCGAGCTTGGCGCGCAGGCGGCGTACGTGTACGTCAATGGTGCGTTCGTTGGGGGTGTCCTCGTCGTCGGTGGCATCCCACAGCGAGGAGATGATCTCGGCGCGATCGATCGTACGTCCCTCGCGCAGCACGAGGTACTGCAGCAGTTCGAATTCCTTGTAGGTGAGGCTGGCCGTCTCGTTGTCGAGGATGACGCGCTTGCGGGAGATGTCCACGACGACTCCGCTGTGTGCGCGATCGGGCTCGGCGGCCTCGGTGCGGTGGCCGGCCAGAGCGGACGGGTCCTGCAGCGCCAGGCGAACCACGTCAACATCGCGGCCGCCGGAATTCTCGGGGGCAAGGGCAACGGCCGCGTAGGTTTCCGCTGACGGTGCGATGTCGTTCGTGAGGGCCTTGAGCGCCTCGACGATACGGTGCAGGCTTGTGCCGGCGGCGGCCGCCTTGGCCTCGTCGATCCCGACGTAGAGAACGAAGCCCCGGGCCTCGGTGCCGCTGGGTACGGCGCGAATGTGCGGTGCCGGCTGGTCAGCGATTTTCAGTGCGGGACGGCTGGCGTGGATGTGGGCGAGGGACATGAGAGAACTCCTTGCGTGGAAGCTGGGTGAACCGGCGCACAGCGCCCTGGGTTCGGATGTGAGGCACAAGTGCCGGGTGTCGACGGCTTCCTCGAGAGGGAAGCGACGGGAGTTCGGCTATTCAGTCACCGACGACAGGTGTCGTGGTGAAGCGATGAATAGGCTGGGAACTCAACCAGGGGGCCGCGCGTTAGCGGCACATTCGACAACAGGTGACGGCGGGGGAACCGGCCATCATCATGCCGGCATTCCCAGGGGCCTCGAGGGAGGTCAGGGGGCGTGCGGTGGTTGTCATAACTGTGAGTTAAGCGGAATGTGACGGCGTGTGTCAATTCGGTTACGGCGAGTTACTGCTCGTGACACGCAACACGTTCACTCGCTGGAACCCGAGTAGGCGAATCCTTTACAAAAGAATACTTGGCAGAGGATTCTGTGACGAAGATCAAAATGATCAAAGTTCATTGAATCCTGTGCCCGTCGGCGCGCCGCAAGCCGCAGATGCTGCGGAGGAGCGCCGATGGGCGCGGTGGGTGACCTGGACTAAACGAGACCGTACAGGCGGTCGCCCGCGTCGCCGAGGCCGGGCACAATGTAGCCGTTCTCATCGAGGCGTTCGTCGACCGCGCCAAGAATAATGGTGACCTCGCGCCCCTCCAGAGCCTTTTCCACGGCAGCGAGGCCCTCGGGCGCGGCCAGGATACAGATGGCGGTGACGTCGGTGGCGCCGCGTGCGAACAGGAAGTTGATCGCCGCAATCAGCGAGCCGCCCGTGGCGAGCATGGGGTCGAGCACGAAGCACTGCCGATCGGAGAGGTCATCGGGCAAGCGCTCGGCGTAGGTCGTCGGCTCAAGGGTCTCTTCGTTGCGCGCCATCCCGAGAAAACCCACCTCGGCGGTGGGCAGCATCTTCACCATGCCCTCAAGCATTCCAAGACCGGCGCGCAGGATCGGTACGACGAGGGGCTTCGGGTCGCTGATGCGCACGCCCTGGGCCGCCGACACGGGGGTCTGCACCGTGACCGCTTCAACCCGCACGCCCCGGGTTCCCTCGTAGGCAAGGAGTGTCATGAGCTCTTCGACAAGAGAACGAAAGAGGGGGGAGGGAGTGACCTTGTCACGCAGCACCGTGAGCTTGTGGGTGATGAGCGGGTGGTCGGCTACATGGACTCGCATAGGCTCAATTCTACTGCTTCCCTATTGTGGGCATGCCTCGCGAGGACAAGGATGGTGAGAACGGTGAACGCACACGCAGAGCTCATGCGACTCGCCCTGGATGAGGCGCGCGCCGCCTTGGCGACCGGTGATGTCCCGGTAGGAGCCGTGGTGATGGATGCGGCCGGAGTCGTCATCGGCCGGGGCCGCAACGAACGCGAATTGCATCAGGACCCGACCCTGCACGCCGAGATCGTGGCCATCCGCGCGGCCGCGCAGGTCACGGGGGACTGGCACCTCACCGGCTGCACCCTCGTCGTGACCCTTGAGCCGTGCGTCATGTGTGCGGGGGCGATCCTCGCCGCCCGTCTGCCCACTGTGGTGTTCGGGGCGTGGGACGAGAAGGCCGGAGCCTCCGGCTCGGTCTACGACGTGCTCCGCGACCGGCGACTCAACCACCGCGTTGAGGTGTTCACCGGGGTGTCAGAGCAGGAATGCGGTGATCTGCTGCGGGCCTTCTTCGAAGACCCGGCCCGCAGGGGCGACCGAGCCGGTGGAGCTACTCCAGGCCCTTGATCACAAAGGTATCCGTGGGTGGGTTCGCCTCCGTGGGATCGATCCAGACATCGGGCTCGAGATAGATCATCCGAGCCACGGGAACGGCCGCACGAATGCGCTGCTCGATCGCGTTGATGTCGGCAGCCACGACGAGGAAACGTTTGTCCGACTCCACCGCGATCTTGGCTCCGACGAGCATCTCGTCGGGGCCGAGGTAGAGCGTCTTGAGGTGAACAATGCGGGTGGTCTCCGGTCCGGCGAGAATGGCGGCTTCTATCGCGTCCCGGTTTTTGGCGCTCGCGCCCTCTCCAACGAGCAGGCTCTTGGTCTCGATCCCCAGGACGATGGCAACGATAACGAGGAGCGCGCCGATGCCGATGGTGCCGATGGCATCCCAGATGGGATCGCCCGTGATGACGGTGATCCCCACTCCGAGGAACGCGAGCACCAGGCCGGTGAGGGCAGCAACGTCTTCGAGCAGCACCACGGGCAGCTCGGGTGCCTTCGCGTGACGCACGAACTGCACCCAGCTCTGATTGCCGCGCACATGGTTCGATTCCCGCACGGCGGTGCGCAGGGAAAAGCCTTCGAGGACCATCGCCACGAGCAGAACGACAATGGGTATCCACGCCCTCTCAAGCGGATGCGGGTCCTGCAGCTTGTTCACCCCTTCGTACAGGGAGAAGACGCCACCGATGGAGAACAATATGATCGACACCACAAAGGCGTACACGTAGCGTTCGCGTCCATAGCCGAACGGATGCTCCAGGTCGGCCCTCTGCTTCGCCTGGCGGCCGCCGAGCAGCAGCAAGAGCTGGTTGCCGGAATCCGCGAGGGAGTGCACGCCCTCCGCGAGCATCGACGAGGATCCGGAGAAGCCCCAGGCGACGAATTTGGTCACAGCGATTCCAAGATTGGCGCCCAAAGCCGCCACGATTGCCTTGTTGCTGCCCGATGCACTCATGGGTTCATCCTAGAACGATCGTCGCGTCGCCCCTCCAATCGGGCACCCGGCGGCTTTGGAGGCCGCGAAAGTAGACTGATCGGATGACTTCTACCGAAACCGTAACCCTGCCCACAATCGCGTTCCTCGGCGCCGGCTCCATGGCCCGGGCCGTCTTGGCTGGACTGCTCAAGCCCGGGGTGGAGGTTGAGGGCGGTATTCGCACGACCAACCGCACGGTGGAGAAGGCGGCCGAACTCGACGGCACGGCCGGCGTCACGGCCTTCGCAACCGCGAACGATCCCGAGGCCAACCTCAAGGCCATTGCCGGAGCCCAGATCGTGGTGGTGGCCGTGAAGCCCTACATGGTGCCCGACCTGCTCGCCGAGATCGCGGACCACCTCGAGCCCGGCGCCCTCGTGATCAGCGTCTGTGCCGGCGTCACGATCGCCACGTTCGAATCGCTGCTGCCGGCTTCCGCTCACGTGATCCGGTCGATGCCGAACACCCCCGCCGTTGTCGGCATGGCTGTCACCGGATTGAGCGCCGGAACGCGCTCCAGTGCCGAAGACCTCGCACTCGCCCAGGCCCTGTTCGCCACCGTTGGTGACGTGCTCGTCGTACCCGAGGAACAGCTCGATGCCCTCGGCACCGTCTCGGGCTCTGGTCCGGCCTACGTGTTCTACCTGATCGAGCAGCTCACCGCCACGGCCGTGGCGAAGGGCTTCACCCCCGAGCAGGCCGCCGTCATGGTCAACGGCACATTCCTCGGTGCCAGCGCGCTGCTCGCCGTCTCGGACAAGTCGGCCACCGAACTGCGCCGCCAGGTCACGAGCCCGGGCGGCACGACAGAGCGTGCCGTGGCCGAACTCGAAAAGGGCGGTCTGCGCGAGCTCTTCGACACGGCGACGGATGCCGCGCTCGCGCGCTCCAGGGAGCTCGCCGCGTCCTGACCCGCGTCCCGACGGAACCGCTCACCGGTATTCCGTCGGAGCGGGTTGCCACGTCAGGAGATCCCGCGGTGGGCATCCGATCGGCCGCGTGTTGACGCGGATGACGGACGCACCCGACCATCGGCTCCTGAAACCGCAACCCGGCGCGTGTGGCTAGAGGCCCTCGGCGATCGCTGCCGTGGCCTGCAGCCAGGCGGCTCGGGTGCGCGGTGCGAGGGTGTCCACGTTGAGTGGTCCTCCGCCCACGAGCGACGGGTCATGCGGCACCTCGAGCACGGTGCGGGTGAGCTGGCCGAAGTGATCGTGCAGGCGGGCAGAAAGCTGCTGGTCGACCGTTTTGGATGGTGAGGCGAGGATGGTGACCGCCTGGGCCACCTTGTCGGCATGCCCCTTGCGCCGCAGGCCGTCGAGCAGCGACGCGGCGCCGTAGCCGGTGTCCTCGCGAATGGTCGACACCACCACGAGCTGGTCTGCCGTGTCAACGGCCGCTTCCCAGTTGCTCGCGCGCATATTGTTCCCCGTGTCAATCACGAGCACCCGGTAGAAGCGGCTGAGCATGGCGTGCAGTTTGCGGAACGCGACGGCGTCGATACTCGCGGCACCGGCCGGGTCCAGGTCAGAGGCCAGCGCGTCGAACTGCGCGTCGCCCTGGTTGCGTACGTAGTTGTCGAGGTCGCCCACGCGTGCCTCGGAGAAACGATCAAGGTCCCGCAGCAGGTCGACGGCCGTGTTGGTGTGACGGGCTGCCTGCGCTCGCACCCCGAGGGTGCCCATTGTCTCGTTGTTATCCCACGCGAGCGTATAGCCGCCGCGGTAGATGCCGAACGTTGCGGCGATGAGCAGAGTGGCTGTGGTCTTGTGCGCGCCGCCCTTGGGATTGAGCACCGCAATGGTTCGCGGCCCGCTCAGGCTGCGCTGCACGGCGGAGATGGCGTTGCGCTGGGCACGTTCGCTCGCGCTCGCGCTGACGGAAATGAGACCACCGGTGAGTCGACGGATGGCTCCCTGCCAGCCCTGAAGAGCCGGCCCTGCCTGCGCTTCCGGCCGGGAACTCATAAAGTCGGCGAGGTTGGGGGGACCGATCCGGGCAGACGATTGGGCGCCGATCGGGCGCTCGGCGCGCGTCCCGGGCCCCGAATCGTCAGACCGTGTTTCAGTGTCCCCGTCGGGAAGTCCGGACGTGTTCATCAGCGAGGAGATGAAGGAGGCATCCGAAGAGTCCTCGGCGGCGTCGGAATCTGTCGTTCGTCCACTGTTTGGCAGGAATGACGAGTAGCGCGGGGCGAAGCCCGGCGAATCGTCAGGAGCAGGGTCGAACTGCGTCAGGTTCGAGGCGTTGAAGCCCACGGATCGACTACTCGGGCGGGCCTCGGTATCGGTGCTGGCGTGTGTGCCAGAGTCCACGAACGGATGCGTGGACGAAGCCGGGCGAAGTAACTGGGCAAACGACAGGTCCGTGACCGGCTCGAGTGCGGCGGCGACATTGCCAGGCCGGGCAGCCTCGTCGACACCGCTCACCTCGACGACGGCGTCGGCGGCCTGCCCGTGGCCGGTCTCGCCGGTGCCAGGGGATTCTGAATTTGTGATCGCGACGGTGTGCGTTCCGAGAGGGCCGGTCATGGCAATGACGTCCCCGGCGGATTTCACCCGGCCGTCGGGGAAGATCATGAGTGGCCACAGGCCCTGTTCGTCTTCGACCTCGAGGCGCACGGGAGAATCGAGGTCGCGGGCGACGCCGGTGGCGACTGCCACAATCTCTTCACGGACGCCGGCATCGTCGACGGCCACCACGACCTGGCTCACGCCGTTGATGATCACCTGACCGGTGGCGTCCGCTCGAACCAGCGCGTTGATTCGCGGGAATTCGGCATTGTTTTGAGTCATCTTGGCCACCTTTTGAGCAAACGGGTTGTTTCCCCGTAAGGAAAGGCTAGCCGCCCGCCGGACTTTCGACTCATCGAGGGCGTCAGAGGCATCAGGGGTGTCAGGAACCGAGTGCGGCGAAGCGTTCAATGTCGCCTTCGGTACCGGCCACGATGATGAGGTCGTGATCGGACACTACCGTGTCGGCGGTCGCATAGGTGAATGGTTTGCCGGGACTCTTCACTCCCACCACGGTGACCTTGTGCTTGGCCCGTACGCCGGATTCGATCAGGTTGAGACCGCGAATCGGCTTCGGTGGGTACATCTTGACGAGGGCGAAGTCGTCGTCGAACTCGATGAAGTCGAGCATTCGACCCGACAAGAGATGCGCGGCGCGCTCGCCGGCTTCCGCCTCCGGATAGATCACATGATGGGCGCCGATGCGCTCAAGAATCTTGCCATGGGATTTGGAGATGGCCTTGGCCCAGATCTGTGGAATCTTGAGGTCGACGAGGTTGGCGACGATGAGCACGCTCGCCTCAACAGATGACCCCACCGCGCACACAGCGATGGAGAAGTCCTCCGCGCCGATCTGCTTCAGGGCCTCCAGCGAGCGGGAGTCCGCCTGAACCGCGTGTGTGACGCGTTCCGACCACTTCTGCACGAGGGCTTCGCTGATGTCGACGACGAGCACCTCCCGGCCAAGGCGATCGAGCTGGCCGGCCGTGGCCGCGCCGAAGCGACCGAGTCCGATGACGAGCACGGGGGCGTCATGTTTGAGGCGGTCAACCAACGATGGGCCTTTCTTCGGGGCGCTTGAACAGCTGCCTGCTTTGGCTTGCAGCCAGTGCGGCGGCGAGAGTTACTGTACCAACCCGACCCATGAACATGGTCGCGGAGAGAACATACACCCCCGAAGGCGGGAGGTCCCCCGTGAGCCCGGTGGACAGACCGCAGGTAGCAAAAGCACTGATCACGTCAAAGAGAACATGCTCAAGGGGGGCCTGGGAGATGTGCAGGATCAGGATGGTCGACACGGCAACGGTCGTGGCCCCCCAGAGAACAACACTGACCGACAGGCGCAGGATGTCGCTCGGGATGCGGCGTCCGAAGGCCTCCATCTGTGCCTTTCCACGGGCCTCGGCGAAGGCCGCGAGAAAGAGGATCGCGAGGGTGGTCACCTTGATGCCGCCGGCGGTCGAGGCAGAGCCACCTCCGATGAACATGAGCATGTCCGTCACGAGCAGGCTCGAGCCATGCAGGTCACTGATCTCGATCGTGGCGAAACCGCCCGAGCGCGACATCACCGACAGGAACAGGGATTGAAAGATGGTGTGACCGGCGTCCAGCGACCCGAAGGTCTTCGGGTTGTCGAACTCGAGGATGATGTAGATGACCATGCCGGCGAACATGAGCGCAATCGTCGTCACGAGGGTCAGCTTGACGTGCAGCGACCAGACGCGCCGTTTGCGCCACCCACGGGCGAAGGCGTAGATCACGGGGAAGCCGAGACTGCCGAGAAAAACGCCCACCATGAGGGCGCCGAGAAACCAGAAGTCCTCGGCGAAACGCCCGATGCCGAGCTCATTGGGGTTGAAGCCCGTGTTCGTGAAGGCCATCGCCGCGTAATAGATGCTGTGCCACAGGGCCTGGCCGGCATCGATGCCGGCGCTGAGCATTCGCGGGAACAGCAACGCTGCCACTGCGACCTCGATCACGAAGGCGCTCACGGCCACCGTGAGCAGCAGGCTGCCCACCTCGCCCAACCGAATTGCCTGTCCCTCGTTCACCGGGCCGGCATGGATGCGCGACGGGTTGCTGTCACTGGCTGCCATGAGTTTGGTGCGCAGGCCTATTCGGCGTGAGATCACGAGTCCCATGATCGACGCGAGCGTGAGCACGCCGATGCCGCCCACGTTCACCCCGATGAACACAAGGATGTTGCCGAAGGCCGACCAGTGGGTGGCCATGTCCACGGTCGCGAGGCCCGTGACGCAGATCACCGACACCGCGGTGAACAGAGCGTCGTGCAACGGCGTGATGGTGCGATCCGCGGAGGCGATCGGCAACGAGAACAAGACCGTGAACAGCAGGATGAGGGCGGTGAACACCAGGATGGCGAACCGGCTGGGGGAGGAGCGCACGAGCTGGTCTACGGCGTCGCGAATACCGCCGAACCAGCTGCCCTTGTGATGACTAAATCGCGCGGACGAGGCCTTAGATAACACCTGGAACCCCCAAGACCTCCGACCCGCGCCAAGTTGACATGGTACTCCCTCTGCGGAGTGACTAACCTGAAGGAATGGCAGACATTTTCGACGTTGTGGCGGATTCGACCCGACGGGACATCCTTCGGATCCTTCTCGACCGGCACAATCAAGGCGGCGAGGCCCGCGGTGAGCTCAGCGTCTCCGACATTGTGGGCAACCTTGGTCTGAGCCAGCCCACCGTCTCAAAGCATCTCAAGGTGCTGCGCGAGAGTGGGCTCGTGAGCGTGCGCGAAGAGGGGCAGCACCGCTACTACCACCTGGACTATTCGCCGCTTGAGGCAATCGAAGACTGGTTGATTCCCTTCCTGAGCGTGGACTTCGACACCGATGAAGAGGCTCAGGCTGCCGAAGAAGCAGGCCTCCGGGACGAGCAGCGCGCGTTCGCGTCTGCCATCGGCAAGGCCTTCGCCGACACCTCGTACCAGATGAGCCACGCCGTCAAAGATGCAACGGCAAAAAAATGGCGCAAGAACATCTAGGCGACGCGGTTTGCTGCCTCTAACGTCGCCCACATCGCATCCACGTTGTGTGCGTGGTCCCGAGCGTGAGGGGCACCGTGGAACAGAATCTGGCAAATATGCGGTTTCTGACCGTGGCAGAGATGGCTGACATGATGCGCGTTTCGAAGATGACGGTGTACCGCATGGTGCACTCCGGTGAGCCTCCGGCCATCCGCTTTGGGCGGTCATTTCGGGTGCCGGCGTCGGCCGCTGAAGTGGCCATTCAGAGGCCCATTGTCGATTCTGCGTAGAACATGGAGAATTTCTCCGTTAGAATGGTGTTTTCGTGTCTGTCGCGAGTCCCGCGGCGAATCAACTCTTTGTGAGGTCCTGTGGGTTCTGTAATCAAGAAGCGACGCAAGCGCATGGCAAAGAAGAAGCACCGCAAGCTGCTTCGTAAGACCCGCCACCAGCGTCGCAATAAGAAGTAGTAAGTAAGAACTGAAAAGCAACAAAACAAGCGTGAGCGCTGGGCCCCTGTGGTCTGGCGCTTTTTGCTTGCCCTTTTTCGATGTCAAGTAGGGTGGGATTATGGCGAACATTCACCTCACCCTCATCGGCAAACCCGGTTGTCACCTATGCGACGACGCACGCGAACTGGTCACGACCGTCATGCAGAAAGTTGTCGACGAGCGCCCGGCCCCTGAGATCACCCTCGAGGAGCGGTCGATCCTCGACGACGCCGAACTGCACTCCCTCTACGTCGAAGACATCCCCGTGCTCCTCATCAACGGCAAGGTGCACAACTACTGGCGTATCGATCCGATGCGCCTGCGCACGGCCCTTCTGGAGGTCTCATGACCATTCGTCACATTGTCTGCTGGCAGCTCGCCCCCACCGATCCGGTCCTGAAGGCAGAAGCGGCGGCCCGCGTCTCAACGGGCCTGGGCGCGCTCGTGGGCGTCGTTCCCGAGATTCGTGAGCTCACGGTCGGTGCGGACGTCGTGGGGGGCGCCAATTGGGACCTCGCGCTCATCGCGGACTTCGATGACTTCGATTCGCTCGCGCGTTACCAGGCGCATCCGGAGCACGTGAAGATCGGCGAGTACATTCGCACGGTCGTTTCGGCGCGCATCGCTGTGGACCTCGAGCTCTAAGCGCCGGTCACCGCCGGCACACGCAGAAAGCGGCTGCCGCCCCTGAGCATCGGGGGCGACATCCGCTTTTCACGTTGCTGCGCGGTTACGGCTCCAGGCGGGTCGGGCCGCGGAACAGGTACGTGACCTCGCGGATGCTGGCCTGGTGCAACATGAGCATCAGTACCCGGGCCAGACCCATGCCGAATCCACCGTGCGAGGGAACGCCGTAGCGGAAGAAGTCGAGGTAGCCCTCGATCTCCTGCAGGTCGAGGCCCTTTTCGATGGCCTGCGCTTCGAGCACCTCGATGCGGTGCTCGCGCTGGGCTCCGGTGGAGATCTCCGTGCCGTTGAAGATGAGGTCGTAGCTCTTCGTGACGCTCTCGTCGCCCTCGTGGCGCATGTGGTAGAACGGTCGAATGCTCGAGGCATAGTCGGTGAGGAACACGAATTCGTGACCGAACTTCTCGGCCACGTAAGCGGCGATCTGGCGCTCGCCCTCCGGGTCCATGTCGTCGTCGTCGCGGGGAACCTCGTAGCCCCGGCTCTTCACGATTTCCTTCGCCTCGGCGAGGGGGATGCGCGGGAACGGCTGGCTCGGAACGGTGACCTCGACGTCGAACAGCGCCTTGACCTCGTCGCCGTGCTTGGCCTTGACCGCGCTGAAACCGGCTACCATGAGGTCCTCGTGCAGCTGCATGACGTCGTCGTGGCTGTCGATCCAGCTGATCTCCGAGTCGACGCTCGTGAACTCGGTGGAGTGACGGCTCGTGAAGGACGGATCGGCGCGGAACGCGGGGCCCACCTCGAAGATCTTGCCGAAACCGGCGGACTGCGCCATCTGCTTGAAGAACTGGGGGCTCTGCGCGAGGTACGCCTTGGTGTCGAAGTAGCCCACCTCAAACAGCTCGGCACGCGACTCGCTTGCGCTCGCCATCAGCTTGGGGGTGTGCAGCTCAATGAAGTCGTGCTCGATCCAGTACGTACGCAGCGCGTGCTCGAACGTGGTCTGGATGCGGAAGATGAGATTCTGCTTCGGGTTGCGCAGGTCGAGGAAGCGCCAGTCCATGCGCTTGTCCAGGCTCGAGTCCGCCGCGATGGGGGTCTCCGGGATGGCCGCGGTGACCACGGTGAGGGTCGCCAGCTTGATCTCGATGCCGCCGAGCTTGACTCGCTCGTCGTGCTTGAGCTGCCCGGTCACCGTGACGAAGGTGCCCTGGGCCAGACCCGAGATGCTCGTGGCCGGCTCGTCGGCGACAACGACGCCATCGGCATCCGTGGTGCGAGGATTGACGAGTTGAACGGCGCCGGATTCGTCGCGTAGCACGACGAATTGCACCTTCTTCTGGTCTCGAACGGTATCGACCCAGCCCGACACCGAAACAGTGCCGTCGTCGAGAGCGGACAGGTTCTTGATCAATACGCGCGAAGTCACTGTTTGAGCTTAGCCGCCCTCCTCACGGCAAATTCGCGGGTGCCCCAAGAATAGACTGTGGGGGTGGTAGCCAATCAAGTTCATCTCGTGCGTCATGGTGAGGTCTTCAACCCCCAGGGCGTGCTCTATGGCAGGCTGCCGAACTACCGACTTTCCGAGTTGGGCGCCGAGATGGCACAGGCCGCCGCCGCCGAATTCGTGGAGCGCGGACGCCCGGTAAGGCGCGTGCTCGCCTCGCCGCTGGTGCGCGCCCAGGAATCCGCAGCACCGATCGGTGCCGCGTTCTCGCTGCCGATCGAGACCGAAGACCGGATCATCGAGCCCACCAACCGGTTCGAGGGCAAACGTATGCGCGGCGAGGGTGGCGCGCTGCGCGACCCTCGCAACTGGCCGTTCCTGACCAACCCGCTGCGCCCCAGCTGGGGCGAGCCGTTTCGCTCGGTCTCCGACCGCATGCTTGACGCCATCCACGATGCGTGGAACTCCGTCGGCGACGGCGATGTGGTGCTCGTCAGCCACCAGCTCCCCATCTGGATGGTGCACCGTTCCCTCGCCCATGAGCGCCTCGCGCACGACCCGCGCAAGCGGCGTTGTGCGCTCTCCAGCGTCACGACGCTGTCCTGGTGCGGGGACCGCTTCGAGGAGACCGGCTACTCTTCTCCGGCGGCGCATCTGCAGGCTTCGGCAACGGATATCGGTGCCGTCTGATGCGCGCCGGCTCCCGTTCTCCCCGCCCCGCCCGTTTGCTGGCCGTCAGCGGTCTCGTCGCTGCGGCCCTGGTGCTCAGCGGTTGCGCGTCCGACTCCCTCGCCGACCAGTATCGCGAGGGCAGCAATAAGGGCTTCATCGCCGGTGACGGCAGCGTCACGGAGATCAACGCATCCGCTCGCGGCGAGGCGATCGACTTCGCCGGCGTGGGCGAGAACGGCGAAACCCTCTCGAGCAGCGACTTCACCGGCGAGGTGCTCGTGGTGAACTTCTGGTACGCGAGCTGCGCACCGTGCCGGGCAGAGGCCGCCGACCTGCAGAAGCTCAACGCACAGTTCACCGACAAGGGTGCCGCCTTTCTCGGCGTGAACGTGCGGGACCAGGCGGCCAACGCCACGGCGTTCAATGACACGTATGGGATCACCTATCCCTCGGTGCTCGACGTCGACGACGGCAGCATGCAACTCGCCTTCAGCGGCAGCATCCCGCCGAACGCCGTGCCGACCACGCTGGTGCTCGACCAGCAGGGTCGGGTCGCCGCGCGTATCCTCGGGCAGGTCACGTCCCCCTCCATCCTGGAGACCCTCATTCGCGACACGGTTGCCGAGGGCTCCTAAACGTGGGGAATCCCTTCGGCGAGATTGTCTTCAGCGGCCAGCTCCTCTTCGCAATTCCCATCGCGATCCTCGCCGGGTTAGTGTCATTCGCCTCACCCTGCATCCTGCCGCTGGTGCCGGGCTACCTCGCCTACATCGGCGGTTTCGCTGACGGCAGCACGAGCGCGCCCAAGAGGGACCTCCGCGGACGCAGCCGCCTGCTCATCGGGGTGGGGCTTTTCGTTCTCGGGTTCACCGTCATCTTCGTGCTCACCGGCGTCGTGTTCGGAGCGGCCGGGTTCTGGCTGAACCAGTACCGCGACCTGATCACCCGCATCGCCGGAGCCGTCGTGATCCTGCTCGGCCTTGTCTTCGTCGGCCAGTTCGGAGCCATGCAACGAACGGTGAAATCCACGTGGCGGCCGAAGATGGGTCTCGCCGGCGCCCCCATGCTCGGTGCGGTGTTCGCCATCGGCTGGACGCCGTGCACCGGCCCGACGCTCACGGCGATTAATTCGCTGAGCCTCGGCACCGGGTCGCCGTGGCAGGGCGGGCTCCTCGCGTTCTTTTACGCGCTCGGTCTCGGCATCCCGTTCCTGATCATCGCGCTCGGCTTCAATTGGGCCACCGGGAGCGTCGCTTTTCTCAAACGCCACATCCGTGCGATCAACCTGTTCGGTGGCGTTCTGCTCATCGTGATCGGCGTGCTCATGGTGAGCGGCATCTGGAGCGCGTGGCTCCTCGACCTGCAAGGAGTGATTGGCGACTTTGTCCCGGCCATCTGACCACTACGATTCCGCGCCGGCGCCCAGCGCGTCGGGAATTGTGCAGCCCAAGCTCGGCCTCACCGGCTGGCTTCGCTGGTTCTGGCGCCAGCTCACGAGCATGCGCACCGCCCTCTTTCTGCTGCTCATGCTCGCCATCGCCGCTGTGCCGGGCTCGCTCGTGCCCCAGCGGAGCTCAGACCCGAACGGCGTCACCCAATACTTCACCGACAACCCAGACCTGGCTCCCGTGCTCGACAGGATCCAGGCCTTCGACGTGTACTCGTCCGCGTGGTTCTCCTCGATCTACATTCTGCTGTTCGTGTCGCTCATCGGCTGCGTCATCCCACGCACGAAGCACCACTACCTCGCGCTCAAGGCGAAGCCGCCGGCGACTCCGGCCCGCCTCGCGCGGCTGGCCGGGTTCACCGTGCGTACCGCTCCTGCCGGAACGGATGCTGCAGCAGCAATCGGCTCCGCCCGCGCGCTCCTGAAATCCAGCGGCTACCGCACGGCGCTCTTTGACCGGGCCGGATCCGGCCGGTCCGACAACACGGGGGAGTTCTCCGTCGCTGCGGAACGCGGCTACCTGCGCGAAACGGGCAACCTCGTCTTCCACTCCGCGCTCGTGGGGATTCTCATCACCGTCGGCTTCGGCGGTGGCTTCGGCTTCACCGGCCAGCGCGTGCTCGTGGAGGGTCAGACCTTCGTCAACACCCTGCTCGCCTACGACTCCTTCAACCCGGGCCGCTTCTTCAACGACGCCAACCTGGAGCCCTACAAACTCACCCTCGACGAGTTCGCCGTGACGTACGAGGAGGCCAACCGCAAGGCCTACGGTCAGCCGGTGGACTACACGGCCAGCGTGAGCGTGACCCCCCCCGGCGAGAAGCCCACGCAGAGCGAGGTCAAGGTTAACGGACCGCTGCGCACCGGTGGCACCGATATCTTCCTGCTCGGCAATGGCTATGCGCCAACGATCACCGTGACGGACCCGAGCGGTAAGGCGGTCTTCACCGACTCGGTGCCCTTCCTACCGCAGGACGCCAACCTCACCTCGCTCGGTGTCGTGAAGGTGCCGGACGGCCTTGCCGAACAGGTCGGCATGATCGGATTCTTCTATCCGACCCAGGCCACCACGGAATCGGGCGCCTTCTTCTCCTCGTTCCCCGACCTTGCGTACCCGGTGTTGACGCTGCGGGTCTTCACAGGTGACCTCGGCCTGGACGCCGGCGTGCCGACATCCGTCTACTCGCTCGACACCGACAATATGACCGCTCGCACTGGTGGGGACACGGGCTCCAAGTCCCTTGAGCTCATGCCGGGCCAGACCGTTGACCTGCCCAACGGCCTCGGCGCGGTCACGTTCGACAGCTCGAGTCCCGACGCGGCCGAGGGAGACTTCTCGACCTCCGTACCGCGTTTCGCGTCGTTCGATGTTCACCACGACCCGACCCAGGGGTGGGTGCTGCTGTTCGCCATCCTCGTTCTGCTCGGGCTGCTGACCAGCCTGTTCGTTCCCCGGCGACGGGTCTGGGTGAAGGCGATCGAGCACGAGGACGGCACCCTGCGCCTCGAATACGCGGGGCTTGCCCGTGGCGACGACCCGGCACTTGAAGCTGCCGTCACCGCGCTCGCCGACAAGCACGCGGCGCAATTTCCCCCCATCCCGGTTGTCGACCCGACACCCAAATCGATCTAGGCTTACATCGTGAATCTCAATGAGTTTTCCATCATCGCCCTGTACTCGGCGATGGCCATCTACGCGATCGCGTTCATCGCCTTTGCGATTGACCTCGGCAGGCGCAGCGCCGCCGTCGACGCGCAGACGGCGCTGACGCAGGCGGATGCCGCGCGCGGCTCGTCGGCCGCCGCATCCGGTTCGACTGGAACCACGACACTCACCCGGCTGAGCGCCCGCATGGACAACGATGCGGCGACCCCATACGGTCGCTCGGCGAGCCTGCGCATCGGCGTGTCACTGACCGTGCTGGCCTGGGCGCTGCACGTCGCGGCAGCCCTGACGCGCGGCATCGCCGCCGAGCGGGTGCCGTGGGCCAACATGTACGAGTTCGCCATGACGGGCACGCTGCTCATCATGACGGTGTTCCTTATCGTGCTCACGCGGATCGATCTGCGCTTCCTGGGCACGTTCGTCACGGGCCTCGTGCTCGTGCTGCTCGGCATCGCCGCACTCCAGTACTACGTGGAGGTCGCCCCGCTGCCGCCGGCGTTGCAGTCCGCGTGGCTGGTCATTCACGTTTTCGTGGCGTCACTCGGAACCGGCTTCTTCGCCATCGGCTTCGGGCTGTCCACCGTGCAGCTGCTGCAGTTCCAGCGGGAGAGCCTGGTCGCCGAGGCGAAGACCGTGCGACTGCGCTTCCTTTCCACCCTGCCGTCCGCGGCCACTCTCGAGAACCTCGCCTACCGCGTGCACATCATCGGCTTCATCCTGTGGACGTTCACCCTCATGGCCGGGTCGGTTTGGGCCGAACAGGCCTGGGGCCGCTACTGGGGCTGGGACACCAAGGAGGTGTGGACGTTCATCATCTGGGTGATCTACGCCGGGTACATTCACGCCAGGGCGACACGCGGCTGGCGCGGATCACGCTCCGCGTGGCTGGCCATCATCGGTTTCTCTGCCGTATTGTTCAACTTCGGCATCGTGAACGTGTTCTTCAAGGGACTGCATTCCTACAGCGGCCTCTAAACGTCCTTCGTCGCGAGACTCCTCCGGTCCGTAAAACCGGAGTATCCGAGACACGCCGCGCCGCGGCGCCGGCCCGCACGGCGTGTCTCGAGAATCCCCGGTTTTGCGTCAGTCCTTGAGTAGGGCGTAGGTGCGTGTGAGCCGGGCCAGCCACCAGTCGCGCCGTTCCGGCGTGGCCGCGTACTTCTCCAGCAGGGCCGGGTCGGGAGTGATCCGGCGTACGTCGATCGCTCCGTCATGAGGAACGAGCGGGTTGCTTGTTACATCGCCGAGCAACAGCGAGGCGGTCCCGAGGCCGCAATCGAAGTAGAGCCCGGGTACGGCGGCCGCGAGGTGCGCCCCCATCGAGATGCCAATGGACGTGTCCAGGGCGCTTGACACCACCACCGGAAGGCCGGTTTGGCCGATGATCGACAATGCTGCTCGGATGCCGCCGAGCGGCTGCGCCTTGATCACCAGGATGTCCGCCGCTCCGGCCCGGGCAACCGCCAACGGGTCCCCCGTCTTGCGCACACTCTCATCGGCGGCGATGGGCACGCCAAGATAGGCGGTGCGCTCGCGGATATCCGCAAGCTCGGCCACGCTCGCGCAGGGCTGCTCCACGTATTCCAGATCGAACACATTCAGGGCATGAATGGCCTTCTCTGCCTCATCCACCGTCCACAGACCGTTTGCATCGATGCGGATGCGCCCCTCTGGACCCAGTAGGGAGCGCACCATGCGCACCCGGGCGATATCGTCTTCGAGCGTCTGGTCGGGACTGGCGACCTTGATTTTCGCGGTACGGCACCCCGGGAAACGGGCGAGAACGCCGGCAACTTCATCGGGGCCCACGGCCGGAACCGTGGCGTTGACCGGAATGCTCATACGCAGGGCGTGCGGAGCTTCCTGCCAGCCGAAATCGATCGCCGCACGCAACCAGTCGACGGACTCAGCGTCATCGTACTCAACGAAGGGAGAGAATTCGGTCCATCCCTCCGGCCCCTCAACCAGAATGGCTTCCCGGGTATCGATGCCTCGAAACCGAGCAACCACGGGCAATGCGACAACGTGTGCGGATTCGAGCAACTCGTGCAGTGAGGGCTTCATGTTTCCAGTGTGTCAGTCACCGGTGTGCATTGCGTCACAACCCATCGGGGATGGAGGATTCCGCCGTTTCCGGCTGCGTGGAGCCACCATTCGCCTGTGCGTTCACGAGGGCGATGGGGCTGCCGGGCGCGATGAGAAGGTACGCGTCTTCATAGCGGCCTTCGCCGGAATTGACCTGCAACCAGTAGGGGTCACCGTTCGCGATGGCCGTCTCGATCTCCAGCCGAACGGATTCGATCGTGCGTCCGCCGAGTGAATAGGGCCGGTTGTCGTAGACGATGTCGATGCGATTCATGAGTCCTCTTTGTCCTGAACACCTGTGGGCGAGTGGTTGTTCTCACCCTCCGGCGGTAGGAGCGTCATGGCGCGTGGTTCCGTAACGACCTGCAGGCCTCCCGAAGAGTTGGCGGCCACCATGAGCGCCTCAATCCAGTCCCGGTTCAGGCGCGGCGACCGACTCCCGAAGTACTTGTACGCGAGGGGAATGCTCGGGTGCATCCAAATAGCGCTGCGACCGTCCCCCGACTTCGGGTCGTCCCGCCAACTGAAATAGAACGATTCACCGCGTCGAAGCTTCGCGCCAATCACGACCTGGATGTGCGCCAAAACTCGGTCCTCGAAGTCCGCCGTCAGCGTCGAGTCATACGTCAGCTTTCCCATGTCACCATCCCAATGAATCAGTTGATGTGACCATACGCCGATTCGGACGACTAGTCCGTCAAATAGTGCTCCAACCGTGGCACGTGTAAGAGGGCCAAGGCGCGCTTTTCGATCTGGCGAACGCGCTCCCTCGTGACCCCCTCAATGTGCGCGATCTGGTCGAGTGTGCGAGGTGCATCACCGTCGAGTCCAAAGCGAGCCCGCAGGATGGACTGCTCACGGGGGGGAAGCGTGTCCAGGAAGAAGCGGATGTCGGCGGCACGGAGAGCAAGCGTTGCGTATTCGTCGGGCTGGGGGAGATCGTCGTCGATGATCAGCTCCGCCATGTCTCCCGTGCCATCACCGACAGGCGTGTGCAGGGAGATGGGCTCGTTGTCATACTGCAGCAGGCGCAGCACGTCACGCACGGGAATTTGGGCGGCATCGCCGATTTCCCGCGGTGTGGGCTCGCGGTCGAGCACGCTCGTGAGGTCGCGACGGATGCGTTTGATCTTGTTGAGTTTTTCGGCGGTGTGCACCGGGATTCTGATCATGCGTGATTTGTCGGCCATTCCACGGTGGATGGCCTGGCGGATCCACCAGGTTGCATAGGTGGAGAACTTGTAGCCGGTCATGAAGTCGTACTTTTCGACGGCACGCACAAGGCCCATGTTGCCGTCCTGCACAAGGTCCATGATGGGAACGCCTCTCCCCGAGTAATGCTTGGCAATGCTCACGACGAGGCGGAGATTCGCCTCGATGAATCGGTTTTTGGCCCGACGTCCGTCGGACATCAGCCAGGTGAGTTCATGGCGCTCGGCGGCGTCGAGGGTGGCATCGCCGTCGCCGCCGTTTTCGGGCACTACGCCGAGCATCCGGGCGCCGGCGAAGAGACCGACTTCGATCCTGCGGGCGAGGTCGACTTCTTCTTCGGCCGTGAGCAGTCGGCCCTTCCCGATCCTGCGCAGGTAGTCGCCGAAGGCATCCGTTGACGCGCCGGTGTACTGCGCAGCGGCCACTCGGGTGGCCGTTGCTGCCGCCCGACGTGCCGCGAGCGCTACAGGGGCCTCGGTAGGAATCGTGTGCGTTTCATCAACGATGACAGTCATGACAGCGCCTTTCGCTTCATGGGGTGAACGAGACAAGACGAGGCATGACGCGGGCACAGGCTGGCCGTCGCCCGGTCGAAGGAGGAGAAGTACCTGCGCTCTCGGAGCCTGCCGAGGTTGGTCACCTCGTAGGCGCCGCCAATGCGCTGGATGAAACCCAGGAGACCGGCCGGGTCGCTTTCAGGGAGACCCGCATCACTCACGCGCCATTCGGTTGGCGAGAGTTCGGTCAGCGCGAGTTCAGTTCGTGTCACTTCGGTGGCTGCCGGTTCGGTGGGTGTGGCCTTGCTCGGTGTGAGTCGGCTCGGTGCGTTCCGGCTCGGTGATCCTTGCGAGACGTCGCTCGTGATCCTCTTTGTAACGTGGTCACGGCGAGATCTGTAAATTTCGCCCATTTGGGTCATCACTCCCTACCAGTCGTGTGCAGGGTTCAATTACATCCACGAAAATCAGGACCTTCAAGGGGTTGACTTCTGGGTTTGAGGAGTTCTCACTTTCGTACGTGGCACTAGACGAGCCCCTTCATGCACCGGCCAAGTAGGCTGGCGGAATGACAAAACAGGTGTCCGAAATCTTTGATGCCAGCCAGTGGACCGACGTGGACGGCTTCGAATCCCTCACCGATGTGACCTACCACCACGATGTGAGTGGGCGTATCGCCCGGATCGCGTTCAACCGGCCGGAGGTGCGCAACGCGTTCCGCCCGCACACGGTCGATGAACTGTACGCGGCGCTCGAAGACGCCCGCCTCAACTCGCGCATCGGCGTCGTCCTGCTCACCGGAAACGGTCCGAGTGCCAAGGACGGCGGCTGGGCATTCTGCTCGGGCGGCGACCAGCGCATACGCGGTCGCGACGGCTACAAGTACGCAGACGGAGATACCTCGGCGGGCATCGACAAGGCCCGTGGCGGTCGCCTGCACATCCTCGAGGTGCAGCGTCTCATCCGATTCATGCCCAAGGTTGTCATCGCCGTAATCCCGGGCTGGGCGGCCGGCGGCGGGCATTCCCTGCACGTGGTCTGCGATCTCAGCATCGCGAGTGACGAACACGGTAAATTCAAGCAAACGGATGCCGATGTCGGATCCTTCGACGCCGGTTACGGCAGTGCGTACTTCGCCCGCCAGGTGGGGCAGAAGGCCGCCAGGGAAGTATTCTTCCTCGCGCGAGAATACTCCGCCCAGCGAGCACTCGAAATGGGAGCCATCAACGCGGTCGTGCCGCACGCCGAGCTTGAGGCCATGGCCCTCGACTGGGGCCGGGAGATTCTGACGAAGTCGCCCACCGCCATCCGTATGCTCAAGTTTGCCTTCAACGCCGTCGACGACGGGCTCGTGGGGCAGCAGGTCTTCGCCGGGGAAGCGACGCGCCTGGCCTATGGCACGGACGAGGCCGTTGAGGGGCGTGATGCGTTCCTCGAGAAGAGGGAGCCCGACTGGGCGCCCTACCCCTGGCAATATTGAGCGGTGCGGCGCAGACATGACCAGGCACCTCCGTGTGATTCCGGTGAGTGGGGCGGGGGCGCCGACCCCGCTCGAACTGATGGCCCTGGTCCGCGAGGCGCTCACGGCGCAAGGTGACGCTGTGATGCCGATCGAGGCAGCCACCGGGCCGGCGCTCGGTCGTGAGGTTCCCCGCCGAGTGGCCGTGGTGATTGAGACGTCGGGGTCGACGGATGCCCCCAAACGCGTGATGCTCAGCACCGATGCGCTGCTCGCGAGCGCTGCGGCCTCGGCCGACGCGCTCGGTGGCCCCGGCCAGTGGCTGCTCGCCCTGCCCACGCACTATGTTGCCGGGCTGCAGGTGCTCGTGCGCTCGATTTCGGCGCAGACGACCCCCGTGGTGCTGCCGCACGGGCACGTGGAACCGCAGGACTTCGCGGTGTACGCCGAGACAATGACGGAGCCGTTGCGCTACGTGTCTCTCGTTCCCGTGCAGCTGGCACGGCTGCTCGAGGCGGCGCCCGGCGATCCCCGGGTGCTCGCTGTGCTTCGCCGGTTCACGGCCATTCTCGTGGGCGGCCAGGCGATTCGGCCGGAGATCATGACGCGGGCCGCCGACCTGGGGCTGCGCGTCGTGCGCACGTACGGTTCTTCCGAAACGAGCGGCGGGTGCGTGTACAACGGGATTCCCATCGGAAACACCCGGGTGCGCGTCGTTGACGGCCAGCTGGAGCTGTCGGGCGCGGTGCTCGCGGAAGGCTATCTCGACGAACCGGCCCGCACCGCGGAACGGTTCATCGATGTGCACGGCGTGCGCTGGTATTCCACCGGGGACCTCGGCGAGGTCGACCGGGTGTCCGGAGAGGTCCGTGTGCTCGGGCGCGCAGACAACGTGATCATCTCGGGCGGGGTGAAGGTGTCGCTCGACGCCATTGAGGCGATCGTGCGTACCCTGCCCGGCCTGATGGACGCCGTTGTGCTGAGCGCTGAGGACCCGGAGTGGGGCCAGGTGCCCGTGGTCGTGTCTGCAGGCGCCCCGACCGCCGATCCCCTCCCGAGTATTGCCCATGCCGTCGCGGCGGCTCTGGGGCGACCGGCGCGACCGGCGCGGTTCACGATCGTTCCGACGATCCCGTTGCTCGCGTCAGGAAAGCCCGACCGCCGCGCCCTCGCCGCGTGGTTGGCCGAGCACGGCACACCCGCCTGACCGCTCCCTCCGCTGTTCGCCGGGCGATAATATGGGGACGTGGCAAATGGAGCGCGGCCCGTGCGGCCCAGACAAGAGCGAATGAACCCTGCTGGTCTCAAGGGTGCCGAGCACCCCGCGACCCCGGCGAACCCGACCGGCAAGGCGGGCGCGACCGGTGCCGGTGCCGGTGCCGGCGCCGGCGCGAAGCCGAAGCCGAAGACAGCGGGCAAGTCCGGCAACCCCGCCAAGCGCAACAACCCCGCGAGCAAGGGGCATGCCACCGTCAAGCCAGCCTCGGCCGCCGACTGGATCTCCGGGGCCCGCCTGCGTACGCTTCCCCTCGCGATTGCGCCGGTCGCCCTCGGCACCGGCGCAGCCATTGTTGTGAGTGAGCCCGGTGAGTACCACCCCGTGCGGGCGCTTCTGGCGCTGCTCGTGGCGCTGTGCCTACAAATCGGTGTGAACTACGCGAACGACTATTCCGACGGTATCCGTGGCACCGACAAATTTAGGGTCGGACCCGCCCGGCTCACGGGAGCCGGGGCGGCGAAGCCCCGCACCGTGCTCACGGTTGCGCTCGCCTTCTTCGGGCTTGCCGCGCTCGCCGGCCTCGTGCTGGTGATCCTCACCCAGTACTGGTGGCTGTTGCTCGTGGGCGTTGTCGCCATCGGCGCGGCCTGGCTGTACACCGGTGGCACAAAGCCCTACGGCTACTTCGGCCTCGGGGAACTCTTCGTCTTCGTGTTCTTCGGGCTCGTGGCCACCATGGGTACGACCTTTGTGCAGGTGGGCCGCGTCCCCACGGAAAGCTGGCTCAGCGGAGTCGCCATCGGCCTCATAGCCTGTGCCGTGCTCATGGTGAACAACCTGCGGGACATCGTTCCCGACAAGGCAGCGGGCAAGCGCACGCTCGCCGTGCTGATCGGTCCCACGTGGGCACGGGTGGCGTTTTGCGTGTTCCTGCTGCTGCCGTTCGTGATCGCCGGGTTCTTCTCACTGTTCTACCCGCTGGGGTTCCTCACGCTGTTCGTGCTGCTGCTCGCGCTCCCGGCGTGCATGATCACCGTGACCGCACGCACGGCGGGCGAGCTCATCCTGGTGCTCAAGCTCACAAGCATGGCGGCCCTGGCCTACGGCGTGCTGCAGGGGCTGGCCTTCGCTCTCTGATCGACAGCCCCGGCAAGCGCGCCGCTGAGGGGCACACGCCGCAACACCGTGCGTATAGTCGGCCGCGCTCTACGCCACCATCGTCATCGCACGGCTGCCCTGACGCGCCGCGGTCGGTGGCGTGACGGTCGCCGGATGGCCGCTCGAGCGCTCTTCTACTGCGCGGTGTCCCTCGGCGTCGATGCAGCACCCGCGTCAGCGTCAGCGTGCTCCTCGGCCCGCCCTGCCTCCAAACGGTCCAGGGCCGCGTCTTCACGTTCGGCGTCTTCGTGCACGAGCGGCTGGTCCCGGTGACGCGCCGCGTACAGGTCACGTGCAACGTTTTCGCGGGGCTTGCGCAGGAATATGAAGGACAGGCTCATGCCCACGATCGCGGCAACCACCGCGGCAATCCATTCCTTGATCCCGAGGATCAGCAAAATGGCCAGCGGAGCGGCAAACAACAGCACGCGATAGACCGAATACGACACCCAGGACGGTACAGATTTCATCTCATCAGCATAGGATGCGCAACTGTACGCACGCTGCGGTCCGTACAGCTTTCGGCGGCATCTCGCGAGTGCCGACCGGAACCTGACCCTGTTGGGGCCGCTGAGCTACCCGTCCGGCCCTTCTGGCGTCGCGCCATCTCGGCGACCGGCTTACAATTGGGATATGCCCAAGCTTCTGATCGGACTCGGACTGGCCGTCCTCATCCTGACCGTGTACACGCTCGTGGATTGTGCCCTGTTCGAGCGAAGCCGGGTGCGTGGACTTCCCCGTTGGGTTTGGATCATGGTCATCGTGCTTGTGCCGTTGATCGGTCCGCTGCTCTGGCTCTTCGTGGGGCGCGGGCGCGGGGGGTCACCGGTCGGCCGCTCGTTCCGTACTGTCGCCCCCGACGATGACCCTGATTTTCTCAAGTCGCTCAATGTAGACAAGGACGCTCGCGAACGCATCCGTCGACTTGAGGAAGACCTTGCAGACCTCGACAAGCCCGACACCACGGACAAGCCCAATAAAACCACCGAACCGGGCGAGGGCGAGCAGCCGGGTCGCCGCGACGGCTGATCGCGTCGCACCTGTCTGCCTGCATGCCTGAATCTTTCCCGAGCGGGAGCCCGGCCACCGACTTTAGTTTCGCTCTGCTGACCGAATTCGTGCGGCTCGGTGTGCGTCAGGTCGTGCTGAGCCCCGGGGCCCGTTCGCAGGCCCTCGCCCTCGCCTGCGCAGAGCTGGAGCGGCTCGGCCGGATTCGGCTGCATGTGCGCATCGATGAGCGCGGTGCGGGATTTCTTGCCCTCGGACTCGCGGTGGAGACCGGCCGTCCGGCGCTCGTGATCACGACGTCGGGCACCGCCGTGGCCAATCTGCACCCGGCAGTGCTCGAAGCGCACCACTCGGGTGTTCCGCTCATCCTGCTGACCGCCGACCGGCCAAGTGAGCTGCGCGGAATCCGTTCGAACCAGACAACGGTGCAGACCGGCATCTTTGGGGTGGCCGCTCACCTCTGCCTGGACGTGCCGGCACCCACTGGTGAACCGGACGAGGCCGCCGTGGCGCGGGAGCTCGCTCTGCGGGCGACGGATGCCGCCACCGGGCGTCACAACCGAAACCCTGGTCCCGTGCAGCTCAACCTCGCCTTTCGCGAGCCGTTGTCTGCGGCCGTGACGCTTATCGATGCCGCCGACAGCTCTCCCGCCCCACGGGGCAGGGGAGCCAGGGACGACGACGCCGTGCTCGCCGACAGCGCCACCGACGTCATGGGCGCTCGCAGCGACAGCGACAGCGACATGACGAGTGACAGGGCCAGGGAAGACCGTGACAATGCGCACGACCGGTCCGCATGGGGCAACGCGGAGTCCGACGACGAGGGATCGCACGGCCCCGAAGCCGAAGCCCGCGCCGAGGCTGACCGTGACCCCGGGGCACCGGACGTGCTGGCCATGGTGTCGATCGCGCCGGGGCTGCGTACCGTGGTCATCGCCGGCCACGGTTCAGGCCCGGCTGCCGAGGCCTTCGCCCGCGCGGGCGGTTGGCCCCTGCTCGCCGAAGTATCGAGCGGCGCCCACTTCGGCCCCAACCTCGTGGTGACGTACCGGGAACTGCTTCGGGCCGAAGACCTCGGTGGCCGCATCGAGCGCGCAATCGTATTCGGTCACCCCACGCTCAGTCGTGAGGTCCCGGCGCTCATCGGCCGCTTCGACGTGGAAACCGTTGTCGTGGCCCCGACCGGCGCCGAGTGGTACAACCCGGCTCACGCCGCGAAGACACTGGCTCGCGCCGTTGAAGCGGATGCGGCATCCGTGGACGCTGTGTCGACCTCCGCCGCGCGCGAATGGTTGGGACGCTGGGTCATGACGAGTCGCCAGCTTCTCGCCGCCGAGGTTGAACGCGAGGCGACGCCACTGGACCGACGCGGCATCACTCGAGCGGAACTTGCTGCGCTGCGCGCCCCGCTCACCCGACCGCTGCTCGTGGACGCCGTGTGGCGGGCATCATGGCCGCATGACCGTCTCGTTCTGGGCGCCTCCCGACTGATTCGCGAGGCGGACCGCCGGGTTCCGGGCAAAAAGATTTCGGTGCACGCGAATCGTGGACTCGCCGGCATCGACGGCACCATGTCGACCGCGATGGGGATCGCACTGGCAAGCCAGGGCGGCCTCGACGGCGACGAACCGGCGTCGGTGGGTGTGACGAGGCTGCTGCTGGGCGACCTGACCCTGTTTCATGACGTGGGCTCGCTGCTGCTCGACCAGGGGGAGACCCCACCTCGCCTTCAGGTGATCGTGGGGGTCGACGGTGGCGGCACCATCTTCGACGGCCTCGAAGTGTCTGACACCGCACCCGCCGACGCGATCACCCGAGTGCTCTATACGCCGCGCACGGTCGATCTCGCGGCCCTCGCGAGCGCGTTTGGTTGGGAGTACACGCTTGCGGCCACCCGCAGCGACCTGGAGCAGGCCCTAACCGGGGCGCCGGCCGGCCCGAGCATCGTCGAGGTTCCGCTGGCCCGCTGATGCCGACATCGGCCAGCTGGTCGTGCACCGGGACTAACCGAAGGCCTCCACGATGGGACGAAACTTCATCTTCGTCTCGGCAAGTTCACGCTCGGGATCGGAATCCAGAACTATGCCACAACCGGCATATGCCGTGACGGCACCCGTGCTGCTCACCTGGGCGCAGCGCAGGGCTATCGCCCATTCCCCGTCTCCGTCGGCTCCGACCCAGCCCACCGGGCCGGCATACCGGCCGCGGTCGAATGGTTCGAGCTCGCGAATGAGGTCCAGCGCGCTCTCCGTGGGTGTACCGGCAACGGCCGCCGTCGGGTGCAGCGCGGCAATCAGGTCCAGCGAGGTTGAGCCGTCGCTCAGCGTGCCCTCCACATCGGTGGCCAGGTGCCACAGGTTCGGCAGCTTCACCGTGAACGGAATATCGCTCGACGTGAGCACCGAGGTGTGTGGTCGAAGGGACTTGAGCACACTCTGCACCGCAAACTCGTGCTCGTCGCCGTCCTTGTTCGAGGTGGCGAGAGCGAGGGCAGCCTCGGTGTCGGAGACAGCGTCCACCCCCCGGGAAATCGTGCCGGCGAGCACGCGCGCATTCACGTCACCGTGGTCCGCTCGAATCAGTGTTTCGGGGCTGGAACCCACGAGTCCATCCACCGCATAGGTCCAGCAGTCCGGGTAGCCGAGCGCGAGCTTGGTGATTGCTCGGCGCAGGTCAGATTCCTCGGGCAGGCGGCCCACCAGGTCGCGAGCCAGCACCACCTTGTTGAGGGGCTGCTCCGCGATGCGGGCGACGGCCTGGGCAACGGCGGTTCGATATTCGGCGGCCGGTAGCGCCCCCGGGAGCAGCCTGATGCGGTATTCGTTGCCGAGCGGGTCGAGGGTAAGCGGATGCGTCGGTGCACTGGCGCCGGTGGGCCAGATGCGGGTCACCCAGCACTGCCCGTTCTCACGCCCGACAATGACCTCGGGTACAATGAGCACGCTGGTCTGGGCGGAGGACTCGTCAAAGGCGAACGCGCCGAACGCGAGCAGCCCGGTGCCGGTGCGCTGCAGCGGGTCGGTCACCGTCGCGGCGGCGACCACCGCCTGCCACGCGCTCGCAGCATCCGTCATGCGGTTGGGGCCCGAAAATTCCAGCCGCAACGCGGAGCCGATACCCGCGAGACCCTGGTTGCGGCGCATCCATAGGAGCGGTTGACGTTGGTCGAGGAGCAGGACCAATTGGCGGATATCGGCAATTGGGGAGGTTTCGACCGTTAGCGCCTGAACATTCACCTGATTAGACTACGCCCGCCCGTGTGTCCATCCGGCTCACGCCTGTGCAACCTAGACTGGTGTGGTGAATAGAGCAGACCTGAACAAACGCCCCGCGCAGGTGGCTGCCATGTTCGATGAGGTCGCCGCGCACTACGACCGCACCAACGCCGTGCTGTCGATGGGCAACGCGACACTGTGGCGCGTCGCCACCACACGCGCCGTCGCCCCGCGGGCCGGGGAACGCATCCTCGACATCGCCGCGGGAACGGGCACGTCGAGTGCGGCCCTCGCACGCACGGGCGCACACGTCGTGGCCGCCGACTTCTCCGCCGGAATGATCGACGTCGGCCGCGAGCGTCACGCCGACAATCCCAACATTGAATTCGTGCAGGCGGATGCCACGGCCCTCCCGTTCGAGGACGGTGAGTTCGACGCCGTCACGATCAGCTTCGGCCTGCGCAATGTGGTGCTCCCGCAGAAGGCGCTCGATGAGTTCTACCGGGTGACCAAGCCGGGTGGGCGCATCGTCATCTGTGAGTTCTCAACGCCTCCGGCGACGCCTATTCGCGTCGGCTACTTCGCCTACCTGAACCACGTCATGCCCGCGATCGTGCGGCTCGCCTCGTCCAACGCCGAAGCGTATGACTACCTCGGCGAATCGATCGCGGCCTGGCCCGCGCAGGCCACGCTCAGCGGCTGGCTCCGCGACGTGGGTTATGAGGGCGTTGCGTACCGCAACCTCACCCTCGGTATTGTTGCCCTGCACCGCGGTATCAAGCCCATTCTGGAATCGCCCGCCATCGGGCTGGCCGCGGCCGAAACCGCGTCCTGAGTTCTTTCTCCCCATTCGTTAGGCCGAAACAGTGAAACCTAGAACCCCTGTGGTGCGGCGCAGCCCCTCCGTGACGAGCCAGCTCGGCCTGAGCGAGCGCATTTTCGCCACGGCTGCCGATCGTGGCCTGGCCGCAAACATCGACCAGGGAATCGAAGAGGTAGAGGCGTCGCTCATTGCTGAGCTCGTCTATGCCAACGACATCGCCAACGCGACGAGTCGCTACCTGTTCAACGCGGGCGGCAAACGGGTGCGCCCCATGCTCGCCCTGCTGACCGCGCACCTCGGCGACGGCGCCGTTCCCGAGGTGGTCACGGCTGCCGGCGCGATCGAGCTCACCCACCTTGCCTCGCTGTACCACGATGACGTGATGGACGATGCGGACAAACGACGCGGAGTGCCGAGCGCCCAGGCTGTCTGGGGCAATTCCATTGCCATCCTGACGGGGGACCTGCTCTTCGCCCGGGCGAGCCAGCTCATGGCGCGCCTGGGTGAACGCGCCATCCGCTTGCAGGCCGCCACTTTTGAACGTCTCGTCATGGGGCAGTTCCGCGAGACCGTTGGGCCTCGTGCCGAGGAAGACCCGGTGGAGCACTACATCGGCGTGCTGGGCGACAAGACCGGTTCGCTCATCGCCGCGGCGGCGCAGGCCGGAATCGTGTTCTCGAACGCACCAGCCGAGTACGAGCAGCCCGTCGTCTCCTTTGGCGAGAAGATCGGTGTGGCCTTCCAGCTGATCGACGATGTGCTCGACCTCTCGCCCCAGCCGAAGGAAACCGGCAAGGTCCCTGGTACCGACCTGCGCGCCGGAGTTGCGACGCTGCCGCTGCTGCGCCTGCGCGAACGAGCCAGGACGAATGACGCCGACGCCGCGCTCCTCGCCCGACTCGAGCGCGATGTGATGGCGAGCAACAGCGTGGCGACGGAGGCCGCCGACTCAGCCATTACCGCGTTGCGGGAGCATCCCGTGACCGCCGAAACCCTGGCCGAGGCGCATTCGTGGGCCCGTGACGCCGTTGCCGCCCTCTCGCCGCTGCCCACCGGGCCGGTCAAGAAGGCGCTCACCCGGTTCGCCGATACCATCGTCGAGCGATCAAGTTAGAAAGGCCTCAGTGACCAAATTACGATTGGCCATCGTCGGGGCAGGACCCGCGGGCATCTACGCCGCAGACATCCTGTTGAAAGCGGAACGCAACTTCGAGGTTTCCATTGACCTCTTCGACCACCTGCCGGCACCCTACGGGCTCGTGCGTTACGGGGTTGCGCCGGATCACCCACGCATCAAGGGCATCATCAACGCCCTGCGCGGGGTGCTCGACAGCGGTGACATTCGCATTTTCGGCAACGTCCGCTTCGGCGTGGACGTGACCCTTGCTGACCTCAAGAAGCACTACAACGCGGTGATCTTCGCGACCGGCGCCACCCAGGACGCCGATTTGAACATTCCGGGAATGCACCTGAACGGGTCCTACGGCGCCGCCGAGTTCGTGAGCTGGTTCGACGGGCACCCCGACGTGCCACGCACCTGGCCCCTGGAGGGCACGGAGATCGCCGTGATCGGCAACGGCAACGTGGCGCTCGACGTGTCCCGCATGCTCGTGAAGCACGCCGAGGACCTGCTCTCCACGGAGATCCCGGAAAACGTCCATGCGGGACTCCAGGCGTCGCCGGTGACCGACGTGCACATCTTCGGGCGTCGGGGGCCCACCTCAGTGAAGTTCACTCCGCTCGAACTGCGCGAGATCGGTCAGCTGCGTGACGTGGACATGATCGTGTACGACGAGGACTTCGACTACGACGACGCCGCGCGCGACGCTGTGGCCAGCAACAAGCAGGTCTTCGTCATCGACAAGACCCTGCAACAGTGGCGTCAACGTGAGACCGGCAGCGCAAGTCGACGACTGCACCTGCACTTCTTCTCCAAGCCGGTTGAGGTCGTCGACGATGGCAGTGGTCGGGTTGGCGGGTTTCGTTGGGAGCGCACGAGGAGCGACGGCGCCGGCGGCGTGGTGGGCACCGGAGAAATACGCGAGATCCCGGTGCAGGCCGTGTACCGGGCGGTGGGCTACTTCGGCTCAGAGCTCAAGGACGTGCCCTTCGACAAGAAGCGTGGCGTTATTCCCAACAGGGAGGGCCAGGTGCTGCGACGCGACCCCGAGGCCGGCACCGGCGGGCTCTTCAACCAACAGATGTACGGCGTCTACGTCACCGGGTGGATCAAGCGCGGACCGGTGGGACTGATTGGCCACACCAAATCTGATGCGATGGAAACCATCCGCCACCTGATCAACGACCTCGGTAACTGGTGGTACCCGGAGTCGCCATCGGAGGAGAGCATTGTGGCCCTGCTCGACGAGCGCGGCGTGCAGTACACCGGGCTCGACGGGTGGCGCAACCTCGACCTGCACGAAATCGCGCTCGGTGAGGCAGCGGGGCGCACGCGCGTGAAGGTCGTTCCCCGTGACGAGATGGTCGAGATCTCCCGCGGCGAGGGCTGAAGCCGCGTGGCCCCCTGGGTGGCGATCGTCGCCGGACTGTTCGGCAGCGCGCTCGGGGTGCCGCTCGTGCGCATCGCCGAACGGATGCTGCGCATCCGTCGCCGCTTCTCGCCGCCCGTGCTCGTCGTCGCCGTCGCAGCCACGGGAGTGCTGATCGCGCTGGTGGTCTGGGTGTTCGGAGCCGGCTGGGAACTGCCCGCCTACCTGTACCTGTCCTTCATCGCCGTGGTGCTCAGCGTCGTGGACCTCGCCGAGAAGCGGCTGCCGAATGCCCTGGTCTACCCCTCACTGCTCGTGCTGCCCGTGCTGCTGACCCTCGCGGCGGCGGCCACGGGGTCGTGGCCGGCCCTGCTCGGAGCCTGCATCGGCGGCGCCAGCCTGTTCGTGTTCTATTTCGTGCTCGCCCTGATCTCGCCTGCCGGCATCGGGATGGGTGACGTGAAACTCGCCGCAGTGATCGGTCTGGCTCTTGGGTACCTGGGCTGGACGCCGCTTCTCGTTGGCTCCCTCGGAGGTTTCCTGGTCGGCAGTCTCGTGGCACTGGTGGCGCTGGCGGCCCGCCGGGTGACTCTGCGGGGCTCCATCCCCTTCGGGCCCTCCATGCTCGCGGGCGCCTTCCTGGGCGTGCTCTTGGCCTGAAATCTCCCCCCCCGGTTCACCCCAACGATGAGGGCCACACTCGTGACACACCCACGTCGCGAGCACGTGCCATCGCTGCTCCCAACGAACATACAGTGAACATGCAGCCCTCTACCACCCCCAAGTAAAGGGGGACTCTTTCTGGGGAGTAGCCGCGGCGTGCTCGGGGCACCTACTTTGTGGTTATTCGCTCGGCCGCCCAGGCCGGCCTACACAGAACGGAAAACCCGAGATGAAGTTCTACACTCAGATCCTGGCCCGAATCAACAGCCTGCGCGACGAAGAAGACGGCGCCACCGCGGTGGAGTACGGCCTCATGGTGTCACTCATCGCCGTGGTCATCATCACCGCGGTGGCCCTGATTGGCACAAACCTGACAACCATGTTCACCGGCGTCGCCGGCAAGCTGTAGCCAATCGGCCGCTCGAGTGCCGGCGGTCGCTTCCGGAATCCGGAAGCCACCGCCGCACCACTCGCCCTCCCTGCATTTTCGTTTTGACAGCCACCCGAAGGGCCATTTCACATGATGCGTCTTCGCAATCAACGGGGCGAACGCGGCGCAGCCGCCGTGGAATTCGCACTCATCCTCCCCGTACTCCTGCTGCTCGTGCTCGGTGTGATCGAGTTCAGCCGGGTCTACAACGTGCAGATCTCCCTGAGCAACGCGGCCCGTGAAGGCGCCAGGACGATGGCCATCCACAACAATCCGGTTCAGGCCAGGTCGGCGGCCAGTCTCGCTGCCCCCTCTGTCACCAGCCCGGCACTCACCGCAGGAAATGTCACCGTCAGCCCCACCGATTGCGCGGCCGGCTCGACCGTGACCGTGACCATTCATTACGACGTGCACCTGATGACCGGATACTTCGGTCCGACGCTGCCTCTGACCGGCAAGGGAGTCATGCTATGCGGTGGATAACTGCCCGTTTGCACCAGGAACGCGGCGCGAGCGCCGTGCTGGTGGCCATCCTGTTGGTCCCGCTTCTCGGCTTCGCGGCAATCGCGCTCGACGTCGGCGCCCTCTACGTCGAACGTGGCCAGCTCCAGAACGGAGCGGACGCGGCCGCACTCGCCATTGCCCAGGGCTGCGCTGCTGACGGCGTCTGCACCAGCCCCGGGGGCCGAGCCGCCACATTCGCCAACGCGAACGCCAACGACGGGGCCGCCAGCGTCCTCACCCCCACCTTCCCGACCAGCAACAGCGTGACCGTCACCTCGAGCACTCGGGTGGCCGGCACCAATGCGGACGCTATCAGCCACCCGTTCGCGCGGTTCATCGGTGTCGATTCGACGACCGTTCACGCGGCGGCAACCGCCGAGTGGGGCGCGCCGCGGGCGAGCATGATCGTGCTTCCGCTCGCCATCTCGCTCTGTGAGTTTCGGCCCGCGCTGGACGGAACCCTCCAGTTGCTCCGCTACGACCAGAACCCGAACTGCACGACCCCGGACGGGCACCCCATCCCCGGTGGATTCGGCTGGCTCGACCGGGTCGATAACGAGTGTGAGGCGGCCATCGACCTGCTCGTGGCGCGTGCGCCGAGCGAACCGGGCAACTCGTACCCGGGCATCTGCGATGACACGCTGACCAATCTGCAGGGCACGACAATTCTGGTTCCTATTTTCGACCGGGCCTACAACCCGAGCGGTACGGAAGTGACTCAGGGGCAGGCGGCCTCGTACCATCTGTACGCCTTCGCCGCATTCACCGTCACCGGATGGAAGCTCTCCGGTGGCCATACCTTCCCGCAGGTCAACATTGATCCCGCCGCCCCGAAGTGCAACGGCAATTGCCGCGGTATCCAGGGCTACTTCGATCGTTGGGTGTCCGTCGAAGCGGCAGCCGCCGTTCTCGGTGGCCCGGACCTCGGCGCATCCATCGTCAGACTTTCAAACTAGGAGATCTCATGAAAACCCGACTCATTGGCGCGATCCTCGCGGTCGTTCTGGCCGTCGTTGGCACCGTCGTGCTCACCGGCTATGTGAACAGCGCTGACGCGCGAGCTGCCAACGGCGCCGAGTTCGTGGCGGTCTACCTGGTCGTTGACGAGATACCGGCCGGCACCGAGGCGGCCGCGATCAACGACTTCATCACCGCGAAGCAGATCCCGGCCCTCGCCGCGGTGCCGGGCCGGGTGACGAAGCTGAGCGACCTGAATGGCCTGGTGGCGGACACCGCGCTGATGCCCGGCGAGCAGCTGCTCGAGTCGCGCTGGGTGACCCCCGCCACGCGGGCCGCCAGCGGAGATGTCGCTCTGCCGGAGGGAATGCAGTCGGTCAGCATCGCGCTTCCGGTCGAGCAGGTGGTCGGCGGCACGGTCAAGCCGGGCGACACCGTCGGCGTCGTGATTTCCGCGACCCTCAAGGGCGCCGACGGCGCCGCAGAAACGCCGATCAGCCAACAGGTTTTCCACAAGGTGCTCGTGACGGCCGTGCGAGAGGGAACCAACACTCCGCCGGCCGAGGGCGCGGATGTGGCCGGCGAGGCGTTCGACACCGTGATGGTCACCCTGGCCCGGTCGACCGCGGATATCCAGAAACTGGTCTGGGGCCAGGAATTCGGCAGCGTGTGGCTCACCATCGAACCCAAGACCGCCGATGAGACCGGTTCAGCGGTCGTCGACGGCAGCACGGTATTCCAATGAGCCGCCCACGCCTGAGCCCCTGGCGCAACGGGGTACTGGAACGGCCGGAACGTGACACCGTGCCCGGCGACGCCGACCTCGACGCCGACCTTGAGGCCCTGGCGGCCGCCGAAATGGAGGACGACGCCGCAACCGACAACCGGGAGACAGCCGACGACCCGTGCGCACCGCCGACCTTCGTTCCACCGCCGATCGACACGCTGGGCGAGGTTGCCGGCATCCCGCGCCAGATCATCGCGGTGGTGGCCGCCAAGGGTGGCGTCGGCAAGACGACCGTCGCGACGAACCTGGCCGTCGGCCTCGCCAAGCAGGCTCCACTGTCGGTGGTCCTCGTCGACGCTGACGTGCAGTTCGGGGACGTGGCCACGGCGCTGTCGCTGACTCCCGGTCATTCCCTGCCGGACGCCGTCACGGCGGTCGCGGCCAACGACTCCATGGTGCTCAAGGCCTATCTCACCCCGCACTCGGGCGGTTATTACACCGTGTGCGGCTCGGACTCGCCCGCCGACGGCGACCGGGTCACCGGCGAGCAGCTGAGTCACCTGATCCGCCAGCTCGCCGAGATCTTCCGCTTCGTCATCATCGACACGGCACCGGGTCTGGGCGAGCATGCCCTGGCCGCGCTCGAGTCCGCCACCGACGCCGTATTCGTCTGCGGGATGTCGGTACCGAGCGCACGAGGACTGCGCAAGGAGCTTGCCGTGCTCACCGGCATCGGCCTCATGCCGCAGTCCCGTCATGTGGTGCTGAATTTCGCCGACCGGGTGAGCGGACTGAGCGTGCGTGACATAGAGGCGACGATCGGGGTGCCGGTGGACATCGCCGTGCCCCGATCGAGCGTGGTCACGCTGTCCACGAACCGCGGCATCCCGCTGCTTCAGGACGGAAACAGAAATCCCGCATCAGCGGCTCTCACGGAGCTGGTGCGCCGGTTCGACCCCAGCGCGTCACTTAAACGCGGTCGCTTGCATCGAAGGGTGGTTGTCGCATGAAACTGACTGACCGAGTGGATGCGGCACGCCGCGACGGACCACTGCATCGCCTGGACAAGAAAGTCCCGGTCCTTCCCTCTGTGGCGAGGATGACGGAGGAGGCGTGGCTCGGAGATGAGGATCGGGCTGCCGCGCCCGCTCCGGTGGCCGACGCACAGGTGCCCGCCCCGGCGCCCGCGCCAGTGGTCGACCCCCTCGCGGAACTCAAGGAACGGGCCGCGCAGGAGCTTTTCGTCCGGATCGGAACGCGGCTGAACGACGCGAGCCTGAGCGAGGAGCAACTGCATTCGTATGCCAGGGCCGAACTCGGCAATATCGTCGCGGCCGAGCAGGTTCCCCTCAGTCCCGAGGAGCGCACCAGGCTGATCGCGGAGATCGGGGCCGACGTGCTCGGCTTCGGCCCGCTGGAGGCGCTGCTCGCCGACGTGGCGGTGACCGAGATCATGGTCAACGGTCACCAGCAGATCTTCGTCGAGCGGGCCGGGCACCTCAGCCTCAGCGACGCTCGTTTCACCAGCGAGGCGCAGCTGCGACGGGTGATCGAACGGATCGTGGCGAAAGTCGGGCGCCGCATCGACGAGTCGTCGCCCCTGGTGGACGCCCGCCTCGCCGACGGCTCGCGGGTGAACGCGATCATCCCGCCGCTCGCGGTCGACGGATCGTCGCTGACGATTCGCAAGTTCGCGCGCGAACCCCTCACCGTGAAGGACCTGATCGACTTCGGCACCCTCAGCGCCGAAATGGCCCAGGTGCTGGACGCCTGCGTGAAGGCCAAGCTCAACATCATCGTCTCCGGCGGAACCGGAACCGGCAAGACCACGCTGCTGAACGTGCTGTCCAGTTACATCCCGCCCGATGAGCGCATCATCACTATCGAGGACGCGGTGGAGCTGCAACTGCAGCAGGACCACGTCATCCGGCTGGAATCCCGGCCGGCGAACATCGAGGGCAAAGGCGAGATCACCATCCGTGACCTCGTGCGCAACTCCCTCCGGATGCGGCCGGACCGGATCGTGATCGGCGAGTGCCGCGGGGGAGAGAGCCTCGACATGCTGCAGGCGATGAACACCGGCCACGAGGGCTCCATCTCCACGGTGCACTCGAACTCGCCTCGCGACGCGATCGCACGGCTGGAGACTCTCGTGCTAATGGCCGGCATGGACCTGCCCCTGCGTGCGATTCGTGAACAGATCGCCTCTGCGATCGACGTGATCGTGCAGATCACTCGGCTCAGTGACGGCACCCGCCGGGTGACGCATGTGACCGAGGTGCAGGGCATGGAGGGCGACATCGTCACCCTCCAGGACGCCTTCGTGTTCGACTACAGTGCCGGCGTCGACGATACCGGACGCCTGCGGGGCCACGCCGTGGCGACCGGGGTGCGGCCACGATTCGCCGATAAGTTCCGGGACCTGGGAATTCCGCTGTCTCCGAGCGTGTTCCAGGCCAACCTCGTCACCCGGGATAAGCGATGACCCCCGTCATGCTCTACGTCGGCGTCGCCGCCGCGCTCATCGCGCTGTTCGTGCTCCTCTTCCTTGTGATCGCACCGCCCCGCCCCAGGGTGCCGATCGAGCGCCGCCGCGCGCCGGGCACGGTGGACACGTCGACCCTCACCCGGGTGACCGACCGTGTGGTCGAGACGATCGACGGGGCGCTCCACCGTCGCGGACGGGCGCCGTTCACCGCAGAGGAACTGGAACAGGCCAGCATCCGGATGCAGCCGTCCGGTTTCATACTCATGGTGCTGTCGGCCTCGACCGTCCTGGCTCTGGCCGGGCTGGTGCTGGGCACCGGCACACCCTGGGCCGTGCCGCTGATGGTGACTTTCGCCGCGGTCGGGCCGATCGGGGCAAAGGTGCTGCTCGGCGTGCGTGCCCGGCAGCGTCGCGCGAAATTCGCGGAGCAACTCGACGAATCGCTTGCTCTTCTGGCCGGCGGTCTGCGAGCCGGCCACAGCCTCCTGCGGGCGGTCGATGCTGCGTCCCAGGAGACGCCGTCGCCGACGGCCGACGAACTGGCCCGGATCGTGAACGAGACTCGCATCGGGCGTGACCTGGGCGACGCCCTCGACAACACCGCCACCCGGATGGGGAGCGAGGACTTTCGCTGGGTTGCGCAGGCGATCGCCATCAACCGTGAGGTCGGCGGCAACCTCTCCGAAGTGCTCGACCAGGTGGGCCACACCATCCGGGAACGCAACGAGATCCGTCGCCAGGTGAAGGCGCTGGCTGCCGAAGGCAAGCTGTCCGCCTGGGTGCTGATTCTCCTGCCGGTCGGGGTCTTCACCTTCCTGCTGCTCACCCAGCCGAACTACTTCGCCGGATTCTTCAGCAGTATCTGGGGAATAGCCGCCCTCATCGTCGCGGCCATCCTGCTCATCGGCGGCTCATTGTGGATGATGGCCGTCGTCAAAGTGAAGTTCTAGGAGAACCCGATGCCCTCACTCATTGCAGTCCTCGCCTCGCTCGCCGTCGCCGGCGGGTTTGCGACCCTCATCGGCATCCTCGTCGGCGGCCGCGCTGCCCAGCCGGTCGCGGAGATTGGCGACTCGTCTCCGCGGTTCGCCGCGCCGGGCTCCGTGCGCGTCCAACGCCGTTGGGGGATGCGTGAGCTGGCCCCCCGCGGGTACCTCGGGATGCTCGATCGGCGGCTCGCGCTCGCCGGGCGGCCACCCGCCTGGACCATAGACAAGATCCTCATCGCCAAGCCCCTGGCCGGCACGGCCGGTGCGCTCCTGGCGCTGCTCTGGATCAGCGGGGACCCGGTTCCGACTCGATTTGTGCTCGGCATCCTGCTCGTGCTGCTGTGTTTCTTCGTTCCCGACCTCTTGCTTGTCAGCCGCGGGCAGGAACGGCAGGAGCAGATGCAGAACGCCCTGGCCGACACCCTCGACCAGATGACGATCGCCGTGGAGGCCGGCCTCGGTTTTGAGGCGGCCATGGCCAAGGCGGCGACGAACGGCAAGGGCCCCCTCGCGGAGGAGTTCATCCGTACCCTGCAGGACATGAGCATCGGGCGCACTCGCACGCACGCCTACCAGTCGCTGGGCGATCGAACCTCGTCGTCGGATTTGCGCCGGTTCACCCGTTCGGTCATCCAGGCGGACACCTACGGCATCGCGATCGCGGACGTGCTCCGGGTACAGGCCGGGGAAATGCGCCTTCGACGCCGTCAGCGCGCCGAGGAGAAGGCCATGAAGGTGCCCGTCAAGGTGCTCTTCCCGCTCATCTTCTGCATCCTGCCGGTGCTGTTCATCGTGCTGCTCACCCCGGCCGTGCTCAGCATGGTCAAGGCGTTCTCCTAACCTTCCGCTGCACCGACGGGAGACCCCGGATGCGGGCGGCTAGCGGAAGTTGACGAACTGCAGCGCCACATCAAGGTCTTTGCCCTTGAGCAGCGCCATCACCGACTGCAGGTCATCGCGGCTCTTGGAACTCACGCGCAGCTCGTCGCCCTGGATCTGGCTCTTGACGCCCTTCGGGCCCTCGTCGCGGATGATCTTGCCGATCTTCTTCGCGTTCTCCTGGTCGATACCGGCCTTCATCGTGGTTTCTATGCGGTATTCCTTGCCGGAGGCGAATGGCTCACCCGCGTCGAGGCTGCGCAGGGAAATACCACGCTTGATGAGCTTGGACTCGAACACTTCGAGGATGGCCTTGACGCGCTCCTCCGTGTTGGCCTTCATGAGGACCTTCTCGCCGCTCATCGCGATCGAGGCACCCACATTCTTGAAGTCATACCGCTGGGCGACCTCTTTGTGCGCCTGGTTGAGGGCGTTGTCGACCTCCATCGGGTCGACCTTGCTAACGATGTCGAACGTAGAATCTGCCATGGCTCTATCGTACCGGGCCGGTACCGCGGTGCCGGGAGAGATCCCCGGCGCCGCGGTACGCCGATTCAGCTCGCGGGGGCGCGGTGCTGGAGCGCGTAATGAGCTCGAATGGCATCGGGAGATTGAGGTCGCCGGGTTCGTGCGGTCGGGGGTGTAGCTGCTCCATCAAGATATCCACCGCTTTCTCCCCCTGGGCCTGCGGGAACTGCGCCATGGTCGTGAGGCCGAAGAAGTCGGCGAGATTGTGGTCGTCAATGCCGATGACCGACACGTCGTGGGGTACCGAGAGCCCGAGGTCCCTCGCCGCGAGGATGCACCCGATCGCCATCTCGTCGGAGGCGGCGAAAATGGCGCTCGGGCGTCCGTCGTCACGCTCAAGCAGCCGGCGCGTGGCCTGGTAGCCTCCGCGCATGGTGAAGTTCGCCGGCTCGAACAGGTCTACCGACACGGCGATCTCGGCCGCTTCGAGGGCTCCCTCGTAGCCGAGTCGCCGGTTCGTCGGCAGGTGAAAGTCGAGGTCGAGCTCCTTGCTGCCACCGACATGGCCGATGCGGGTGTGTCCGAGCGCCAGCAGATGCTCCGTGGCTCGGCGGGCGACGGCCGCGTCGTCGATCGTGAGGGTGCGCACACCATTGCTGGGGCCGCCGACGCCGACGCCGACGATCGGCTTTCCCACAGCGTGTAAACGGTCGACCTCATGTTCGGTGAGCTCAAGCGAGACGGCGATGACAGCATCCAGTCGCTGTCGAAGGAGAAAATGCTCGAAGACGCTGGCCCGCTCGTCTCCGCCGCCGGAAAGGTTATAGAGGGTGAGGTCGTAGCCGTTGCGGAGGAGGGCCCGTTGCGCTCCCTCCACGACGCTCGAGAAGAACCAGCTGCCGAGGAACGGGACGACAACACCGATGTTCTTGGTGCGACCGGAAGCGAGGCTCGATGCGCTCGCCGACACTACGTAGCCGAGCTCACCGGCCGCAGCCTCGACCTTGAGCCGGGTGGCCGGTTTGACCGGTCCCCTGCCGCTCAGCGTGCGCGAGACGGTGGCGGTCGACACGCCTGCCAGACGGGCGACGTCTTCGATTCCGGCCATGGGTTCCTTATCGAATGGGAGAAGTGCGGGTGTTTGATCTTATCGAGGCGTGAATCCCACCGATTCCTGCGCGCTGATTTCACGCTGGGGCACTTCGTCTTGTATTCTGATTCAGCACGTTCGATTAGGTGAAATTTGCCCGGTCGAAAGCAGCTGGCGAGTTACCCAAGCGGCCAAAGGGATCTGACTGTAAATCAGACGGCGTAGCCTTCGTGAGTTCGAACCTCGCACTCGCCACAGCAAACCAGCAGGCCCGGAGAAATCCGGGCCTGCTTCTTTTTAAGCGGATGCGCCTGGCGCGTCACGTAGCGTGGAGGCATGACTGCCGCCGTGACATCAGACCTGCTCGCCATTGCCCGACGCACCGCGCTCGAGGCCGGGGAGCTTGCGCATCGTCGCCGCGCGGAGGGCGTACAGATTGCGGCGTCCAAGTCGTCACCGGAAGACGTGGTGACGAACGCCGACCGGGAGGTCGAGGCCCTCATCCGCGCCAGGCTCGCGGCGGCGCGGCCGGGTGATGGCTTTTACGGGGAGGAATCGGAGGCCACCGACGGTTCAACCGGACTCACCTGGGTCGTCGACCCGATCGACGGCACCGTCAACTATCTCTATGGAATTCCGCACTACGCGATCAGCATCGCCGTCGTGGAGGGCGACCCGAAACCGGCGACATGGAACACGCTTGCCGGGGTCGTCGTGAACCCGGCAATCGGGGAGGTCTACACGGCGGCAGCTGGCCAAGGTGCGTTTCTGGGCGAGCGCCGCCTCGCCGTGAACACCGGCGTGCCGCTATCGCTCGCGCTCGCGGGAACCGGCTTTGGGTATGCGGCGAAGCGGCGACTGTGGCAGGCCGCCGTCGTGCAGGGACTCATTGGCGAGGTGCGGGACATTCGACGAATGGGTGCCGCGGCGCTGGACCTGTGCTCGGTGGCGGCCGGCCGCCTGGACGTGTACTACGAGCGCGGTCTGCACCCGTGGGACCACGCGGCGGGTGCTCTCATTGCGCGGGAGGCAGGTGCCCGTGTGGGGGCTTTCGGCAAGAACACCGAGGGAATCGACCTGCTGGTCGCCGCCGCCCCAGACCTCTACGATCAGTTTGTGCCACTCCTAGAACAGCTTTTCACCCGGTTAGATCAGGAATCGTCGTGATGTGTCCGGCGGTTCGGGGGGTGTACTCGGAGTCTGAGCGTGCCTTTTGGGGCTGCGCGGGTTAGCCTTGACCGATTCGTTACATTCCATTGCGGCTAAGACGAGCAACGGATGCCAGTCCGCCGCACAGAAAGAGCCCCTTTGTCACGTCACTCCTCCCCGTCAGCTGCCCTCGTGCCTGACTCGAGTGACACCACAGACCCCGCTCTTCCCCTCACTCGCCGCGAGTTGCGCGAGCGTGAACGCCGGGCCGCCGCCGAAGCCGAGCCCGTCGACGTTCCGGCAGGCATCGTTCCCAGCGCCGACGCAGAACTGACCGCGGCCACCGAGTCCGTCATCGTGAACGAGCTGGCCGAGCCCAGCCTCGTTGTCGCCATCGTCACTGAGTCCGATCGGGTCATTGCGGCCCCCGCTGCCGATGAAGAACGTGAATCGCACACGAGCCTGCTCCTGTCCGATGCGCCGACGTCGACAATGTCGATTCCGATTCCCACGCGCTCGCAGCTCCGCCGCGACGCCGAGGCCCGCACGGCTGGTCCGAAGCGGGCGCGCACGGAGGTCGCGGCCAGCGCGGAGTCTGGCGCTGCGACAGGGGCCTTCGCCCCGAGGGGTCGCTTTGTTCCCGCCACGACGCCTCCGCGCATCGCACCGCGGGCCCAGCCCGTGAGTGACCGCATGCGCAAGTTCGCGACGACGAGCATGACCGTCGCCGCCATGGGGTTTGTAGCCCTGATGGCCGTCTCGACCTCGCTGCCCGCGCAAGCGTTGCTGTCGACGGCCGAGGTGCGGGCATCCGCTCAGGCCGCCTCGCGTCCCAGCATGGAGGGCGTGCAGACACTCGATATCGCCGGCGGCGATACCATCACGGTGGAACGCGACGGTTACTCGTCAAGCACCATCGCGGAGGTCGCTGCCGCGAGCGGTATTCGAATGGAAGCGACCTTCACCAACAACCCCAACGGCACGATCCAGTGGCCCTTTGCCGTTGGTGTGCACATTGGTGACCAGAAGGGCCCGCGTAACTGCGCCGGCTGCTCCGCGAACCACGGAGGCCAGGACTTCAACCCGGGCGTCGGCGCCCCCATCCAGGCGATAGCGGATGGCGTGGTCAGCCTCGCCCAAGACGGTGAAGGCAGCCTCGGCGTGCACATGGTCATTGACCACATGATCGACGGCAAGCTCGTGTCGAGCGTCTACGCGCACATGATCCACGGCTCGATGAACTTCCAGAAGGGTGACGTCGTCAAGGTGGGCCAGGTCATCGGCAAGACCGGCAGTACCGGAATGTCGACCGGTCCGCACCTGCACTTCGAGATCCGCGAGGGTGGCAAAGGCGGCACCAAGGTGGACCCGCTCAAGTGGCTCTACGCCCACACGAACTAGCGCCCACACGAACTAGCGCCCACACGACCGAGCGCCCACACGAACTAGCGCCCACACGACCGAGCGTTGACGCGGCCGCTCGCGGCTCACTCTTCAACGTTTGGCCTGGTCGGACTTCGGCCGGCCCAAGCCGGCCGGATGCGCGTCTCACCGAGTGCACTGGCATGCACCCGGTGAAACACTGGCGCGGGTCAGCGCAGCCAGACGGTCGTGTCTCCCGGCAGTGTGCGGGCCGTCAGGGGTTCGCTCGTCAGAATGACGTCGCCATCCGGCAGGGGCACGGATGCCGCACTCGTGTTGGCAACGACCGTCACGTCTCCGGAACGGAACGCCACGACCTCCTCGGGGAACCCGGGCAGCCACTTCACCGAGCCGAGACCGAGGGCGTGAGCGCGGCGCAGGCGGAGAGCGAGCGTGTAGAGCTCAAGGGTGGAGCCGGGTGTGCCCTGCTGCTGGTCCCGCGCGAGTTCAGCCCAGGCATCCGGTTGGGGCAGCCAGCTCGCGCCCGATGCGCCGAAACCATAGGAGGGCGCGGTGGATTCCCACGGGATCGGCACACGGCATCCGTCTCGACCGTACCGTTCACCCTCGGTGCGGAACCAGGTGGGGTCTTCCCGCGCCGAATCGGGGAGGTCAATAACCTCTGGCAGGCCAAGTTCCTCCCCCTGATAGATGTAGCTCGAACCCGGCAGGGCGAGCATGAGCGCAGACGCCGCGCGAGCGCGTCGCAGGCCAACGGCCGTGTCCGGCAGGCCAGCCGTCTTGGGCCCGATGCCGTGGCCCTGCAGGTTCTCGGCGCCCAGGGCAAGACGAGACGCGTGGCGAACGACATCGTGGTTGGAAAGAACCCACGTGCTCGGGGCGCCGACGGCGCTGAAGGCGGCGAGGGAATCATCGATAACGCGACGCAACCGGGGCGCGTTCCAGGGGGTCTCGAGGTACGCGAAGTTGAAGGCCTGGTGCATCTCGTCTGGTCGCACCCATTTGGCCACCTCGGTGAGCGGGTCGACCCATGCTTCCGCGGCGAGCACACGGTCGCCCGGATACTCGGCGAGCACCGTGTGCCAGTCGCGGTAGATCTCGTGCACGCCGTCCTGTGCCCAGAATGGCGGCGTCGCGGGCGGTTCGACGCTGATGCCGGGCTCGAGCGTGGCGGAGCCGCCGCCCATGCTGCCGCCCTCGGCGGGTGGCGTGTAGTCGGGAAGCCCGGCGGCCTTAATCATTCCGTGGGCAACGTCCACCCGAAAGCCGTCGACGCCCCGGTCGAGCCAGAATCGCAGCACCGACCGGAACTGCTCGCGCACCCACGGGTTGTCCCAGTGCAGATCCGGCTGGGTGCTGTCGAACAGGTGAAGATACCACTGGCCGGAGGTGCCGTCGGCTTCAACAATACGGGTCCATGCGCGTCCGCCGAAGACGGATTCCCAGTTGTTCGGGGGTAGCTCGCCGCTGTCACCCTGTCCGTCGCGGAAAATGTACCGACCACGTGCGGGGCTGTCAGGCGCCGAGGCGAGCGCGGCCTGAAACCAGGCATGATCGCTCGACGAGTGATTGGGGACAATGTCGATGATCACGCGGATGCCGAGCTCATGCGCCGCGTTCTGCATGGCGTCGAAGTCGTCGAGCGTGCCGAAGAGGGGGTCGACGTCACAGTAGTCGGCAACGTCGTAGCCGGCATCGCGTTGCGGAGACGTGTAGAAAGGCGAGAGCCAGACGGCGTCGATGCCGAGGTCGCGCAGTTGGGGGAGGCGCCGCTGGATGCCAGCGAGGTCACCCATGCCGTCGCCATTACCGTCGGCGAAGGACCGCGGGTAGATCTGGTAGATCACCGCGGTGCGCCACCATTCGCTGCCCACCGTCGTGGAGCCGATCACGGCGGGGTCTGAAACTACTGTGCCTGTCATTGCTTAATGCTATGTCATCGAACCGCACGTGTAAGCGCTTACATCGACTCGGAAAGGCCTGCTGACGTTCGGAGCCGTGGCCGTGGCGGCATCACTCGCCCTCATCGGCTGCTCGACCGGAGGAGCTGAGGAGAGGACGGACACCGGCTGAAGTGCACTCACGGTCTGGGGGCGACGCCGACCGCGTGGCCGGCTCGAGGATGCGGCCGCAGAATTCACGAAGGAATCCGGGGTAAAAGTCACGCTCGTGCAGAAAGACGTCGCCAAACGCCAGGAGTGGTTGATCGCCGAGGTTACCCGGCACAGGCCCGACATGACGATTGTGGCGCGCGACTGGTTCGGCAACTTCGTCAGCAACGGTTCCGCGGCCTTGAGCGGTGGGGCTCCATGTCCGTAGAAGCCTGGCTATTTGCCGTCGGTGACGGCGGAGACGATGGCGTCAACGGCGAGTTTCGTGCCGGGGAGGCGGGCGTAGGCGTTCTGGAGTTCGCGCGCCCGGTACCAATACTGTGGGTTGGTCAGAACGGACTCCACCGCGCGGCCGATCTGGTCGGCGCTCGGGTCTCGACGGCCGAGGGAAATACCGGCTCCGCTCCACGCCACGCGGGCGTTGACCTCCATCTTGTCTTCGCTGTTTCCGGCAACGACGAGGGGAATCCCGAGGGAGAGCGCATGCTGCACTCCGCCGTAGCCCCCGTTGGTCACCAGGAGGTCGGCAGAGGGCAGGAGGCGTTCGAAAGGCAGGAAACGTGCCAGTCGGAAGTTATCCGGGCGTTGGGAGGCGGGGAACACGCGCTCGGGATCGGGGCCGCCGGTCGTGCCGATCACGAGCACGTTTTGCGTGGCCAGCGCCGCTACGGCCGGCAGTAGGAGTCTGCGTGGTTCGCGAGCGGTCGCGCCCTGGGTCACGACAACGACCGGGCGACCATCGTCGCGGGCGGCAGCGATGTCTCCCCACCAGGCCGGGGGGTGCCAGTCGACCGGTTCCGGCGGAATCAGAGCACCGGTGAACTCAACGCGCGACGAGAGATCTGACCGTGGGTATTCAAAATCCGGAATGGTCGCGGCAAGAAAGCGCGTCGACAGCTCCACGCCCCAATTCATGAAAGAGCTTGAGAGCTCCGGCAGGCTCAGCGTTCGACGCACGGCGTTCGCTGCCGCCTGCGGCTCACCCAAGACCCACCGGGTAACGGATGCGTTCAAAATACGATTGCGAGCCCGCCCGACCGTGGAACGGCCAGGGGGCAGACCGGCGCCGAAGGGTGCGGTGTCGGTGCTGGGCATGTTGAGCGGAGTCGAGGAGAAGGCCACGCTCGGAAGCCCCCGCTTCTCGGCCAGGAAGAGTCCGGCCATGAAGGTGTGCTCCACGACGATGATGTGTGGTTGAAAGTTCTTCGCGATCTCATCCATCTCGGCGAACCATTCCGGAATCGGAGCAATGAAGAGGTTCAGAAGAGCCCATTTCATCGAGGCGAACCCAGGCTTTCTGGCCGACGTGATGTGCATCTGCTGAACGACATCGTCGTCCAGGTCGATCGCGGTCGACATGGAATGAAAGGTGGCGCCGGAATCGCGAACGAGGTCGACGAAGGCCGATCCGGTGTACCACGCCACCTCGTGCCCGGCTGCGCTGAGGGCGCGCGCAAGAGCCGAGGCCTGTCTCACATGACCGGTTGTGGGCAGCGTGCCAATAAGAATTCGAGCCACGCGGTTCCCCCCTGATTCCGTGCCAATGCTGTTCATCGTATCCCGGGTGTCACCGCGAGGCCCAAACAGGTGATAATCTGATCAGGTTGCCAAAATGCGGCGCTGCTTCGAAGTTGGAAGCTCCGCCCCCTTAGCTCATTGGTAGAGCACTTCCTTGGTAAGGAAGAGGTAGTGGGTCCGATTCCCACAGGGGGCTCAGGCTTGTAAGCGCTAGCCGCAGACAAGCCCGTGGCGGGGTAGCTCAGTTGGTTAGAGCACACGGCTCATAATCGTGGTGTCGCGGGTTCAATTCCCGCTCCCGCTACAAACGGCCCGGAACGTCTCAGACTTCCGGGCCTTTTCCTTGCCCGCAGACGCCGCCCGCGCGCTTGGGCAGCGGAGCGTAACCTCGGAACTTTTCGCGACACGCCGTCACTTCAGTCGGGATACGGGGCGTGTCTCGATTTTTTCCGAGTTTACTGGCGCTCCTGCTTTAAGCCATCAGGTTTCGTCCGTGTCGGGGTGGTGCCGGCGCGACCAGCGGCGAACCGCCTTCTCTGCCTCGACGATGATCAGCACGGTTGAACCGACCCCGATGCACAGCAGCCACTCCCACGCGGTTAGGGGAGTGAGCCCGAGCAGCTGGGCAGAGACGGGCCAGGTCATCACTGCCCAGTGGGCCAGGAGAGCACCCAGGGACGTGTAGAGCAACGGTTTGTTGGCGAGAAGCCGGAGCTGGAAGAGTGACTTGTGCTCCGCGCGGGCACTGAACACCTGAAAGAAGCTGAGCATCACGAAAATGGTCAGCGCTACGGTGCGCGCGTGCACCTCCGAGCTGCCTGCGTGCAGCTCCACGATGAAGCTCAGGAGCACGGCCAGCGCCATCCACGCTCCCGTGATCCCCGCCCGGAACCAGAGCGTGCGGGAGAGGAGTCCCTCGGAACGAGGCCGAGGAGGGCGGGTGAGTTCGTCTCCTTCCGCCGGTTCGAAAGCCAGAGCGATGTCCTGGACGCCGTTGGTCACCACGTTCATCCACAGCATCTGCACCGGAAGGAACAACAGTGGAGTTCCGGCGAACACGCTGAGGGTGACGGCCACGAGGGCGGCAGCGCCGGTGGAGAGCAGGAAGAAGGTGGTTTTTCGGATGGCGGCGAAGGTGACCCTGCCTTCTTCGACGGCATGCACGATGGTGACGAAGTTGTCGTCGGTCAGCACCAGGTCCGCGGCCTCGCGGGCGACGTCGGTCCCCGACCGGCCCATGGCCACTCCGATCGCCGCTGCCTTCAGCGCCGGGGCATCGTTGACACCGTCACCCGTGACGGCCACGATCTGACCGGTGCTTTGCAGGACCCTGACGATCCGGAGCTTGTCCTCGGGGGACACCCGGGCCGCCACGTTGGTTTCCGCCAGACGCGCAGACAGCATATGGTCGTCCAGGCCCGTCATTTCGGCCCCGGTCAGTGCCTGTTTTCCAGACGCCAGACCCAACCGCTCGGCGATGGCCGTCGCGGTCACCGGGTGATCACCGGTGATCATCTTGACCGTGATTCCGGCCTGCTGGCATCGCCGGATGGCCTCGGCCACGCCGTCCCGCGGCGGGTCGGTCATGCCCTCCAGCCCCAGGAAGGTGAGTCCGGACGGCGGCGGCAACGGTAGGACCAATCGCTCGTCATCTCCAACGACGCGCGAGCCGGTGGCAATGACCCGCAGGCCCTCCGCCCCCATCTCCACATTGGCCGCGTGGATCAGGGATTCGTCGAGGGGTCCGTCGCCCCCCTCCTGGGCCACGGCCGCGGAAGCGGCCAGGATGGCCTCCGGGGAGCCTTTGACGTAGAGGATCCGGCGTCCGTGTTCGTCTGCGTGGATTGTCTGTGAGTACCGTAGCTGCGGTTCATAGGGTTGGTGTGCCACCGCCGGGGCGGTGCGTTCGCGAACAGTGATGGAGCCCCGGTCCACGGCGACCTTGGCCATGGCGGCGTCGACGGCGTCGCCGGAGTACTCGTCGTTTCCTTCCTCCGCCGAGAGGGTGGCTTCGTTGGTCAGGGCACCTGCTCGGAGGACCGCGCGGACCAGCGTCGGGTCTTTCGTTCCGCCGTCGTCATCATCGGAGACGATATTGAGCAGGCCGGCCGTGGTCCAGACCCTCTCCACGGTTAGTTGGTTCTCCGTCAGGGTCCCGGTCTTGTCCGAGCCGATCACATTGGTTGATCCGAGGGTTTCAACGGCGGGCAGGATGCGGATGATCGCGTTACGTTTCGCCATGCGGGAGACGCCGACGCTGAGGGCCACGGTCAGAACGATGGGCAGGGACTCGGGGATCGTGGCGACGGCCAACGCAACGGCCGTGCGGAACAGTGTTGCCGCGTCATGGCCGAGACCGATGCCCGCGATGAAGATGAACACCAGGGCGCCGAGTACAGCCGCACCAATGCGCCGCTCCAGGGAGCGGGTCAGAAGCTGGAGCGGTGTTTGTGTGGACGGGACCTGGATGAGTGTGTTGATTTCACCCAGAGCGGTGTCGGCACCCGTGGCGATAACGACCCCTCGTCCTCGACCGCTGCCCACGAACGTGCCGCTGAACGCAACATTGGTTTTGTCCGCGTCGACGACATTCTCGGCAAGCGGATCGGTGTGCTTGGTCGCCGCGAAAGATTCGCCGGTGAGCATCGATTCGTCCACCTGAAGTGCGTTGCTGGCGAAGAGGCGAAGATCGGCGGGAACTCGTTCACCGCTCTCCAACAGGACGACGTCACCGGGGACGAGGTCGCGTCCGGGAAGCACCCGTTCCGTGCCGTCGCGCACGACCCGACAGTAGGGCGCGGAGAACGACTGCAGGGCGCGCACATCCCGCTCCGCTTTGCTTTCCTGCACGAAGCCCAGGGCGGCATTGATTGCGAGGATCAGCATGATGGCCACTGAGTCGACGTAGTGCTCCTGGAGGAGACTGACAATCGCGGCGACCAACAGGATGGCAATCAGTGGGCTGATGAACTGGCGCAGCAACACCCGCCACCAGGGTGTGACCGGGGTGACGGCAAACTCATTTGCGCCGACATCCGCCAGCCGGCGTGCGGCCTCGGTGTCGCTTAACCCGGCCGGGGAAGAGGACAGCGTCGCGAAGACCGCGTCCGAGGCGAGACTGTGCCACAACGGGGGCGTCGCCGCCGGGCCGGATGGTGCGGTTCGAGATTTCACAATCCCAGTCTCGATTCTTCTCCGTTGTATCTCAAGGTCATTCTTCCCGGTTTGGGCCTGATCGACCGGATGAGCTGCTGATCACGATCACGATAAGGCTGAGGTTAGTACGGATCTCCTGCACTGATGGAGCGCCCCAGGCGGCGGATGCCGTGGCTTCGTGGCATCCGCTGCCCGCCGTCGCCGCGTGAGCGCCGAGACAAATAGGCTTGCGCGCCGTACCGCCCAGACCCCGCCCGGAGCGTTATGCTCATTCAACGCGGAATCCCCCATGCTAAGGAAAGGTCTTTTTCGTGAATCTCCTGTTGATCATCGTCATCATCGTGGCTGTCCTCCTGCTCATTACGGGAGGCTTCGTGCAATCCCTGCAGTTCCTGCTCTACGTGGGACTCTTCCTCGTGGCTGTCGCTGTTATCGCCTTCCTGTTCCGGGCTATTTCGGGGCGCCGCAAATAGCCGTGATCGCGGTGGGGCGGCCGGGAAGCCGAGCCGCCCCACCGCGTCCGAGCGTGCGAAGATGGGTCGACGTGGGGCCGTCTCCGCGTTTATTCTGCAAGCCATGAGCGCTTACATCGTGTCGACCGGGTCCCGGCTCTCGGCACGGGAGAGAACAGACACCATGCTTGACCAGACCCACACCGCGTCAACAAGTGCCCCCGCCCGGGTTGTTGTTGTCGGCGACGCACTCATCGATGAACTCCGCGGCTCAGAGACGACGCGGCAGTTCCCCGGCGGTGCCGCACTCAACGTGGCGGTGGGCCTCGCGGTGCTCGGGGTTCCCACCACCCTGATCGCGATGCTCGGTGACGATGCGGATGGCGCGGTCATTCGCTCCTTCCTCGCGGACCACAACGTGGAGCTTCTGGCGACGCCGGCTCCGCGGGGCTCGTCGCGAGCGGTGTCCGACCGCGCCGACGGTGAGCCCCGTTACTACTTCAACGACGCGGCGAAAGCGCGCCGCATCGAGTTCGGGCTGGCGGAACGCGCGGCACTCGCCGCCGCGGCACTCATTGTGGTCAGCTGTTTTCCGTTCGACGACACCGTGCAGACCGAAGCGCTCGCGGCGAGCGTCGCCGACCCGGAGCATCGGCTCGTGATCGACCCGAATCCTCGCGCCGGCATGCTCCACGACGGCCCCCGCTTCGTGCGCAACTTTGAAGCGCTTGCCGCGCGCAGCCTGCTCACGAAGGTGGGGGACGAAGACGCCGAGATGCTCTACGACACGTCGCTCGCCGACCTCACCGTGCGCCTCCTTGACGGTGGAACCAGTACGGTCCTCGCGACGGCGGGGCGCAACGGCGCCCTGATCGCCCAGCGGGACGGCAGGAAGGTGAGCGAGCCCATTGCCGAGCTTCCGGGCGCCGTGATCGACACGATGGGCGCGGGCGACGCAACGCTCGCGGCATCCGTTGCCACCATCGTCACCCGTGGAGTTCCCGAGGATGCTGGTGCCTGGCAGGAGCTGCTGGCCGATGCCATGCGCACGGCGGCTGCAACCTGCCGCCATGAGGGCGCGCTGCTCCGCCGCCCGTAGCCCGCTCGGTGTGCCTCGACGCGCGCCGTTCACGCTCTCCCGCTCGGGTTGCGGTGTTTACCGGCCGGCGTCGGGCCGTGGCGGAGAGGTGGGGGGCTGCGCGGGAACGAGGGCGGGGCGCTTGGCGCTGCGACCGTCTCCGGAGGAGCGTCCGGTGAGGCGGCGGCCGATCCACGGCAGCACGTGTTCCCGGTAGTAGGCGGGCGTGCGCACCCGGGTCGCCGCAGTGGGCCCAGACGCGCCCTCCACGAACTCACCGGGGACAGGCAAGCCGAGGGCAGTGAGCGCGTTGGAGGCGACCCGCGCGTGCCCGCGCGCATTGAGGTGCAGATGATCGGACGACCAGTACCGCAGCAGCGCGAGCTCGGGATCGACCCAGTTGTCCACGTACGTGACACCCGGGCGGGTGAACCGCTCCCGGGCCGCATCGGCGAGCCTGTCGCCGCGGCGCTGAATGAGGGAGCCGAGCGGCAGGTGCCGCGTGGGGTTGCCGCCGGTGAGCATCAGAACGTGCGCGCCGCGCTCCAGCGCCTGGTCGACTACACTCTCGAGAAGGTCGACCACGGCCGGGATCTCCACCCGGGGGCGCATCACGTCGTTGCCGCCACCGCAGATGCTCAACAGGTCGGGGCCGAGCGCGAGCGCCGGATCCAGCTGGCCGTCGACGATCGGGCGCAGCAGCTTGCCGCGAATGGCGAGGTTCGCGTACTCGACGGGCGCAGCGGATGCCACGGCGAGCCCGAGCGCGACCAGGTCGGCCCACCCGCGCAGCTCTCCAGAGGGGAGCTCGTCGCCAACGCCCTCTGTGAAGCTGTCTCCCATGGCGACGTAGCGTGCGAAGGGCGCACGCTGCGCCGCGTTAGGTGGCGTCGGGTTCCTCGGCGGCGTCGGCGATGTTGGCCTCGACGTCAGCAGCGTCCACTGCGGCCTCGACGCTCTCTGCCTCGGCGGCAGGCGTGTGCGAGTCGGGTGCGGTCGGCAGGCCGAGACGCGCGGTGAGCGCATCGCGGGACTGCTGGGCCGCGCGGCGCACCTCCTTGTCGGGGTCGCGCAGACGCGCCACGATCCACGAGTGGTGCTCCACGGTGCCGAGCGCGGCCAGGGCCTGCACGGCGGCGGCGCGTACGCGGGGGGTCTCGTCGGTGGTGAGGCGAGTGAGTCGCTTGAGGGCGTGCAGCTTGCGCAGCAGAATCACCTTGGCGCACATTTCGCGGACGCGCCAGGACTGGTTGTCAAGACCGCCAATGACGGTTTCGTTGGCCGACTCGCTCCACACATACATGAGAGCGCGAGCGCCCCACAGCTCCGGCCAGTACAGTGAGGGAGCGCCATCCAGGATGCCCTGGGCATGCTCGCCGCCCACGTACAGCAAGAAGTCTTCACCCGCGTTGTCGCCCTTGAGCAGGGCAATGGAACGGTCGATGACCGCAGGCTCTCCGTACCGCTTGACCGCCGCAGCGATGCGGTCGGCAATGGGGAGATCGATGGGAACGACGGGTTCTGAAGACGAATTCTTGCGCATTTGTATTAACGGTACCAACTGAGGGCGCCAACAACGAATATTGGCGGGGTTCAGGGAAGATTCAGGCGGTAACGGATGCCGCGGCATCCGTTACAACTGCCGCCTCCGGTTCCGACAAGGTGCGTTCGAACCCCGAGGCGTTCTCAAAGATGCCGTAATTCCCGATGTCCCGGTAGCCGAGGCTGCGATACAGGGCGAGGGCCTCGGGCTGGGCGTATCCCGTCTCGAGGCGCACGCGGGCAAAACCGAGGCGCCCGGCGAGGGCTTCGAGGGCACGGAGAATGCTCCTTGCGTGGCCCTGGCGGCGGTAGTCGGGGTTGGTCCACATGCGCTTGATCTCGGCGGTCTCGGCGTCAAAACGGTGGATGCCGCCGCCGGCGACGGTGTGCTCGCCGTCGAGCAGCACGAGAAACCCACCGTTCGGCGCCTCGAATTCTTCGGCCGGAACATCTTCGGTCGAGTCACCGGCGCCCGCACCGTAACGCGAGTTGTATTCGAGGCGGAGACCCGCCAGGAGAGGGGCTACTTCGGGGGATGAGAAACGAACCAAGCTAAATTGCACGTATACCAGTGTGCACGATCAGCCCGGGAATCAGCTGGTCGTGGTCCGGGCGCACCTAAACTCGTAGGCGTGTCAGTAAACCCAGACCTGCAGGGGCGTGTCTTTCCGCCCGTCGCGCCGTATCTCGTTGGCCGTGAAAAGGTGCGCGAGTTCTCCCGCGCCGTGTTCGCGACCCATCCCATCAACCACGACCCGCTGGCGGCCCGCGCGGCCGGCCACGCCGATGTCGTGGCGCCGCCCACGTTCGCCGTGGTCGTGCAGGAGGCAACTCTCGCCCAGCTGCTCGCCGAACCCGACGCGGGCATTGACTTCAGTCGTGTCGTGCACGGCGACCAGCGATTCAGCTACACGCGACCCATCGTGGCCGGCGACGAGCTCACCGCCACGCTGTCTATCACGAGCATCAAGTCCCTCGGCGGTCACGCCATGGTGACGGCCGTGTCCACCATCGTCGATGCGGCGGGCGACCACGTGGTCACCGCAACCTCGACCCTCGTCGTCAGGGGAGACGAATGAACCCCGATTTCGCTTCACTGAGCGTCGGCGACGTCGTGGCCACCGCGAGTTTCTCGTTGACGCGCGATTCCCTCGTTCGGTACGCCGGGGCATCCGGTGACTTCAATCCCATTCACTACCGTGACGATGTCGCCGTGTCGGTGGGGCTCTCCGGCGTTCTCGCGCACGGGATGCTCACCATGGGCTTCGCAGTGCAGCCCGTCGTCGACTGGGCTGGCGACCCGGCCCGGGTGGTCGACTACCAGGTGCGCTTCACGCGCCCGGTGTTCGTCGACCCGCTGACGGGCGCCGAAGTGACGGTGGCGGCCAAGGTTGGTGCCCTCGACGCGGATGCCCGCATCGCGCGCATCGACCTCACCGTGACGTTCAACGACCAGACCGTGCTTGGTAAGGCACAGGCCCGCGTCAGTTTCGCCTAGCGTCTACCTGCCCGAACCCGTGTCACAACGTCTGGAATCTTCGATGATCGAGCCCCTTGCCTTCTCCGAGCTCACCACCATGCGCGTGGGCGGCCCGCCGAGCGCCATGGTGGCGCCCGCGACCGAGCAGGCGCTCATCAACGAGGCACTGGTCGTGTGGGGAATCGATGAAGAGTGGATGCTGCTCGGAGGCGGCTCGAACACGGTGGTGAGCGACGAGGGCTTTGACGGGATCGTCATTCGCGTGCTCACCCGCGGCATCGAGGTTCTCGCGGATGCGGGCGACGGGCTCGTGCGGCTGCGCGTGCAGGCCGGGGAGCCGTGGGACGACCTCGTCGCCCACACCGTGGAGCAGGGTTGGGCCGGCATCGAGGCGCTCTCCGGAATCCCCGGATCGAGCGGCGCGGCCCCGGTGCAGAACATTGGCGCCTACGGGCAGGAGCTCTCCGACAGCCTCCTGGCCGTGGATTTTCTCGACTACGAGACGGGAGAGGTGCGCCGCATGGATGCCGCGGAGCTGGAACTCGGCTACCGCACGTCCGCGCTCAAGCAGGGACTGCGCGGAATCGTGGTGGCAATCGAGCTGGGGCTGCGGGATACCCGCGCCGAGGCCTACGTTCTGGGGTCGGCGCTCAGCCAGCCGGTGGCGTACGCGCAGCTGGCCGTTGCCCTCGGCGTGCAACCGGGCGACCGTGTGCCGCTTGCGACCGTGCGGGACACGGTGCTCGGGCTGCGCGCGGCCAAGGGCATGGTGCTTGACCCGAACGACCCAGACACCGCGAGCGCCGGCTCGTTCTTCACGAACCCGATCGTGACCGAGCAGTTCGCTCGCACGCTGCCGGCGACGGCTCCCCGGTGGGTGCTGGAACCTGAGCTGCCCGACCGGATCATTCCGCTTGACGAGTACGCCGGTGTCGGGCCGATGCCGGGGGTCAGAGACCCGCGTCCCGTCAAGCTCAGCGCCGCGTGGCTGATCGAGAATTCGGGGGTGCGCAAGGGCTTTCACCTGCCCGGCTCCCGGGCCGCCGTGTCGAGCAAACACACGCTCGCGCTCACCAACACGGGCGGGGCATCCGCCGCGGACATCGCCGAGCTGGCGCGCTACGTGCTCGGCCGGGTGCAGGCCGAATTCGGCGTGAACCTGCAGCCTGAGCCCGTTCTGGTGGGACTCGAACTGTAGGTCACCGTGGCGCAGGGACGCGTCACCCGGCGGCCCGGTTAGCCTGCGCGACGGGCGGGGGCCGCGATCCCGGCGGCAATGAGGCCGAGGCCGAGACCGAGGACGATCACCCCGCCGAGCAGGGGCGTTCGTTTCAGGTGTGCCGACACAGGAAGCCGCGGGAGAAGAAGCAGGTGCCGAACCCGCCCCTCTACCGATTCCCGCGGAGCCGGAGCCGAAGCCGGAGCCGAAACGGGACGGAGGGATGGCGAGGTCGGCCTCGCGATCGCGGCGCACCAGAGAGACGATGAGCCAGGCGATGCCGCCAACGAGGAGCAGGCCCAAATTCAACCTGTGGCCTCTCAGCCGGCGGTAACTACGTGTCCTTGCGGATCCAGCGGAACGTCACGCGGCTGAGCACGAGACCCACCACGAGCCAGAGACCGAGGGCCAGGGCCACGCCCACCAGGTTCCACGTGCCGGTCTGCTCGGCGGCCGCGAAGTCCTCGGGGAGAAAGACGGCGCGCATACCCTGGGCCATCCACTTGAGCGGGAACACGCTCGCGAGGTGCTGCATCCACTCCGGCAGGTTGGTGAATTGCAGATAGACGCCCGAGATGAACTGCAGCACGAGCACAATCGGAATGACGACGGCCGTGGCGCTCTTGCCGGAACGGGGAACGGCTGAGAGCGCTATGCCGAGAAACGCCGAGGTGATCATGCCGACAATGAACACCCACGCGAAGGTGAGCCATTTCTCGGACTCGGTCGGCAGTGAGATCGCGAGTACGAACCGCGCCACGAGCAGCAGCAGTCCTGCCTGCAGGACGCCGGTCACGAAAACCTGTCCGATCTTCCCGACGAAGTAGCTTATCGGCGAGAGCGGTGTGCCGCCGAGCCGCTTGAGGGTTCCATCGCTCTTTTCGCCCGCAATGTCCACGGCGAGGTTTTGCACGCCGGAGAGCAGCATCCCGGCCGCGAGCATGCCGGGCAGAAAATACGCGCCAGCGCTCACGCCGCCGGTCCCGTCAGGGTTTGTCCCGAAGTTACCCGCCGCGCTGAACGCCGCGGTCAAGATGCCCAGCATGATGAACGGGAACAAGAACGTGAAGAACAGGGTGTCGGGCGAACGAAAATACACCCGCGTCTCGTAGCCGATTCGCGACAGGCCGAGAGCGAGAACGTTCATGCGGTCTCCTCCTTCGCCGGTGGGGTGGATGCCGCGTCGCCGTCGCCGAGCGCCGCCCTGCTGCGCGCCGTGTCGGTCTGGGCGTCGTGATCGCGCACGAGCGCGAGGTAGACGTCCTCGAGGCTTGGGCGGATGACCTCAAGATCCTGGGGTTCCGCGCCGCCCAGGCTTTCCACGAGGCGTGGCCACCACGCGCGCGGGTTCGGCGGTGCGCTCCTGCCGCGTCGCTCCGGAGGCGTCTCGCCAGCGCACGAGGGGAATTCTGGCCTGCGCCCCGCCAATCTGGTCGATGGTGCCGATGTCGATGAGCTCGCCGCCGGCAATGATTCCGGCCCGATCGCCGAGCTGCGCGGCCTCGTCGAGGTAGTGCGTGGTCAGCAGGATCGTGGTGCCCTCAGACTTGAGCCCACGGATGAGGGCCCAGAACTGGTGCCTGGCCTCGGGATCGAACCCCGGGGTCGGTTCGTCAAGAAAGAGAAGTTCGGGGCGTCCGATGATGCCCAGCGCCACATCCACTCGCCGACGCTGGCCGCCGGAGAGTTTGCTGATGCGAGTTCTCGCCTTCTCGCGCAGGCCGGCCGCGTCGATCACCTCGTCGACGTTTCTGGGGTGCGGGTCGACGCCGAGCACGCTCACCTCGCCCCCCGCTGCGGTCGCGGTAGCCCTCGAGGATCTCGATGGTGGTGCTCTTGCCGGCACCGTTCGGCCCCAGCAGGGCGAAGGTCTCCCCGGCGGCGATGTCGAAGCTGACCCCGTCGACGGCCGCAACCGTGCCGTACGACTTACGCAGGTTCCGAACACCAACCACCGGATACGTGGATGCCATGTCTACAGAATGCCCCCATTCGGCGACGCTCGCCAGTGGTTCACTCGGGGGTTAGGCGAAGAGGCGCTGCAGGCGCTGTACGCCCTCGAGCAGGGCGGCGTCGCCGAGCGCATAGGACAGGCGCAGGAAGCCGCTCGGGCCGAAGGCCTCCCCTGGCACGACGGCCACCTCCGCCTTATCGAGGATGAGGTCAGCGAGCTCGAGCGACGAGGTGGGCGTGACGCCGGCCCACTCGCGGCCGAGCAGGCCGGTCACATCGGGGTAGACATAGAACGCGCCCTGCGGAGTGGGCGTCAGGATGCCCTCGATCTTGTTGAGTTCGGCGACGACGAGCTGGCGGCGCCGGTCGAATGCGCTGTGCATCTCACGGGCGGCGTCCTGCGGACCGTTGAGGGCCGCAATGGCGGCGCGCTGCGAGATGTTCGACACGTTGGATGACAGGTGGGACTGCAGGTTGCCGGCCGCCTTCATGGCGTCGGCGGGGCCGACCATCCAGCCCACGCGCCACCCGGTCATGGCGTAGGTCTTGGCCACGCCGTTCACGAGGATGGTTCGGTCGGCGAGGGCGGGAACGGCCTCGACAATGGAGACCGCGCGCATACCGTCGTAGACGAGGTTCTGGTAGATCTCATCGGAGATGACCCAGAGGCCGTTCTCCTCGGCCCAGTCACCGATGGCCTTGGTCTGCTCCGGCGAATACACGGCACCGGTGGGATTGGAGGGCGAGACGAACAGCAGCACCTTGGTGCGTGGGGTTCGTGCGGCCTCAAGCTGTTCCACGGTGACGAGGTAGCCCTGGTCGCTGCCAGCGAAGACGTTGACGGGGACACCGCCGGCGAGCCGGATCGCCTCGGGATAGGTGGTCCAGTACGGCGTGGGAACGATCACTTCGTCGCCCGGATCGAGCAGTGTGGCGAAGGCCTGGTACACGGCCTGCTTGCCGCCGTTGGTGACGACCACCTGGCTCGGTGAAACGGAGAGCCCGCTGTCACGCAGGGTCTTTGCCGCAACGGCTTCGCGCAGGTCCGGCAGTCCGGCCGCCGGGGTGTAGCGGTAGTTCTTGGGATCGTGCACGGCCGCGAGGGCCGCTTCCACGATGTGTGCGGGGGTGACAAAGTCCGGCTCCCCGGCTGCGAAGCTGATCACCGGTCGCCCGGCGGCCTGCAATGCCTTCGCCCTCCCGTCAACCTTGAGGGTCGCCGACTCCGCAATGGAGCCGATCCGGGTGGAAATCCGCTGGAGTTCGTGTTTCACGCTTCGAGCATACGGGGCACCGCGCAGGCACGCCAGAGCGGTGCCCCGAATTGGCGGCGAACCCGTCGTCGACGGCTCCCGACTTTACACTCGGCCCCGAGTCACCTAGACTTGGTGGAGGTAGTTGAATTCTGCCATGCTTTTTTGCGCCTTTTTGGTGTGGTGGGGCATGCGAAATTTACTCCATAGGGTGGTGGCTCAATTGGTAGAGCAGCGGTCTCCAAAACCGCAGGTTGCAGGTTCGAGTCCTGTCCGCCCTGCAAGTCGGTGGTAAATCCATCGGCCCATGAAAGGTGTAACAGGTGGCCCGAAAAGTTGTCGACGAACCCGGTGAGGAAGTTGTCGCGAACGCAAGAATGGCCCGCGAATCCAAACGCGGTCCCTTCGCTCGGTTGTCCCTGTTCTTCCGACAGGTCATCGCCGAACTCCGCAAGGTCGTCACGCCGACCCGTAAGGAGCTGCTCAGCTACACCGGTGTCGTACTCGTTTTCGTCGTGATCATGATGGTTATCGTTTCCGCGTTCGACTGGGTGTTCGCCTTCGTGGTCACCTACATGTTCGGCACGCCGTAACCGTTCGAGCTGCCGCACCCCATCATGGCAACGCCGTAGCGGCGGGTTTCCTGACGAAGCAAGCGAAATAGAGAAGGATTGAGATTTAGTGACTGAGACGAAGCATGACGATGTCGACTGGGCCACTGCCGCCGAGCAGTCCGGCGACGACGATGAGGCACAAGAGGGCAACACCCTCGCCGCCGAAGAGAATTCGGTAGAGGCCGCCGAGCACGCTGCCCTGCACGTCATCGACGAGAACGACGACGTCGAGGTCAACCTCGATGCAGCCCTCGACGCGCTTGCCGATTCGTCCGATCCCGAAGCCGACGTAATCGTCGACGACGCGCTCGACATCGATTCTGTTGGTGAAGCGGATGCCTCGGTTGCGGCCGTCGAGGGCGAAGGAGAGATTGTCACCGAGGAGGCTTCCGAGGAAGCCCCCGCAGAGGTCGACCCGTACGATGCGTTCCGCAAGGAGCTGCGCTTCCTGCCCGGCAAGTGGTACGTCATCCACTCCTACGCCGGCTTCGAGCGTCGCGTGAAGTCGAACATCGAGAACCGCAAGCAGTCCATGGCCATGGAAGATTTCATCTACCAGGTCGAGGTTCCGATGGAAGATGTCGTCGAGATTAAGAATGGCCAGCGCAAGATGGTCACTCGAGTCCGCATCCCGGGCTACGTGCTCGTGCGCATGGACCTCGACGAGGACAGCTGGTCGGTTGTTCGCCACACGCCCGGTGTCACGGGCTTCGTGGGTAACGCCCACAACCCCACCCCCCTGCGTTTCGAGGAGGCTTTCGGCATGCTCAAGGGTCTCGTCGAGATTCAGGAAGCACCTGCTGCAAAGGGCAAGGCGCACAGCGGCAAGTCCCCGCAGCGCGTCGTCGCTGCCGAGGTCGACTACGAAATCGGCGAGACGATCACCATCAAGGAAGGTTCGTTCGCGGGCCTGCCCGGTTCCATCAGCGAGATCAAGCCAGAGAGCGGCAAGCTCATTGTGCTCGTGTCCCTCTTCGAGCGCGAGACCCCGGTCGAGCTCAGCTTCGATCAGGTCACCAAGCTCTAGGCTCCAGTAGCTCAGTCCCCAAACCACCGGGGCCCGTCCGGGCCACCGGGAGAGCAGCCCTTCGGGGCCGCTCGAAACGAAAGAGAAGGAAGAACAATGGCACCGAAGAAGAAGGTTACAGGTCTGATCAAACTTCAGATCAAGGCCGGCGCCGCTAACCCCGCACCGCCCATCGGGCCGGCACTGGGTCAGCACGGCGTCAACATCATGGAATTCTGCAAGGCCTACAACGCTGCAACAGAAGCCCAGCGCGGAAACGTCATCCCGGTTGAGATCACCGTGTACGACGACCGTTCATTCACGTTCATTTTGAAGACCCCGCCCGCAGCGGAGCTCATCAAGAAGGCGGCCGGAGTTGCCAAGGGCAGCGGAACCCCGCACACCGTCAAGGTCGCCAAGCTCACGCAGGCACAGATCCGCGAAATCGCCGAGACGAAGATGGCTGACCTCAACGCCAATGACATGGAAGCCGCCGCGAAGATCATTGCCGGCACGGCTCGCTCCATGGGCGTCACGGTCGAGGCCTAAGCCTCATCCCCTGGCGCACTTGCGCCTTCAGTAAGTAGCACGTCGTGGAAGAGCCAGCCAGGCTCACGAAAACCACATCCTCAGTACACACAGGAGATTTCACATGGCAACTAAGTCAAAGGCATACCGCGCCTCTGCCGAGAAAATCGGCGCAGACACGTTTTACACGCCGGCCGCAGCCGTCGCTCTCGCCAAGGAGACCGGCTCGTCCAAGTTCAACTCCACCGTTGAGGTCGCCCTCCGCCTCGGAGTAGACCCCCGCAAGGCCGACCAGATGGTTCGCGGTACCGTGATTCTTCCTCACGGCACCGGACGCACCGCTCGCGTCATCGTCTTCGCAACGGGCCCCGCGGCCGAGGCGGCTATCGCTGCCGGCGCCGACGAGGTTGGTGGCGACGAGCTCATCGAGAAGGTAGCGGCCGGTTACACCTCGTTCGACTCCGCTGTATCCACCCCGGAGCTCATGGGTAAGGTCGGACGCCTCGGAAAGGTACTCGGCCCGCGTGGCCTCATGCCGAACCCGAAGACCGGCACCGTGACGCCCGACGTCGCGAAGGCTGTTTCCGATATTAAGGGTGGAAAGATCGCCTTCCGCGTTGATAAGCACGCCAACGTACACTTCGTTGTCGGCAAGGCGAGCTTCTCTGTTGAGGAGCTCAACGAGAACATCGAAGCCGCCCTCGAAGAGGTCGTTCGTCTCAAGCCCAGCTCTGCCAAAGGCCGCTACATCACGAAGGGCGTCGTTTCGACCACTTTCGGCCCCGCCATCCAGCTCGATGTGAACGCGTTCTAAGCTCCCTCACGCCGTAGCTCGCTGCACAACAAAGCAGGGCCCGTCTTCGGACGGGCCCTGCTTTGTTGTGTGCGGCGGCGCTAGCCGATGTAGCTCATGACGTGCTTGATGCGGGTGTAGTCCTCGAGGCCATACATCGACAGGTCTTTGCCGTAGCCGGAGTGTTTGAAGCCGCCGTGCGGCATCTCGGCGACGAGCGGGATGTGGGTATTGATCCACACGCAACCGAAGTCGAGGTTCTTGGACATGCGCATGGCCGTGCCGTGGTTGGAGGTCCACACGGATGACGCGAGGCCGTACTGCACATCGTTCGCCCAGGTGAGAGCCTGCGCCTCGTCGGTGAACTTCTGCGCGGTGATCACCGGGCCGAAGATCTCGTTCTGCACGGCCTCGTCGGTCTGGAGCAGGTTGGATACAATCGTGGCTTCGTGAAAGTAGCCGCGCGTGCCCTGACGCCGGCCGCCGAGCTCAAGTGTGGCGTGGTCGGGGAGGCGATCGATCACGCCCTGTACCCGGCCGAGCTGGTCAGCGCTGGAGAGGGCCCCGTAGAGAATGCCCTCGTCCCGCGGTGCGCCCGTGCGTGCGTTGTCTTTCGCGTGGGCGGCGAGAGCGGCCATGAACTCGTCATGGATGCCCTCTTGGACGAGAACGCGGGTGGCAGCGGTGCAGTCCTGACCGCCGTTGTAGAAGGCGGCGCCCACGATGCCTTCCACGGCGCTGGCAATGTCCGCGTCGTTGAACACGATGGCAGGAGCCTTGCCTCCGAGCTCAAGGTGTACGCGCTTGAGGTCGAGGGCGGCTGCACCGGCCACTTCCATCCCGGCCCGCACCGAGCCGGTGATGGACACCAGCTGGGGGGTGCGGTTTGTCACGAGCGAGCGCCCGGTATCGCGGTTGCCCGTGACGACGTTGAACGTGCCCGCCGGCAGAAACTCGGAGGCGATCTCGGCGAGGAGGAGCGTCGAGACCGGTGTGGTGTCCGAGGGCTTGAGCACGATGGTGTTGCCGGCGGCGAGGGCGGGGGCGATCTTCCACATCGCCATCATCATCGGGTAATTCCACGGGGTCACCTGGCCGACGACACCAATCGGCTCGCGGCGCACGAACGAGGTGTGATCCTTCATATACTCCCCGGCCGATTTGCCTTCAAGCAGCCTGGCGGCGCCGGCAAAGAAGCGCAACTGATCGATCATCATGTCGACCTCTTCGCCTACGAGGCCGGGGCGCGGTTTGCCGGTGTTTTCGCTCTCCACGTCGGCCAGTTCCTCGGAACGTCCCTCAAGGGCATTGGCGAACTTAAGCAGCGCGTGCTGGCGTTCCCCTGGGGTGGTGTCTCCCCAGGTCTCAAAGGCGGTGGCCGCCGCACGATACGCCGTCGCGACATCCGCTTCGGTGGAAACTGGTGTCGTCGCGTAGATGTCTTCGGTGGCCGGGTTGATGATGTCGAGTTGATCGGTCGCGGTCGACTCCGCGTAGTCGCCGTTTACGAAGTTGTGGAGTTCACGAGTGGCCATGGCGGTCCTTTCATAGAAGAGAGGCGACGCCGGTGGGCTCGGTTCGGTGACAGCCCTGTCGCCTCTGGGCACGAAGCCCTACGGCGACGATACCCCACGGCGCGTCGAACGGCAGGGGCTGGGACGAGGACCGTACAGATAGACTAGGAAATGTCTACCCCTCATGCAGTATTTTTCGAATGTGGCAGAGTGGAATTCGTGTGCAGTACGTATGGGCAATTGGGGTGCCAGCACGCAAGGGGGCACGGGGTGGCGAAAGATGAACGAGGGTGAATTGGTACAAACCGGTGGTCAGGTCGCATACGAGATCCTGCGGGCGCGGATTCTCTCTGGCGAACTTGCCGCACACGCGACGCTGCGCGAACAGGCGCTGGCCCAAGAACTCGGCGTGAGCCGCACTCCCGTGCGGGAGGCGCTTCGGCGGCTCGACACGGCGGGACTGGTGGAGTTCGTGCCCAACCGGGGGGCCACCGTGCTTGCCTGGTCGCGCGAGCAGATACGGGAGACGTACTTCGTGCGGGCCTCGCTGGAGAGCCGCGCCGCGGGCCTCGCTGCCGCACGCATCGAGCCGGTCGACCTGAAGCTCCTGTCCCTGCTCATTGAGCGGATGGAACAGTTCGTACTCTCGACTGACGACGTGGGCATAGCGACGCTGGCCCGCCTCAACGCCCAGTTCCATCACACGATCGTCGTCGCCGCCGACAGCGCACAGCTGCTGGCCCTCACCCAATCGGTGGTTCGCGTGCCCCTGATGGCGAGCACGTTTCGCGCCGCTGGTGCCCAGTACCGGGCGCGGAGCAACCACCATCACCGCGATATCCTGACGGCGCTAGAGTCAGGGGACTGCGTGTGGGCCGAAGTTGCCATGCGCGCGCACATTTTGGCCGCGCGCAACATGGTGACGAACGACACCGAGTCGAGCCAGGCCGTCGCGACCAGGCCCGAACCCGAGTTGGCCGAAGCGGCGCGATTCACGACGTGACCGGGAACCAGGCAGGGCCGGCACTCCCGGCTGTGGCTACCAGGCGTCGAGTGTAGTCGTGCTGCGGTGACGCGAGCAGATCCGGCACGGATGCATGCTCCACGATCGTTCCCGCCTGCACGACGGCCACGTGCCGGCAGCTTGCCGCGAGCACCGTGACGCTCTCGGTCACGATCATCAGGGTGAACGCGAGTTCATCCTGAAGCTTGTGCAGGAGGTCGATGACCGCGATGACGTCGACCGGGTCCAGTGCCAGTGTGGGGTTGTCGGCGACCAGGAGTGCCGGATCGCACGAAATGGCGCCGGCGATCAACACCCGTTGTGCCATGAGCGGGGTGAGGTCATCCGGGAAGAGCCTGAAGGTGGCTCTCGGATCGGTGAAGCCCACCTTGTCAAGCAGTTCCAACGACCGTCGCTTGGATGCGGCTCGGGAGAGGCCAAGCGTCTTTCGGAGCGGGGCCTGCAGGTGGTCACCAATGCTGAATGCCCCGTCGAGGCTTTCGGCGGGCGCGCGTGGAATGTAGGAGATGTTCGTGCCCCGCAGCCGCGTTGCGTCGCGCTCGGACAGGCCAACGAGCTCGACACCATTGAACAGGATCGACCCGCCGGTAATGCGCGTCGCCGGGGCCAGGAGGCCGCTCGCGGCGAGGGCGATCTCAAGGGCGCCGGAGTCGGATCCCCCGAGGAGTCCCACGATCTGTCCCGCGGCGATGGTCAGGGACACCCCCGACACGATTTCAGGAGTGTCAGGCGCCACCGCGATGCGAAGTCCCCGAACGTCGAGAAGAGCAGATGACCGAAACCATGTCGACGGAAGAGGTTCTTCGGATGTCCCCGGACCGGACGGAGCCGGCACGCGGCAGTCCTCGGAGGATCCTGCAGGGAGCGTCAGCGCCGGATCGTTAGTCGGTGTCGGAAGCATGGAAAATCCCAGCCCGGCGGCGGCCCCCGCCGTCAGGAGCAGGAGCGCGAGGGGCGACCAGTCGGACATGGTTCCGGTGGATGAGTGCTGCAGGGAGTTGCGCAGCATCGCGCCCCACGTGGGGCTGACCGGATCGACCGGCCCCAGAAAACCGAGATAGGTGCGGAACGTCACCATGACGGCCAGAACAAGTAACGACAGTCCGATGAGCCGAGAGCGAAGCGCCGGAAGCACAGACCGCACGAGGAGCCCCACGGTGGTCAGGCCCCATCGGCCACGCGTTTGTTCACCCGGCGAAGAGGCTCGCACGGCGCGTACCGCGCTGCGGACAAGCAGGAATAACGGGATCGTCGCGAGCACTCCGACCATGAGCATTGCGCCGTTGAGGCCATCGCTCGAGTCCGACACCACGACCACGACCACGAGAAAAATAAAGGCAGGCACGGAGGCTGTCAGATACGCCATCCAGCCGGCGATGGCATCGAACCGTCCCGAGTGCGTCCCGGCAAGCAGGCCGCACACGGTGCCAATGAAGAGGGTAACGAGGGTGGCGGTGACACCGCCGACGACGGCCTCGCGGGTGCCCTGGGCCAATCGTAGGAATTGGTCGTCAGGCGCCCGCCCTGCGGCGAGCAGTGGCCCAGCCGCGGCCACGATGACCATGGTCGCCAGCACAACCAGTGCCACGGTGGCAACCGGATGCGCCGCAGCATGACGCAGAGTGCCCCGAGATGACGGCATCGCGCCTCTCATGCGGCACGCTCCCGCGCGCGCACGATTGCCATCCAAGCGCCCCGCAGCGGGCCGACCGCCACAACGGCAATGGCGGCTGCGACAAACACGGCGAGGGTGATCACGACGGAGGAGGAGCTGAGAGTGGTCGAAGCGAACGATCCGCCCCGTTGCACAACGACGGCATCCATCACGAGCGTGGCGCCGACCAGCCCCAGGAAGTGCAGGCCGAGCAGTTGGGCAGGGGCCAGAACGCAGCGGCGCAAGACGTGCACGCGGAGAATATACGCGCGCGGCAAACCCCGGCTGCGCAGAGTGCGCACGAGGTCAGACTGAAGCAGATCGCGCGAGGTGGCGGCGATCTGCCTGGCGATAGCGGCCGCTGACCCCAGGGCCAGTGCGATGAGTGGCACGCTGATCGACGCCAACCAGCCGGGGAGGGACTCGCCGATGGCAACGTACTCGACGGAGGGAAGGGGGGAGGCAAGCCCTACGAGCCGGGGAGAGACAGCCATGGCAACCCACACTGCGGGGACGATGTGCCCGGCGAGAAGGACAACCGACAGAGCTCTGTCCACCTTTCGGCCGTGGTGCGCAGCGAGTGCACCGGCCGTTATCCCGAGCAGGGCCGCAAAGGCCGTCGACACGAGTGCAATGGCCATGACGACAGGCATCCTTGGCACAAGCCAATCCCCGCCGGCACCGAGCGGAGCCGCCTCGCGTGCCACGACCACGATCGTGCCGATCACCATCACGCTGAGGGCGGGAAGCCACACTCGACGGGGGAGGGGGCCAGCGCTGTAAATCTGGCGACCCTGTTGCGTCTCGGCGGCTGTCATGGTCGTCGCATCCCCTTGTTTGAGTGAAAGGCTTGAACCGGAACCAGTGGTTGCATGCAAGAGACCCCAGGTTTCACCCTACGTGTACCTAAGAGTGCCTTGACTACCGTGCACGGTGCAAGAAGAACGCCGGTGCCGGTTAGGCCCGCACGTCAACTGTACGCTCGCACCATGGTGGATCTGTTCGCTGGAACCGGTCACATGCGAGCGCTGAGGCGCGGCCGTCAGGCGGTCGCATGTTCCTTCGGGGAGTGGGTCTCGAGAAACTGGTAGACCTCGGTCTGGTCGACGCCGGGGAACGTTCCGGAGGGCAGCGCTGCCAGAAGGCTTGTCGGCGTGCGTGCGGCCGGCCAGGAATTCGCCGCCCACCGGTCGGCGAGGTTGCGGGGAGGCATCCGGCAGCAGGACTCATCGGGGCACTTCGATACGGAACGGTTGGGGGTCTCGCGGCCCCTGAACCACTTCACCTCGCTGAACGGCACCCCAACGCTCACCGAATACTCACCCTCCTTCGCCTTCTCGATGCGCGAGGTGCACCAGAAGGTTCCGGCAGGCATGTCGGTGTACTGGTAGAACGCACTGAAGCGGTCTGCCACGTCGAACACGGTTCGCGCCGTCCATGTGCGGCACACCGTCGCGCCCTCCACCGCGCCGAGGGCGTCGCTCGGGAAGCGTACGGAGTCGTTCTCATAGGCCTTGATGATCGTGCCGGACTCGTGCACCTTCATGAAGTGCACGGGGATGTCGAGGCGTGCCGTGGCGAGGTTCGTGAATCGGTGCGCGGCGGTTTCATACGACACCGAGAAGGCATCGCGCAGGTCTTCCATGGAGATGCGGCGCAGCGACTTGGCCTCGGTCAGCATGCGCACCGCGTCGCGTTCCGGCAGCAGGATGGCCGCGGTCAGGTAATTCGTTTCGACGCGCTGGCGCAGAAAATCCGCATAATTTTCTGGTTCCTCATGGCCGCACAGGTGACTCGCAAAGGCCTGCAGGATGGGCGGGCGGGAGTCGCCGGATGCGGATCGTTCGGTGGGCAGATAGATGCGCCCGTTGAGCTTGTCGGTCACCGACCGGGTTGAATGCGGGAGATCGTGCACGTAATGCAGGGAGTAACCGAGGTGCGTGGCCATGTCGGCGACCAGCTGCTGCGAGACTGGTCCGCCGGAATGGCCAACCGCGCCGAGCAATTCGAGGGCGAGGGCCTCGAGCTCCGGAAAGTAATTGTCTTGCTGGCGCATGATCGCCCGCAGCTCCGCGTTGGCTCGCCTAGCCTGCTCGGGCGTCGCCGCGCGTTCCCGGTGCAGGCGGCCGATCTCATTGTGCAGGCTGAGGATCGTTTGCAGGGTTTCATCGCTCTGACCCTTTGACACCCGGATGCGGGGCAGCCCGAGGGCTTCGAACACGGGCCCCCGCTGGGCGCGCTCGACCGAAATTTCGAGTGCGGCGCGCTCGGACGGCGCATCCGTTTTCATGAGGTCATCAACGGTCGTGCCGAGGGCGGTGGCGATCGTGCGCAGCATGGAGAGGCGCGGCTCGCGTTTGCCGTTCTCGATCATTGACACCTGGGAGGGCGCCCGGTCGATCGCCGCGGCCAACGCGTCGAGGGTCATTCTTCGCTCAGCGCGCAGTTCACGGATGCGGCGTCCCAAAATGAGGGCGTCGAACTCGGATTCCTCCTCGATGAGCGGGGGAAGGGTGACGGGACCGGAAATGACCATGGCTCAGTGTGGCACGAAAAATTGCGTAGAACAGAAGAACACCGAATATTCTCCCGAATCATTCTGGTTGGGGTGCTTGCTTCCGAGAGAGAGTTATGTCGTACCAAGCACTCGCCATCGAATAACCGGATCGCCCAGGGTGGCACCCACACACACGAAGGAGAAAGACCATGACAACCACTCACCCGGCGACGATCGACCGCCCGAAGACGTCCGGGATCACCACTGGCAGCTTCGCCACCGTCCCCGCTCACCTCGAAGTGACCGGCCCCCTGGGAGACCGCTACGACGAGGTGCTCACCCCGGACGCGCTGAAGTTTCTGGCCGAACTGCATGAACGCTTCGCCGGCACCCGCCATGACCTGCTCGCGAGCCGCCTGCAGACGCGCGTGGACGCCGCGAACGGGCGAGACCCCAAATTTCTTCCGGAGACCGCGCACATTCGTCTCGACACCGAGTGGACCGTCGCCGGCGCCGGCCCCGGACTCGAAGACCGTCGCGTGGAAATCACCGGACCGACCGACCGCAAGATGGCCATCAACGCGCTGAACTCCGGTGCCAAGGTGTGGCTTGCCGACCAGGAGGACGCCACGAGCCCCACCTGGGCGAATGTCGTCGAGGGCCAGATCACCCTCATGGACGCCGTGCGCGACCAGCTCAGCTACACGAGCCCCGAGGGTAAGGAATACACCGTGGGCGAGCAGACGCCTACGATCGTGATGCGCCCCCGGGGCTGGCACCTGGTGGAGAAGCACGTGACCTTCGTGGACCGGGCGAACCGCCGCATGAAGGCATCCGGAAGCCTGATCGACTTCGGCCTCTACTTCTTCCACAACGCCCAGAAGCTCATCGAGAAGGGCAGCGGACCCTACTTCTACCTGCCGAAGATCGAAAGCCACAAGGAAGCTCGCCTGTGGAACGACATTTTCAGCTACTCCGAAGACCGCCTCGGCATCGAGCACGGCACGATCCGCGCGACGGTACTGATCGAGACGATCCAGGCCGCCTTCGAGATGGACGAGATCCTCTTCGAGCTGCGCGACCACTGCGCCGGGCTCAACGCCGGACGCTGGGACTACATCTTCAGCATCATCAAGACGTTCCGTGCCCGCGGCCGTCGCTTCGTCTTTCCCGACCGCAAGCAGATCACCATGACCGTGCCCTGCATGCGTGCGTACACCGAGCTGCTCGTGGCGACGTGCCACCGTCGCGGCGCATATGCCATTGGTGGGATGAGTGCCTTCATCCCCAACCGCCGCGACCCGGAGGTGACCGAGCGTGCGTTCGCCCAGGTGACGGCCGACAAGCAGCGCGAGGCGACCGACGGCTTCGACGGCACGTGGGTGGCTCACCCCGACCTGATCCCGTTTGCCCAGGCCGAGTTCGATGCCGTTCTCGGCGACAAGGCCAACCAGCTCGAGCGCACGCGCCCCGAGGTGGCGGTCACGGCTGCCCAGCTGCTCGACGTGAGCTCGATCGGTGGCACCATCACCGAAGAGGGCGTGCGCAGCAACCTGCTGGTCTCGCTGCGCTACATCGAGTCCTGGCTGCGCGGCGTGGGAGCGGCGGCCATTGACAACCTGATGGAAGACGCCGCCACCGCCGAGATCTCCCGTTCGCAGCTCTGGCAGTGGATCCACGAGAACTCGGTCACCGCCGAGGGCCGTCGCATCGACTCCGCCTGGGTAGACCAGCTGCTGGCCGAGACCGTCGCCGGCCTCGAGCGCACCGCGGGCGACCGGTTCAACGACGCCCTCACGGTTCTGCGGAGCGCTGCTCTTGAGCCCGAGTTCCCAAGTTTCCTCACGGTGGGCGCCTACGCACGCTTCTTCTAGGCTCCGCTGCACAGCGGGCAAAGGCCGGTGGATCTCCACCGGCCTTTGCCCGCTTTTGTGCATGTCGCAACCGTGGTGGGTGCGCGGCCTAGGGTGGATACGTGAGCACAATTCGAGTCGCGACCATCGCGGATGCCCCGGCGTTGGCCGAGCTGGCCGCCGCAACTTTTGAGCTGGCCTGCCCGCCGAACACCACGGCGGCTGCAGTGGCTGAGTTCTTGAGAGACGTGCTGTCGGAGAGCAACTTTCGCACGTACCTCGAAGACCCCAATCGACTCGTGTTCGTTGCGGAGTTCGAGGGTCGGCTTCTCGGTTACACCGTCCTGGTCTTCGGGGACCCCGGCGACTCTGACGTTCAGGCGGTGATTCGGATTCGCCCGACCGTCGAGGTGAGCAAGTGCTACGTGCGAGCCGGCAGCCACGGCGGGGGTCTCGCGTCCTCGCTCATGGCGGCCACCCTGCACGCCGCGGGGGAGCGCGGTGCCGTCGGTGCCTGGCTCGGCGTCAACGAACTCAACGCGCGCGCCATCCGCTTCTATGAGAAGCAGGGGTTCGCCGAGGTGGGTCGCAAAACGTTCCCGCTCGGCGGGGTGCTCGAAAACGACTTCGTGCTCGAGCGCGCCCTCTAGACGGTGCCCGACGAGTCGGGCGGGGTTTTGGCGCCCTTGACCTGCTCGTAGGCCGCGAGGGCCGCGCGGCGGCTGTCGGCGAGGTCCACGATGGGCGCGGGGTAGGCATCCGTTCCCCACTCGTCGATATTGGCGCGAACGTAGGTCTCGTTCGGGTCGAATTTGGCGAACTGCAGTTGCGGGTTGAAGACGCGAAAGTAGGGTGCGGCGTCGGCCCCCGACCCGGCGACCCACTGCCAGCTGGCCGGGTTGCTCGCCGGGTCGGCGTCGACGAGGGTGTCCCAGAACCAACGCTCGCCCTCGCGCCAATCGATGAGCAGGTTCTTGGTGAGGAACGATGCCGTGACCATGCGCACCCGGTTGTGCATCGTGCCGGTGCGCCAGAGCTCGCGCATGCCGGCGTCGACCAGGGGAAAGCCGGTGCGCCCCCGCTGCCAGGCCTCGAGCGCCGTCTCATCAAGCGGATGCCACGGGAACGCATCAAAGCCGGGTCGCCAATTCTCGGTGGCGAGATGGGGCGCGTGAAACAGCACGTGGTAGCTGAACTCCCGCCAGCCGAGCTCGGTGAGAAAGCGCACGGGGCCCTTGCCGGGCGAGCCGGCGGTGGCTTCCCGGGTGGCGTGCCACACCTGGTACGGGCTGATTTCGCCCCAGCGCAGGTGCGGTGACAGGCGAGAGGTGACGTTCTCTGCGGGCAGGTCGCGTTGTTCGGCGTAGCTGCCGAGGCTGTCGCTGAGAAAATCGTGGAGGCGCTTGTGGGCGGGTGCCTCGCCGGGCTGCCAGGCGGCGCGCAGGCCGTCGGCCCAGTCGGGCGAGTGGGGTTCGAGGCCCCAATCGTCGAGGTCATCGGTAGCGACCTGGCCGGGCCAGGGGACGATCGCGGTGGGCGCGGGGTACGGATTGCGCGGCAGCGGCGCCGCGTTGCAGGCGCGCCAGAACGGGGTGAAGACCGAATACGGGTTGCCTTGGCCGGTGGTGATCGTCCAGGGTTCGAAGAGGAGCGAACCGGCGAAACTCTGGGCGTCACAGTCGCTGCCCGGCAGGGTCGCTTTGATGCGCGTGTCCACGTCGCGTTCCGCCTGGCCGTAGCGCCGATTCCAGTAGACGGCGCCGGCCCTCGTGCTCGCGGCGATTTCGGTGATGATCGATTCGGCGGGGCCGCGTCGCAGTACGAGTGGCACGCCGAGGTCACCGAGGGAAGCGGTGAGTGATCTCAGGCTGTTGTGCAGCCACCAGAGGGAGGCTCCGCCGAGCGGCCGGATTCCGGGGGATTCCTCGTCGAGCACGAACACGGCCACGACGGGCGCACCGCGCGTGATCGCATGGTGCAGCGCGGGGTGGTCAGCGAGGCGCAGGTCGTCGCGAAACCACACGATCGACGGGGCCGGAGTTCCGGGGATCTGCGTTGCTGTGCCCGGTTCGCCGGGGACAGCAGTGTGGCGCTCGGACATATGTGTGGCCTCCGTTGTGTCATGCCAGTCTTGCACCACGAACGTGGGGAGGGCTGACGGGTCTGACCCTCGCGGCACTCGTTAGAGGGTGGCGGCACGCGGCGGAACACGTGCCGTGGGGCGCAACGAGTGCCGCGAGGCGCGAAACGTTCGTGACGGTTAGTCGGTGACGCGCAGCACGATCTTGCCGCGGGTGTGGCCGGCCTCCACCAGGTGGTGCGCGGCCGCTCCTTCTGCGAGGGCGAAGACCCGGTCGATGTGCACGCGCGCCGCCCCGGAGTCCATGAGGGCGCTGATGCCCTCGAGCGTGCGGGCGTCGCTCGACACCTTGTAGCCGGTGGCCCGAATGCCCGCCGCCGCGGCCTCCTCTGCCATGGTGGGCCAGCTTCCCGTCGGCGCATTCACCAGGATGCCGCCTTGACGGATCACACTCAGGGAACGTGATCCGGTGTTGTCGTACACGTTGCCGATGAGGTCGATGACGGCGTCGAGGTCGTGCACCTGTTCCTCGAACCGTGTGGTCGTGTAGTCGATCACCTCGTCCGCGCCGAGTTCCCGCAAGAAGTCGAGGCTCCCGGTGGAGCCCGTTGCCGTGACGTGCACCCCGAAGGACTTGGCGAACTGTACCGCGAGGTGACCGACGCCTCCGCTGCCGGCGTGGACGAGCATCCGCTGCCCCGGTTTGGCCTCGGCCATGTCGACGACCATGCCCCACGCCGTGAGCGCGGCGACGGGCAGCGCGGCGGCCTCTACGTGGCTGAGTCGGGCCGGTTTGCGGGCCACGCTGAGCGCGGTGACGGCCACGTATTCGGCGTAGGTGCCGGCCGTGCGCGGTACCCGGGCCATGCCGTACACCTCGTCGCCGGGCTGCAGGGAGAAGCCCTCGTAGGGCGAGCGCACGACCACGCCACTGAAATCGTTGCCGAGCACCACCGGGTAGCCGGTGATCGCGGCCGAGACGCCCTTGCCCGAACGGGTCTTGGCGTCGATGGGGTTCACGCCGGCGGCGATCACCCGCACGAGCAGCTCGTCGAGAACCGGAACGGGCAGCGGCAGGTCAACGAGGTGCAGTTCCTCGGGGGTGCCGGGTCGGTCAATGACGAGGGCGCGCATGGTCTTCGGAAGGTCGGTCATGACACCAGTCTGCCGCGTACCGCGTCACAGAACGGGCTAACGCGCGGTGCGGGCCTGTCGATCCACGTACTCCTGCTCGAGCAGCCCGATCAGGTCGTTCGCGAAACCAATGAGAATGGCGATCTGGTCCTCATCGCGCTCGATCCAGCGACACTCGGGCACGGGGTTCACCGGCACGAAGTCGAGGTGCTGCTCCCACACGAGCAGGGTGCGGTCGGCGCCCAGCACGTACTGCTGCCACCACACCTGCCGCAGGTACGAGCGCGGAATGCTGCGCCACGGCTTGCTGGTGGTCTTGATCTCGGCGAGTTCGAGCACGCCGTTCTCGCCCGGGCCCACACCATCGGGTGTCGCCAGGTGTCGGGGCTGGTCGGCCGCGTGAAAGAGATTGTTGCTGGGCTCGATGCCGTAGTTTTCGAGCACCCACGCGGCGATCTCCGGTTCGCGCGCCCGACCGTGGTCGGTGAACGTGTTTCCGGTGAAGCTGCTGCCGTTGAGCTTGTCGAACGCCGCGTTCTGTACGGACTTGGGGGTGGCGAGCTTGGCGACATCCGTTGCCGTGATGCCACGGGCACGTGCTCGCAACCACGCCACGCGATCTTCGGAATTGGCGACGATGCGGCGGGTGTGCGGCAGCGGCTCTGAAGCGATGGTGACGGGCGGTGCCAGCTCAAAGAGGGAGAGCAGGGAATCGGTCACTGTTCAACTATGTCACTCCGGCCAGTGGGGCGATCACGAACCCCCGCCGCGGCTGCGTCGTGGGTCACCACGATGAGAGTGAGCTCGCGATCGCACCAGAGGCCCTCGAGCAGGTCCATGATCTCGTTGCGCGTGCTCTCGTTGAGGCCGCCGAACAAGAAATTGGAAACCACACCTATCCCTGCGCCGGGGCGAAGCTATGAACCATATATGAATGGGGACCGTGCCCGTTTCTCAGTCGGCTGCAGGGTGTCACATGGCTGGTTCATAGGAAACTCTGGATACTTGGGACCATGAGCACACGCACGAGTAGTCCCGGCACCCACGGGCCGCGCCTCCGCAAAGCCGACGGAAGCGCCATCCGCGTGCTCGTGGTCGATGACGAACCCACGCTCAGGGATCTGCTCTCGATGGCTCTGCGCTACGAGGGTTGGGAGGTTCGCACGGCCGCCGAGGGGCGGCAGGCGCTCACCGTGGCCCGCGAGTTCCGGCCCGACGCCATCGTTCTCGACATCATGCTCCCTGACATCGACGGCTTGCAGGTGCTTCAACGTGTGCGCGCCGGCGGCCACGAAACGCCCGTGCTCTTTCTCACCGCCAAGGACTCACTTGACGACCGCATCGCGGGCCTCACCGCGGGCGGCGATGACTACGTCACGAAGCCGTTCAGCCTCGAAGAGGTCGTGGCCAGGCTCCGTGGACTGATCCGGCGTTCGACCCTCGCGGTCTCTGACTCGAGCGACCCCCAAATCACCGTCGGTGATCTCATGCTCGACGAAGACAGCTACGAGGTCTTTCGTGCGGGGGAGACGATCGAGCTGACCGCCACGGAATTTGAGCTACTGCGTTTTCTGATGCGCAATCCTCGTCGGGTGTTAAGCAAGGCCCAAATTCTCGATCGAGTGTGGAGCTACGATTTCGGAGGAAAGTCATCCGTCGTCGAGATCTACATCTCCTACCTGCGCAAGAAGATCGATGCGGGTCGTGACCCGATGATTCACACCGTTCGCGGGGCCGGCTACATGCTGAAGACCGCGGAATGAGCGCCCAGGAACCCGGTTCAGAGGTACCTGCTCCCGAGGAGCCTCCGGCCGCGGTTCCCCGACGGCGCAAACGCGCGCGCTGGACCCTGCGGCGTCGACTGGTGCTCACCGTCGTGGGACTGCTCGCCCTCGTGAGCCTCGTGATCGGCGTGGTCAGCGTGGCGATTCTGCGCGCCTCACTGTTGGACCGGCTCGACGTGCAGCTGGCCTCCGCAGCGGACCGTTCCGGCGCGATGATCGGCGGGGAAGACGGCGACCGTGATCGCGCACGCGACTTCTTCCCCACGCCCACAGCGGATGCCATCCTGAGCGGCCCAGCTCAGCCTCCCGGTTTGCTCGCCCTGGTCTTCGATGGAACCACGGTCACGACCGGGTACACCGACGACGTGAGTGGTGCGATCAAGGCGCTCGAGGCGAGCCAGGTGCAGGTGCTTGCCGACCATATCAAGCAGTCGACACCGGTGACCGTTGATCTTGAGGGGGCCCTCGGGCACTACCGCGTTGTCGCTGAAACCAGCCGTACCGGCACGCTGTATCTCGTGGGGCTGCCGCTGTCGGCGGTCGACGGCACGGCCGCGCAGCTGGCGGTCATCATCGCCTCTGTTTCCCTGGCCGGAATCCTGCTGGTGGCCGTGCTCGCCGGCTGGATCGTGCGCCTCGCCCTGCGCCCCCTGCAGCGCGTGACGGCCACCGCCACGCGGGTGGCGTCGTTGCCCCTCGACCGCGGTGAGGTTTCGCTCGTGGACCGCGTTCCGGCCGAGGACACCGACGAGCGCACCGAAGTGGGGCAGGTGGGGCTCGCCCTCAACCGCATGCTCGACCACGTGGATGTGGCGCTGGAGACGCGGGAGGCGAGCGAACGCAAGGTGCGCCAGTTTGTGTCCGACGCGAGCCATGAGCTTCGTACCCCCCTGGCTTCGATCCGTGGCTACTCGGAGCTCACCCGGCGCAGCGGCCAGGAGCTGCCGCCCGACGCCATGCACGCGCTCGGTCGCATCGAATCCGAATCCATTCGCATGACCGGACTGGTGGAGGACCTGCTCTTGCTCGCTCGGCTCGACGAAGGCCGCGAACTCGATCTGGGACCGGTCGACCTCACTCGGCTGCTCGTGGATGCGGTGAGCGACGCACACGCCGCCGGCCGAGACCACGTGTGGGACCTTGATCTGCCCCAGGAACCGGTTGAGGCGCTCGGTGACACGGCCAGGTTGCACCAGGTGCTCGCCAACCTGCTCACGAACGCCCGGGTGCACACACCGCAGGGGACCACGGTGACGGTGGCACTGTCGTCAGAGGGCGACCGGGCCATTGTCACGGTCACCGACGACGGCCCCGGCATTCCCGAAGACCTGCGGTCCACCCTGTTCGAGCGGTTTGCTCGCGGTGACAGCTCGCGGTTCCGTGGCGCCGGCGGCAGCACGGGCCTCGGCCTCGCGATCGTGGCGGCCGTTGTGGCCGCACACCACGGTGAGGTCGCGGTCGAGAGCGCCCCCGGCCACACCGAGTTTCGTCTCTCACTGCCCCTCGCCCTCGGCTGACGCCCTCGTTAGCCAGCCGGTGCCACCAGCTGGCGCCCTCGCCCCTTGCCGCACTCCTTAGAACCCGCGGCACTCGTTGCACCGAGTGCCGCGGGTCGCAAGAAGTGCCGCGAGTCGTTCTGAGCCTGAGCGACGGTTTCGTACTGCTGCAGTCAGCGTGGGGGGCGCGTGCGAACGCGTTAAAAATGCCGTGAATTTCCGGGCACACCGCTTATGTAGTGTCGAAACAAGGGGATCTCGTGCACAATATTTTCGGTCGGCTCAGGCGTCACAGCTTGAAAGCCGCATTGGTCATGGCCAGCGCCGTTGCGCTCAGCGGCCTCGTCGTTGCCGTGCCCGCGCAGGCGGCCACATGCGTTCGGGTCGCGGAGTCGGTGTCAACCGAGGTCGCGGCCGCTGAAATGGAATCCACGACGACCGTTTCCGGGATAATTACCGGTCAGGCGTCGCCTGGCGGAGTGTCGACTGCGATTGACGGTGCTCAGGTGGTGTTTCAGGGCTTCGTTTCTACAACTGGGATGGACGGGGTACCGCTAGTCGGCCTCGGCGCCCTTGGTCCGGTGCTCAGTGATTCGGCCGGAAAATACACCGCTGAGCTTCCTCCGGGCACGTGGAAGATCGGCGTCTCAGCGGATGGTTTTTTTCCGAGACATTACTGGGATACTGATGCCCAACAGATCGAGGTCAAAGCCGGTGACGCTGCTCGTGCCGACAATAATATTGGCCTTGCAGCTGGAGTAAAGGTATCTGGAATCCTCACTCAGAAGGCCACAAACGGAGCTGTCACCCCGCTTGCAGATGTTGACGTCACTCCGCTCAGGTTGGAGGGAATCGTCGATTACTCCTCAATGGGGCGTACTAGTTCCGATGGAAGCTACACCAGGCTGGTGCATCCCGGTCGCTACAAAATCGGGTTTGGCACCTATTCGAGTATTGGGTCGTTCATTCCCGAATACTTTGACAACACTCTCGATATCGATGAAGCAACGATCATCACCCCCGTCATTGGTACGCCCATGGTCATTAACGCTGAACTCGGGTCGCGACCGGCCACCGCATCTGCCACTGTCGGCTTTCACACCGATTCAACCACTAATGGTTGCGCCGACCTCCTGAACTTCACAGACACCGAGAAGTCGTTTACGGTGACAGTCAGAGGAGCGCCGACTGTGGTTACCATCCCCGCCGGAAAAGCCGTCTATCACTGGTTCGGAGAGCTCAAGCCCGGTGAATCAGCCACGGTCACCCTTGATGGCGCTGTTTTGGCAACGTACACCGTTCCGACTCCGACTCCGACTCCGACTCCGACGCCGACGCCGACGAACACCGTGGCGACTTCGACGCCGACGAACACGGTCGCGAAGATCACCATCGCCCAGGACGGAACAGTCCTGATCACCGGTACCGGGTTCAATCCCTTCGAAGAAGTTGAGGTCTGGCTGCATTCCGACCCGATTCTTCTCGGGGTGCTCACGGCCGACGGCAACGGAAACATCAGTGGCAACCTCGCGCTGCCTGCCGGCGTTCCGGCCGGAAACCACAACGTTGTTGTCGGCGAGGGTCTCACCGGATTCAGGCTCAACGGCCGTAACCGTTGCAGTCGACGGAACGGTCACTCTGACGCCGGTGGCCACCTCCACGGCCTCCGCACTCGCCGAGACCGGCGCTCCGCTGAACCCGATGCACTTCGGTGGCCTTGCCGTACTGTTCGCCCTCATCGGAGCTGCCCTCGTGGCCGTTCGCAACCGACGCGCGGTTCGCGCCAGAACCGCGACGGTGTTCTAACGGCACGTTCAGCTGTCAAAACGCGGCCCCGAACGCCGAGCGTTCGGGGCCGCGTTGCTCTACCTAAAGCAGCATTCGTCAAGCCGTCGAAGGCCGGAACGATCGCCCTGTGGCTCACGGTTCTGACCATGGTTTTCTTCGTTCCAGATGCGATGATGCGCTGGGTCTTGCCCAAGGACGCACTGCTCGCCCTCGCGGTGGTCAGCGGCTCCCTGGCTGTGGCCCGTGGCCGCCTACCCCGGTGGTTTGTGATTCTCATCGCCGCAGCGGGAGGGCTCCTCCTTGTGGCTGTCCTGGTCTCGGCAAACCCGGCCGCGCAGCTATGGGGGAGCTGGCCCCGCTACGAGGGTCTCGTCGCGATGCCGGTCTATGTCGCCGCGGTGTGGCTGGGAGCTCGCCTGATCGGACCCAGTATTGAGCCGGGAGGACTACGCACCCTGCACCGTGCCGTCGTCGTGGCCGCGGCGCTCATGGGCGCCGTTTCGTTGATGGAATCGGTCGGGCTCAGCCCCATTCCCTCGGACCTCGCCCGGCCGGGCGCGCTCACCGGCAACGCCACGGATCAGGGAATCGCGGGCGCCTTGTGCGCAGCGGTTCTGCTCCTGCCGCTGATTCGAGCGTGGTCTGGCGGTGCCACGCGCGCACCGCTGGCCACTCGGCTGGCCCTCACGGGGGCCTCGTCGGTGGCCTCACAGCCGTCATCGTCTCGGCCTTCCTGGCGGGGTTCTCGCCATCGCGGTGGTGGCCGTCGTGATCGGCGTGAGTGAAATCATCCGCTTGGCCCGGGGTGGAAAGCGGTGCGAGCTGCTGCGCTTTCTGGGGATCGCCGGTGGTGCACTCGTGCTGCTGGGGGGTGCGATGCTGGCTGTGCCCCTCACCCGCAGCAGACTGCTCGGTTCCAGCCCGCTGTCGGCGAGCAGCGTGGAGGACCGGTTCGGCATGTGGTCGGAGAGCCTCAAGCTCCTCGCCAGTCGCCCGTTCAGCGGAGTAGGCCCCGGTGGATTCGCGGTCGCCATCGTTGCCGAACACGACCGCAGCTGGCACGCCCGAGTCGGCAGCGACATGACCCTTGACTCTCCACACAACTGGCTGATTCAGGTCGCCCTTGACGGTGGGGTGTTCTATCTCGCCGTGATTCTCGCGATCGCCGTGGGCATCGTCGTGGTGGCACTGCGCCGATGGCGTGGTCTGAGCGCAGCCGGCAACCTCGGCGGGGCAGACTTCGTGATCGGTGCGCTTGCGGCGGTTGCCGCTTACGCGGTGGCGCTGCTCACGCACTTCACCGCTCCGGCCACGGCTATTTTCACGGCTCTGCTTTGCGGCGTCCTTATTTCAGCGGATGCTGCCACCGGCTTTCGCGCCCGCCCGCTGTTCGCGTCACACCGCTCAGCATGGCGCCGCGCGCGAACCGTACTGCTCGCGGTGTGGCTGGCGTGGTTGGTACTCGTTGCGGGGGCGGAGGTGTCGCTGCAGGACGGCCTCGCTGCCACGCGCACGGGTGACGTCGTCGCCGCGCAGACGGCGTTCACGCGCGCACAATCGTTCCGCCGCTGGGACGCGGACGTGACCAGCATCGCCGCACAATCGTTCACCGCGGCCGCCGCGGGCGGTCTGCCCGGTGCCGCACCAGAGGCACTGAGCTGGGGCGAACGGGCCCGGGCGAGCCTGCCGGACAACGTCTCGGCGGCGAAGGCGCTTGCTGCGGCCCGGCAGATCAGCGGCGATCTGCCGGGTGCGGAAGCGACGCTGCGTGAGCTGGCGAAACTGGCGCCGTTCGACGCATCTGTTGCGCGGCAGCTTGGCGAGGTTCTCATGATGCAGGGCAAAGGTGCGGCCGCCGATCGGGAGTACACTCGCGCGGCAGGCCTGCCCGATGCATCCGCTCGCTAATGGCTCGCGGCACGTGTTGGCAGCCACGGCACGAGTCGCAACCAGTGCCGCGGGCCGCGAGGAGTGCCGGAGGGGTCGCAGCGAGGGCCGCAACCGCCGCCGCGCGCTACGGGGTGTTGAGCTGGGCGAGCAGTCGGGCGAACTCGTGCAGGTCGTCGGCGGACCAGGTGGCCAGGCGGCGGTGCACGATGGCCGTGTCCCCGGCGCGCAATTCGGCGAGTTTGGTCTCGGCGAGGGGCGTCGCGGCCAGGAAGTGCGCACGCCCGTCGTTCGGGTCGGGTTCGGTGCGGAGGAGCCCGAGCTCGCAGAGTGGCTTGATATGGCGGCTGATCACGCTCTTGTCCACGGCAAGGGCGGCACCGAGGGCACTGGCATGCGTGGGGCCAATGCGGGCGATGTGCCGCAGCATTTTGAGCCCGAAGGCCTGCATGCCGGGATCGATGCTTGCCGCAGCCACGCGCTGGGCCGCACGAATGTGTCCGGCGAGTACGCTCATCTGTTCGATGACCTCGCCGATCATGGCCGCGGTGGCGGGGTCGGTGGGTTGCTCAGTCGTCACTCTTACCATCACAGGTCGGGGCGGTGCGCTGGGGGTACCACCCGAATTGATCCCGTCGGGGTGTTCAGCCCGACGGGCGTGAGGCCGGCGGATCCCGAACTCACGTCGATCAGGATATCTTCCATATCCGCAAGTTCGTGTTCAGCAGGGGCCCGGGCGTCCGCTTCACGATCGAGCTTTTCGGAGTGCGCCCGGGCGATGGCCGTCTTGCCGCCGAGCGGGATATTGGGCAGCAGCGTCACCATGATGAGCGTGATCACGGCGAGTGGGGTGCCGAGCAGGAAGACGGTGCCCGCGCCGGAGCCGTACGCGGACTCCACGATGACGCGAAGTGATCCCGGCAGCGCCGAGATGCTCGGGATCGTGCCGGTGCCGATGCTGCCGGCCGCAAGTATCTGCTGCTCGGGGGTGAGCGTTCCGATGCCCGATCGGATGTGATCGGCCACGACGGTGCCGAGCACGGAGCCGAGCACCGACACGCCGACCGTGCCGCCGAGGCTGCGGAAGAAGGTGATGCCGCTGGTGGCAACGCCGAGGGTTTTCACATCGATGGCGTTCTGCACGACGAGCACGAGGTTCTGCATGAGCGAGCCGAGGCCAGCGCCGAGAATGAACATGAATACGCCCACGAGCACAAGGTTGGTCGTGGACGTGAGGGTTCCGAGCAGCAGCTGGCCCATGATCACGAGCGTGGCGCCCGTGATCATGATGGCCTTCCACTTGCCGGTGCGGCTGATCAGCGTTCCGAACGCCGTCGACGACACGAGGAACCCGCCCATCATGGGAATGGTGAGAAGCCCCGACTGCGTGGGCGTGGCGCCGCGCGCGAGCTGCATGTACTGGCTGAGAAAAAGGGACGTGCCGAATAGGGAGACGCCGACCGCGATGCTGGCAACCGTCGCGATGCTGAACGTGCGGTTCTTGAACATGGCGAGCGGAATGATGGGGTCCTTGACCGTCGCCTCCACGATGACCGCAGCAACGAGCAGTAGCACCGCAGCGCCGACCATGACGACGGAGACAACGGATGCCCACTCGAACTGCGATCCCGCCAGCGTCACCCAGATCATGAGGAGCGACACGCCCCCGGCGATGAGAACGGCGCCCAGGTAGTCGATGCGCACCACGCGCTTGACCCGCTCGGGCAGGTGCAGCGTGCGCTGCAGCAACACGATGGCCACGATGGCGACCGGAAGCGCGATGAAGAAGTTCCAGCGCCAACCGAAGGCATCCGTTATCACCCCACCGAGGAGCGGGCCACCCACGGTGCCGAGTGCCATGACGGCGCCGAAGAGGCCGGCGTACTTGCCGCGGTCGCGGGGGCTGATGATGTCCGCCATGATGATCTGGCTGAGCGCCGCGAGGCCGCCGGCACCGAGGCCCTGCAGCACGCGGAAGCCGATGAGAGTTCCGGTGTCCTGCGAGAAGCCGGCCAGTGCCGAGCCGAGAACGAAGATGACGAGGGAAAGCTGAATGAGCAATTTGCGGTTGAACAGGTCGGCGAATTTGCCCCAGATGGGTGTGCTCACGGTGGTGGCAAGCAGTGTGGCGGTGATGACCCACGTATAAGAGGACTGCCCGCCGTGCAGGTCGGCGATGATCACGGGTAGCGAGGTGCTCACGACCGTGCCCGCGAGGATCGAGACGAACATGCCCAGGAGGAGGCCCGACAGCGCCTCAAGCACCTGACGGTGGGTCATGCTGCCGTCGGCCGCGATGGTCGGGCGGGGTGGAGCGATGGTGCGGCGTGCGCGTGGCATGAAAAGGCTCCCGAATCTAGTTGACAACAATCAACCATATAGACATAGTGGATAAGTGTCAACTACTTTCGGTGAGCGGATGCCGCCCTCGAGTTGCACCGGACCCGCGCGTGGCATAGAGTAAACCTCAGCCACAGACCGCCGGTCGTTGCTCTGCGCAGAAATGCACGGGGTGACCGAAAGTTCATTCACGTGAACGGCCCGCGCAGGTGTTCGAAGTAAATTTTCAGTCTTATGGATTGTGACCCAGCTCCGGCGCCCTGCGTTGGAGCTTTTTTCATGTCTGCACTCGGGGCTACCCGGCACATGACTATTAAGAGGAGCACCATGGCGAACAAGGAAGCAACGGTCGCCGAGCTCACGGAGAAATTCCAGAGCTCGACCGCCGTACTGCTCACCGAGTACCGCGGTCTCACTGTTGCGCAGCTGAAGAGCCTGCGCAAGTCCATCAGTGAGGACGCCACGTACGCCGTGGTAAAGAACACGCTCACCAAGATTGCGGCCAACAAGGCCGGCATTACCTCGTTTGACGAGGAACTTGTCGGACCGTCCGCCATCGCCTTCGTGCACGGAGACCCCGTCGCCGTCGCGAAGACCCTGCGTTCCTTTACCAAGGCACACCCTCTCCTGGTGGTTAAGAGCGGTTACTATGACGGTAGCCCGCTCACCGCAGAAGAGGTCGGCAAGCTTGCCGACCTCGAGTCCCGCGAAGTGCTGCTGGCCAAGCTTGCCGGCGCCTTCAAGGCCTCTCTCTTCGGAGCCGCTTATCTCTTCCAGGCACCGCTGTCGAAGGCTGTTCGCACCATCGACGCGCTGCGTGAGAAGCAGGAGTCCGCGAACTAGGCATCTGCCTCGTCTCGCGGTATTGAATTTTTAAGAAACTAGAAGGAGTACATCATGGCAAAGCTTTCCACTGAAGACCTGCTTGAGCAGTTCAAGGGCCTCACCCTCATCGAGCTCTCCGAGTTCGTCAAGGCATTCGAGGAGACCTTCGAGGTCACCGCAGCAGCTCCCGTCGTAGCAGCCGGAGCCGCTGGCCCCGCCGCCGAGGTTGAAGAGGTTGAAGAGCAGACCGCATTCGACGTCATCCTTGACGCCGTTGGCGACAAGAAGATCCAGGTCATCAAGGTTGTGCGCGAGCTCACCAGCCTGGGCCTCGGCGAGGCCAAGGCCGTTGTCGATGGCGCGCCCAAGGCCGTCCTCGAGGGCGTTGCCAAGGATGCAGCCGACAAGGCAAAGGCAGACCTCGAAGCTGCAGGAGCAACCGTAACCCTCAAGTAGTCGGTGCCCCTTCAGGGGCTCTACTGATCGAGATTTACGGCCTGTCTTTCCACAAGCCAGTATGAACGGGCGCCATCTCCGAAAGGAGATGGCGCCCGTTTGTCGTCCCGCCCGGGCGGGACTGACTCAGCCCTGGCTCAGTCCCGCCGGGGGTGCGCTCGTGCTCGAGCGGATCACGAGATTGGTCTCGAGAATCGTTGACGCGCTCTCGTCTTCGGGGCTCGGGGCCTCGAGGTTGGCCAGCAGGGAGTTGACCGCGAGTCGACCCTGGTTGCGTGGGTGCTGTTCAAGGGTCGTGAGCCGGAACATCTCGGCGTGGGGATGCCCGTCGATGCCGATGACGGAGAGTTCGGACGGAACGAGGATGCCCAGCTCCCTGGCTGCCACGATGAGCCCAATGGCGATCTCGTCGCTTGCGGCAAAGATGGCGGTGGGGCGACGACGTGGGTCTCCGAGCACGCTGCGCCCCAGGTAGTAGCCGCCGGGCACGGTGAGTTCGCACGCGTAGAAGCAGTTGCTGGTGGGGACCTCGGCGGCGCGCATGCCTGCGAGAAAACCGATGAGGCGTTTGCTGTGCACGGCGAAGTCCATCTGTTCGTCCTGGCTGCCGCCAATGTGCACGATCTCCTTGTGTCCGAGACTCAGTAGATGCTCGGTGGCGAGCCGGGCGGTGGCGACATCGTCTATCGCGATCGTGGGCACGCCGCGGATGGGGCCGCCGATGCCCACGAGCGGCCGACGCAGCTGATGCAGGTGTTCCACCTCGGCTTCGCTGAGCTCCACGCCCACCGAGATGACGCCATCGAAGCGCTTGCGCGCCAGAAAGTATTCAAAGACCCGGTCGCGTTCCGGCGAAGCCTGTGGCAGGTTGTACAGCGTCATGTCGTAGCCCTGCTCAAGCAGGGCCTGCTCAACGCTTTCCAGCACCTCGGCGAAGAACCACCGGCTGATGTACGGGATGATCACGCCCACATTCTTGGTGCGACCCGTCACGAGGCTCGCGGCATTGGGGGAGACGACGTAGCCGATCGTGCGCGCGGCACTGACCACCCTGGCGCGGGTCTCCTCGGAGACGTATCCCTTGCCGCTGAGGGCCCGGCTGGCAGTGGCCTTGGCGACATTGGCAAGACGTGCAACCTCCGCTATGGTGCTCATATCAACCTCCGCCCGTGGACCCGTCAAGCACACAATACCGACTGGCGAGCGCGACTGGAACCGGTTCCACGAAATTGAACGTCTTGCGGGGCTGGTTTGCGCCTCCGGCGGGGAAGAGCCGGGCGCTGTCCCCGATCTTTGCCATTTTGTAACATAAACGGGCTTGCGTACGGCCCGACGGTAACGTAATTTATCGTGTGGAACCGGTTCCCGAGTTCCACACGAGCGTCATGTATGTACGGCAGAACTGTCCATCTGCAGAGCACAAATACTCAATGAGGAGAAAAATATGCGGTCTTCCCTGCGCCGTCGAATCATCACTCCGATCGCCATCGCGGCGGTCGCAGGCCTGACGCTCGCCGGTTGTTCCGGAGGTCCCGGGTCCACCACGTCCGACGCTGGTGCCGAAGGAGATGGCGTCGTCACGGTCTACAGCACAATCGCTGATTTTGAAGCGGAGCAGCTTGAGAAGTCGTGGGCCGACTGGGAAAAAGAAAACAACATCGACATTCAGTACGAATTCTCGAAGGAATTCGAATCCCAAATCGCTATTCGCGCCCAGGGCGGAAATCCCCCCGACATAGGAATCTTTCCGCAGCCAGGTCTCCTGGCCGATTTGGCCAGCCGCGGGTTCATCAAACCGGCCCCGGCCGCAGTTGAAGCCAACGTCGACGAGTATTGGTCTGCCGACTGGAAGGGCTACGGCACAGTCGACGATGTCTTCTACGGTGCACCCTTCAAGGCGAACCTCAAGGGCTTCATCTGGTTCTCCCCGGCCAAGTTCACGGAGTGGGGCGTTGAGGTTCCCGAGACGTGGGACGATCTCCTGGCCGTGACGAAGACAATTCAGGAGAAGACCGGGGCCGCTCCGTGGTGCGCCGGATTCGGTTCGGGTGATGCAACTGGCTGGCCGGGAACAGACTGGGTCGAAGACCTCGTGTTGCGTCAGTCTGGAAAGGATGTCTACGATCAGTGGGTGGCCAACGAGGTCCCGTTCACGGACCCAGCCATCAAAGATGCATTTGATGCCGTTGGCGATATTCTGCTCAACCCCGCCTATGTGAACGCCGGATTTGGCGACGTGAAGTCGATCAATAGCGTCCCGTTCGGTGACGTTGCAACGCCCATCGTTGACGGCACCTGTGCTCTGACCCACCAGGCGTCCTTCTTCGATGGCTTCCTCGCTGACGCGGGCGGCAACGTCGGTCCGGATGCTGACATCTGGGCGTTTATGACGCCGTCCATCGAAGCTGGTGGCAAGGCGGTCGTCGGTGGTGGCGAGATCGTCGGAGCATTCACCGATGACGCGGACACCCAGGCCGTTCAGGAGTACCTGTCGACACCGGAATGGGCGAACAGCCTCGTGTCGATCGGCGGAGGCATCAGCGCCAACAATGGCGTTGACCCCGACCTCGTCGACAGCCCGATCCTGGCGGAATCGATCAGGATCCTCCAGGACCCCGACACGACCTTCCGCTTCGATGCCTCCGACCTGATGCCCGGTGCCGTTGGCGCGGGAACGTTCTTCAAGGGCATCGTGAGCTGGATCAACGGCACGCCCGTCGAGGAAGTGCTCACGAGCATCGAGGCCGGTTGGCCGTCGTCGTAGCCGACGCGTAACACCGTCAGCAAGCCTGCCTCGAAAAAGTGTGGGCCACCCGAGAGATCGGGTGGCCCACACTCAGAGGCGGGTGTAGCGTAACGGTAAGTTTTTGGCCTTGCCCCAGGCGATTGCTCAGAGTTCGCCGTCGTACTCGAAAGGTTCACATGTCCGCTTTCTTCGCCTGGCTGGCACAATTGCCACCTCTGGCCCAGGTGCCTATCGTGATTGCCGCCTTCGCCGTCGTCGTCGGTGCGATCCTGTTCTTCGTCGAGATCGCGCCTCGTCCCGGCAAGGTCTATACGATCATTCGCCTCGCGGTGTGTGTGCTTCTGCCGTTGCTGCTCCTTGCGCTTGCCGGTTCATACCCGATCGCCATCGGCGCCGCCGCGGTGCTGGGCGGAGTGTTCTTCCTGATCGACTACCGCGGGCGCAAGGGTGCTGGTTACCTCTTTCAGCTCATCGGGTTTCTCGCCCCCGCGGTCCTCCTCCTCGCCATCGGACTCATCATCCCGACCGTCCAGACCACCGTGCAGGCGTTCCAGAACTCTCGCGGAACCGAGTTCGTGGGCCTGGAGAACTTCGTCTGGGTCTTCACCCAGCCCAACAACGTGCGCATCATTCTCAACACGATCGTCTGGGTGCTGTTCGTCCCGACGGTATCCACTGTGGCCGGCCTCGCTTACGCCGTGTTCATTGACAAGAGCCGCGGCGAGAAATACTTCAAGATCCTCGTCTTCATGCCGATGGCTATCTCCCTCGTCGGTGCCTCCATCATCTGGCGCTTCATCTATACGGCACGACCGGCCGACCAGGAACAGATCGGGTTGCTGAACGCCATCGTCGTGGGGCTCGGTGGACAAGCGGTCAATTTCCTCGCGGTGTCTCCGTGGAACACCCTGTTCCTCATCGTCATCCTCATTTGGGTACAGACCGGTTTCGCCATGGTCGTTCTGTCCGCGGCCATTAAGGGCGTACCGATCGAGCAGCTGGAGGCCGCCGAACTCGACGGTACCAACGCGTGGCAGAAATTCACCAACGTGACGGTGCCCGGCATCCGCAGTGCCCTGATTGTCGTGCTGACGACCATCTCCATCGTGTCCCTCAAGGTCTTCGACATCGTGCGCACCACAACCGCCGGAACGAATGACACGAGCGTCATTGCCAATGAGATGTACACCCAGTTCAAGAACTTCGAGCAGGGGCGTTCTGCCGCCTTTGCGCTGATCCTGTTCCTGCTCACCGTACCGATCATTGTCTTCAACGCTCGCCAGATCAAGAAGCAGAGGGAGATCCGATGAGTACGGTTATTCCGGCAGAAATGCCCACCGATGATGCCACGAAACGACAGCTGCGCCGGGGTGTGCGCCGCGCCGAATCGGTGGCGTTGCGCGGGGCCAAGAAGCGGCTCACGAGCCGCGGAGCGACCATCGCGGCGCTCGTCATCGCCGTGTTGTGGTCCATTCCCACGTTCGGACTCCTCGTCTCCTCGTTCCGTCCCGCTCAGGAGGTGCGCACCACGGGCTGGTGGACCATCTTCCAGAACCCGGGCCTCACCCTCGACAATTACACGGCGGCCCTCGCTGCCGGCAACAGCCAGCTCGACCTGGCCGGCGCGTTCATCAACTCGATTGCCATCACGCTCCCGGCTACGCTCATCCCCCTGATGATCGCGAGCCTCGCGGCCTATGCCTTCGCGTGGATTGACTTTCGCGGCAGGAACCTGCTCTTCATCGGCGTATTCGCCCTGCAAATCGTTCCCATTCAGATGGCCCTCGTGCCCTTGCTGCAGTTCTTCTCTGGTGGAACGCTCTTCGGATTCCCGGTCGTTGAATCGCTCGCGGCAGGGAGCGGATACACCCAGGTGTGGATCGCCCACAGCATGTTCGCGCTGCCACTGGCCATCTACCTGCTGCACAACTTCATCTCCGAGATCCCCGTCGAGGTCATCGAGGCGGCTCGGGTGGACGGCGCCGGACATGGACAGGTTTTCCTCCGCATCGTGCTTCCGCTCACCATGCCCGCCATTGCGTCGATCGCGATCTTCCAGTTCCTGTGGGTGTGGAACGACCTGCTCGTGGCGCTGATCTTCGCCGATGGCGCCGTCGCACCCATGACCAAGCTGCTCGCCGAACTCTCGGGCGCGCGGGGACAAGACTGGCATCTGCTCACCGCCGGTGCGTTCCTATCGATCCTGGTTCCGCTCATCGTGTTCTTCGCGCTGCAGCGCTTCTTCGTCCGTGGCCTCCTGGCCGGCTCGACGAAGGGGTAGACCCGACGGCACGACATGGCAGGCGGCGTGGGCACCTTCGGGTGCAGGCGCCGCCGGCCATTGCTGTGTGCTGCGCCACCGGCATCCGCTGACGGTCTCCGACCCGGTGCGAGCGCGTCGGCGGCTGAGCCTAGAGTGAGCGTATGAGTTCAATGCACGGTTCGGGAGGCTCGGGGCCGGCCCCACAGGGTCAGCGCTCGCGCATCATGCGCGGCGACGTGGCGGGCCAGCGTGCCCGAAACGCGGAGGCCCCGAAGGTTCCCAACCTGCTGCCGCGCATACTCTCGCTGTTTCACGCGCACCGGCTCGCGCTCAGCGTGACCGTCGTGCTCGTGCTGGTGGCCGCCGCGCTGTCGGTTGTGCCGCCGCTGCTCACCCAGCGCGCCTTCGACGAAGGGCTGTTCCCGCCGGGTGGCGAGCCGAACGTACCCCGATTGGCGGCGCTCGTTGGCCTCATGATGGCCATCTACGTGCTGTCGGCGCTGCTCGGCGTGTGGCAGACCTGGCTCACCGCGAACGTGGGCAACAAGGTGATGGGCGACATGCGGGTGCGCCTGTTCACGCACCTGCAATCGATGGAACTCAACTTCTTCACCAAGACGAAGACCGGCGTGATTCAGTCGCGCCTGCAGAACGACGTGGGTGGCGTGGCCAACGTGCTCACCAACACCGTCTCGAGCGTGCTCGGTAACGTCGTCACGGTGCTCGCCGCGTTCGTCGCGATGGTGTTGCTCAACTGGCAGCTCACAATCGTGGCCGTCATCCTCATGCCCGTGCTCGTGATCGCGCAGCGTCGGGTGGGCCAGGTGCGTGCCCGAATCGCCGCGAAGACGCAGGAATCGCTGTCCGACATGACGGCGATCACGCAGGAGTCGCTGAGTGTGTCGGGGATCCTGCTGTCGAAGAGTTTCACGCAGCAGCCCACCGAGATCGCGCGCTACGCCAGGGAGAACGGCAACCAGATACGACTGCAGGTGAGCCAGACGATGAGTGGCCAGTGGTTCTTCGTGATGGTGAACATTTTTCTCTCCAGCATCCCGGCCATCGTGTACCTCGTGGCGGGCGCGCTCATGTCCAGCGGAACAACCGATGTGACCCCTGGCACGATCGTGGCCTTCACGACCGTGCAGGCGCGCCTGCTGTTTCCGCTCATGGGCCTGCTCCGTGTTGTTCTCGACCTGCAGACCTCGAGCGCCCTCTTCGCGCGCATCTTTGAGTACCTCGACTTCACGCCCGCCATCGCCGACAAGCCCACCGCGCGCTCGGTTCCCACGAGCGGTGATGCGGCCGGGCGCGTGGAGTTCGATGGTGTGACCTTCGCCTACCCCGACGCGACCGATGAGTCCCCTCCCACGCTCAACAACGTGTCATTCAGAATCGAACCGGGCCAGTTCGCGGCGTTCGTGGGGCCGTCCGGCGCCGGCAAGACCACCGTGTCGTATCTCATCCCACGTTTCTACGAGGCCTCCTCCGGCAGTGTGCGCTTCTCCGGCATTGACGTGCGCGACCTCACCCAGCAGTCCCTCGTCTCCCGGATCGGGATCGTGAGCCAGGAGACCTACCTCTTTCACGCCACCATCGCCGAAAACCTGCGCTACGCGCGGCCCGAAGCGACCGACGACGAACTTGAAGTCGCCGCACGCGCCGCGAACATCCACGACACGATCGCTTCCTTCCCCGCCCGGTACGACACGGTGGTGGGGGAGCGCGGTTATCGCCTCTCCGGCGGAGAAAAGCAGCGCATCGCCATTGCCAGGGTGCTGTTGAAAGACCCACCGGTGCTCATTCTCGACGAGGCCACGAGCGCCCTCGACTCCATCTCGGAGCACGTCGTGCAGCAGGCTCTCGATGCGGCCAGCCACGGGCGAACGACCATCGCGATCGCCCACCGGCTCTCCACCGTCGTGAGCGCGGACGTGATCTTCGTCGTGGACGGGGGGCGCATCGTGGAACACGGCACTCACGAGCAGCTTCTCGCCAGGGGAGCCACGTACGCAAAGCTGTACTCGCGCCAGATCACGGCGTCGCCGGCACCCTCCCTGGCGGGCGGTGCGGGCACCGAGTCCCAGCCGGGCGAAGACTGACTGCGCGGTTCTGCAAACCTGGCGCGCGGGCCGGATTTGAAAGGCGCGTGGCCGTCGAGCAGTTCTCGCCTAGGCTCGCGCGGCCAGCATCTCGGTCATGAGCTTGATTTCACTCTGCTGGCTCGCCACCACGGCCGTCGCGAAGGACCGAACGACGGAGTTGCCTGTGCGGTCCAGCACCGCCTCGGCCATGTCGATCGCGCCTTCATGGTGCGCGATCATCAGGGTGAGAAAGATGCGGTCGGCCTCCACACCCGATGCCGCGGTGAGCGAGGCCATCTGGGCGTCCGTTGCGAGACCCGGCATCGGATCGCCGGGCTGATGCGCCCCGGCATTATCGTGTGTGCCGTCCGTGCTGCCCGGCAGGGTCATCCAGGTCATGGACGCCTCCGGTGGCGCCTGGCTCAGCCCCCAGACGCTTAGCCAGCCGAACATCTGACCGGACTGTTGGCCCTGCGTCGTGACGATGTCGTAACCGAGCAGGCGCACGGCCTCGTCGATGGAACGATCACGAATAAGCAGTCCCAGCTGCACACCCTGGTCGTGGTGCACCTGCATGTCGCGGGCGAATCCGGCCTCGGCGCTCGTGGAGACGGGCATCGGATCGGCGAGGGTGCTCAGTCGCCCCACGGAGAATGCCGACACGCCCACGATCACGGCGGTGAGGATCACCGCCACGAGAACAGCCGTGCGGCCACGGCGCCGCGGCGACTCCGCCTCGCCCTCCACGCCTAGGAAACCTTGCCGGGGGCGTCGACCCCGCCGGAGCATGGCGCGCCGATTTCTGGCGCAGTGCCGCTCTTCCAATACTCTGAGAAGAACTGCGGGAGCCGGGGGTCTTCAGCGGAGTCGAGCTGAAGCTGCACGTTCCAGCCGCTCAGCACGATCGGCGCCGGCGAGTCCTCGAAGGGCGACAGTACGACGTACGTTGAGGGCAGCAGGGCCTTGACGGCGTCGAGCTCGTCGGCACTTATCGCGGGGTCGTAGGTGACCCAAATCGCACCGTGCTCAAGGGAGTGCACCGCATTCTCGCTGGGAATCGGCTGCTCATACACGCCGCAGTTGAGCCACGCGGGGTTGTGCTCGCCGCCCACGGGCGGCTTCTGGTCGTAGGAGACCGGCGTTTCCACGTGGCCGTTGCCGTTCTCAAAAGCGAGGGCGCCCTCGATCTTCTCGCCTGTGCCGCCGCCGGCATAGTTAGGGGCTTGCGGGGTGAGCACGACCATGGTGACGACGAGGCCGACCACGGCCACGCCACCCACAACGGCAGAGATGATGCCGATGCGACGGTTGCGCTTGCTGCGTTTCTGCTGGGCGTGAAAAACCTCGAGCTTCTTCGCGCGCTGGGCAGCGCGCTTCTCCTTCAAACTGGCTTGGTTCACGGGCGAGCCGGGCTGGGGCATGCGAGGACCTCTCATAGCGGTGCAATATCCCTCCGAATCTATCAGCGCGACCCGGTGATCTTCTGTATAAGTCCCCAGAGGGGCCGATAGAGTGGAGACGTGCCTGTGCTTACCGCGTCTTCGTGTCGTTGCTGTTTTTAGCCGACCTTTTGAGCCGTGCCCCGGCTGCCCCGGGAAGCGGCGAAGCGGATGCCCGACATCGCGCTCCCGAGACTTCCCTCCTGCGATCCACGACCGCACGCCGCCGCTTTTCACTTTTACGAGACATCCGATGAAGGACACTCCATGAAGATCGCAAACACCATCCTTGACCTCATCGGCGACACCCCGCTGGTCAAGCTCCACAAGGTCACCGGAGACACCAGGGCGACCGTGCTGGTGAAACTGGAGTATCTCAACCCGGGCGGATCGGCGAAGGATCGCATCGCGGTGCGCATCATCGATGCCGCCGAGCGCGACGGTCTGCTGAAGCCCGGGGGAACGATTGTGGAACCCACCAGCGGCAACACCGGGGTCGGTCTGGCCCTCGTCGCGCAGCAGCGCGGTTACAAGTGCGTTTTCGTGCTGCCCGACAAGGTGGGGGAAGACAAACGCAATGTGCTCACGGCCTACGGGGCAGAGATCGTCGTGACACCGACATCCGTTGCTCCCGATGACCCCGAGTCGTACTACAGCGTTTCTGACCGCCTGGCGCGGGAGATTCCCGGTGCGTTCAAGCCCAACCAGTACTTCAACCCGAACGGTCCGCTCAGCCACTACGAGACCACCGGCCCCGAAATTTGGCGGGACACCGACGGAACCGTGACGCACTTCGTGGCCGGGGTCGGCACCGGCGGAACCATCACGGGAACCGGCCGCTACCTGCGCGAAGTGTCGAACGACGCCGTGCGCATCGTGGGCGCTGACCCCGAGGGCTCGGTGTACTCCGGCGGAACCGGACGGCCGTACCTCGTGGAGGGGGTGGGCGAGGACTTCTGGCCCGGCGCCTACGACCCGGCCGTCGTGCACGAGGTGATCGCGGTCAGCGACGCCGATTCCTTCGCCATGACCCGCCGGCTCGCCCTCGAGGAGGGAATACTGGTCGGCGGTTCGAGCGGCATGGCCGTCGTGGCCGCGCTGCGCCTCGCGGAAACGCTCACCGAGCGCGACACGGTTGTTGTGCTGTTGCCCGACGGCGGGCGCGGCTACCTCGGCAAGATCTTCAACGACGGGTGGATGCGCAGCTACGGTTTCACCAACGCGCCGGCCGGCCACACGGTCGCCAACGTGCTTGAGGCGAAGACCGGCACGCTTCCACCCTTCGTCTACGTTCACCCGAGTGACACCGTTCATGACGCGATCGCGACAATGACGAGCCAGGGCGTATCCCAACTGCTCGTGCTTTCCGCCAAGCCTCCGGTGGTGATGGGTGAAGTGCTCGGCGCCCTCGACGAGCGCACCCTGATGGAACTGGTCTTCTCCGGTGAGGCCCAGCTGACCGACCGGGTCGGCGGCATCGTCGGTGAATCGCTCCCGCTCATCGGCGTGAACGAGCCGGTGTCCACGGCTCGCACGGCCTTTGCCCACTACGACGCGATGCTCGTGACCGACGGCGGCAAGCCGCTCGGCGTGCTCACCCGTCACGACCTGCTCACCTACCTGAGCGTCTAAACCATTCTTTCCAGTGAGGAGCCCACCATGGCCAAGAAAAAGAACTTCGACACCGTCGCCATCCACGCCGGACAGGCATTCGACCCGACGACCGGCGCCGTGATCCCGCCGATCTACCAGACGTCCACTTACGTGCAGGAGAGCATCGGCAACCTGCGCGGCGGGTACGAGTACAGCCGTGGCGGCAACCCCACCCGTAACTCGCTGGAGACCCTGCTCGCGGCCCTCGAAGGCGGAAAGCACGGACTGTCGTTCGCGAGCGGACTCGCCGCGGAGGACACCCTCCTGCGTGCGATTCTCAAGCCGGGTGACCACATCGTGCTCGGCAACGACGTGTATGGCGGAACCCACCGGCTGATTGAACGCGTGCACGGCTCCTCCGGCGTGCGCAACACCACGGTCGATCTGTCCGACCTGCGCGCCGTCGAGAAGGCGATTATCGCCGGCGAGACGAAGATCCTCTGGATCGAGACGCCGAGCAACCCGCTCATGAAGATCAGTGATATCGCCGAGCTTGCCGACATCGGCCACCGCGCCGGCATCGTTGTCGTCGTCGACAACACGTTTGCGTCTCCCGCGCTGCAGAACCCGTTGTCGCTCGGCGCCGACGTCGTGGTGCACTCCACGACCAAGTACCTCGGCGGTCACTCCGACGTGCTCGGAGGCGCCCTCATCATCAACGATGACGAGCTTGCCGAGAAAGTCACCTTCCTGCAGTTCGCCGTCGGCCCGGTGTCGGCTCCGCTCGACGCCTGGCTCACCGTGCGTGGCATCAAGACCCTGTCGGTGCGCATGGACCGCCACTGCAGCAACGCGCAGGCCATCGCCGAGTTCCTCGACGCGCACGCCGCCGTGGAGACCGTCTACTACCCGGGCCTGCCCGCTCACCCGGGCCACGAACTCGCTAAGCAGCAGATGAGCGGCTTCGGCGGCATGATCGCCCTTTCCTTCAAGGGGGGCGCGAAGGCAGCGCGGAAGTTCTGCGAGTCGACCCACCTCTTCCAGCTGGCGGAGTCCCTTGGCGGCGTGGAATCACTCGTGAACTACCCCGCGGAGATGACGCACGCCTCGGTGCGCGGCACCGAACTCGAGGTGGCCGACAACATTGTGCGTCTCTCGGTGGGCATCGAAGACGTGGCCGACCTCATCGCCGACCTGGAGGCCGCCCTCCCGCGCAAGTAGGCCCCCACGCCGCCAGTGGCGCCCTTCGCATCTTCCCGGGCACGCGGAGAGTGCAAAGGGCGCCAGTCGACTGAGGCGGGCAAGCGGATGCCGCAGGCGCGGACGCCGGGTCAGGCGCGGGAGAACTCGGAGGCCCGACGCACCTGCTCGGCGGTGGGACGCACGCCCGTGTAGAGCACGAATTGCTCCTCGGCTTGAACGGCCGCGACCTCGGCCCCGGTGATGACCGGCTTGCCCGCGGCCCGCGCCGCCCGGATCAGCGGGGTCTCCGACGGGGAGGCAACCACGTCGAGCACCCAGGTTGCGGCGGCGACCGTGGCGGCCGGGAAGGACACCTCGTGCGCCTCCGCGCCACCGCTCATGCCCACGGGCGTCACGTTCACGATCAGGCCGGCCTGCAGCTCGCCCACCTCCGGCGCCCACCCGAAGCCGTAGAGGTCGGCAAGAGCGCGGCCGGTGGTTTCGTTGCGGGCCACGATGGTGCCGTCGGTGAACCCGGCGTCATGCAGCGCCGCGGCCACGGCCTTGGCCATTCCACCGCTGCCGCGCAGGAGCACGGACAGTCCGGCGGGGACGGCGTGCTGCGCAAGCAGCAGTTGCACCGCAGTGTAGTCGGTGTTGTACGCCGTGAGGTGCCCGTTGTCGTTCACGATCGTATTGACCGAGTTGATGGCCGATGCCGAGGCATCCATGTCGTCGACGAGGGCGATCACCTCTTCCTTGAAGGGCATTGACACCGCGCAGCCGCGGATGCCCAGTCCGCGCACGCCCGCGACGGCCTGCGCCAGGGCTATGGGGGCGAAGGCCTTGTAGACGAAGTTCAGTGCGAGTTCGTCGTACAGAAAATTGTGGAACCGAGTACCGAGATTGCTCGGACGGGCCGCGAGGGAGATGCACAGCGTCATGTCTTTGTTCAAAATGGGCATACGCCATTCTGGTCGAAAAAATGACCCAGAGTGTCAGTCGCAGCCTGACCGAATGCTGTGCATAATAGGGAGGCGATCATAATTGTGACCGTGCACATACGATCGGGAACCGCCGTGCCGCCTGAGTCGCCCAAGGAACGCGCACCGAGCATTCGGGATGTCGCGAAGCTCGCCGACGTGTCCCACCAGACCGTCTCCCGGGTGCTCAACGATCACCCCAGTATCCGGGATTCCACGAAAGAACGCGTGCTCGCCGCCATGGCCGAGCTCAGCTATCGACCCAATCGGGCGGCACGCGCACTCGTGGCCGGGCGCTCGCACACCATTGGCGTTCTCGCGGCGCGGAACGCCCAGCTTGGTCCGTCGAGCAGCATCGCCGCCATTGAAGATGCGGCGCGTGCCGCGGAGTACTACGTGATTACGGCCAATCTCAACGCGCTCGACCCCGAGTCAATCCGCGATGCCATCGACCACCTCATGAGCCAGTCGATTGAGGGACTGGTCGTGGTTGCCCCGCAGGTTCGAGTGTTCGACGCCCTCGCCAGCATGTCGATCCAGGTTCCGTACGTGAGCCTGCAATCGATCACCGTTACCGGCCCGAGGGCGCTGTCGGTCGATCAGATCGAGGGCGCCCGACTGGCGACCCGACACCTCATCGATCTGGGCCACCGGGAGATTCTGCACCTGGCCGGTCCCCAGGACTGGATCGAGGCAGAGGCACGGATGCGAGGCTTCCTGGACGAGATCGACCGGGCCGAGCTGCGCACCCATCCGCCGATTCTCGGTGATTGGACCGCGGACTTCGGCTACTTCGCCGGCCGGGAGCTCTCCCGTGGCCGGGATTTCACCGCCGTGTTCGCCGCGAACGACCAGATGGCTGCGGGACTACTGCATGCCTTTCGCGACGAGGGGGTGAATGTGCCCGGGGAGGTGAGTGTGGTCGGGTTCGACGACATCCCATTGGCGGCGCACTTCTGGCCGCCGCTCACCACGGTGCACGAGAACTTCACCGAGATCGGTCGACGGGCCGTGGCCCTTCTGCTGGAGGAGGTGCAGGGTACGGACGAAGCCGTCGAGACTCTGCAGACCCTGCCCCGCCTCGTGGTGCGGGAGTCCACCGGCCCGGCTCCCGGTCGGCCGGCTCCGTTACCTAAGCGTTACTAAACGCCGCTTGACAGAGATGCCCTTCACGCCGCAATATTATCAACGATGTGAACGGTCACACGACAAAGTTCACACCACTCACCCATCCGTATTCGCATGACATTGAGGTCAGGCACGTGTTCAGGAAATGTCCTTTTGGCGGTACTATTCCCGCTGTGACGACCGGCGGAATCACTCGATCGGCACTCGCTGAACGAGCGCCCCTGGCGCGTGACGACACATGAATGCCGGCGCAAGGAGTACAACGATGTCGACCCGCCCCACCATCCTGGAGATGCGCTCCATCACCAAGGAGTTCCCCGGCGTCAAGGCCCTCTCCAACGTGTCCCTCACCGTCAAGGCGGCAGAGATCCACGCCATCTGCGGGGAGAACGGCGCCGGAAAATCGACCCTCATGAAGGTGCTGTCCGGCGTGTACCCGGCCGGAACCTTCACCGGGGAGATCGTCTTCCAGGGCAAGCGCGTGCAATTCAAAGACATCCGCTCGAGTGAAGCGGCCGGCATCGCCATCATCCATCAGGAACTCGCGCTCATCCCGGAACTCTCCATTACGGAGAACATTTTCCTCGGCAACGAGATGGTGCGTCACGGGGCAATCGACTGGTCCGCGTCGAAAAGGCGGGCGCTTGAGCTCCTCGCGCGGGTGGGACTGCGCGACGATCCGGACACGCTCATCAAGCACATTGGTGTGGGCAAGCAGCAGCTGGTGGAGATCGCCAAGGCACTGAACAAGGACGTGAAGCTGCTCATTCTCGATGAGCCGACCGCGGCATTGAACGAGGCAGATTCCCAGCACCTGCTCGACCTGATTCGCGGGCTCAAAGGCAAGGGAATCAGCTCGATCATGATCTCCCACAAGCTCAACGAGATTGAGCTGGTCGCCGACACGATCACCATCATCCGCGACGGAAAGACCATCGAGACCCTCGATATCCTGCACGACGGCGTCAACGAGGACCGAATCATTCGGGGCATGGTCGGCCGCAGCCTGGAGAGCCGATTCCCCGACCGCACGCCGCACATCGGCGAGGTGCTTTTCGAGGTGCGGGACTGGACGGTGCAGCATCCGCAGAACCCCGAGCGCATGGTCGTCAAGGGATCGAACCTCACTGTTCGCCGCGGCGAGATCGTCGGCATCGCCGGCCTCATGGGCGCCGGCCGCACGGAGCTCGCCATGAGCATCTTCGGCCGCTCGTATGGCAACTTCCTGTCCGGGCACATGTTCATGGACGGCAAGGAAATCGAGATCCGCAACGTCTCGGAGGCCATCGACCACGGCCTGGCGTATGTCAGCGAGGATCGGAAGGCGCTCGGGCTCAATCTTCTTGACGACATCAAACGCAGCGTTGTCTCCGCCAAACTGTCCAAGATCTCCCGCGGCCCGGTCGTCGACGACTCCCGCGAGTTCGCGATTGCGGAGGAATATCGAAAGAGTCTGCGCATCAAAACTCCCAGCGTTGACGCCGGCGTTGCAAAGCTCTCCGGGGGAAACCAGCAGAAGGTCGTGCTGGCCAAATGGATGTTCACCGATCCCGAGGTGCTCATCCTCGATGAGCCAACTCGCGGCATCGACGTGGGTGCCAAGTACGAGATCTACGGCATCATCCAGGAGCTCGCGGCGCAGGGTAAGGGCGTCATCCTGATCTCCTCCGAGCTGCCGGAGCTGCTCGGCCTTGCCGACCGTATCTACACAATTTTTGAGGGCGCCATCACCGACTGCATCGACGGCAGTGCGGCGGATCCCGAATCACTGATGAAGAGCATGACCTCCGCGAAGAAGAAAGTGCAGAGCAGATGAGTACAGACTCGAATACCAAAACGGGCGGCATCCGCGACCTGAAGAAGCTGTTCGGCGGGGGCGCATCGAACCTGCGCCAGTTCGGAATCCTCTTCAGCTTGATCGGGATCATCGTCTTCTTCCAGATCGCCACCGACGGGCTCACGCTCTCTCCCGGCAACCTGATCAACCTGGTGAGCCAGTACTCCTACATCCTGATCCTCGCCATCGGTATGGTTCTCGTGATCATCGCCGGCCACATTGACCTGTCCGTGGGTTCGGTGGCCGCGTTCGCCGGCATCATCGTGGCGACGTCGATGCAGAGCTGGAACTTCCCGTGGCCGCTCGCCATCGTCTTCGGCCTCTTCGTCGGTGCCCTGATCGGGGCGTGGCAGGGGTTCTGGGTGGCATACATCGGTGTGCCGGCCTTCATCGTGACGCTCGCCGGCATGCTCATCTTCCGCGGTGGAAACCAGCTGATCGGAAACGCGAACACCGTTCCGGTGCCCAAGGGCTTCACGTTCATCGGCGCCGGCTACCTGCCGGAGGTGGGACCGGACTTCGGCTACAACAACCTCACCCTGCTGCTCGGCCTGGTCCTGGCCCTTGCCGTCATCTGGGTCGAGTTCCGAGCTCGTCGCACCCAGAAGGCAATGGGCTCAGAGACCGCACCCCTCTGGGTCAGCATCCTCAAGATCGTGCTGCTCGACGGTGTGCTGATCTTCGCCACGCTGCAGTTCGCCAGCGGTCGCGTCGGAACCAGCTTCCCGGTATCGGGAATAATCCTCGGACTCCTGGTGCTGCTCTACGCCTTCATCTCCCGCAACACGATCGTAGGTCGACACATCTACGCCGTCGGTGGCAACAAGCTTGCCGCCGAGCTCTCCGGTGTGAAGTCGCGCCGGATCAACTTCCTGGTGATGATGAACATGTCGATCCTCGCCTCGCTCGCCGGCATGATCTTCGTCGCCCGTTCCCAGGCCTCCGGTCCGCAGGACGGCCTCAGCTGGGAGCTCGACGCGATCGCGGCCGTGTTCATCGGAGGCGCTGCGGTGTCCGGCGGTATCGGAACCGTGATCGGCTCGATCATCGGTGGCCTGGTGATGGCCGTGCTGAACAACGGTCTTCAGCTCCTGGGTGTCGGTTCCGACCTGGTTCAGATCATCAAGGGCCTCGTGCTTCTCGTGGCCGTGGGTGTCGATGTGTGGAACAAGAGCCAGGGGCGACCCTCGCTCATGGGCTTCCTCACCCGCAATCGCAACGTCACCGAGCCCGCACCCGAGCCGCCGAACGTCGCACCGGATGCCGGCACGCCGGACAGCGCCAGGCCGGCAGACCTTCCCCGCTAACCGTTTTTCCGGCTTTATTCAACATGCCCTCAATGAATAGAAAGTGATTGAAATGCGAAAAAGACTCATCCTCACCACGGCGATCGCCGCAGTGGCGCTTATGGCCCTGTCCGGTTGCTCCGGCGGTCGCGCCGATACCTCCGGCGCCGGCGACACCACCGGTTTCGCGGCCGACGCCACCATCGGTGTGGCGCTGCCGTCAAAGACATCCGAGAACTGGGTTCTCGCGGGTGGCCTGTTCGAGGACGGCCTCAAGGAGGCCGGCTTCACGGGTGACGTGCAGTACGCCGGAGCCTCCACCACCGTGAAGGACCAGCAGGACCAGATCTCCGCCATGGTCACCAGCGGTGCCAAGGTCATCATCATCGGTGCTCAGGACGGCGGCCAGCTCGGCACGCAGGTCCAGGACGCCCACGATGCCGGCGCCGTCGTCATCGCCTACGACCGTCTCATCCTGAACACCGACGCCGTGGACTATTACGTGGCGTACGACAACTTCAAGGTCGGTGAGCTGCAGGGTCAGGCGCTGCTCGATGGCCTCGCCGCAGTGAAGCCCGAGGGTCCGTACAACATCGAGCTGTTCTCGGGCAACTCTGCTGACGCCAATGCGCCGGTGTTCTTCAACGGCGCCATGAGCGTTTTGCAGCCGAAGATCGACGACGGAACCCTCGTTGTCGCCTCGGGACAGACCGACATCAAGCAGACCGCAACTGCCGACTGGAAGCCGGAGAACGCGCAGAGCCGGATGGACTCGCTGCTCACCAGTACCTACGGAAGCCAGGAGTTGGACGGCGTGCTATCTCCGAACGACACCTTGGCGCGCGCGATCATCACGTCGGTGAAGGCCGCCGGTAAGCCGATCCCGATCGTGACCGGACAGGACTCCGAAGCCGAGTCGGTCAAGTCGATCATGGCCGGCGAGCAGTACTCCACGATCAACAAGGACACCCGCGTTCTCGTGGCTCAGGCCATCGACATGGTGAAGACCCTTCAGAAGGGCGACAAGCCAGAGGTGAATGACACCGAATCCTACGACAACGGCGTCAAGGTTGTTCCCGCCTACCTGCTTCCCCCGGTGATCGTCACCAAGGACAACGCGGCCGAAGCCTACGCCAACGACCCGAAACTGGCTCCGTTGACCAAGTAGCATCCGTTTCAGCAGCAAAACAGGCAAGGGGCCGACCCGGTGGGGTCGGCCCCTTGTTGCGTAACGGGGTGGTGGTACGACACGCCGATCGGGCATTCACCGGTAAATTCGTGCCCCGCCGTTGGCCTGTGGATAACTCGGGTTCAGCCCGCGGAATCAGGCGCTCTTTTCGCCCGGGCCTGTGGGTAACTCGGTGGAATGTCGGTGGATAACTACATAATTGTAATTACCTCATCTAGTGGCCATTCCGTTTTCTCATCACTAGATGTAGTATTGAGAGAGTAGTCAGGCACTAGTGCCGGGCGAAAAACTTCCTCAGTATCGCACCTGGTTGCACCAGTGAAAAGCAGTTCTGACACGCAGTTCTGCCACAACAAAGAAAGGCCATCTGCAATGGCAATTACGGTCTACACCAAGCCCTCATGCGTCCAGTGCACCGCGACGTATCGCGCCTTGGACAACAAGGGCATCGAGTACGAAGTTCTCGACCTCTCGGTCGATGAGAACGCACTCGAAGCGGTCAAGGCCCTCGGTTACCTGCAGGCGCCCGTTGTCATCACCGACGAGGAGCACTGGTCGGGTTTTCGCCCGGACAAGATCAACGCGCTCGCCGCGCGCCTTGCGTAACACTGTCCCGGCAGGTGATGAATGACTGAACTCGTCTACTTTTCCAGCGTTTCAGGCAATACCCACCGTTTCATTGAGAAGCTCGGTCGCCCGGCGAGTCGAATCCCGCTGTATGCGAGCGCTCCCGCTCTCACTGTCACCGAGCCCTACGTCTTGTGCCTGCCCACCTATGGTGGCGGAGGTCAGGGAGGAGCCGTTCCCAAGCAGGTCATTCGATTTCTCAATGATCCGCACAATCGCTCCTTGATCCGCGGCGTCATCGGCGCCGGCAACACGAATTTTGGTGAGGCTTTCTGCCTCGCCGGGGACATCATCGCGGCCAAGCTCGCGGTTCCCCACCTGTATCGCTTCGAAGTATTTGGAACACCGGATGATGTGCGCATCGTTCACGACGGATTGGAAGAATTTTGGAAACTACGGCCGTGAAAGTCACCTCGGTAGAAGCCCCGAGCATGGACTACCACTCGCTCAATGCCATGCTCAACCTGTACGGACCGAACGGTGAGATCCAGTTCGAGAAGGATCAGGAAGCGGCGCGCGAGTTCTTCCTCCAGCACGTGAACCAGAACACGGTCTTCTTCCACAGCCTGCGCGAGCGGCTTGATTACCTTGTGGAGAAGGAATACTACGAGCAGGCCGTGCTCGACCTGTACAACTTCGAGTTCATCGAGAGCCTCAACAACCTCGCCTACTCCAAGAAGTTCCGCTTCAAGAGCTTCCTCGGCGCGTTCAAGTACTACACGTCTTATACGCTCAAGACCTTTGACGGCAACCGTTACCTCGAGCGCTTCGAAGACCGCGTCGTCATGACCGCCCTTGGGCTGGCCCAGGGCGACGAGAAGCTCGCCGTGGCCCTCGTCGAAGAGATCATCGCCGGTCGTTTTCAGCCGGCCACCCCCACCTTCCTCAACTCGGGCAAGGCCCAGCGCGGTGAGCTCGTCTCCTGCTTCCTCCTGCGCATCGAAGACAACATGGAGTCGATTTCCCGAGGCATCAACTCCTCGCTTCAGCTGTCGAAGCGAGGCGGCGGCGTCGCGTTGCTGCTCAGCAACATCCGCGAATCGGGTGCGCCGATCAAGCACATCGAGAACCAGTCGAGCGGAATCATTCCCGTGATGAAGCTGCTCGAAGACTCCTTCAGCTACGCGAACCAGCTCGGCGCCCGCCAGGGTGCCGGTGCCGTGTACCTGCACGCCCACCACCCCGACATCATGCGTTTCCTCGACACCAAGCGTGAGAACGCCGACGAGAAGATCCGCATCAAGACGCTATCCCTCGGCGTGGTCGTTCCCGACATCACCTTCGAGCTCGCCAAGAAGGGGGAAGACATGTACCTGTTCTCGCCCTACGACGTGGAGCGCGAGTACGGCGTGCCCTTCGCCGACATCTCGGTCACCGAGAAGTACCACGATATGGTCGACAACCCGCGCATCAAGAAGTCGAAGATGAAGGCGCGCGATTTCTTCCAGACGCTCGCGGAGATCCAGTTCGAGTCCGGCTATCCGTACATCATGTTCGAGGACACCGTGAATGCGGCGAACCCGATCAAGGGCCGCGTTAACATGTCGAACCTCTGCTCCGAGATCCTGCAGGTGAACACGCCAACGACGTACAACGAGGACCTCTCGTACAAGGAGATCGGCAAGGACATCTCCTGCAACCTCGGGTCGATGAATATCGCCCTGGCCATGGATGCCCCGGACCTCGGTCGCACGGTCGACACCGCCATTCGCGGCCTCAGCGCGGTCTCTGACCAGAGCCACATCGCATCCGTTCGTTCGATCGAAGACGGAAACGACCGCTCGCACGCCATCGGCCTCGGCCAGATGAACCTGCACGGCTACCTCGCCCGCGAGCGCATCTACTACGGCAGTGAAGAGGGCATCGACTTCACGAACATCTACTTCTACACGGTGTTGTTCCACGCTCTGCGTGCCTCGAACGCCATCGCGATGGAACGCGGTCGCACCTTCGAGGGCTTCGAGGATTCCACCTACGCCTCCGGCGCGTTCTTCGACAAGTACACCGACCAGGTGTGGGAGCCTGCCACCGCGCGCTGCGCCGAGCTGTTCGCGAACTCCGCCGTTGAGATTCCCACGCAGGCCGACTGGGTCGAGCTGAAGGCATCCGTCATGAAGCACGGCATCTACAACCAGAACCTGCAGGCCGTGCCGCCCACCGGGTCGATCTCGTACATCAACAACTCGACCGCATCGATCCACCCGATCGCGGCGAAGATCGAGATTCGCAAGGAAGGCAAGCTGGGTCGCGTGTACTACCCGGCCCCGTTCATGACGAACGACAACCTGGACTTCTACCAGGATGCCTACGAGATCGGTGCTGAGAAGGTCATCGACACGTACGCGGCGGCAACGCAGCACGTGGACCAGGGCCTCTCGCTGACCCTGTTCTTCAAGGACACGGCCACCACGCGCGACATCAACAAGGCCCAGATCTACGCGTGGAAAAAGGGCATCAAGACGATCTACTACATTCGTCTGCGCCAGATGGCGCTTGAGGGCACCGAAGTTGAGGGTTGCGTCTCGTGCGCGCTGTAATGTAATTCGCTGAACCAGCGGTGGTCGTGTCTCGACAGGCTCGACAACCGGCCGAGACCACGGATCTCAACAGGCTTGATCACCGGGCGAGAAGCTCGACCAACGACTAAGGAAAACCCATGATTGACAAGCTCAAGCTGGTGTCGCACGTTGATGCGATCAACTGGAACAAGATCGAGGACGAGAAAGACGTCGAGGTGTGGAACCGCCTCACGAACAACTTCTGGCTCCCCGAGAAGATCCCGCTGTCCAACGACATCCAGTCGTGGAACCAGCTCACTCCCGTGGAGCAGCAGCTCACCATGCGAGTGTTCACCGGCCTGACCCTGCTCGACACGATCCAGGGCACCGTTGGCGCCGTCTCGCTCATCCCGGATGCGATCACCCCGCACGAGGAAGCCGTGTACACGAACATCGCGTTCATGGAGTCGGTGCACGCCAAGAGCTACTCCTCGATCTTCTCGACGCTCGCGTCGACGAAGGAGATCGACGAGGCGTTCCGCTGGTCGACCGAGAACGAGAACCTGCAGCGCAAGGCATCCATCGTCATGGACTACTACCAGGGTGACGACCCGCTCAAGCGCAAGGTCGCCTCGGTACTGCTCGAGTCGTTCCTGTTCTACTCGGGCTTCTACCTGCCGATGTACTTCTCCAGCCGGGCGCGCCTCACCAACACGGCCGACCTCATCCGTTTGATCATTCGTGACGAAGCCGTGCACGGGTACTACATTGGGTACAAGTTTCAGAAGGGCCTCGAGAAAGAGTCCCAGGCCCGTCGCGACGAGATCAAGGACTACACGTTCAACCTCGTCTTTGAGCTGTACGAGAACGAGGTTCAGTACACGCAGGACCTGTACGACGAGCTCGGCCTGAGCGAAGACGTGAAGAAGTTCCTGCACTACAACGCCAACAAGGCGCTGATGAACCTCGGCTACGAGGCGATCTTCCCGAAGGACGTCTGCGACGTGAACCCGGCGATTCTCGCGGCGCTTTCACCCAACGGCGACGAGAACCACGACTTCTTCTCCGGGTCGGGCTCCTCGTACGTGATCGGCAAGGCCGTCAACACCGAAGACGACGACTGGGACTTCTAGCCGACTCGAGAAGTACGGCACTCGCAGAGTCTCCGCAAGCGGGACCGATATGGTTGGGCAACTCGGGTTCAAGCACAGGAGTCATATCTCGGAACGTAATTGATTGGAGTGTGCACCATGGCCCAAAACGCCAAGCAGACCAACAACAAAGTTGGAAAAAGTGCAGGGATGAGAAACGCACGGTTCAGCGCCGCAGCCGAGACTGTCGCCGCAAAAGCCCGCGCCCAGCCGAAGAAGAAGCCCGGCAAGTAGATTCGGGATCTGATGGGAAGCCCAAATTCTGACCCTCAAGGTCCGAGTTTGGGCTTCTCGTCATTCTCCGGGGCCTCACACTGCGGTATCTCGTGGAGCTACTGCGGCATTACAACGCCTAGCAATTAGCCCTTGGCGGTCGGCGGAGCCGGTTCGTCGCCGCGGGACGCTGCGATCGTAATGAGCCGGCGCAGCACGTCGAGGTTGATGTCGTCGAGCTTCCTCACGTAGACGCACCCCATGCCCTCGGTATACGTACCGAGCTGAGGTAGCAGGGCGGCGCCCTCGGGGAGATCCTTGAGCCCGTAGATCGACAGTTGCGCCTTGCGCGGCGAGAATCCCGTCTTCGGCCAGTCGCCGCGCGCTCGGGGGTTCGCGGGCGACACATAGTGAAAGTTCCCGTAGCCCACAATCGACGGGCCCCACATGACGGGGTCGATCCCCGTCACGTCGCGGAAGATCGCGTCGAGGGTCTTGCCGTCGTCGCGGCGACGGGCGGGCGTCGCCGCGTCAAGGAAGTCCTCGACGGAGGCATCCGTCGGCTGCGTGAGTCTTGTTCTCGGTCATAGCCCCAGTATGGCGCGCCCACTTGGCCAAGCCAGAGCACATGCGTAAAAGCCTGATTGGTGAACCGATCGAGGATCGTAATCACCCAGCTGCATCCAGTCAGCACGTTGGTGGCTCGACGGACTGGTGCGTGCGGCGCGCTGGCTTCAGGCCCGTCGTTGCAGCGGCGACCCCAACTTCAGTGGCGATTTGCTGACCAGCCGAATAGGGGTGCGGGTTGCGTCGGCCGCCGGTGGTGGGATCAACCAGTACTCGGTGCCAGTGCGGGTGATCTCCCACCGGTCATTGTGGAGGCGGAGGTGATCTCGAACGCAGAGCAGGATGCCGTCATCGAGATTGGTGAGGCCCCCGTCGGCGTTCCAGCGGTGCAGGTGGTGGGCTTCGGAAAAGCTGGGTGGTCGGTGGCAGTCCGGCCACCTGCAGCCGCCGTCACGGAGCGCGAGTGCCGCGCGTTGCGCCTGGGTGAAGAGCCGCTGTTCGCGTCCGACGTCGAGCACCGTGCCGTCTCGGCTGAACAGCACCGGTGTGAAACCGGAGTTGCACACCATTCGATCGATCGTGGCGGGCGGTACCGCATCGGTAGTGCCTTCGACGAACCCGTTCGCCAGGAGCAGTTGGCCCGAGGCGCTCTGCCCGGGTGCCGGTGTCGGTGCCGGGGCCTCAATGACGACGAGTTTGACTGAGGGGCGGATACGGCCGAACAGTGTGCCGGGGTCGGCGGCCGCGGCGACCTTGATCACCTCGATCAGAGCCTCCGCGGCGATCTGCTCCGTTGACCGCGGGTCGGCGATGATGCGCTGCGCTCGCTCCTTCTCACCCTTCTCCACGAACCGCGGCCCACCTTGGCGCGGGCCGGTGATCTGCAACAGGAAGTCCTTGAAATACGACCCGTTCTCCGGATCCAGTTCGAAGCTCCCGTGCAACATCCCGTCGGGCTTGTCCCAGACCCGGAGGTACTGGCGGGCTCGCATGGCGTCGGCGCGGGAGGCGATGCCGGCGGCATCGATCTCATCCCGGGAGCGCCGGGCGGCCTTCGCCGCCTGGTCCGCGTTCACGGTGCGGCACTCGGCAATCAGCGCGACGACCGCGTCGGCGAGCATCTCGTCCGTCACCCCGATCGCCGGTTCGCCGAGGCCCCGGCGGATGGCCGTGGCGGCGTCGGTGCTGAGGGTTCCGTCGGTGACGGCGGAGCCGAGCGGCGCGAACCACGGCGTGTACACGGCCACCGGCGGCGACTCCGGGTGTGCCACGGCGTGAGTATCGGCCTGCTCCTGCCTGGCCCGGGCGGTTTCGGCTTCGGCGGCCATCGTGCCGGCCTCGATCAGGCGGCGGGTGTCCGCTTTGGTGTTCCCGCCACCGCCACCCAGGGCCTGGACGTAGTCCTCTGCGGTGCCGTAGCCCTTCTTGCGCGCGAGGCCTTCCCGGCCGAGCGCCCAGTCGGAGCGGGAGGCGACGTTCGCCGCCGACAGCGCGACGTACTTGGCGACCTCGCGAGCGTGCTGCGCGATGGCCCGATGGGTGTTCTCCGACCCGTCGTCGGACAACTCCGCGAAAGACGCCGCGGATATACCCGACCGAGCCAATGACCCGGTCAGATCAACGAAAACACCGTCAATGGTGGTTGTCATGAAACAAGTGTGACAGCACCCACCGACATTGACCGGGTGACTGATTCGTGCGCTCACCCGGACCGCATCCACCGGCACCCCGCTAGGGATCAGGGCACCGACATCATGACCTGGTGCACCTGGTGCGCTGCGCTGGCGTGGGGTCAAAAAGTCCTGCCGGGACTTCCGCCCCTAGCCTCGCCCGAGCGGATGCGCGATAGTGAGCGTGGGTAGTGATCCTGCTGCCCTCACCGGGAGGCCGTCAATGACGACACCCCCTTCGAAAGACGAGGTAGACCCATGAGCCGCATGATAGTCGTCGGCGTTCATGAATTGGAGACCAGTACCGCCGCGCTGGAGTGGGCGTTGCGCCGGGCGGAGGCGCTGGACGCTCCCGTGACGCTCGTGCACACGGTGCCGGCCGCGTGGCTGACCGAGAAATACGGTTATTACGACAGCATCATCAGCGATGAGCAAGCGCTCGTTCGGCAGATCGAGTCGCGCGCCGCTGAACTTGCTCCAACAGTGACTGCGACAGGGTCGCTGCGCACGGGATCAGCGCAGCACGTGCTCCGCGAGCTGTCGGAAGACGCCAGCCTGATCGTGGTGGGAACCCACCGCAAGACCGGGATCAGTGGGGACTACTTCGGCAGCGTGAGCATGCAGGTCGCCGCCCAGAGCGCCTGTCCGGTGGCCGTCGTACCCCCGTTGCTGACGGGTGACCGAACCGGCGTGGTGGTCGGCGTGGACGGCTCGATCGATGCACGCGACGCCATGGAATTCGCCGCAGCAGAGGCGGACCGAACCGGCCAGGAACTCACCGCGGTCTATGCAGCGCGTGTGCCCACGCAGCGAGTACTCAGGCACATTCCCGAGGAGAGTATTGCCGAGCGCCTCGATGAGGAACGAGTGGTGCTCGCGGAATCCGTGGCCGGCCTCACAAACCGTTACCCCGACCTCGTCGTGCACCAGCTCTTCGTGGCCGACGAGACCCCTGCCCGGGCGCTCATGCAGGCGGCCGCCACCGCGCAGCTTCTCGTGGTCGGCAGCCACGGTCGCGGCGCGCTCAGCCGGCTGTGGATGGGCTCGGTCAGCCACGAGGTGCTCGGTCATGCTCCCTGCCCGACCGTCGTCACGCGCACGAAGCGCAAGAAGTCCTAGCGTTTTTTTGACGGGGGATGCGTCGACCGTGGAACGGCTCGAACTGTTCTGGTCGAGAGCCGGAGCGTTTGCTAACCCGTCGTTCCGATAATTCTCGGCTTCTGTTAAGCCAGGTGAGTTCTGGCCTGCATCACCGGGGAGGGACACGTCGCTTCCGGCTCCTCGGGCCGCGGCGAACACGGCTCGCGAGGAGGCAACAAAGCCCTCAAACGGGCGCTGTTCCTCTAGGCAGGCCGTCAACACCCAAGATGACGACTGGGACTTCTAGCCCGTCGTCAGCGCGCGTGGGTTGCCGCGGCGGACTACGGCGCCCGGCACACCAGGAACCATAGTCCGCCGCGGTTCCCGCCAGCGTGCACGGAACGCTGCTGGGATCCCGGCCGGGCTACGTGATCGTCGCGATCACGCTGCCCTGCACCACCTCGGCCTCCTCGGCGACGAGCAACGTTATGACGCCGCCCGTCTCCGGATAGACTTCGGCGTCCACCTTGTCGACAGCGACCTCGGCGATCAGGGTGGTGGGGGTCACCGAGTCTCCGGAATCAACGAACCACGTGACGATCACGCCTGTCGCATCGGCGGCCGCCGACATCTTGGGAAAAATCACCTCGCTCACGACGCGACTCCACCGCCCATGGCTTCACGCACGGCCGCCTCGATTCGCGCGGGCGTGGGCAGCACTGCGTACTCAAGCTGGCTGGCATACGGGATCGGTACATCCGGCAGGCACACCCGCGACACGTGTGTCAACAGCCCGGGTGCCCGCTCGACGACCGAGGCGATCACCTCGCCGGAGAGACCGAACGACTGGTAGTCCTCGTCGACCACGATCAGACGCCCGGTTTTTGACACTGATGCGATGATCGCGTCGCGGTCAAGCGGCACCAGGCTGCGCAGGTCGAGGACTTCGACGCTGATGCCCTCGTCAGCAAGTTTTTCGGCGACATCGAGCGAGTGATGCACCGAGAGTGACAGGGTCACGATCGTGACATCCGTGCCCTCGCGCACCACTTTGGCCTTGCCGATCGGCACCTCGTACGGCTCTTCGGGAACGGCCCCGATGGAGCGCCGGTTCTTCTTCATCCAGCCGAGCCCCATCACCCCTTTGTGGAACATGAAGACCACCGGATCGTTGGACCGGATCGCCGCCGTCATGAGGCCCTTCGCGTCGTACGGGTTTGAGGGCACGACCACCTTCATTCCCGGCAGGTGCGCGAACGTGCCCCACAGGGTCTGGGAGTGCTGCGCTCCGTCAGAGTACCCGCCGCCGGTAGCCGTCATGAGCACCATGGGCACCTGCACGTTGCCCCCTGACTCGTAGTGAATCTTGGCCATGTGGTTATAGATCTGGTCCATGCAGACTCCAAAGAAGTCCGAGAACATGAGTTCGACAACCGGCCGCATCCCTTCGATCGCAGCCCCGATGCCCGTGCCGATGAAAGCGGTCTCTGAGATGGGGGTATCAATGACGCGGGTCGGCCCGAACTCCTCGATCAGCCCGGTGGTGGACGAAAAGATGCCGCCGTAGGGCCCGACATCCTCGCCCATCACGAACACCGAATCGTCAGTGCGCATCTGCTGTGCAATGGCTTCCTGCATAGCCTTGGCCGTTGAGAGCTTGCGCGTGCCGGCATCGGGTTCCACGGCAAGGTTCGGGCCGACGGTGTGCAGCGAGGCAGTGGGCAGTGCGGCGGTCATGAGCGTGCTCCTTCTGCGAAAACGTAGTCCAGGGCGTTGGCGGGGCTGGGCGTCGGCGACGCCTTGGCGAAGTCGATGGCGTCTTCGACGAGCTCTGAAGCGGATGCCTCCATGGCGGCGAAATCAGAATCGGTCAGCACGCCCTCCGCCGTGAGCGTGTTGCGGTAAGTGGGCAGGGGGTCCCGGCCGGGCACTCCGTCCAGATCGGTGCGGTAGCCCTGGGCGTCACCCTCAAAGTGGCCCCAGAGCCGCAGAGTGTGTACCTCGATCAGCGAGGGCCCGTCTCCGGCGCGGGCCCGTGCGATCGCTTCGCCGGCGGCCTCGTACATGCCCTCCACCGAGTTCTCTTCCACGCGGACGCCCGGCATGCCATAGGCTGCGCCGCGAACGGCATTCGAGGTGACCGAGGTCGATTGGGCACGGGGAACAGAGATGCCCCAGTCGTTGTCTTCGATCACGAACACCACCGGTAGTTTCCACAGCGCCGCCAGGTTGAGGGACTCGTGGAACGCGCCCTGGTTCGCCGCGCCTTCGCCGGCGACGGCGACGGCCACGCGGTCGGTGCCGCGCCGTTGAAAAGCGAACGCCTGGCCCAGTGCTGGCGGAAGACCCTCGGCGATGATGCCGGAGCAGGAGAAATGCGTCTCGGGGTCGAACAGGTGCATGTGTCCGCCGCGACCGCGACCCAGGCCGGTTTCTCGCCCGAAGATCTCCGCGGTCATCTCTCGCAAGCGCACGCCCTTGGCGATGGCGACGTGGTGCGGGCGGTGGGTGGCTGTCAGTGCGTCGTCCTTGGTCAAATGGAGACCGAGGCCCGCCGCTACCGGTTCCTGCCCGGCGGACAGGTGCATCTCGCCGGGGATCAGCCCGGCGCCAATGTCAAAGCCGGGACTCTTGTCGGCGTGATATTCCCGAAGGATCGCCTCTTCATAGGTGCGTATCAGCACCATTGTCTGCAACATCTCGCGACGCATATCGTCAGTCAGGGCGGGGTAGAGCGTCATTGCTTCTCCTCACATGGGCCGCATGCGGCGAGGCGGTTGCTTCGGCACACGGTTGTGACGCTCACGCTACGTGCGGTGGAGCGACCGCGAAAGGGCGCGGATTTCAGATGGTGAACTGACCGAATCGTTCGGCCCCCAATTGGAGTGACAGTTTGCCGGCGAATGTCTGCAGGCGCCGCACCAGGGGCTCCGTGTCGACTGGTTTCAGATCTGACGCCAGAGACACGGCCAGCGAGGCCACCACGCCGGGAGCCCGAACCGGAACCGCGATGCAGGTGCACCCAATGGCGTACTCCTCGGTGTCGATGGCCGAGGAGGGGCGGCGTTCCAGCTGATTGAGCAGGGTGGGCAGGTCGCTGATCGTGTGGCGGGTGAGCTGGGCGAGCGGATGCCGCGACAGATAGTCGAGGCGTCCGTCGGCGTCGAGCTCGGTGAGGATCTGCTTGCCAAGTGCCGTGGCGTGGGCGCTGTGGTCGATGCCGACCCAGAGTTCAACGCGCGGGTTCCTCGGGGCGTCGACGATGTCGATGACGTTGACCTCGCCCTCGCTAAATCGTGAGAAGTAGGCCGTGGCGCCGAGCTCAGTGGTGACGCGGCGGAGGGTGCCTCGCACCCGGGCGAGAACGACTCCCTCATCGTCCCGCGAACGGAGGCTCGGAAAATGGTCACCGAGCACAAGCCCGTCCGGTTCACGGGAGAGGTATCCCTCGTGCACGAGGGTGCGCACAATGTTGTATGTGGTGCCCAGGCTGAGACCGGATGCCTGGGCCAGTACCTTCACCGGCGTCGGCCGGGCGGCGTTGGCGACGATGTCGACCAGTTGCACGGCTCGCTGAACCGACGCGATCAGGGTGTGGTCGTGCGATGCGGTCATCATTGACTCCAGTCATAGGATAGCGTTCCGGTGGTTCGCCGTCACAAATGCGATCCCTGACCCCTGTGGCCGGGACGAGGGTCTTCCACTCAGCCGCTGAGAAGAGTGACTCCCATCGGCCGGGGAAGATAGGTAGAGGACGGCATTCATAGTCTCCTGGTCGTCCCCTAGGCTGTGAACATCAGTCCGCGGATGACGCCCCGGCGGCATCCCCAACCGGCGTAGGAACGAGGCAAGCGTGGGAAGCCTCGCTGTCAGTGCGGTGGTGAGGGACCCCGCCGGTCGCTATCTTCTCGTGCTGCGATCCGCCTCTCCGGAGAGAGGCCGGTGGACTCTCCCGGGCGGCAGGGTCGAGCCCGGGGAGACCCTGCACGACGCCCTCGTGCGTGAGGTGAGGGAGGAGACCGGACTGGGGGTGCGCGTCGTCGCTGAGGTCGGCACGTTGGAGCGGGCGGCGCCGGATGGCACTCTCTTCGAGATCCACTGCTTCACAACCGAGCCTCTCGATGGGGTATTCGCCGCGGGTAGCGATGCCGCCGGGCTTCGGTGGGCGACCGCCGGTGAGCTTCGAACACTGAACGTGACGCGGGGCCTCCTCGACAGTCTCCGCCAGTGGCACCAGCTGTGACGAGGAGGTAGGCACGTCCGCCCTGCTGTGGATCATCATCAGCGGGGTCATGATGAGCGCGCTCGCCCTCGTGGGAAGCGCAACATTCCTCCTGCCGCAAAAATAAGGCCGGGAATCCAGTGGATTCCCGGCCTTCCGGCAGTTCTGACCCGAACGAACGAACGAACGAACGAACGAACGAACGCGCGGGGTCAGCGCGGGTCGACCACCGGTAGGGTCTCGGGCTCGCCCGTTCGAACCAGCGAAATGACGTTCTGCGCCTGGATGCGCACATACTCCGCGAGCGTGTGCTCGGAGAGGAACCCTACGTGAGGCGTCACGATCGTGCGATCGTGCGTGATCAGCGGATGATCGGGGGGAGCCGGCTCGGTGTCGAGAACGTCGAGCCCAGCCGCGGTGATCTGGCCGCTGTCCAGCGCTTCCACGAGGGCCGTCGTGTCGATCAGTTGACCGCGGCTCACGTTGATGAGGTAGCTGCCGGGCTTCATGCGCGAGATCGACTCGGCGTTGATCACGTGGTGGGTTTCGGGCGTCAGCGGTAGGTGCAGGGAGAGCACATCGGCCGAGGCGAGCACTTCATCCAAACCGGCCAGGCGCACGCCGAGCGACTCCAGGTGCGCAGCAGCCTCCTGGTTCTGCGCGACGTACGGGTCGTAACCGACGATCTGGCCGAACAGGGGCGACGCGAACTCGGCCAGCTTCGCGCCGATGCGACCCAGCCCCATCAGGCCCAGCGTCTTCTGGCTCAGGCGGGGAGGGGTCACCGCCGGACGCGCGTTCCAGTCGATGCCGATGACGCGCTCGAAGAAGGGCAGATCCCGAACTGTCGCCAGAATGAGTCCGAGCGCGTGCGTGGCGACCTCTTCGCTGGCCACGCCGGGCAGGTTGGTCACCCACACGCCCGCGGCCCTCGCCGCATCGAGATCGATGTGGTCGAAACCCATGGAGATGAGCGAGATGACGCGCAGGTCCGGCAGGCCCGCGATCACGCGTTCCGGAATGGGCGCGTACCCCACGAGCAGGGCCTGGGCGCCCTGGGCCTCGGCGAGGATGCGATCCGGGTCGAGGGTCTCGAGGAATCGAACCTCGAAGCCGCTCTGCTCCAGTAAGCGGATGCCCGGGGTCGGGTCGATGTCCTCATTGTCGGTGTAGATCGCGAGTGGCTTGCGCTCCGGCACCGCCATCACAGAACCTTGGAGAGGAACGACTGCGTGCGCGGATGCTGCGGGTTGGACAGCACGTCTTTGGGAGCGCCCTGCTCGACGACGACTCCGCCGTCCATGAAGACGAGGTGATCGCCGACCTCGCGGGCGAAGCCGACCTCGTGGGTAACCACGATCATTGTCATGCCGCTCGTGGCCAGATCGCGCATGACATCAAGCACCTCACCGACCAGTTCCGGGTCGAGGGCGCTGGTGGGCTCATCGAAGAGCATGAGCGTGGGCTTCATGGCCAGGGCGCGGGCGATCGCCACGCGCTGCTGCTGGCCGCCGGAGAGCTGCGACGGGAACTTGTGCGCCTGGTCGGCGAGACCGACCCGTTCCAGCAGCTGCAGGGCGTGTTCCCTGACCTCTTTCTTCTGCTCGCGTCGGACATCCATCGGAGCCAGCATCACATTCTGCAGCGCAGTCATGTGGGCGAAGAGGTTGAAGCGCTGGAACACCATGCCGATGTCGCGGCGCTGGTCCGCGACCTCGTTCTCGTTCAGCTCGTATAGCTTGCCTGCCCGCTCGCGGTACCCGACAAGCTGGCCGTCAACGGACAGTCGGCCCGCGTCGATGCGTTCCAAGTGGTTGATGCAGCGCAGGAAGGTGGACTTCCCAGAGCCGGACGGTCCGAGCAGGCAGAAGACCTGGCCGGTGCGGACCTCGAGGTCGATGCCCTTGAGCACCTCAACGTGGCCGAATGACTTGTGGACGTTTTCTGCTTTGACCATGGGGGTGCTCATGAGCCCGCTCCACCTTTCGTGTCGACGATGGGCTGGTCGACCGGGGGAGCCACCGGGGAGGTGGCTCGGCCCGGCTTGAGATTACGCAGTACTCGCTGACGGCGAGGCGCCGTGCCGGCGACCCCCCGGGCGAACCGTTTCTCCAGGCGCATCTGGATCAGCGTTGAGATCGTCGTCAGGGCGAGATACCAAATACTGGCGACGATGAGCAACTCGAAGATGTAGAAGTTACGCGATGAGATGACCTGTGCCCGGTTGAGCAGGTCCGGCGCCGCGATGACGGTGACGAGCGATGTCATCTTCAGCATGGTGATGACTTGATTGCCCATCGGCGGAATGATGACCCGCATGGCCTGCGGCAGCACGATCTTGAACATGGTTGACCGGCGACGCATCCCGAGCGCCATGGAGGCTTCGCTCTGGCCGTGGTCGACCGACAGGATGCCACCACGAACGATCTCCGCCATGTAGGCGCCTTCGTTGAGGCCGAGACCCAGCAGCGCGGCCACGAAGGCAGTGATCACCGTGTTCGTGTCGAGACTGAACTCGCCCAGCCCGAGCCTCGGAAAGAACAGGGCCATGTTGAACCAGAGCAGCAACTGGACGAGCACCGGGGTGCCACGGAAGACCCAGATGTATCCGCCCGCCACCGAGTTCAGGACCCGGTTCGGCGACAGGCGCATGACCGCCACGGAGACGCCCAGGATGACGCCGATGATCATCGAGAGAATGGTCAGGGAAATGGTGACCCAGAGTCCGCTCAGGATGGTCGGGCCGAATAGATTCGCCGCGATGACAGACCAGTTCAGGTTGTCATTCGTAGCGACGGCATACAGGAACGCGGCCAGCACGGCGACCACGATGACGCCCGAGATCTGCTGTCCCCAGTGCCGAACCGGGATGGCGCGGATCGGTGTCTTCGTACCGCTGGACGCCGGCTGGCCGTCCATTAGAGCGTGCCGCCGTTGACGGTGACGTCGGTGACGGCGCCGGAGCCCAGGTCGTGCTCGTCGAGGATGGACTGGTACGTGCCGTTGGCGATCAGCTTCTCGACCGTTGCCTGGACCGTGTCCCGAAGCTCGGCGTCATCCTTGCCGAACATCGGACCCATGAGGACGGGCAGGAGGGGCTGGTCGTTGCCGATCTCGAACTTGCCCTTGCCGCCTTCGGCCTGGGCGTTGTAGCGCGCGACGGCGTCCTGCGAGAAGGAGGCGTCGGCGCGTCCGCTGTGCACCTGCAGCATGGCGTCGGCGTCCGTGGCGAGAGCCGTCACGGTGATGGGGTTGCCTGAGCACTCCTCGGTGTTGAACTTCTCCAGCAGGCTGACCTGGGTCGAGCCTTCCAGGGCGGCGACCTTGAGGCCGCACATGTCCTCGACGGTCTTGACGTTCTTCGGGTTGCCGGCCGGCACGACGATGCCCTGTCCGGTCAGGAAGTAGTCGACGAAGTCGTACTTGGCCTGACGCGCCGTGGTGTCGGTCATCGCGGCAACGACGACGTCGATGCGCTTGGCGTCGAGGGCCGGGAGCAGCCCGTCGAAGGCCATGTTCGTGACCTTCACCTTGAGGCCGAGTTCGGCGCCGATGGCGTTGAACAGGGCCATGTCGAGGCCAACCACCGTGGTGTTGTCCGCGTCGAGGTACTCGAAGGGCGGGTAGAACGCCTCGGTGCCGACCTTGAGAACGCCGGCTTCCCTGATGTCCGCGGGGAGCATGGCGGCGAGTGTGGAGTCCGCGGTCTTCGACGGGGCCTTGTCGGCCGCCTTGTCACCGGCGCCCGTGGCGCACCCGGCAAGAACGGTCGAGGCGATCGCGAACGCCGCCCCGAGAATAATGGCCTTTCGAGTACTGCGCTTCTTCATGGACAACATGACTCCTCCTTGAGCATTGAGTGGGGGCATCACTTCACGTGATGATCAAACGATATTGCATGATTGTAGAACATTTGAACTCGCCATGCGCAAAATTGTCCTACGATGGAGCAATTATGACGATAAATCAGACTGACGCGACCCGAACCGCCCTCCACCGGAACGGCGGTTCGGCTGTGGCCGAGACGTTGCACAAGCACGGTGTTGACTTGATCTTCGGCATCCCGGGCACGCACAACCTCGAGATCTATCGACATCTGGTGCGCCTGGGCATCAGGCCCGTCACGCATCGCCACGAGCAGGGCGCCGGCTACGCGGCCGACGGCTACAGCCAGGTCGCAGGCAAGCCGGGCGTCGTCATCACGACCAGCGGTCCGGCCACGCTGAACGCGATGGTCGCCGCCGGAACCTCCTACGCGGAATCCCGTCCGGTGCTCATCATCTCCTCGGGCCTTCCTTCCGGCACCGAGTACCTCGACGGTGGCGAACTCCACGACACGAAGGACACCCTCGCCGCGATGGCGAGCATGACCGAGTGGAGCACGAGGGCAAACACGCCGCAGGAAGCAACCGAGGCGATCGCGCATGCCTTCGAGGTCTTGGCCACGGGGCGGCCGCGCCCGGTCTATGTGGAGATCCCGTGCGACGTGCTCGGGCAGGACTGGGACGGCGAGGTCGCCACGGCTGGCGATATCGTGACGCCGGCGCTCGACGAAGCCCTGGTGCAGCAGGCGACGCTGCTGCTCGGCGGCGCCACGCGCCCGGCAATCATCGCCGGTGGAGGGGCCCGCGGGGCCGACGAGCAGGTTCGCCTGCTCGCCGAGCGGCTCTCGGCCCCCGTGATCTCGACCTGCAACGGCAAGGGAGTGCTGTCGGAGGATCACGCGCTCTCTCTCGGGGCCAACATTCGACTCAAGTCGGCCCAGGAATGGCTGGCCGGCAGTGACGCACTGCTGGTCGTGGGTAGCGAGCTTGGCGACTCCGACCTCTGGGAAGGGAAGATCACGTCGCCGAATGTGATCCGGATCGACATCGCCGAGAGCCAGTTGACGCTGAACGCCCCGGCGCGGATCGCGATCCACGCGGATGCCACGGAGGCTCTCTCGGCGATCGTCGCGAGCCTGGCCGAGCAGGAGGCTCCCGCGGCACCCACAGAATCGGCAGCCCGCGACCTGGCCGAGGTCAAGGCTGCCCTCGCCGCCGAGGCTCGGGCCGACGGTGAGACCTGGTTCGAGTTGAACGACGAGCTCCGCAGGGCGCTGCCCGCGGACACGATCATCGCGGGCGACTCATCACAGGTCACATACATGGGGACGGTGCATTTCTTCCCGGTTCCGTCGAAGAACTCGTTCCTTTACATGCCCCGCGTTGCGACGCTCGGCTACGCCCTCCCTGCCGCAATCGGAGCGAAGGTTGCCAAGCCCGACGCGCCCGTCGTCGCACTCCTAGGAGATGGCGCGCTCATGTTCTCCATCCAGGAGCTGGTTACCGCGGTCGAGCAGGGACTCTCGATCGTCGTCGTGGTCGCCAACAACGGCGGCTACCGCGAGATCCGGGACCAGCAGGCGGCGCGGGGGATCGCCCCGGTCGGAGTCGACCTGCACGTTCCCGACTTGGTTGCCCTGGCCAACGCGATCGGAGCGACCGGCGAGCGCGCAGAGAACGCGCAGGATGCTGCCACTCGTGCCCGGGCGGCCCTCGGCCGCCGGGGTCCCACAGTGATCTGCCTCGACTTCCCGTAGCAGCGGCCTGTTGTTCTTCCCCCGCCGCCGGTGCGGGGGAAGAACAACCCGGCGTCATGGCGTCTAGGCCTTGACGGCGTCGAGCCGGGCCTGCAGCCGACGAATGGTCAGGTTGATGTGCTGCTCGACGTAGCCTGCGGCGGCGGCGCGGTCCTGGACGGCGATCGCCTCGTAGATGCGGCGATGTTCGTCGAGGAAGAACTCGTCCTCTGCATAGTCGAGACGCGATGCGGCGAGGGCGTTGAGGAAGAAGGAGAGCTCAACCGCGATCTGGGCGTAGAAGGCGTCGATGCGCTCGCTGCCGAAATTGTGAACGGTGGCGGCATGGAACGCGAGGTCCTTCTCGACGATTTCGCGGTTGTCGCCTCCCGCTGCCGCGAGCTCCAGGTCGTCCAGCGCCGACTTGATGCCGGCGGTGACTTCAGCGTTGGCCGGCAGGGAGACGGCGCCCACTTCAAGTCCGCGGCGAGCGTCGTAGAGGTTGATGAGCGCATCCTTGGTTGGCTCGGCGACGATGGACCCGTGGTGCATCTCGTGGCGGATGAGTCGGCTCTGGCCGAGCAGCAGCACCGCTTCGCGAACGGTATTGCGGGAGACGCCGAGAGTGGTGGCGATCGCGTTCTCCCGCAGTGGAGTGCCGGGTTTCAGATCACCGTTGAGGATCAGTGTCGTGATGTGATCGCGCACGTGTTCCGCGGTACTGACGCGCTGAACGGACATCTTAGTCAACCCTTGCATGGACGCCAGTCTATCCGCGTTCATCGCATTGTTGTATCGTCCAACATTAGGACCGCACTCGGCGCGTCGGCGCCTCCGGTTATGGGCGCCGGACTCGGCAACGAGGGTGCAGATCGGCGCCGCAGATCGTGGTCGTATGCACCGCACGACGACATCGGTGGGATTCTCTAGCTGGGGGTCGGGAACGTCGGTCCAGGACTTCGGACCGGGGCCGCTATAGGCAAATGCCTTCGAAACTCGCTGTACCGATAATCCTCGGCTTTTGTTAGACTATGTGAGTTCTGGCCTTCATTGCAGGGGAGGGACGCGTCGCTCCAACAGTAAGGTTCCACATGTCTCAGCCTGCCCACATTTCCACTCAGGCTGACGAAGCCCCGTCCCGGGTCAATAAGACGGTGTTCTTCGGTTCCGCGAGTGGCATCATCGCCATAGCGCTGTGGGCTATTCTCGCCCCCGACAACGCGAGCACGGTCATCGGTGCGGTTGTGGGTTGGGTGTCCACCAACCTCGGCTGGTACTACTTCCTGATCGTCACCCTCGTGCTCGCCTTCGTGATCTACATCGCCCTGTCCCGGGTCGGCAAGACCCGGCTGGGGCCGGACCACTCGCGTCCGCAATACAGCCTGTTCACCTGGACCGCGATGCTCTTCGCGGCCGGGATTGGCATCGACCTGATGTTCTTCTCCGTGTCCGAACCGGTCACCCAGTTCCTGGCCCCGCCCAGCGGCGACGGGAGCACCGTCGAAGCCGCCCGCCAGGCCATGGTCTGGACCCTCTTTCACTACGGAATCACCGGTTGGGCACTCTACGCCCTGATGGGCCTGGCCCTCGGATACTTCGCCTACCGGCAGAACCTGCCGCTGAGCATCCGGTCCGCCCTATACCCCATCTTCGGCAAGCGCATCCACGGCCCGATCGGGCACGCCGTCGACATCGCCGCGATCCTCGGCACCATCTTCGGTATCGCCACGAGCCTCGGCATCGGCGTCGCCCAGCTCAACTACGGCCTGACGTTCATGTTCGGCACCCCGCAGTCCATGTTCGTGCAGGGCTCCCTGATCGCCCTTTCGGTCGTGATGGCGACGGTGTCGGCCGTGACCGGCGTGGAGCGCGGCATCCGTCGCCTCTCCGAACTGAACGTGCTGCTGTCAGTCGCACTCATGCTGTTCGTGCTCGTGGCGGGCAACACCGCGTTTCTGCTCGACAGCATCGTGCAGAACGTCGGTGACACGCTCAGCCGCTTCCCCGCCATGACGCTCAACACCTTTTCCTACGACCGGCCCGACGACTGGATGAACGCGTGGACGCTGTTCTTCTGGGCCTGGTGGATCGCCTGGGCACCGTTTGTGGGACTGTTCCTCGCCCGCATTTCCCGCGGCCGCACCATACGTCAGTTCGTTTCCGGCGTGCTCGTTGTGCCGTTCGCGTTCATCCTGCTCTGGATCGCCGTCTTCGGCAACAGTGCGCTGGCCATCGTCATCGGCGGTGACGCCGGCTTCGGTGAAATCGCGATGAACTCGCCGGAGAGGGCCTTCTACTCACTCCTCGACCAATTCCCGATGGCCCCGGTGAGCGCCGGCATCGCCACCTTCACCGGCCTGCTCTTCTACGTCACGTCGGCCGACTCCGGCGCGCTCGTGATGTCCAACTTCACCTCGCACCTGAAGAACTCCGAATCGGACGGCCCGAAGTGGCTGCGGATCTTCTGGGCGGTGACCACCGGCGTGCTGACCCTAGCGATGCTCCTCGTGGGTGGTATCCCGGTGCTGCAGAACGCCACCATCATCATGGGCCTGCCGTTCTCGGCGGTGCTGCTGTTGATCATGCTGGGCCTGTACAAGGCCCTGCGCGTGGAACAAACCGTCGCGGACAGCTATCGGGTCAGTCTGCCCGGGCTGCTCTCCGGCCACAGCGGCGACCCGGCCCGCGCACGCAACTGGCGCCAGCGCCTCACCCGGGCGATGAGCTACCCCGGCCAGCGCCAGGCCGAGCGCTTCGTCACCACCGTGGCGCAGCCGGCGCTGCAGGAGGTGAGCGATGAACTCCGTGCCCAGGGCGCCGAAGTCACCCTGACCGAAGATGTCGTCAAGGGGCTGCAGATCCCGCACGTCGACCTGCACGTCTCAATGGGCGACGAGCGCGGGTTCAAGTACCAGATCTACCCGGTGCAGCTCGACATTCCCACGTACGCCGTGCGCAGCACGTCAGAGCAGGGCAAGTACTACCGCATGGAGGTGTTCTCCCTCGAGGGCAGCCACGGCTACGACCTGATGGGGTACAGCAAAGAGCAGGTCATCACCGACGTGCTCGACCACTACGAGACACACCTGGAATTCCTGCACCTCAATCGTAGCGAGCCAGGCAATACTGCCTTGGCTCAGGACCAGGCGGCCAAGGACAACTGGGAAGCCGATTTTGATTCTGAAGACGTGAAGAAATGAGCACCATGACGACAACGACAACGACAACGACAACGACAACGACAACCGCGACGCTGTTCATCAACGGCCAGTGGATTGCCTCCGCCGATGCCGGCACCCGACTCATCAGTTGTCCGGCCGACGGAGAGCCGGTCGGCACCGTGTCCGAAGCCACGACGGCGGATGTGCACGCGGCCATCTCCGCCGCCCGCACGGCCTTCGATAGTGGCGTCTGGTCATCCGTTCCCGCTCCAGAGCGGGGCGACTTTCTGCTGCGCGTGGGAGCGGAACTGCGGGTGCGCAAGGCCGAGTTCGCTCGCGCGGAAACCCTCGACACCGGCAAACGTCTGGTCGAGAGCGAGATCGACATGGACGACATCGCCAATTGCTTCACCTACTTCGGCAAGCTCGCCGGACAGGACGCCGGTCGCATCGTCGATGCCGGTGACGAGAACGTGGTCAGCCGCATCGTGGTGGAACCGGTGGGGGTCTGCGGGCTCATCGCCCCGTGGAACTACCCGCTGCTGCAGGCCGCCTGGAAGATTGCCCCGGCGATCGCCGCCGGCAACTCGTTCATCCTCAAGCCCAGCGAGCTCACCCCGCACACCGCCATTCTCATGATGGTGCTGCTCGACGACCTCGGCCTGCCCGCCGGTGTCGCCAACCTCGTGCTCGGCGTCGGCGCCGTGGCCGGCGCGCCCCTGTCCAGCCACCCCGACGTCGACCTCGTCTCGTTCACCGGCGGCCTCCAAACGGGCAAGATTATCGCCGCGGCCGCGGCCGGAACAGTGAAGAGGGTGGCCCTCGAACTCGGCGGCAAGAACCCCAACGTGATCTTCGCTGACGCGGACTTCGACGCCGCCGTCGACAACGCCCTCAACGGCGCCTTTGTGCACTCCGGACAGGTCTGTTCCGCCGGTTCACGACTGGTGATTGAGGCGTCCATTGCCGACCGCTTCGTGGACGAACTCGTGCGCCGCGCCAACCAGATTCAACTGGGCGGCCCCTTCGACGCCGACGCCGAGACCGGGCCGCTGATCTCGGCCGCGCACCGCGACAAGGTGAGCGCCTACGTGAAAAAGGGACTCGACGAAGGCGCTCGGCTGCGCTGCGGCGGAACCTGGGGCACGGGAGATCTCGAGAAGGGCTTCTACTACACCCCGACCATCCTGGATCAGGTGGAACGCGGCATGAGCGTCGTCATCGACGAAGCCTTCGGCCCGGTCGTGACGGTGGAAACCTTCGAAACCGAAGACGAAGCCGTGCTCATCGCCAACGACACGGTCTACGGCCTCGCCGGTGCCGTGTGGACCCAGGACGCCGGCCGGGCGCAGCGGATGGCCAAGCGCCTGCGCCACGGCACCGTGTGGATCAACGACTTCCACCCCTACTTGCCGCAGGCGGAATGGGGCGGCTACGGCCAGTCCGGCATCGGCCGTGAGCTCGGCCCGAACGGCCTGGCCGAATACCAGGAAACCAAGCACATTTACCAGAACATCGCCCCGGCGGTCACCGGCTGGTTCGCGGCGCGCTGAGCGTCGCTGGAGGAGTGACAGACATGACATCACCAACAGAGACTGACTTCGACTACGTCGTGATCGGCGGTGGATCCGCGGGAGCGGCCGTCGCCGCCCGGCTCAGCGAAGACCCCGCCGTGCAGGTTGCGCTCGTGGAGGCCGGCCCCGACGACCGCGGCCTCGACGCCATTCTGCAGCTGGACCGCTGGATGGAACTGCTCGAGTCCGGCTACGACTGGGACTACCCGATCGAACCGCAACAACACGGCAATTCCTTCATGCGGCACGCCCGCGCCAAGGTGATGGGCGGCTGCTCCAGCCACAACTCCTGCATCGCCTTCTGGGCTCCCGCGGAAGACCTCAACGACTGGGCCGGAAAGCACGGCGCCACCGGTTGGGAGGCCAAGAACACCTTCCCGCTGTTCCAGAAGCTCGAAACCAACACCGACCCCGCGCCCCACCACGGCCACGATGGTCCGGTGCACCTCATGGACGTGCCCCCGAACGACCCCTGCGGGGTCGCCCTGCTCGATGCCTGCGAGCAGACCGGGATTCCCCGGACCACGTTCAACTCCGGCACCACGGTCGTCAATGGCGCGAGCTTCTTCCAGATCAACCGGCAGGCGGACGGCACGCGGTCGTCTTCCTCGGTGTCCTACATCCACCCGATCCGGGACCGGAAGAACTTCACTCTGCTCACCGGAATGCGCGCCCGCCAGCTCACCTTCGACGCCGCGAAGCGTTGCACCGGTGTCCTTGTCGTCGACGCGGCCGGCCGCACCCATGCGCTCACCGCCCGCGCCGAAACCATCCTCTCCGCCGGCGCCATCGATTCCCCGAAGCTGCTCATGCTCTCCGGGGTGGGACCGGCCGCGCAGCTGCGCGAGCACGGCATCGAGGTGCTCGCGGATTCCCCCGGCGTCGGGGAGAACTTCCAGGATCACCCGGAGGGCGTGATCCAGTGGGAGGCCAAGCAGCCGATGCCCACAGAGTCCACCCAGTGGTGGGAACTGGGCATCTTCACCACCACGGAAGACGGACTCGACCGGCCCGACCTGATGTTCCACTACGGTTCGGTGCCCTTCGACATGCACACGGCTCGGCAGGGGTACCCGACCACGGAGAACGGCTTCTGCCTCACCCCCAACGTCACCCACGCCCGCTCCCGCGGAACGGTCAAGCTGCGCAGCCGCGACTACCGAGACAAGCCGCTCGTCGACCCGCGCTACTTCACCGACCCGCACGACATGCGTGTCATGGTTGCCGGCATCCGCAAGGCCCGCGAGATTGTGGCCCAGCCGGCGATGGCCGCCTGGGCGGGTGTTGAACTGTATCCCGGACAGGCCGTGCAGACGGATGCCGAGATCACCGCGTACATCGAGAAGACCCACAACACCGTCTACCACCCGGCCGGCACCGTGCGGATGGGCGCCGTGGATGACATCGGCTCGCCGCTCGACCCCGAGCTGCGCGTCAAGGGAGTCACCGGATTGCGGGTGGCCGATGCCTCCGTCATGCCCGAGCTCGTGAGCGTCAACCCCAACATCACGACCATGATGATCGGTGAACGCTGCGCCCTGCTCGTGAAGGCGGCCCGCGCCGCCTAGCGGCTCGCGTGGGGCTGCTCCCGCAGGTAGGCGAGCTGCGTCTGAACGGATGCCTCGGCGGCGAACCGCACCGAGGCATCCGTTTGGGCGTAGACCACGTCGGTGACCTGCGCGACCGTGGCGTCATCACCCAATTCGGCGAGGGCAGCGCGCACCTGGTCGAGGCGTTGCCTGCGGTGCTCGAGATACTGGTCGCACACGGCGGCCAGGTCGGGAAGAACCGGGCCGTGGGCTGGCAGAACGGTCGCCGGCCCGAAGCCTTGAAGAACGTCGAGGGAGTTCAGGTAATCGTCCAGGGTGCCGTCGGGGTGCCCGAGGATCGTCGTTCCGCGGCCAAGAATGGTGTCTCCGGTGAGCATCGACCCGTTCTCGCCGTCGTCGGGCAGATGGAAGCAGACGGAGTCGGCGGTGTGCCCCGGTGTTGCGATGACGACGATGCGGGTACCGGCGACATGAATCTCCTCGCCACCCCGCAGAGGATCGCCGCCCACGCAGAACGCCGGGTCGAGAGCCCGCACCGGGGCGCCCGTCATCGCGGCAAATCGAACGCTTGCGGCGCTGTGATCGGCGTGCTGATGCGTGATGAGCACGAGGTCGATGCGGCCGGCCGCGGCGAGGGCCGCAAGATGGCCCTCATGCACGGGGCCCGGATCGACCACGACTCGGCCGATCGAACCTGGCGCGGCCACCAGATACGAGTTGGTGCCGTCGAGGGTCATGGGGCCGGCATTGGGCGCCAGCAGCTGTCGGGTGAGGTCGCTGGTGCGCTCGCCGATGGCGGCCGGGACGAATTCTCTCATGCCTCGCAGCCTACTGCCGTACGCGGTGGCTGGCGTTATGGTGGGATCGACTGCAGTGTGAAGAGAAACGGGAACAGCGCAATGATGCGAGACCAGACCGATGGAACGCCCGTACCCCCCGTGGCGGCGACGGTCGTGCTGCTGCGCGACGGAGAGTCTGGGCCGGAGGTGCTGCTGCTGGAACGGCCGCACGACCGTGGATCGTTCGCCGGAGCGTGGGTTTTTCCGGGCGGGGGTGTCGACCCGGAAGACCTTGTGGACGCCGCAGGACTGGACGAGGTGCAAGTCGCCGAACGGGCGGCCGTGCGCGAGGTGCAGGAGGAGACCGGCCTGGACCTTACGCCCGGATCTCTCATGCTCACCGCGTGCTGGATTCCGCCGGCGGGCGCGCCGAAACGCCTGCGTACGTGGTTCTACTGGGCGCCGGCGCCCGCCGGCACCATCACCCTCGCCCCGGAAGAAGCAGTCGATTACGCATGGATCCGCCCGCATGCGGCTCTTGAGCTGCACGCCGGCGGCACCCTCCGGCTCGTTCCGCCGACCTGGGTGACCCTCAACGCACTCGCGGACCACCTCTCCGTTGACGCGGCGCTTCGCCAGGCAAGCGAGGGTGGGCTCGCTCACTTCGAGTCCCGCTTCGGGCAGAGCGCGAATGGTTCGGTCGTCTTTTGGAGTGACGACGTCGCCTTCCTCGACGACGCGCAGTCCGAAGCGGATGGCCCGCGCCATCGCCTCGAGATCGGAGTGCTGCCCTGGGTCTACATTTGCGCACTCGAGTAGGTTCGCGGGTCAACGCAGGGCGGGGCGCCTGTGGGGACGTGCTGGAGACGCTGCACCGGCAGTGCTACCGGCGCTAGGACGCTGCTGATTTAGGGGTTGTGGGGAGGCCTGGCGAGTCGTGAGAGCGATTTTTGGCCTGTGTATTTCATGGTGACGCCTCTCATTTCTCGTTTTTGTGGTGGTGTTGATCTTCGCGTGCGGGGCGGTTGCGGTCTCTGATGGCCGTCTGCGGCCGGCGGCCGTGGGTGGCCGTCTTCCGGGGTGTTATCCCATGGCCCAGATCCCGCTCTGGCGGGTGAGGCCGAGGTTCAGAAGCCGTTTAAGGTTGATTCCGGCCGCCCGATTCACCCACCACGCGTTGTTCTTCACGACGCCTCGGTAAGGGACGCGGCGGGACTTGCGTGTCATCCAGGCGATGGAGCGTTCAACCATCGGCCGGTGTTGTCGATAATCGGCTTGGAAGAGCGGATCCTGAGCCCGGACACGGTGCTCCCGGCGTATGGCGTCATGCTCACGGAGCAGCATTTTCTTGCCGCTCTTCGCCGTCGTGCACTGCGTCATGAGGGGGCAGGTGGCGCAGGAACTACCAAAACTTGCGCGCCCCGCAGCACTGAGTGGGCGGGTCTGACCCGCTGGGCAGGTGACCGTGTTCGTGGTCTCGTCGATAGTGAAATCATCGACGGTGAAGCCGCCGGGAATCGCCCGTCCCAGCGGCGGTGGTTTGATGATCGCGGTGTGACCGGCGGCGGTGATCGCGGCGAGAAGCTCACCACTGCCATAAGCAGAATCGCCCAGAACATCGACGTTCTGGGCGCCGATGCTCGTGTCTTTGGTGACTAGTTCCATGCCGCGGGCCGCGTCGCTGTTGGCCAAACCAGCCGCCTTGGTCAGGATCGCCGCGGTCACCAGGCCCGTGTCCGGTTCGATGATGATGTGGCTTTTGAAGCCGTCGACTTTCTTCTGCCGGCTCTTGTGCGCGTGACGGGCATCAGGATCAACGGTGGAAATGACCCGGTCCGGGGCGACCCGCCGCGCAATTTTCCACCGCCCCTCCGTTTCATGCGACCCGTCTGCCGGCTCAACGTCCTGCCCGGCGACCAACGCGAGCAGGGCGACGGTTTCCTGCTGCGCGTCGGTGAGAACCGTCGGGTCAATGCCGGCCAGCAAGGACAGGGCATCGGTGACGAGCGCGGACACGAGGTCGTCGCGAGCGGCTCGGTCATCCCACGCGATATCCGGTTTCCCTGGCTTCGCGTAATCGTGACCGGTCAACGCGGACACGAGCACATCCGCGCCGGGAATCTCCCGGCCCACCCGGCGGATCTGCGCAACGAGCTGTGTGACGGTGTCCTGACGCGCGACAGCGTCCTCCAAAATTGTGGAGTCCAACGCACGTCGCTTCCGACCCGATAACGCCCCGGACTGCTCGATAACCTCGGTCACTGCCTCAAAAATACGGTGGGGGCGCGTGCTGTTCGCGAGGCGGCGGCGCCAATACGTGAGGACCGTCGGATGAAACGACGCGTCCGTCAACGCGAACCCGCAGGCCGCTTTCCACCGCAAGTCGAACGTGACCGCCTCGGCCGTTTCCCGATCCGAGAGGCTATGCAACGTCTGCAACACCATCACCGACGCGATCACATCCGCTGGCGTGGACGGGCGCCCCCGACCGGACGGAAACAAATCCTCGAACGCGTCATCGGGGAACAACTCGTGCCGATGATCGGCGAGGAACTTGAACACGGAACCCGCTGGAAGCATATGCCCCGCCATCGACTCGACATCCAAAAGCTGACGTTGACCATCATCACGACCCTGCATGAATCAAGTCTTAATCATCGGCCCGCAAACCCGAGCAGGCGCGCCTTAATACCCCAGATTAATCAGCAGCGTCCTAGGGCACGAGGGCGGGGGCGGCGCAGTCCCGCCCTGCCGGATAGTTTAGGCACTCGTCGAAGAATGCGGGATAGGGGCTGGCCGTTGGATCCCCGAACCATTTGTCGTAGAACGCCCAGAAGTTGAGGTTGCCGTGCGTTGAGCAGGCGTCGCCGACCTGGCCCTGATTGGCCACGGCCTCATCATTGGGCTGGTACGGGGTGTAGTTGTAGAGGTTGGCGGTCGCCTGGTTGCGTATCTGCACCGTGGAGGACCCGCACTCGGCGTTGGGATTGAAGCCCACGTCGACTGCCCCACGCTGGTAGGCCCGATCGGGGTGCTGCGTGTACTGCCGAAACTGCCACGCCGCGTTGTAGACCTGGTTGAAGAACCCGAAGTATTCCGCGTCGCAGTCAGCTGTGTCGGGGCAGGCGTAACCGGTTGCGCGCAGGTAGCCGCGCTCTGTGGGCCGGGTGAGCAGGGATTGCTCCTTCTGCAGCAGAACGAGGAGAACCCGTGGTGAGATGGTGCAGGCCTCCGCGACCTTCGTGATGATGCGGCTGGCCGGTTCGTGGGCGGCGCCCGCATAGGCGGTGCAATGGCCGGCCGGCTGTGCCGGCTGGTCGGTCGTGGTTTCGCGGTACTCCCAGGCGCACGGCGACGCATCGCTGCGCACGCATGTGCGGTCCTCGAGAAAGGTCTGCACATCGGCATTGGTCATGGCGTCGGCGTTGAAGAAGTTGTAGTCGCTCACGATGAACCCCGGGTCGAACGAAGCCGACTCGGCTGGCGCCGCCGACGTCATTCCCGCCACGATCCCCGCGAGCAGCAGGGCCACGATCGCGGCCAGCGCGAGCATGCGGTGGCGCGTCGCCCGGAAAGACCTCATGCCAAAACCCTAGCTGGACGGTTCTAGGTCAGGCTGGGAGTCGGCGGCTCAGAGGGTGGAGGTGGCGTTCACCACCACGGTAGGCGATTGAATGTTGAGCACGAGTGAGTGGCTGACCGATCCCAGCAAGAAACGTTTGAGGCCATGCACGCCGTGGTTGCCCACCACCAGGAGGCTGGCCCCGCGTGCCGCATCGCGCAGCGCCCACTGGGGGGCACCGCGAATGAGCGAGGAGCTCACCCGCACGTTGGGGTAGATCGAGCCGACCAACGCGACGGACTCATCGAGCACGTGGCGGTGGATGTCTTCGAGCGATTGCAGGAACTCAATGTCGGGAACCGTCGATTCGGGCCAGATGAGCGGCTCCTGCCAGGCATGCACAAGATGAAGCTCTTCGTTCGTGCGATGCGCCTCGGCCGCAGCGAAGGCCACCGCAGCGTTGGCCGCGGACGACCCGTCGACGCCCACGACGATTCCCTCTCCACGTGAGTCGTCGCTTTCCGGGATGATGGCCACCGGACCATTAGCGGCGCCGGCCAATCGAGCACCCACCGACCATTCATACCGAACGGTCGGACCGTCACGGCGATGGGTGCCCACGACCACGAGCGTGTCTTCGGCGGAGAGTCGTTTGAGTTCCTCGATGGGATCTCCCGGCAGCACCTCGCTGCGCACGATCACGGAGGGGTTGGCCGCCTGCACCAGATCGACATCGTTCTGCAACGTGATCGGGGCCGTCTCTGCCACGGATTCGGGCATGAAATAGTCGGCAGAGTCGCTCGTGCGGTCCACGACACGAACCATCACGAGTTCACGTCCGGCGGAACGCTCGAGTGCCCAGTCCAGGGCGGCCTTGGCCGGCGGCCGCCCGTCCCAGGCCACAATCGACTTCTCAATCATGCTCACTACCTTTCGCCGATATACCCGAATGCCGTGTAGCTGGTCACTACGTTAGCGGGCGATCACGACCTTCAGGGCTTTCGTTTCGGCCGCGCGGGAGAAGGTGTCGTAGGCCTCCAGGAACTGGTCAAAAGTGAAGTGATGCGTGGCGAGTTTCTCGGCGGGAAGCTTGCCGGAGGCCACGAGCTTCAGCAACATTTTGGTGGTGTTGGCGTTGACGAGTCCCATGCTGATGTTGATGTTCTGGATCCATAGGTTCTCCAGGTGCAGGTCGACGGGGGCGCCGTGCACACCAACGTTTGCGACGCTGCCGCCGGGGCGCACGATCTCCGTGGCCATCGTGAAGGTCTGCGGAATTCCCACGGCCTCGATAGCCACGTCGACTCCGGCGCCGTCCGTGAGGGCCAGAACCTGTTCCTTCCAGTCTGCGGAACCCGAAACCACGGCATCCGTTGCCCCGAAGTCAGCGGCCCGCTCAAGACGGTTTTCGTCGAGGTCGATGGCGATGATGGTGGCTGCCCCGTAGAGTCCCGCGGTGGCGATGGCCGCCAGGCCTACCGGCCCGGCGCCGATGACGGCAACGACGTCACCCGGCTTGACCCGGCCGTATTGCACACCGATCTCGAAGCCCGTCGGCAGAATGTCGGAGAGCATGACCGCCTGCTCGTCCGTGACGCCAGCTGGCACCTTGTGCAGCGAATTCTCGGCGTAGGGCACACGCACGAACTCGGCCTGCGTGCCGTCGATGAGGTGGCCGAAGACCCAGCCGATACCGGATGCGCCCTCGTCGCCGAGGCAGTGTGAAAAGAGACCGGCGCTGCAATTGACGCAGTGACCGCATGACTTGATGCAGGAGATGATGACACGGTCACCCACGGCGAGGCTCGTCACCGAGGCGCCAATCTCGGAGATCGTTCCCACTCCCTCGTGGCCGAGAATGCGGCCCACTGTGACGGCGGGCACGTCTCCCTTGAGGATATGAAGATCGGTACCGCAGATCGTTGTCGTGTCTACCCGCACGATGACATCGGTAGGGTTCTCGATCTGGGGATCTGGAACATCGGTCCAGGACTTGAGACCGGGGCCGCCATACACAAGTGCCTTCATCGCCATCTCCTCTTCGGGCACTGTACGTGCCGCAGTGACAACCACAGTAGGGCAGGTGCGGTGACGTGGCTAGGGTCAAAGGTCATGAGCGGGCGGGGCGGGACTTCTGCCCCTATGCGCGCCGTCCGGGATGCGGGATAGTGAGCGTGAGCAGCGACACGACTGCCCTAGCCGGGAGGCCGTCATTGACAGCACTCCCTCGGAAAGACGAGGTAACCCCGTGAACCGGAAGATTATCGTCGGTGTTGATGATTTGGCAGCGAGTGAAGCCGCACTCAAATGGGCGCTGAGCCGGGCGGAAGCGCTCGACTGCCCGGTGAGCATCGTGCACACGGTGCAGTCGGCCTGGCTTGCCGAAGGCTACGGGTACTACGACATGATCCTCAACGAGGAACAATCGCTCGTGCGCCAAATTGGAGACCGAGCGACCGAGCTGGCCCCCGAGGTGGACACGACCGCGATGCTGCGCACGGGCACTGCTCCACGCGTGCTGAGCCAGCTCTCGGAAGACGCGAGCATCGTGGTGGTGGGAACCGACCGCAAGACCAGCTTCAACGGGGACTTCTTCGGCAGCGCCAGCCTGCAGATCGCCGCCCTCAGCTCCTGCCCGGTTGCCGTCATTCCGCAGCTGTCGTCCGGTGACCGCTCGGGAGTGGTCGTGGGCGTCGATGGCTCAGAGGACTCCATCGTCGCGGTGGAATTCGCCGCCGCCGAGGCCGATCGAACGGGTCAGGAGCTGACAGCCGTGTACGCGGCGCGCATCCCCACCCAGCGGGTGCTGCGCCACATCCCCGAGAGCAGCGTTGCCGAACGACTCGACGAGGAGCGCACGGTGCTGGCCGAGTGCGTGGCCGGCCTGACTTCCCGCTACCCCGACCTCACAGTGCACCAGGTGCTCTCGACCGAGGGGACCCCGGCCAGCGCACTGCTCAGAGCGGCCGCCGATGCGCAACTCCTCGTGGTCGGCAGCCACGGTCGAGGCGTTATCAGCCGGCTGTGGATGGGGTCGGTGAGCCATGAGGTGCTCGGCCAGGCACCGTGCCCCACGGTGATCACGCGCACGAAGCACCACCGGTAGGCCACGGCCAGGCGGCGGATGCTGCGGTCACGTGACCGCAGCATCCGCCGCCTGGCCACGTGTCCGGCTCAGCGGTCGAAGTCGCGTTTGGTCACATAGACGGCCGCTTGGGTTCGACGCTGGAAGTCGAGTTTGGCGAGCATGGACGAGACGTAGTTCTTCACCGTCTTCTCGGCCAGGAACATGGACTTGGCAATTTCGCGGTTCGTGAGCCCGTCACCGATGAGGTCGAGCACCCTGCGTTCCTGCGGCGTGAGGGAAGCCAGACGAGCGTCTTGCGGGTTGGTCATGCCCTGGATCACACTGAGGCGGGTGGCCGGGTCGAACAGGTTCGCTCCGGCGGCTGCCCGCCGAATTGTATCGAGCAGGTCGTCGCTGCGAATCTCTTTGAGCACATAGCCTGCCGCGCCGGCCAGAATCGCGCCGCGCAGGGCGTGCTCGTCGTCATAGCTCGTGAGGATGACGCACTGCAGTGTGGGGTCGATCGAGCGCACGTCCCGGCATACCTCAATACCGGTGCCGTCGGGCAGTCGGGCATCAAGAATGCACACGTCGGGGTGCAGCGAGGGGATGCGCCGGGTGGCATCTTCGGCGAGGCCGGTGTCGCCGACGATGTCGAAGCCCTCGTCTTCGAGCAGTTCGCGCAGGCCCCGACGAACGAGTTCATGGTCGTCGAGTATGAAGACGCGGGTGGCGGCCGGTGGGGACGCCGGTTGCGACTCGGAATCTGCCGGCCTCGTGGCGGCATCCGTCACGGTATCGGGGCTGTTGCGCATCGTGTTCCTTTCGCTGCGCGGCACATGCCGGATGGGCGTTGATTCTCAGTGTCGCGCAGGCGGAGGCGCGTCGGTAGGGCCGAACGTCCGTAGCTGTCGATCAGGAGCGCACGAGCCGCGCGATCGCGGCTGACGCCTCCCGAATCTTGGCGTCTGCCTCTTCGCCTCCCGCGGCCGCTGCATCGCGAACGCAGTGGTTGAGGTGGTCGTCGAGAAGCCCGAGGGCCACGGATTGCAGTGCGCTCGTCATCGCAGAGACCTGGGTCAGGATATCGATGCAGTACTTGTCGTCGGTGACCATGCCCTGCAGCCCGCGCGCCTGGCCCTCGATACGACGCAGGCGCTTGAGGTAGTCGTCTTTGTTGGAGATGTACCCGTGCGGGCCCTGGTGATCGTCGGGTGAGACCGTGAGCGGCTCGGCCATGTGGGTTCCGTTCGTTGTTCTGGATCGCCTGCGACTTTGGCAGATGAGTACCCCCAAGGGGTATGGTTAAGGCTAGCCCTAATCGGGGAGAGCAACAACAGTAACAGGGGAATCATGAGCATCGAGAACACGTACCTGGTCACGGGCATGACGTGCGAGCACTGCGTGGCGAGCGTGAAAGAGGAGATCGGCTTCATTGCCGGCACCCACGATGTCAGCGTCAAGCTCGTCAAGGGTGGCTCCTCCTTGGTAACCGTGACGAGTGAGTCTCTGCCCGACCCCGTCGCCATAGCCGCGGCCATCGAAGAAGCGGGCTACCAGCTCGCTCCGATCGCCTCATGACCACGTCGCAGGTCGACCTTCTCGTAGGGGGCATGACCTGTGCGTCCTGCGCAGCCCGCATAGAAAAGAAGCTCAACCGGATGCCGGGGGTTGAGGCCACGGTCAACTACGCCACCGAGAAGGCCACCGTGCTCATGCCGGCCGGCACCTCCGCGACCGACGCCATCGCCACCATCGAGGCGACGGGTTACACGGCGACGCTGCCGGCACCGCCGGCGGACGACGGCGCCGGTGCGCCCGGTGCGCCCGGTCCGGCCGACGAGGTCGAGGAGTTGCGCCGCCGCGTGCTCGTGTCGGCGGCACTGACGCTGCCGGTGGTTCTGCTCTCCATGATCCCGGCCCTGCAATTCGACAACTGGCAGTGGCTGGCCCTCACCCTCGCGGCTCCCGTCGCCGTCTGGGGCGCGTGGCCCTTCCACCGGGCGGCCTGGACGAACGCCCGGCACGGCGCGGCCACCATGGACACCCTCGTGAGCGTCGGCGTTTTCGCCGCGCTCGGCTGGTCGCTCTTCGCCCTGTTCTTCGGCACCGCAGGCATGGTCGGTATGACGATGGGCTTCAGCTTCACGGCGTCACCGCAGGGCGGGGCCGGCGAGATCTACCTGGAGGTGGCATCCGCGGTCACGGTCTTCATCCTGGCCGGGCGGTACGCCGAAGCGCGCGCCAAACGCCGCTCCGGAGCGGCTTTGCTCGCCCTGCTCGAGCTCGGCGCGAAAGAAACCACGCTGTGGCGTGACGGCGTGGAGACTCGCGTCGCGACGGACTCCCTCGTGGTGGGCGACCAGTTCGTCGTGCGCCCCGGGGAGAAGATCGCCACCGACGGTGACGTCGTGACGGGAACCTCCGCCGTGGACGCCAGTATGCTGACGGGGGAATCCGTGCCCGTCGAGGTGGGCCCCGGCGACGCCGTCGTGGGGGCGACGCTCAACTCCGGCGGACGCCTCGTGGTGCAGGCCACCCGCGTGGGCGCCGATACGGAACTTGCGCACATCGGGCGACTCGTGGAGCAGGCGCAGACCGGAAAGGCCGATGTACAGCGGCTCGCCGACCGGGTGTCGTCGGTGTTCGTTCCGATCGTCATCCTGCTGGCGCTGGGCACCCTCGCGGTGTGGCTGCTCGTGGGCGGCGGACCGGAGCTCGCGTTCACCGCCGCCGTGGCGACGCTCATCATCGCGTGTCCGTGCGCGCTCGGGCTGGCCACGCCCACCGCCCTGCTGGTCGGCACCGGGCGCGGTGCGCAACTGGGGATCCTGATCAAGGGGCCACAGGTGCTCGAATCTACGCGTCGGGTCGACACGATCGTGCTCGACAAGACTGGCACCGTGACCACCGGCAGCATGACGCTCGCCACCGTCATGGCCATCAGCTGCAGCAGCGAAGTTGAGTTGCTCGGGTTCGCGGGGTCTGCGGAAAATGGCTCCGAGCATCCTATCGCGGCGGCAATTGTCGCCGGCGCCCGTGCCCAGGTGGGCGAATTGCCCGTCGCGGAGTCGTTCGGTTCCGAGCAGGGCCTTGGGGTCAGCGCCGTCGTTGATGGTCACCTCGTTGTCGTGGGTCGCGCGCAGTGGTTGGCCGAGGCGTGGAGCATTGCGTTGCCGGTTGAGCTGTCCGCCGTTCTCGGCGTAGCTGAGGCGAATGGCGAGACCGCCGTCGTCGTGGCATGGGATGGCAAGGCACGCGGGGTGCTCGGCGTCTCCGACGTCGTCAAGCCCACGAGCGCGGCCGCAATCGCCCGCTTCCGGGAACTGGGTCTGCGCCCGATTCTGCTCACCGGCGACAACGAGGTCGTGGCGCGAGCCGTCGCCGCAGTGGTGGGAATCGACGAGGTGACCGCCGGGGTCCTTCCCGCGGGCAAGGCGGAGATCATCCGTCGGCTGCAGGCCGAGGGAGCCGTCGTGGCAATGGTCGGTGACGGTGTGAACGACGCCGTGGCGCTCGCCACCGCCGACCTCGGCATTGCCATGGGCACAGGCACCGACGTTGCCATCGAAGCGAGCGACCTCACCCTGGTGCGCAGCGACCTGCTCGCGGCAGCGGATGCCATTCGCCTGGCGCGCAGCACCCTGGGGACGATCAAGGCGAACCTGTTCTGGGCTTTCGCCTACAACGTTGCCGCCATCCCGCTCGCGATGCTTGGCCTGCTCAACCCGCTCATTGCCGGAGCGGCCATGGCGCTGTCGTCGGTCTTCGTGGTGACCAACAGCCTGCGCCTGCGCCGGTTCCGGGCGCTCGCCAACTAGGACGCCGCCGTGCGCCGCAGGCCCCTGGGTATCCCTCTCTGAGTGGCCGGGGCCGATTGGGCTGCCCAATCGGCCCAGGCGACCGGGCTGCCGGGGCGTCCCAGGGGAGGTGGACACATTCCGTCATACTGATTTTGCCGTGGGCGTTTGGGTTGACACACTCAGAAGTCAGCGGTAGCAGGCCGCGCGAAACTTCAGGACCATCGTGATCTCCGTTCAGCACGTCACCAAGACCTTCCGCTCCGGCGGCACCGTCACCGCTGCCCTCCAGGACGTCTCGCTCGAGGTGGCCGAGGGCGAGATCTTCGGGGTGATCGGCCAGAGCGGCGCGGGTAAGAGCACCCTGATCCGGGCGATCAATCTGCTTGAGCGACCCGACTCCGGCACAGTGACGGTCGACGGCGACGAGCTCACCGCGCTGTCGCCCGCAGCGCTCCGTCAAGCCCGCCGCAAGATCGGCATGGTCTTCCAGCACTTCAATCTGCTGGCCGGCCGCACGGTTCGCGGGAATGTGGAACTCGGCCTCGAGATCATCGGGGTCGACGGCGACGCTCGGCGCCGCCGTTCACTTGAGATCCTCGACCTGGTCGGACTCGCCGACAAGGCCAGTGCCTACCCCGCCGAACTCTCCGGCGGCCAAAAACAACGGGTGGGCATCGCCAGGTCGCTGGCCGGCAGACCCAAGGTGCTGCTCTCCGATGAGGCCACCAGTGCCCTCGACCCTGAGACCACCCGCTCGATCCTCGACCTGGTCAAAACCATCAACACCGACCTGGGCCTGACCGTGCTGCTCATCACCCACGAAATGGATGTCGTCAAGCGCATCTGCGACTCCGCTGCGCTGATCGAAGACGGCCGGATCGTTGAACACGGACGCATCGTCTCGCTGATCTCCACCGCCGGGTCCCGGCTCGCCCACGAATTGTTCCCGCTCGGGGACGCTCCGGCACGACCGGGCGACACTGTCATCGACATCACGTTCAGCGGCGGATCTGCCGACAGTCCGGTGATCGCCCAGCTGGCGCGCAGCTACGGCCTCGATGTATCGATCCTCGGCGCCGCCATCGAGACCATCGGCGGCAATCAGGCCGGCCGCACCAGGCTGGCGCTGCCGGGCAGCCCCGAGGGTCATGCGCGCCCGATCGCGGACCTGCGCAGCCAGGGCATGCTCGTCGAAATCGTGGGGGAATAGCCGTGCTTCTGGATCCATCGCTGCCGCAATTCTGGTCTGACCTTTTCCAGGTGCTCCTGGTTGGCACCGGCCAGACCCTCTACATGGTGGGCGTCTCGCTGCTGATCACAATCATCGTGGGGCTTCCGCTGGGGATCGTGCTCGTCGGCACCGAACCCGGCGGCCTGATCGAGAGCCCGTTCGGCTCCCGCCGCCTCGGCCGTGTCATCAACCGGGCGCTCGAGTTCGCCGTCAACCTCGGCCGGAGCGTGCCGTTCATCATCCTGATGGTCGCGTTGATCCCGTTCACCAGACTGGTGGTGGGAACATTCATCGGCTCCACCGCCGCCATCGTGCCGCTGGCGATCGTGGCGATCCCGTTCTTCGCTCGCATGGTGGAGATCGCCATCAAGGAGGTCGACACGGGCCTGATCGAGGCTGCGGAGTCGCTCGGGGCCACTCGCTGGCAGATCGTTTCCAAGGTGCTTGTGCCGGAAGCACTCTCACCGATGATTCTCGGCCTGTCAACGACGGTCACCTCGATCATCAACTTTTCGGCCATGGTGGGCACCGTCGCCGGTGGCGGCCTTGGCGACGTTGCGGTGCGTTTTGGCTACCAGCGTTACAGCACCATCCACATGGTCGCTGTGGTCATCGTGATCTTCGTGATCGTGATGATCCTGCAGGGGCTGGCTACGATGCTGGCCAAGCGCTTCGCGCACAAGTCCCGGCCAAACCGGGCAGCCCAGGCGTCGTCGGTGCTGCGCCCCAGCGCCGTGAGCGGCGCGTAGCCCCCAGAACCCAGCTCGACCGCGTCGAAGTCAGCATGACGGCGCGGTCACCACGACCACCACCACGAGAAGAGTCCACCCATGCGCTTCACCTCCCGCCGCACGCACCTTGCCGGTGCCGCCGTTGCCATCTCCGCCCTGTTCGCCCTCACCGCCTGCGCCGGGTCCTCAGACGACTCCGCCGCCACGAACGCTGACGGGGACAGTCTGGGGACGCTCACCGTTGGCGCTCTGGCCACCCCGGCCGGCGACGTCCTCAAGTTCGTCGAGGAGAACCTGGCGGCTGATGCGGGACTTGACATCACGTTCCAGGAGTTCACGGACTACAACACTCCCAACGTGGCACTGTCCGACGGCTCGATCGACGCGAACCTGTTCCAGAATGCCACCTTCCTCGACACCTACAACGAGCAGGCCGGTGGAAGCCTGGTGAGCGTCGGCGAGATCTACCTGCCGAGCGCGGCGTTCTACAGCAACACCGTGACGTCCCTGGACGATCTCGAGGACGGTGCAAGCATTGCCATCCCGAACGACCCGACCAACGAGGGCCGTGCGCTCAAGATCCTCGCCGACGAGGGCCTGATCGAAACGACGGATGAGCCCACTGCGCTCGCCGACATCACCGAGAACCCGCACAAGTACGAGTTCCTGGAGATCGAGAACGCAACCCTGCCCCAGGCCGTGCAGGATGTCGACGTCGCGTTCGTGACCATCTCGTTCGCGCTGCCGGCTGGCCTCACCGGTGACCAGGCGATCCTGCTCGAAGGCTCGGACAGCCCGTACTTCAACGTGCTCGCCACCACGCCGGAGCTCGAAGACGACCCGCGCATTGTGAAGCTCAAGGAACTCCTGCTCTCCGATGAGACCCAGCAGTTCATGATCGACACCTGGGGCGGACTCGTCATCCCAGCCGTCTGATCTACCAGATCCGCTCGAGCTGATCGACCGTCCCCCGCGTCGTTCTCTCCGTGATCGAGCCGTCCCGCGCGACGTGCCGTAAGATGAAATAGAACCTGCGGGGGCGGGCGAGAGCGGTGCGCATGGGGGCTTCCCCGGGTGCTGCTCGGTAGAGAACCCAGCACAGCGGGCCCAAGGCTCCGGTGTGGCCGCGGGCTGGCGTGCGGATGCCCCCGTGGACACACTTAAGGTGGAGGTATGAGATGAGAACACTTATTGTCGGCGGGGTGGCCGGCGGCATGTCCGCGGCAACCAGGCTGCGTCGGCTCGACGAGTCGGCCGAGATCGTGGTCTTCGAGCGCGGGCAGTACGTGTCATTCGCCAACTGCGGACTGCCCTATTACGTGGGCGGCGTGATCAAGAACCGCTCCGACCTGCTGCTGCAGACGCCCGAATCGCTCGCGTCCCGCTTTCGCCTCGACGTGCGCATCAACCGCGAGGTCACGTCCATCGACCGGCGCGAGCGCACGGTCACGGTGCGTGACACGCTCACCGGCGACGTCTCGACCGAAACCTATGACCGTCTCATCCTCGCGGCCGGCGCGTCTGCACGTGCAGCCCCAAGCGGGTTGACCACCTCCACCCTGCGAACGATCGACGACGTCGACCACATCGAGTCCGTGCTCTCGGCGCGGCCGGAGGGCGCAACCGCCGTGGTCATCGGAGCCGGGTTCATCGGGCTCGAGGCAGTGGAGAACCTCGTGCACCGCGGCGTGCACGTGACGCTCGTGGAGCTCAGCGGGCAGCCCTTGACTCCCCTTGACCCCGAGATGGCCGCCCCGTTGCTCGCGACGCTGCAGGAGCACGGCGTCGACGTGAGGCTCGGTACGACGGTGCTTGGTGCATCCGCTGGCAACCTCGTCCTTGCGTTGAGTGATGGCACCACCGTTGACGCCGACCTCGTGATCGATGCGAGCGGAGTACACCCCGACACCTCGCTCGCCGCCCAGGCGAGCCTGCGCATCGGTGCCAGTGGCGGCATCTGGGTCGATGAAACCCAGCGCACAAGCGACCCCTTCATCTACGCGGTCGGCGATGGCGTGCAGAAAACGGATGCCGTGACCGGCGAACCCCTGCTCGTGACCATGGCGGGCCTCGCCAACCGGCACGGGCGCGCGGCCGCGGACAGCATTGCCGGGCAGCCAGAGCCTGCCGCACCCGCGCTCGGAACGTCGATCGTCGGGCTTTTCGGTCTCACCGTGGCCCTCACCGGCTGGAGCGAGAAACGCCTCGTCGCCGCTGGCCGCGCCCACCGGATTGCACACACGCATCCCGCCTCGCATGCCGGCTATTACCCGGGCGCCGAGACCATGAGCATGAAGCTGCTCATTGATTCGGAGACGGATGCCATACTCGGCGCCCAGATCGTGGGCGGCAGTGGGGTTGACAAGCGCATCGACGTGATCGCAACGGCGAGAGCGGGCGGGCTCACGGCATCCGCTCTCACACGGCTGGAACTCGCGTACGCGCCGCAGTTCGCCTCAGCGAAAGACCCCGTCAACCAGCTGGGGTACGTGGCCGATAACCTGCGCGCCGCCACGAGTCGCAACATTCAGTGGCACGAACTCGCCGGGGCCCTCGCTGCCGGTGCGGCGCTTGTGGATGTGCGCAACGTCGGCGAATTCGACGCCGGCTCCATTCCGGGCGCCATCAATGTGCCGCTCGACGACCTGCGCCACCGCTTGGCGGATCTGCCGCCGGGTTCGCTGATCGTTCACTGCCAGGTGGGCCAGCGCGGCCACACGGCGGCCCGTATTCTTGCCCAGCACGGCTTCGACGTGCGCAATCTTGACGGCGGCTACCGTACCTGGCTCGCCGGCGATTCTCTCCGCACGACCCGCACCACTCCCGAAGGGATCCTCGTATGAACGAGATCACCGTAACCGAACTGTCCGCCCTCCCTGACGCCGTGATCGTGGACGTTCGCGAAGATGATGAATACGCCAACGCGCACATTCCCGGCGTCACTCATATTCCCCTGAGCGACTTCGTGGCCCGCGTCAATGACGTTCCGGATGCGAGCCCCGTCTACGTGGTGTGTGCAGCCGGTGGGCGCAGCGCACAGGCCGTCTCCTATCTGGCCGGGCGTGGGATCGACGCCGTGAACGTGGCCGGAGGAACCATCGCCTGGCAGCAGGCCGGCCTGCCGGTTCAGCAGGGAGCCTGATCATGACCATGGAATCAGTGGATACCGCTGCCGAGAACGCTGCGGAGAACGCTGCCGCGCAGAAGAAGATCGTCAACCGCTTGCGCCGCGCGCAGGGCCAGCTGGGCGCCGTGATCACCGCAGTCGAGGCCGGCGGGAGCTGCAAAGACGTCGTCACGCAACTCGCGGCCGTGTCGAGCGCGCTCGACCGAGCCGGTTTCGTCATCGTGTCGAGGGCCATGCGTGAGTGCATCGCGAAGCCTGACGGTGAAGAATCCCTCAGCGTGGACGAACTTGAGAAGCTCTTTCTGACCCTCGCGTAGCCACGGGTCGTCGGCTGTCGCGTCGCGGCAGCCGGGTAGTCGTGCAGAACGGGCGTGCGCCACCGGGGAAGTATTCCGGCGTGGCGGTAGCCGCCCCGCGCGGAATCTGACAGGCTGAGCGAGCCAGTGGACGCCGAACGATCGAAAGCGGGAGTGCCATGACTGCCAAGCCGATTGCACATGTGATTGTTGGTGTCCTGCCGGGGCAGCCCGACGCCGTGGTTCTCCAGGCCGCCACGTTTGCCCAGCGCTTCGACGCCGAGCTCGTATGCGCCTACGTCGATGTGAATCGCTACATGATCTTCGATTTGGGCGACGGGTCGATGACGTCGTTTCCCATCGACCAGGACCTGCTGGAACCGACGGATCCGAGCTTCGACCCCGCACTGCTCGAGCATCTGACCACCCTGCTCGGCGGCCTCGACCTGTCGTGGTCGACTCGTGCGCTCGCCGGTGACCCGGCTCTGGCGCTCGGCGCCCTCGCCGACACCATTGATGCGGCGATGATCGTTGTCGGTACCCGCGAGGCCACCGTGCGGGCGACCCTGGGGGAATTCTTCAACGGCGCCGTCGCCGTGCACCTCGCGCACCGGCAACACCGACCCGTCGTCGTCATCCCGCTCGCACCGGTTCCCCTGGACAAGGCGCTGCCCTGGAACGAGTCCTGACCGTTCCGCTTGACCCCGTGTATCCTGAGGGCTGGCGATGGATCCCGCCGGAGCATCCGCTCGAACCGCCCACCGCTAATGGTTCCTATCCTCTTCGCCCCGGCGAGAACTGGTAGGTGTTTCGTGAGCGACAAGGCGCCGGTGCACATGCGGTGGCAATACCTGGCCCTGGTTTTTGTGGGCGGCACCGGGGGGACCGCACTGCGTGAGGTGTTGCTGCTGTTGGATCCCGGTGCCATCGCCGTCACGTTCGCCATCAATGTCACGGGAGCGCTGCTGCTCGGCGCGCTGCTCGAGACCCTCCTGCGCCGCGGGCCTGATGAGGGTCGGCGGCGCGGGACCCGGGTGCTGCTCGGCACCGGCGTACTGGGAGGCTTCACGACCTACAGTGCCCTCGCGACCGACACGAGCCTGCTCCTGGCCGACGGCTCGGTGGGCGCCGCCCTGCTCTATGCCGGAGGGACCCTGATTCTCGGAGCCGCGGCCACCTGGCTGGGCATTGTAGGGTCGGCGAGCGTGCATCGCCGCCGCAACGGTGGAGGTCTCGCATGACCCCGCTGACTTTTATAGCCGTGGCACTTGCCGGTGGGCTGGGCGCGGCCGCCCGGCTTTTCGTCGACGGCATGCTGCGCTCACGGTTGCGGGGGACGCTCGTGCTTGGCACGACCGTGATCAACGTCACCGGGTCGCTGCTGCTCGGCCTCCTGACCGGTCTCGCCCTCGTGCACCTCGTGAGCAGTGATTGGCTGCTGGTGCTGGGCGGCGGACTCCTCGGCGGCTACACGACGTTCAGCACGGCGAGCGTCGAGATCGTTCGTCTGCTGCAGCAACGCCGGTACCGGCCGGCGCTGACTGTCGGGCTCGGCATGCTCGTGGCATCCGTTGCCGCGGCCGGGCTCGGCCTCTGGTTCGGTCTCTCCCTATGACGACGGAGCCAGCGCAAAGTACAGGTGCGCATGCACGCGGCAGCCGTCATTGAATTCGGCGGCGCACGCGGGGCAGTGCGTCACCGACTGATATGAGCGGATGCTCATCTCCGTGTGACACACGCCGCACACAATAGCAAGGTGGTCCACGTCGCCTTCGAGCCACTGCTCGGCGGGGTGCGACTCGCTGTCGCCATGGCACCGAAAGCACGGGTAGTAGCGTCTGCAGCAGGCGAACTTGATCGCGATCACGTCGCGGAGCGAGTGATAGTGCACGCACCGCGTCTGGTCATCGACGACCGCACCATAGATGCGCGGGGGAGAGGTCATCGTTCCAGTATCGCAGCGGTGGGTCTAGTCGCCGCCGGTGCCCGTCGCCAGAGTCTGCGCCGTCACGAAGGCCTCGAAGGCCTTCGCATCGCTAAGTGAACCCTTGTAGGACGCGCCGTTCACGAGCACGGTGGGCGTGCCGGTGACCTTGGTGATGTCGGCGTTGGGCAGGGGGCCCTTCAGCGCGCGATCCGAGGCAGCACGGACCCAGGGGACGAAAGTCTCTTTCGTGATGCAGGCCGCGATGTTCGGGTTGGTGGCCCCGGCCTTCTCGATCAGGCTCTGCAGCTGAGCGTCGGTGAGGCCCCCCGTTTCCTCGGCCAGCTGTTTCGCGAAGAGAGCCGTGTTCACGGCGAGAAAACTGTCGGGGGCAAAGTTGGCAACGCATGCGGCCGCATTCGCTGCGCGCGTGGAATCGTTGTTGCCACGCGATGAGGTGTCGAGAATCGAGAGGGGGTGCAGCTCCACCGTGGCGTTGCCGGCGGTGACCCAGCTCGCGATTTGGGCGGCGTTTGTGGCCTCGAACTGGCCGCACAAGAGGCACATGTAGTCGACGTAGATGTCGATGTTGACCATGTCGCTGAGCTGGGACTTGTCGGTGGCCACGGGCTTCGCCCCGGCGGCGAGTGCGGGGGTCATCGCGGCCGACACCGTGGTGCCGTCGCCGCCGATGAGGATTCCGTCGCTCGCCATGTTGAGGGGCCCGGCATAGCTTGGAGTGTTCTGGTTGGCGACAACGAGCGCCGCCACGGTCGCCGCAGCCAGGAGGACGCCGCCGATGCCGCCAATGCCGCCACGCCGGAGCAAGCGCTGTCGTTTGGCGCGCGCATGCTCGTCGTCGCGCATCAGCCTCGACTGTTCGCGGGCCTGGTCGCGGCGGTCTTTCCTGGGCGGGCGGGGCTGCCCGGAGGCGTTGCTCATCATGCGCTCAGTCACCGTTTCGTTGGGAATGCCTTCTGACACTAGGTTTTACGTCTGTGTGCCGGGCATTCGCGCGCTGTGAACTGGCTGGGAGCGGTGTCAGAACCCGGTGCTGAGGCGAGGGCAGGTCGGGGAGTGGAAGGTGGCGTCGAGGCGGGCGGCAGCATCCGTCGTGGTCGTGGTGAGCCGTCCGGCGCGGGCGAGGTCGACGGCGCTGCCGGCCCCGAGGTAGAGCGCGCCAAGGTCGGCCACCGCGAGCGTCACGTGCACGGCGTCGGCGGGCATCTCGCCGGCGAGCGGATGCGCCGCGCCGTGTCCGTCGGCGTCAACCGTGAGCAGGTAGTCCCCCGCGGCGAAATCAAGGTCGTCGGTGACGGTGAGCCTGAATATTCCGGGAGCGGAATATGTGCGGGAGGAGAGGGCGGTGGGCACATCGAGAATCCGCAACCACAGGTGGTCGCGCTCGAGCGTCTTGCGCACGGCTCGGCGGTCGCTCACCTGCCAGGAGAGCGCTTCACGCACGCTGCGTAGCGGCGCGCTGACCTCAGTGACCAGATCCATGTCGATCACGAAGTGCCACAGAGCGGCGTAGGCATCGTCGGTCGCGGCCACGAGGTCTGCGAGATCGAGGCGGGCAGGATACCCGTCGTCGCCGAGCGCGATGGAGTAGACGGCGAAGCCCTGCGCGCGGCCGGCGGCGTCGTCGTAGCGCACGCAACGCAGACTGCGCTTCCCGGAATCAGGGTCCTGGGGAACCAGGCCGAGGGCGTGGCTCCACCAGCTCGGGCGGCGGTCGACCTCGCCGGACTCGCGGGACCGCTCGAAGATGGCGGGGCCTTCAACGACGAGGGAGGCGGCGGTGACGAAGTCAACCCGACCGGTGGGGACCGGGCCGATCCAGCGGGCGCGAGTCGTGTCGACGTGCACGTGTGCCTGGTGAGCCGCCGGGCCGAAGCCGAAACGCCCGTAGATGGTGGCCTCCGACACGGTGAGCATGGCGAGCGGCAGACCGAGAGCCTGCGCGGAGCGGAGTTCGCCAGGGAGAAGCGCACGGGCGATTCCTCGACGGCGGTGCGTGGGGGCCACCGTGACGGAGCTGATGGCCCAGGCGGGGAGCGTACCGCCGCCGGGAACGCTGAGGCCCATCTCCCAGGAACGCACGGTGGCGACGGGGGAGTCCGGGTCAGCGCCGCTGCGATCGTGCACCGCGGTCACCCGGTCAATGGCAATTTCACGTTCAAGCACCCCGAGCAGTTCGTTGCTGTGGGCCGAATCATGGAAGCCACGGGCCTCGGCCTGCAGCCACCGCCGGGCGGACACCAGGTCAGTGGGGTCGAGAATGCCCAGGTCAAGGCCGTGCGCGGCCAGCATGTCTCGGGAGTCGGAGTCGACGGGGAGGGAAGTGTGTTGGGTCACGCTTAGACCCTAGCCGTGCATGGCCGGGTCAACCACTCACGCTGCGGTGCCGTCACTCCCGGTGGGTCGAATCGGTGAATGTCTTGTCGCCCAACATCATCGGCGATGACGTGAATGTCAACGGCGGATGCGCCTCGTATCCGCGTGGACGCCTCCCCGGTAGAACACAGTTTGAGACTGTCGGGGCCTCTCAAATCCCGATATGTTTTTAGGAAATTCTGATTCTTCTCTTCCTTCGGGCAAGGACCACGGATTGTGGCAGCAGAACTGAACTGGGCTGGCAACCTCCGCTACGCATCCATCCGGGTGGCGGCTAGGTGTGGTCGCGCCAGCTGTGCTCCGGGGCGAAACCGAGCAGGCGCCGGGCCTTGTCGATCGAGAGCAGCGTTTCGTGTTCGGATACGTCCTTGACCACCGAGACGCCCGGGAAAACCTCAGCGGCGAGGGTCGCCGAGGAACGCGTCATCACGGTGTCCGCCGCCGCAATGATGAACGTCTCAAAGCCGGGCGCGGCCGTCTCGAGCGCCCGCAGTACCGCCTGCGCTCCGTCGCGGCCGTCGATGTAACCCCAGAGGTTCCACTTGCGCAGTGTGGTATCGGCATCGAATGCGGGGAACGCGGCGTAGTCGTCGGGATCCATCACGTTGGAGAAACGCAGTGCCGTGATGCTCAGCGTCGGATCCCAGCGCACGAGTTCGATCGCCATCTGCTCTTCGAGGTGCTTCACGAGCGAGTACGTGCTCTCCGGGCGGGCCGGGTACTCCTCGTCGACGGGGATGTAGGGCGGGTCGATGTCGAACGGCAGGCCGAGCACGGTCTCGCTCGACGCGTAGACGATGCGCTTGATGCCCGCTCGTCGCGCGGCCTGGAACACGTTGTAGGTGGACAGCATGTTGTTGTGGAACGTGGCCACGTCCGCGTGCAGGCCGGGTGCCGGAATGGCGCCGAGGTGCACGACCGCGTCGAACCCATCGGTGCGGTCGTTGATGCCGAACATCACGTCGACGACCTGGCCGTAATCGGTGAGGTCGATCTTCGTGAAGCCGGCACCGCGAGGCCCCGACTGGTCGAGGTTGGTGACGTCGTGTCGCTCGCTCGACAGTCGGGCGACAACACTGCGCCCGAGCTTGCCGCTACCGCCGGTGACTGCAATTCTCATGGGATTCTCCTGGTGCGGGTGGTGTCCGTAAAACCGCAGTTTTTGGCGACACGCCGGGTGGCGTGGCCGGTTACCTCGGTGTGTCTCAGATGCTCCGGTTTTGGCGTCGGCGTGACGGCTGGGAAGCGGCCCAGCCGGGCCGAGACTACGCCAGTCGGGTCTCGGGGGACGTGGTCTTGCGCGGGTCGACCTCGGCCAGTGCGCGGGTGATCTCGTCGATCTGCGCCATGACGGCGGGCTCGAGTGTGACGCCGACGGCCTTCACGTTGTCGGCGACCTGCTCCGGGCGGGACGCCCCCATGATCGCCGAGGCCACGTTCTGGTTCTGCAGCACCCAGGCGAGCGCGAGCTGCGCCATGGTGAGCCCGAGATCGTCGGCGATCGGGCGCAGGCGCTGCACGTTCGTCAGAACCTCGTCGCTCATCCAGCGTGAGATCATGTCGGCGCCACCCTTGGCATCCGCTGCCCGGCTGCCGGCAAGCGGCGGCTGGCCCGGCAGGTACTTTCCGGTGAGCACGCCCTGGGCCACGGGGGACCACACGATCTGTGACACGCCGAGCTCAACGGATGCCGGCACCACCTCGGCGTCGATGACCCGCCACAGCATGGAGTACTGCGGCTGGTTCGACACGAGCTGAATTCCGAGCTCGCGGGCGAGCGCGTGGCCGGCGCGCAGCTGCTGGGCATTCCACTCGCTCACGCCGATATAGAGGGCCTTGCCCTGGCGTACCACGTCAGCGAAGGCCTGCATCGTCTCCTCCAGCGGGGTCTCCACGTCGTAACGGTGGGCCTGGTAGAGGTCCACGTAGTCGGTCTGCAGGCGGCGGAGCGAACCGTCGATCGACTCGAAAATGTGTTTGCGGCTGAGCCCGGTGTCGTTGTGGCCCTTCGGGCCGGTGGGGAAGTACGCCTTCGTGAAGATTTCGAGCGACTGGCGGCGCTCACCCTTGAGGGCGTCGCCGAGCACGCTCTCGGCCACGGTGTTCGCGTACGTGTCCGCGGTGTCGAACGTGGTGATGCCGGCATCGAGTGCCGCGCGCACGCACAGTGTTGCGGTGTCGTTCTCCACCTGCGAGCCGTGCGTGAGCCAATTGCCATAGGTGAGTGCGGAGACTTTCAATCCACTGTTTCCCAGATAACGAAATTCCATGAGGGTCCTGTCTCTCGGCGGCGCTGCAGGTTTGTTGACTTGGGCAACCTAACACAGGCAGTCGGGAGGGCCCGAGGTAATCTGTAAGGCAACGGTGAGGATGCCATGCAGGGGAACAACCATGACGACGTGCGTCGACACAACCTGGCGACCATCCTGCGGCTGGTGCATCGCAGCGGGCCCCTGTCCCGGGCAGCGCTCACCCGCCTCACCGGATTGAACCGTTCCACCGTCTCGGCCCTCGTCTCCGAGCTCGTGCAGATCGGACTCGCTGTCGAGCGTGAGCCGGAGGCCTCCCGGCAGGTGGGGCGGCCGAGTCCCGTGGTGCAGGTGAACCCGCGCGTGGTCGCCATTGCCGTGCACCCGGAGATCGACGCGGTGACCGTGGGCCTCGTGGGGCTTGATGGCGTCGTGCACCGGCGCATCCGCTGCCCGGTTGAACGCTCGCCCAGCGCCACCGAGGCCGTGAACATAGCCGTGGCCGTGATCGACGGTATGCGCGGCGAGCTCGACGCCCGCTTCGATGTGGTGGGCGTTGGCGTGGCCGTCCCGGGACTCGTGCGTACCCACGACGGCCTCGTGCGTCACGCTCCGCACCTCGGGTGGGTTGCCGAGCCGTTCGCCGAACGGCTTTCGGCAGCAACGGGTTACCCGGTGGTCGCCGCGAATGACGCAAGCCTCGGCGTGCTCGCCGAACGCTACTTCGGTGCGGGTGTCGGTATCACCGACCTCGTGTACCTCAACGGTGGCGCGAGCGGCATCGGCGGCGGCCTGCTCATGGGCGGGCAGCTGTTGGGCGGCCATGCCGGCTACGCGGGTGAATTCGGCCACGCCAAGGTGAGCGAGGGCGCGGCCGTGGACTCCGCCGGCCTTGCGGGCACCCTCGAGGCCGAGGTTACCCGCAGTGGCCTGCTCGCCGCCCTCGGCCTGAGTGGTACAACGGATGCCGACGATCTCGAACGCGCCCTCCTCGGCTCTGACTCGCCGCAGGTTCGAGCCGAGGTGAACCGCCAGCTTGATTTTCTCGCCGTTGCGCTCGCGGGCGCGATCAACATACTCAACCCGCAGCTCGTGGTGCTCGGCGGGTTTCTTGCGGCGCTCCGTGCGGTGGATCCAGACCGGCTGCAGAACACCGTCGCTGCGCTCACGCTGGCGGAGCTATGTGAGGGAGTGGGTATCGGTTCCGCACGCCTCGGCTCGAACCAACTCATGATCGGGGCCGCCGAGCTGGCCTTCGAGGGAGTGTTCGAGGATCCGCAATCGTTCGTGCGGGGTGGGGACGCGTGACCAGCATCCTGGAGTGATTCCGGAGAAGAATCGGGTCAGCGGGAATATCAGTCGGCCGCCGCGTCTTGATGTCAGTGCGGCCCTTGTTCTTGTCGTTGGTGCCGTCGCCCGCATTCCGAGGGGCCAGCATCCGTTCACGAACCGCATCCTTGAGGAATTCATTTCCGTGTCTACTGCCGCCATTCCTGTGGTTAGCGCCGCACAACTCCGCTCTACAGCTCGCCACCCTGGCGACGCCCTCACCCGACGCCAGCGTCTCGTTTATGTTCTGATTCTTGGAGCGCTCACCGCGCTCGGGCCGTTCACGATCGACTTGTATCTGCCCGCTTTCCCCACGCTTGAGAGCGATCTGGGCGTGTCAGCCGCGGCCATTCAGCTGACCCTCACCGGAACCATGATCGGGTTCGGATTCGGGCAGCTTGTCGTGGGGCCGTGGAGCGACAAGGTGGGCCGCCGCCTGCCGCTCATGCTCGCGACGGCGTTCCACATTCTGGCCTGCGTGGGCGCTGCCCTTTCGACCGACATCGTGTGGCTCGGCCTGTTCCGGGTGCTGCAGGGATTCGGTGCCGCAGCCGGTGCCGTCGTGGCGCTCGCCATGGTGCGGGACCTGTTCGGTGGCAAGCCGCTCGTGCGCATGCTCTCCCGACTCGCGCTCGTGAGTGGCCTCGCCCCGGTGCTCGCCCCGGTCATCGGCTCGCAATTGCTGCTCGTGATGCCGTGGCGCGGAATCTTCTGGGTGCTCGCCGCCTACGGTTTCCTCGTGATCCTCGCCGTCGCGTTCTTCATCGTGGAGACCCTGCCGCCGGCTGAGCGTCACGCTCGCGGCCACAGCACCCTCGGCCAGCGGTACCGCGCGGTGCTCGGCGACCGCACGTTTGTGGGCGTCGCCATCATCGGGGCCATGACGTTCACGGGGCTGTTCTCCTACCTGTCGGCGTCGCCGTTCCTCTTTCAGCAGGTCTACGACCTGAGCGCCCAGCAGTACGGCCTTCTCTTCGCGGTGAACTCCCTCGGCATCGTCACGGGCGTGCAGCTGAGCGCGCGGCTCATGCACCGTCTCAATGTGGGACCGCAGTGGATCCTCTCCGTGTCCACCGTTGTTCTGCTGGTCACCGCCGTGGCCATCATGCTGCTCGACCTGGCCGACGCGGGGCTGTGGGGCACCGTCGTTCCCCTGTGGTTTTTCATCGCCGCCTGCGGTTTTACGCTTCCGAGCGTTCAGGTGATCGCGCTCAACGGGCACGGCCGCGAGGCGGGGACCGCAGCCTCGCTGCTCGGTGCCGCGAACTTCGGCGTTGCGGGGCTCATCTCGCCGATCGTTGGGCTGCTTGGTGTGGGAACCGCGGTGCCGATGTCGGCCGTGATGGCCACCACCTCGGTGCTGGGTATCGTGTCGCTCTGGCTTATCGTTCGGCCCCGGCACGTGCCAGCCCTCGAGCACTAGCCGTAGTCTCTCGGCCGCGCAGCGGGCACCCACGGCCGAGACGGCAACCTGGCTTACCATTGCGCAATGACTACTCCCGAGCCACCGGAGCGCGCGGCGACCCCGAGCGCCACGCGCATGGCCAGGCGCTGGCCCGTGATCAGTGGCCTGCTTGCCCTCGCCCTCGCTGCCGGGCTCGGCTCCCTTGCGGTTGCGCGATCGAGCGGCCTGACCGAGATCGATACCGAGTGGATGAACGAGGTCATCGAGCACCGGGCGCCGTTCTGGGACATTCCCGCGCTGTTCATGAATGCGCTCGGCGGCGGTGTGATCGGCGTCATCGTGGTACCCGTGCTCCTGTCGGCCGTGCTTCTCCTACTCAAACGACCGTGGGCGGCGGGGTACTTTCTGGGGGCCACGATCCTGAGCGCGGGGATCGTGCAGCTGCTGAAACACTTCTTCGGCCGTGCCCGTCCGCTCGAGATCCTCGTGACCAGCGACTTCGGGTCGTTCCCGTCCGGGCATGTCGCCAACGCGGCCACCATGGCCATGGTGCTCGCCGTTCTCTTTCCGCGGGTGTGGGTCTGGGCCGTCGGCGTGGCGTACACGATTATCATGCTCCTCAGCCGCACCTACCTCGGCGCACACTGGCTCACCGACACGATCGGCGGCCTGCTGATCGGGTTGGGAGTGGCGTTCGTGGTGTGGGCTCCGCTGGCCGCGAAGCTGGACGGCGAGCGAAGGCTGGCTCGACGGCATCCGTTGGGCGATTCGCTCCCTCGGTAACGACGCCAGAATGCGGCAGATCGCCCCGATTCGACCCCGTAACCCACATTTTTGACGTATATTGCCGTCGGTTTAATGGTCTACTTTTTCCATGACGGCAGACACAACGGCAGAGCTGACGGCCGAGGCTTTTCGGCAGGCGGATGCCGCGGCGCACGCCGCCGGAGTTACCCTGCGCTCCGCAGACCCGAGCGATATCACGGGGATTCTCGGTCTCTTCAACCGCACCTGGGGTGCCGGGCGCGGGCCGGACCGGTCGATGCTGCTCGCCCTGGACTACGCCGGCAACACGATTCTCGTGGCTCTCGGCGACGGCAGGCCGGTGGGGGCCGCAGTAGGATTTCTGGGTTGGTCGGGCGGGCTGCACCTGCACTCGCACATGGCGACCGTTGTGCCGTGGCGCCGCAGCCATGGTGTGGGGTACGCGCTCAAGCTCTTTCAGCGCGCGCTCTGCCTCGAGCAGGGCGTCACCGAGATGCGCTGGACCTTCGACCCCCTCATTCGCCGCAACGCGCACTTCAACCTCGTCAAGCTCGGCGCCGAGGTGACCACGTTTCTACCGGATTTCTACGGCCGACTCGACGACGCCATCACCGGGAATGATCAGAGCGACCGTTTCGAGGTGCGCTGGCGCCTCGATTCCGGTCGGGTGCGGCGGGCACTGAACGGCGACACGCCGCCGGCATGGAGCGGCACGGAACGACTGGCGCTCAACGTGGACTTTGAACAGCTGCGAGCTACGGACCCCGAGGCGGCGATTCGCCTGCGCACCGACTCGCGGCTTCTCTTCACGAACGCCATGGCCAGTGGTCTGCGTCCGGAGGTCGACACCGACTCCAACTACGTGCTGACAGCGGATGCCGCAGAGCCCGCCTAGCGGGAAATTATTTCGCTGGAGTCGGTGACCTTGGTGGCAAACGCTCGTCCGCTGCGCCGCAGGTTCAGACGACGTTCGAACCAGTAGAGGAGTTCCGGCCGCAGCCGGTTGAGGTCAGCGAGGGTGACCGGCTCAGGCACATGCATGACGGGTATGTCCAGGTCGTCGGCCAGGGCTTCCATGTCATCGTGCGACCAGAACTGTCCGCGCATGCGAACGAGCAGCTTGCCGTCGGTGTCGGTCACGAAGAGCTGCGGGATTGTATCGAGGGAGCTACTCGTGTAGAGATCGAGAAGCACCACTCGGCCCAGGATCGCGCGCGGAAATGCGGTGAAGGGGCGCAAGAAGCCGCGCTCGGAGATTTCGGTCGCGTTGACACTGATCATCACCCGGTGGCCGGCGATCATGCTCAGCACGTAGATCAAGGTCACGAGCGCCTGCGGTATCAGCACCAGCAGCCACGTTCCTGTTGGAGCGTTCAACCAGTAGAGCACGGTGAAGATGGGCACACAGAACGCGAGAAACATGAGAATGGTTTCGCGCACGAGGTTTATGTTGGGACGCAGTACAAATTCTCTACTCAATTCGCCCCCCATGACATTTGCCCAGTGACTTGGACGTGTACAACGAGTATGCCCCATAAATCGCATCCGTTGCAGAGTCATTTTTCATGGCACCACAATCACCGCCACAACCGGCATCCGCTGTCGACGGGCGGCGACCCAGAAAAGGCTGGCAACCCCGGCAGATTCTATTCTTCTCCCCACCGGCGTGGGCACCCGGCGCCGCGTAGAGTGATCGAGTGCACTCACCGGCGACTCGTCAAGACCGCAAACAGGTTAGAAATCTCCCCCGCGGGTGGCCCCTGTTGCACCCGGCGCAGGTCGTCGCATCCGCCTTCGCGTTCACCATTTTTGTGGGCACCGCATTGCTCATGCTGCCGAATGCTCGGCTGGGCCCCAGCAGCGCCACGTTCCTTGAGGCGATCTTCACTGCGACCTCCGCCGTGTGTGTGACCGGGCTCGCCGTGGTGGACACCGCCACGTACTGGACGCCGTTCGGCCAGGTCGTGATTCTCGTGCTCATTCAGGTGGGCGGACTCGGCATTATGACCTTCGCCTCGGTGATCGGACTCGCCGTGGTGCGCAAACTCTCGCTGCGCTCGCGCATCAACGCGGCCGCCGAGGTGAGGAGCGTGGGCCTCGAAGACGTGAAAGGTCTCGTGCGCGGTGTCGTTGGCATCTCCCTGATCGTTGAGGCCGTCGTGGGGGTAATGCTCACGCTGCGCTTCTTCACGGGTTACGGTGAGCCGTTCGGGCGTGCCGTCTGGCTCGGGGTCTTTCACGCGGTGTCCAGTTTCAACAACGCCGGCTTCGCGCTGTTCAGTGACAACATCATGTCGTATGCCACCGACCCATGGATCGGCCTGCCCATTTGTGGGGCGGTCATTCTCGGCGGACTCGGATTCCCCGTGATCGTGCAGTTGCGCAAGCATCTGCGCAGCCCGCTCAAATGGACCATGAACACGCGCATCGTCGTGGTCGGCACGATCACGCTGCTCGTGCTCGGCTCGGTCTTCATTACGGCGGTGGAGTGGAACAATCCGAACACGCTCGGCCCGATGGACTGGCCGAGCAAGATTCTCGCCGGCTTCTTCCAATCGGTGCAGACGCGCACAGCCGGCTTCAACAGCGTCGACATCGGCCAGATGGATTCCGCGAGCCTGCTCGGTATGGACGTGCTCATGATCATCGGCGGCGGCCCGGCAGGCACCGCCGGCGGAATCAAGATCACCACCTTCGCTGTGCTGTTTTTCATCCTGTGGACAGAGGTGCGCGGCGAGGTGGCCGTGAACGTGTTCGGTAAGCGACTCTCCCGCGCGGTGCACCGGGAGGCCATCAGCATTGTGCTGCTGGCCGTGGCCGTGGTCATCGCCGCAACGGCCAGTCTCATGCTGATGACCGACATCTCCATGGACGAGCTCATGTTCGAGGCCGTCTCCGCCTTCGCCACCGTGGGGCTGTCCACCGGCATCACCGCAGGTCTGCCCCCGGCAGGGCAGGCGATTCTGATTTTCCTGATGTTCATCGGCCGCCTCGGCCCCATCACCTTCGCCTCGGCACTCGCTCTGCGTGATCGCCGTTCCACCTACGAATACCCGAAGGAAAGGCCGATCATTGGCTAGATACTCATTATTCGGACGGCGCGACCGGTCTCGGATCACCGAGGCGGAATCGGTGGTCGTGATCGGCCTGGGTCGCTTCGGCAGCGCGCTTGCGCTCGAACTCATGCGTGGTGGCACCGAAGTGCTCGGCATCGACGGTGACGAGGACATTGTGCAGGCGCACAACAGCATGCTCACGCACGTCGTGCGTGCCGACTCCACCCGGGAGGCGACTCTGCGCGAGCTGTCCGTTCCCGAGTTCAGCAGCGTGGTCGTGGCCATCGGCGGCGACATCCAGGCGAATATCCTCACCTCGTCGCTGCTGCTCAAACTCGGCATCACAAACATTTGGGCGAAGGCGGTGAGCGATGCGCACGGTGAGATCCTCACCCAACTTGGCGTGCACCACGTGATCTACCCGGAGAAGGACATGGGCAAGCGCGTTGCTCATCTTGTGCGCGGCGCCATGCAGGACTACATCGAGATCGGTGAGAACTTCGCCCTCGTGAAGACCGCGCCTCCCGCCTCACTCATCGGCATTCCGCTCGCCGAGGCCAAGGTGCGGGCCAAACACGGGGTCACCGTCACCGCGTTCCACCGTCCGGGCCTCGGCTGGAGCTACACGTCCCTCGACACGGTGATTGCCGACGGCGACGTGATCCTCATTGCCGGCCAGTCCGAGCGCGTCGAGGCCTACAGTCTGCTGCGCTGAGCGCGCCTCAGTTCTGGCTACGCTGAAGCTGTGACTTCTCAGAATGCGGATGCACGCCCGGGCCGGGCCGGGGCATCCGTTGACTGGACGGGCCATGTGCACGGCAGCGCGAAATACCGTCGGTTGCTGGCTGGCCTCTTTTTCGCCGGCATCGCCACGTTCGCCCAGCTGTATTCGCCCCAGGCGGTGCTCGCGCACATTGCGGACGACTTCACGGTGGGGGCCGCGGATGCCGCGCTCGTCGTGTCGACGTCCACGATCGGTCTCGCCATTGGGGTGATCCCGTGGTCGGTGGTGGCCGACCGGGTTGGCCGGGTGCGCGCCATGTCGATCGCCGTGATCGCGGCGACGGTCTTCGGGCTGCTCGTACCGTTCGCCCCGACGTTCCCGCTGCTGCTGACCGGTCGTTTCGTTGAGGGGCTGATGCTCGGCGGTGTTCCGGCGATCGCGATCGCCTACCTGAGTGAGGAGATCGAACCCCGGCATGCGGCACGTGCCGCGGGCACCTATGTCGCCGGCACCTCGATCGGCGGCCTGCTCGGACGTCTTGTGGCCGGCCCGGTGGCCGAATTGGCGAACTGGCGGGCGGGCGTATTCACGGTCGCGGTGCTGTGCGCGGTGTCTGCAGCGCTGTTCATCGCGCTGATTCCGCACCCGCAGGGCTTCGTTCCGCGCCGGGCTCGTCGGCCAGGCATCGATTCGAGCCTGATTGGGCTGCTCCGCGCCAACCTGCAATCGAGGCGGATGCTCGCCCTCTACGCCCAGGGGTTCCTGCTGATGGGCGGCTTCGTCGCCCTGTACAACTTCCTGGGTTTTCGGCTCGCCGCCGAACCGTTCAACCTGCCACAGTCCCTGGTCAGCCTCGTCTTCGTCGCGTACCTCGCCGGTACATGGTCGTCGGCGCAGGCCGGCATCCTCGCCGCCCGGTTCGGCCGATGGTCGGTGTTGCTCCTGTCGGTGGGCACCATGATCGGTGGCGTTCTGCTCACTCTGTCCGACTCGCTGCCGTTTGCCCTCATCGGGGTGCTGCTGGCCACGGCGGGGTTTTTCGCCGCACACGCCGTCGCCTCCGGCTGGACGGGAACCGAAGCCTCTGTCGGCCGGGCACAGGCATCCTCTCTGTACAATTTGTCGTATTACGCCGGTTCGAGCCTGTTCGGCTGGCTCGGCGGCGTGTTCTTCGTCACCTGGGGGTGGGCGGGAACGGCCGGCATGGTCGCCGGTCTCGCCGCCGTGGCCGCCCTGCTCACCGTGTTGCTGCTGCGCCCCGTTCGGACTGGCACGTGACGGATGCAGCTGCGCGGGTTAGCATCGTGGAATGAGCGCTCGTCAGCAGCCAGGGAAGAACCGTGTGACGCCCGGCCCCGGGCAGGAATCTGTGTGGGATTACCCGCGCCCGCCGCGCGTAGAACGCATGAGTGAGCGGGTCACGATCGAGCTGGATGGCCAGCAGATTCTCGACACGACCGATGTGGTGCGCGTTCTGGAGACGAGTCATCCGCCGGTCTATTACGTGCCCCGCAGCGCTTTCGTTGCGGGTGTGCTGCAGCCCGTCGCCGGGCAGACGATGTGTGAGTTCAAGGGCGCCGCGAGCTACCTCAGCGTGGGAAGCGCCGAGCGGGCCGCATGGTTCTACCCGCAGCCGAGAGCCGGGTTCGAAGGCCTTGAGGGCCGTGTTGCGGTGTACCCGGGTTCGATGGAACGCTGCACGGTTGACGGCGAGACGGTCACGGCCCAGGACGGCGATTTCTACGGCGGTTGGATCACGGCAAAGATCGTCGGCCCGTTCAAGGGTGCTGCCGGCACCTGGGGCTGGTAGCGCGTAAACGGATGCCGTGGGCTGGCTGCATGGGCGGCGCCGACTCAGGGTACCGACAAACCATTCGAGCGGCAGCTCTGCAATTGTTTTGAGAGTGGCGTTTGGCTCGGTGAGGCGTTCGGGTGGCGTTATGCGTTGCACTCATTGACACAGGTGGAGTGGTTATTTTTGTCATTCGCGAGCAGTGCGGGTGGCAGCAAACCCGGCTGAGATGAGAGTGCCCAGAATCCCGCCAAATCCCACGAAGGAGATGGTTGCGATCGCAGTGTTGCTCAGAGTGTCACCGAAGGCGAGCATGAGTGCCCCGTGTACCAGCGCTGCCGAAAACGCGATGGTGACCGTGAATAGTATCCACGGAGCGGCGGTCGGGTCACCACGCCTCCACTCTTCATTGGGCTCGAAGGTGGCACGAGTCTTGATTCCCATCGGCCTGTTTCTTTGCAGTCGTCCACTCTTCGACGCGAAGTACAGGGGCAGGCAGGTGACCCCGACCACCGTGAATACCGACAGGCCAATGAAAAGAAACATCACGCCCCCCGGACTGGCGGTGGACGTCTTTAGATCCGACGGATCCTGGGCAATCCCACCTTTTCCTGAACCCTACTGGCCCCGGCCAGAAAGAAGCAAGCCGACCGCATTGTTTTAGACTCAATCCAGTGTTAGGCCGCAAAACCTGACGATCGAGCACACTGTCGTCGGGGTCATTGGTCTGTGGTGACCCGCGGAACAGGCATCCGACCCAGCTGGGGTTGCCGACGGAACTGCCCGGTGAGTACGAGCACACCGATCACCAGGCCCATGATGATCCACGCCACCCAGACCAGCGGACCGAGCGCTACTGGGTCGGCGACCGAGCCTGCCGCAACGACAAGGCCGAGGAACCCCGCCGTCGCATTGAAGGCACCGTGCGCGAAGACCGCGGGCCAGCGGGAACCCGTGCGCGGGCGCAGCCAGCCGAGGAGCACGCCGTAAAAGGTGCAACCCCCGACCATGAGTCCCACGCCCAGGAGATTTGCACGAGGAGAACGACAACCAGGGTGGCCAGCAGCGGTGTGAACATCACCACCGGCAGAAACAAGCGCAGCGATCGGGTTTGCACGCCCGTCCCCTGCGAGCCAGAGCAGTAGAGCGACGAGCCATGCGGCCCCACAAGCCAGGATGGTGAAGACGATCACGGCTCTCCACGGCACCCGCTCGAGAGTGTGGAGCGCGCCGGAGTAAGGGGATCGCCATCGTTCGCATGGGGAAACTCGCGTTCAGGTGTCACGGCTATGTGCGGGCTTTGGGAGATTCTCGATGCAGCCAGAACGGGAACAGGTTAGCTCTGAACAGCCCCAGAAGGTATCCCGTGTGGGCTGGAACCGCATCCAAATCCCCCCCCCTTTGAAACCGGATTCATTGAACCCTCGTGGCTCTGCTCCATACCGGCGAGCTGTGAATCGCGACGATAAACGGCCACGTTTTTGCATCACTATTTGGCGCCGCCGGCCCGAGTCGCGTTTTCGAAACCCATTGTTTGTGAGGCACTTTGGTTGTGAGGCACCGCAGGGAGCGCGATATGGCCGAACGTTGACGGCGCGGCCTAATCCTGTACATCGAAGTGTCTACGATGTACATTTGAATCATGTCTAATGTCAGTGTCGCAGACGCACGTAACCACTTCTCGGACGTGATCGCCCGCGCCAAAGGGGAAGCTGTGTTCATAGAGCGCCGTGGACAACGTGCAGCAGTGGTCATCAGTCCCGAGCGATATGAGCGGATGCTGGAAGCACTCGAGGACGCCGAGGATGCCGCCGCTTTCGACGACGCGTTGGCGGAAGAAGGGCCAAACATTCCGTGGGCCCAGGTCAAGGCGGACCTGGGCTGGGTATGACGTATCGAATCGAACTGCGACCTGCCGCAGTTCGTGCACTGAAGCACATTGATCACAAAGATCGCGACCGAATCCGTGGTGCGATCGCCCTGCTGGGTGAGGATCCGCGGCCACCCGGTGCCAAGGCACTCCAGGGCCGACCTGGGCTCAGGGTTCGTGTCGCAAACTATCGGATTATCTATACGATTCACGATGACGTTCTACTCGTCGTTGTCGTGTCTCTCGGCCATAGAAGCGACGTCTACGACCGCTAATAGGCCGCCACGGGTCATCCTCTGCGACCGTCACCCAGCGTGTTCGGCCGCCCAGTCAAACATCTCGTCTCGCGATCGATGGATCATACCGCGCAGGTGTTATGCGCCGACCGATCAGCGGTTTTGTGCGTTGGCAGGCCTATCGGTCTGGGAACGTGCCGTGGTAGTCCTGCCAGGTGCCCGCGAGTACTTCCATCGCCGAGCGCTGATGCTGGGGTGACGTGCCATCCTTGCCGGCGAAGTCCATGACGATGTAGTTCACGACGAAGCCATCATCTAGCGAAGAGCCATACTCGGCGGCACGATCCCGGCTCTCAAATCGGATATACGTTGCTTCATCCGTGTCGTACGCCTCCACGCAGCCAAGCTCCTGTCCGCAGGCGGTTCTGGTCATCTCGACTGGGTTCGAGGTGGTGTCGGGAGCATCGTATTCCGCATCCATAACCGTCCGAAGCGTGAGCGAACGATGGTTGTCTAGGAGCGAACATCCTCCCAGGGCGAGAGGGATGACGCAGAGCAACGCTGCCGCGCCGATCTGTGCAAAGGTTCGGCTCATGGCGCGATTCTTCCACACCACGTGGGAAGTGCGGGCGGTTGAAGGTGCGGCGGGAATGTGGCGGCTCATTGGCGGTGACGTGACGTTGTACTGGCAGAGCCTGGCATGCCACCATTCAATCCATGAATACAACGAGGATCGTGCAGCTTCGGCTGGATCATGGTTGGACGCAAGAACGGCTCGCGACGGCAGCCGGTGTCGGGCTAAGAACCATCCAGAGGCTGGAAGCAGGGCAGGAAGCGAGTCTCGAGACATTGTCTTTAGTCGCGTCCGCCCTGCGTGTATCTGTGCACGATCTCTATTCCCAGATCGATGATGCAGTGCTTCGTGACAGGGTCGAGTTCTTCGAATCCCGCGCCGCGGAAGAGCAGTCAGCCCGTGAACGGATCGAGAAGGGGTGGCGTTGGCTTTATGTCGGGATCGGCGTCATCCTCACCTTCGTGAGCTTCACTTTGTCCACGTACGGTGCCACGGTGTTCTTCTCTTATTGGATAGGCGGGTACATGATTCTGGTCTCCGTCCGCAGGATCTACCTCGAACCGCGGCTACAGAAGGACTATCCGCACTCCATGAGTAGGCAGCAGATCCGAGCACGGCGAAACTCAGCGAGAGGCTCGTGGCGAGTCAGGGAAGAAAACGCAACTGCGCGAGAGCAAGCCAGTACAACACCGCCGTTGCACTAGTTTGCAGAAGCCTCATGACCGGACAAACAGCGGTTATCGCTCACGTGGTACCAAAGATTCAGGGTCGCGTCCCGATGAGCGGTTTGGATGCCGACCGCCGTTCAATCGGACTGGGACGGCTTCATGCGTTGTCTTGTATCCCTATTGATCTGGGGCGTCACAGCGGGGCCACATTGAGCACGCCGTCGGTTGCCCCGTGTCGGCTGTGGATTCCGGGTGTCTCGGGGTGGTAGTAACGATTCGTTACGAGGCACTTCGGTTGAGAGACAGCGGCGCGTGGATATAGGCGTAAGGGATCACTTGCGCCCGGTGAGTGAGCACGAAATCCCCAATTTGAGATTTCGTGCTCACGAACAACACGGGTTCGACCCGTCCGTCGGAGGCCTTGAAGGATTCTCTCCGGCCCACAACTGGATGGGTGGATGATCCCGTATCGGTTAGTCGATCCCGCAGTAGGTGCGGGCCACCTGCTCACCCGCGCCAATACGAGCCCGGTGGCGTGTGGTTAGCCTAGAAGCTCGCCGTGATGACATTCACGCGGAAATAATCATCGGGGATGCATGAAAAATACTGTTTGGTTCTTGTGTGGATTTCTTATCAGTCTGATCTATGTCCTACTCACAGGCTTCCTTTCGATTCAGATCGTCGGTCTGGCGGGTGGTGCTGTTTTCGATCTAGGCAATCAACTTGTCGCCGTCACTGAGCCGAACGCCGGCCTGCTTCAAGTACTGACGATTGCTGTAGCTAGTGGCGCAGTGCTGTGGGTGTTGACTGTGGCGATCAGGAGACAACGGTCAGCAGCACGATTCGTGTTCAGAGTGGGATTTGGCCTGGGAACAGTTGCTCAAGTGGTTGCAAGCGTGACTTTGCTCGTCCAAGGATTTACCGTCATGAACCTAAACCGGGGTCCAGCGCCCTGGCTCGAAGGATGGATTACGGAGGGAGGCTCGAACTCGGCCGTGCATGTGGTTCTGATTGTGACGTTCTATCTGCTCGTAAAATCTGTGCTGGCTGCGAGGCGTGGAGATGTCGAAGGCAACGACACCGCGAACCCTGCTGGCTCGGTCGATTGATTCAATGCCCGATCGGGCCGCTGGCGCGTGATGGCCAGGCCGGCTAGCGGCCGGGTTCGACAACACTCTGGCACAACCGTATAGAAACACGACGTCTTGCTGCCTGCCGTATTGGGGCAGATAGCTCCGAGATTTTGGCGAATTTCGGTGATTCTCGCATCTATGTTTCGCAACCAACTGGGTAGGTTGACGTACTCACCGTTGGTTACGAGACGTCAGGAGCATCATGGAAAAATTGATCGGATACGCGTGAGTATCGACTCGGCAGCAGTCAACGGATCGGCAGGAGGCGGACCTTCTAGCCGCAGGCGTCCGTCGCGACGACCTCTACGTCGACCACGGCGCTTCGGGTGCTGGTGCATCGCGGCCACGCTTTGATCTCGCTCTCGACGCGCTCGAAGAAGGCGACACGCTTCTCATAACGGCCCTCGATCGGCTCGGCCGATCGACGCAGAACATGCTCGATTTCGCTCACGGGCTGCGCGAGCGCGGCGCGGGCCTTCGCGTACTGAACCTCGGCGGGGGGAGACGTTGACACCTCGACTCCGATGGGTTCGATGCTGTTCACGATCATGGCTGCGCTGGCGCAGACGGAACACGACATCAAACGCGAGCGGGTCCTTGACTCGATCAGCCAGAGGCGTGCCGCGGGGAAGAGTCTGGGCGGGCGACCTCGCCGGGTCACAGAGAGTCAGATTCGCAGCGCAATCCGCTTGGTTGAGGGCGGCGAGCCCGCTGCCCAGGTTGCCCGCGATTCTGGGATGTCCCGCGCGACGTTTTACAGGAGATCGCGCGCTCTCGGCGAATGAGAGTTCGCGCCATTTAGCCCTGCCGTATTCCGGCCATCGCCTCTGCGATCCACTGCGGCAAGCCGTCCGTATGGTTTCAACGTCGATACAGTGGGTCATGGTCCTCGCGGCGTACGCTCAAGGCATGAGTGACTTTCTGGCCGGCGCAGAACTCGGCACCCGCGTGGTCGTTCGCACGCGAATCGACGGTGGGTACACGGATGCCCTGGGTTACCTGCGATTCGTCGGTGCGGCATCCTGCCGGGTCGAGACAAAACGCGGTCTCGTGACGCTGGCGCTCGCCGACGTCGTGGCCGCGAAAGAGGTTCCCCCGCCCCCGGCGCCGAGGGCGCGGCGACTCCCGGAGTAGGCACGAACGGCGGCGTGCAGTGAGGGCTGCGGGGTACTGTGAGATTGTGAAAACACAGCTCAAGCTCGGGGCCGAAGTACACACGGTCGTCATCACGGTGTCCGACCGGTGTGCCCGCGGCGAACGACCAGACCTCTCCGGCCCCGCCGCCGTGACCGCCCTCGCCGATGCGGGGATTCCCTGCGGCCCGGCCCGCGTCGTGCCCGACGGTGCCGAAAGCGTCACCGGCGCCATCGCGGCGGCGCTCGCTGACGGTGCCCGCCTCGTGATCACGAGCGGCGGCACGGGCGTGAGCGCCCGTGACCTCACCCCAGAGGGCACCTGGCCTGTGCTACGGATTGCGCTGCCCGGCATCGCCGAGCGGCTGCGCGCGCAGAGCGCCAGCACGATCCCCACCGCGGTCCTGTCCCGTGGATTGTCGGGCGTGGCCGACTCAGCCGGAAACGCCGGCGCCCTCGTCGTGAACCTCCCCGGATCCACTGGTGGCGTGCGCGACGGCGTCGCCCTCGTTGCCCCGCTTGTGCGTCACATTCTCGACCAGCTCGACGGCGGCGACCACTGATGCCCGGCCCAGGGCCAACGCCGAATGAGACGGCTGCTCCCGGTTTCGCCCGGGTGACGGATGCCCCCCTCGACATCGGGGAGCACGTCGCCGCGGTGTCCACGAGCGCCTGCGGCGCGGTGGTGACGTTCATCGGTCAGGTGCGCGACCACGACCCCGACGCCGTGAACCGCGTGGTCGGGCTGGAATACAGCGCGCACCCCGACGCGGGGCGCATCATTGGCGAGATTGCCGAACGGATGCGCGCGAAGCATCCGTTGGTGAACCTGGCGGTCAGCCACCGGATCGGCCCTCTTGAGGTGGGCGATCTGGCCCTCGTTGCCGCCGCGGCGAGTGCCCACCGGGCTGTGGCGTTCGCGGCCTGTGAGGATCTCGTGGAGACGGTGAAGGCCGACGTGCCCATTTGGAAGAAGCAGCATGAGATCGACGGCGCCACCTCCTGGGTGGGGCTGGTCTAGGGCTGGGAGCGGAGGCGGCGCAGGGGGTCCTAGCCGCCGGCGAAGGGGGGCAGCACGTCAACGGAATCGGTCTCGGCGAGGTGCGCCGCGTCATCCGTGGCCCGTGAGCCGTTGACGAGAAGTGAGCAGAGGCCGAGAACGCGGGCGAATTCGGGTCCGTAGCGCTGCACGAGCGCGGCCCGCAGCTCGCCGATCGTGCCGGCGTTGACGTTCGCACCGTCGGCGTCGGCGGCCTCGGCGGCTCCGGCGAAGAATCGTATGGTGGCCATCAGAGCTTTTCCGGCGTCCAGGAGAGGGCCAGCTCGGTAGCCGATGCGCAGGCCGCCGCGATGTCGTCGCGGCTGCCACCGTTTCGTGCGGCAGCGAGGCCAACCAGGAACGTGCTCAGCGGCGCGGCCGGGCGAGCCACGTTGTGGGCAACGTCACGGGCCACGTCGAGCAGGGTGGCGACGGGAACATCGGCCGGGTCGAGCCCGAGCTCCTCGGCGAGGGCCACGAGCCATTCGTCGAGCGCCTCGGGGGCAAGTGGGGCGGGTTTCGTCATTCTGCGGTTCTCCCTGCGCTGTCGGTCGCGCTGGTCAACCGCGCGGCGCTCTCCGAAACATCCTGCCATGTGTCCACGTCGGTTGCCGCCCCGGTGTGATCAAGGATGCCGTGAAGCGCGAGTGAACCCACCAGCTGGCGCATGCTGGCCCCCCGCGCCCGTGCACCCAGGCGGTGCATGGCCGGGCGCAGGGCGTCGTTCCGATACGCTGCCGTGAGCCACTGGGCGTGGCCCTCGGCATCGATGAGGTGCAGGCCCTCAACGGCGGGCGAGAGCGTAGGGTCGGCCAGGGTCGCCAGCAGCGTGCGGGCGGCATCCGCTGCCCAGGGCAGATCGCAGGCGAGCAGGAGGAACCAGTCGGGAGGATTCGAGGGGTCGAGTGCGTCAAGGCCCGCCGAGATACCCGCCACGGGGCCGCCAAAAGGCGGATCTTCGAGCGCCCAGAGCGCCTGGGCGTCGCCGGCCGCGGCGTGAGCGGCCGGGGGACCCACGATCACGGTATGTCGCACGAACTCGCGCGCGTCGAGCACCCGAGAGAGCAGCGTACGGCCCGCAACCTCGACCGCGGGCTTCACCGCTCCACCGAGTCTGCTGCCGCGTCCGCCCGCGAGCACGATCAGGTCGACGCTGGGTGCGTCGTTCATCGGCGTGGAACGTTCGTGAGCGGGGCCCGCCGCCGAGCGTGCGGGTGCGTCCCCGGCGACAAGGCGCCCGGCTGATGGCGGCAGCCGACCATGGTGGTACGGTGCGGCGGCGCGAGTGCGGGCATGCGCTACTCGCCTGCGCGGTGCCAGTCGCCTGACTTGCCGCCGGTTTTGGCGAGCAGGCGCACGTTTTCGATCGTGACGGACTTGTCGAGGCCCTTGACCATGTCAACCACGGCGAGGGCGGCGACGGACACGGCCGTCAGGGCCTCCATCTCCACGCCCGTGCGATCGGCGGTGCGCACCGTGGCTGTGATGTCGACGCCCGTATCGCCCACGACGAGGTCGACGACGGCGCCATGCACGCCGATCACGTGAGCGAGGGGCAGCAGGTCAGGGGTCTTCTTGGCGCCCTGAATACCGGCAATGCGGGCAACGGCGAGCACGTCGCCCTTGGGCGCCGTGCCGTCGCGGAGCGCTGCGATGACTTTCTCGCCACAGCGAACGAAGCCGGCGGCGGTGGCGCTGCGAACGGTGGGCTTCTTCTCGGTGACGTCGACCATACGGGCCTGGCCCGTGGCATCCAGGTGGGTGAAGGGCTGGGGGGCCGCGGAGGGCGTCCCGTCGGCGGCAGGGTTCATGATGTCAGCATGACAGTCACGAGGTCACCGTCGCTAATCTGAGTCGAACTTTCCGAAACGATTGCCAGCCCGGTCGCCTGGCCGAGTCCAGCCACGAGGTGTGATCCGGAGCCGCCGGCCGCGGCCGGGCGCACGAGGGTGCGTTCGCCGTCGCGGTCGATGATCACGGGCATGTACTGCGCGCGTCCGGGAGGCGAGCGCCAGCCCCGGTCGACGGTTGCGGTGATGGTCGGGCGGTGCAGGTCGGTGCGTCCAAGCATCCGGCGCAGGGCCGGGCGCACGAAGACCTCGAAGGACACGTAAGCGCTCACCGGGTTGCCGGGTAGCGCAAAGATGACCGGACCGGGGCGGGCCGGTCTGCCGGGCGTTGCCGAGGGATCATCATTCAGCTCGCCCGCTGGGTCGGGTGCGCTGCCGTTTGCGGAGTCGGCGGGCATCGGCCAGCGGCCGAAACCCTGCGGCTTGCCCGGTTGCATCTTCACCGGTCCGAATCGAACGGTGCCGAGCGGGGCGAGCACGGCCTTCACGACGTCGTAGGCGCCCACGCTCACACCCCCGGAAAGCACGATCGCGTCGACCGTTTCGGCCAGTGACGACAGGAGTTCCCGCAGCGTGCGCTCATCGTCGGGAACCGCGCCAACGCGAATGGGGATGCCGCCGGCCTCGGCAACGGCTGCGGCGAGGAGAAAGGAGTTCGAATCGGGAATCTGCCCGCGCCGGGTGGAATCACCGGGAGTCACGAGCTCGCTCCCCGTGGAGATCACGGCTACCCGGGGCGCCGGGTGGGCGAGGACGACGGACGTCCCGGCGCTCGCCGCCGCCGCTATCCGCGTGGGCCAGAGCACCGATCCAGCATGCAGCACCGTGTCGCCGGCGTGCGCGTCTTCGCCGGCGCGACGAATGTGCGCGTGCTCCTTGGGAGCAACGGTGATGGTGACCCACTCGGTCCCTTGGTCGGTGCCTTCGATCGGAACGATCGCGTCCGCCCCATCGGGCAGCGGCGCCCCGGTCATGATGCGTGCCGTTCGGCCGGGTTCGATGAAGGGGTTCTCGGCGGTACCGGCGGCGAGGTCGGCGATCACGGGCAGCGTGATCGGGTTCGTGGGGCTCGCGAGCAGCACGTCAGCGCGACGCACGGCGTAGCCGTCCATCGCCGAATTGTCGAAGGGGGGAGTTGCGGTGGCGCTGTGGATGTCTTCGGCGAGCACCAGCCCACGCACGTCGTCGAGCGACACCTGCGTGGGCGCCAACACATGGCACTCGGCGAGCACGGCCGCCAGCTGCTCGGCCACGGTGCGAGCGGATACCGGTGGCGCACAGGCATCAGCCGCCCGGTCATGCCCGTGCGTGTCTCCCGTGGGCCGAGGGGCGCCCGGCAGGAGTGGGAAGTCGGCCACGTGCTACGTCGCGTCCGCGGCGACAGCGGCGGCGTCGTTCCACGCCACGATCCCCCCGGTGAGTACGCACACATCCGTGAACCCGGCCTCACGCAGCGCGATCGCCGCCCGGTTTGCGCGCGTCCCCGTATGGCAGTGCACGACGAGGGGCAGGTCGCGGGGGAGCGACGCCTGGCCCTGGGCGGTCAGGATGCTGTCGAGCGGCAGGAGTCGGGCATCCGGAATCGCCGTTTCGGCATGCTCACTGGGCTCGCGCACATCGACCACGAGAAAGTCGTCGAGGCCCGCGGACCGGGCGGCGAGCCGTGCCACCAGCTCCGGCGTCGTGATTTCGGGCACGCCGCTCGCCTCGGGAACGGGCGATTCGCCGGGCAGTGGGGCCGCGGCGATTCCGGTGCCCACGAGCGGCACCTCGCTGAATCGTCCGGAGAGTGCGTCGATCACGAGCACCCGTCCGATCAGGGGGGAGCCGATGCCCGTGACGAGTTTGATGGTCTCGGTCGCCATGAGCGAGCCCACCTGGCCGCACAGGGCGCCGAGCACTCCCGCGTCGGCGCAGTTGGGCACCTCTCCCTCGGCGGGCGGGGTCGGGAACAGGTCACGCAGGTGCACGCCGGTGATACCGCTCCCGGCGGGCGGGTTGGCCCAGAACACGGTGAGTTGGGCGTCGAAACGCAGAACGGATGCCCATACGAGTGGAATCCCGAGCGCCGCGCAGGTGTCGTTCACGAGGAACCTGGTGGGGAAGTTGTCGGTGCCGTCGATGATCACGTCGTAATTGCCCAGGATGGCGGCGGCGTTCTGGGCCACCAGGCGTTCGCTGTGCTGGATCACGGTGGCTTCGGGGGCGATGCGGGCGATGGCCTCCGCGGCGCTGGCGACCTTGGGACGCCCGACGTCGGTGACGCCGTGCACGATTTGGCGCTGCAGATTGCTCGGCTCCACGTCGTCGTCGTCGACGATGCCGATGGTGCCCACGCCGGCCGCAGCCAGGTAGAGGAGCGCGGGCGATCCGAGCCCGCCCGCGCCGAGCACGAGGATGCGCGCGTTCGCCAGTCGGCGCTGACCGAGTTCGTTGAGCTGGGGCAGGCGCCGCTGGCGGGCGGTGCGAACGGATTCGGCGGCGCTGAGCCGGTCAACGGGCTCGACGAGAGGGGGGATAGCCATGGTGTTAAGGCTAGGCGGTGTTTGCGCCGCGTGCGACCGGGAGCCAAACCGTGGCGGTCGTCGCTCCTTCCCGCGCCGCGCAGGGGTATTTTCTACGCCGGCGGCGTGTGGTCGCCATGCGCGAAGGCGGGAAGAAATCCAGTAAAGCGACGCAGATGCGGTGATAATATGCACAGTATGGCTCAGTATCGAATCAGTGAGGCGGCCCAGCTCCTGGGCGTCAGTGATGACACCGTGCGTCGCTGGGTTGATGCCGGTCGAATGGATGCCGCGGTGGATTCCGCCGGTCGTCTCGCGATTGACGGCGCCCAACTCGCCGCCTTCGCAGTGGAACAGGCGAGCGCACTTGCCGACCCTTCCCTCGTGGGGCGCAGTGCTCGCAATCGTTTTGTGGGAATCGTGACCGCGATCACCATGGACACCGTCATGGCCCAGGTCGAGTTGCAGTGCGGTGCGCACCGCGTGGTCTCGCTCATGTCGAGCGAGGCCGTGCGTGAGCTCGGCCTCGAAATCGGCTCGCTCAGCGTGGCCGTGATCAAGGCCACGAACGTGATCGTCGAAACCCCGGCCCGCCCGGCATGAGAGCGCGCCTGGTCCTTGCTGCCACGCTGATCGTGGCCCTCGCCGGCTGCGCGAGTACGCCGGTTGCCCGGCCGTCCGGCACGAACGACCTTCACGGATCGGTCATCGTGTTCGCCGCGGCCTCGCTCACGGCCCCCTTCACCCTGATGAAGGCCGCCTTCGAAGCCGAGCACCCCGGAACGACGATCACCCTCAACTTCGCGGGTTCCTCCGACCTGGTCACCCAGATCATCGAGGGCGCACCGGCCGACGTTTTCGCCTCCGCTGACACCAGGAATATGGCCAGGCTGACGGAGGTGTCCCTCGCCGACGCCCCCGTTGACTTCGCCTCGAACACCCTCACCATCGTCGTGCCGCCGGGAAATCCGGGTGGCATTGAATCGTTCGACGATCTCGCTCGAACCGGAGTGTCGACCGTGGTCTGCGCCCCGCAGGTGCCGTGCGGAGCGGCCGCCGTCGCCGTCGAGGCGGCGACGGGCGTCGCGCTCACACCGGTCAGCGAGGAATTCTCCGTGACCGACGTGCTCGGCAAGGTGAGCTCACGTGCAGCGGATGCCGGCCTCGTCTACGTCACGGACGCCTTGGCCGCGGGGAGCGCCGTCGAGGGCATCGCGTTCCCGGAGTCCGCCGGAATCGTGAACACCTACCCGATTGCGGCCCTTACCGATTCGCGCAACCCGGCTCTCGCGGCGGCCTTTGCCGTCTGGGTCGCGAGCGCGCCCGCCCAGAAGATTCTGCGGGTGGCCGGCTTTGGCCGCCCCTGACGCCCGGCGCGCCACCACCGTCTCCGCGGCCGGGACGGCGCACTTCGCATCCGTTCCGGGCTGGGTCATGGCCGTTGCCGCCGTCGGTTCGGTGTTTGTGGTGCTTCCGCTCGTGGCGATGGTCACCCGGGTCAACTGGGGCAGTTTCCTCGAACTCGTCACGAGCGAGTCATCCATTGCCGCGCTGCTGCTGAGCCTGCGCACATCCAGCATCGCCACCGTGCTCTGCGTGCTCGTGGGCGTGCCGATGGCCCTCTCCCTGGCTCGAACGCGGTTCCCGGGGCAAGGCCTGCTGCGCCCGCTCGTTCTCCTGCCGCTCGTTCTGCCGCCGGTTGTCGGCGGAATCGCCCTGCTGTATACGTTCGGGCGCCGCGGACTGCTCGGCGAGACCTTCGAGGTGCTCGGGATCCAGATCGCGTTCTCCACGACGGCCGTCGTGCTCGCGCAGACCTTTGTGGCCCTCCCGTACCTTGTGCTGAGTCTGGAAGGCGGACTCCGCGCCGTCGGAACGCGATACGAAGCCGTCGCCGCCACCCTCGGAGCGGCGCCGACCACGGTGCTGCGCCGGGTCACTTTGCCGCTGGTCCTGCCCGCCATCGTCTCCGGCGCGGTCTTGTCGTTCGCCCGGGCGCTCGGAGAATTCGGCGCGACGCTCACCTTCGCCGGAAGCCTGCAGGGAGTCACCCGAACGCTGCCCCTGGAGATCTACTTGCAGCGGGAAATCGACCCCGATGCCGCCGTGGCCCTCTCGCTCGTGCTCGTCGTGGTGGCCGTGCTCGTGGTGGGCTTTGCACACCGCGGCGCGAACCCGGCCACCGGTTTTCTGCGCAGGGCCGCCTGATGCTGCACCTCAGTGCACGGATGCCCGAGCGCGGCCTCGACGTGCGACTGCACGTTGAGCGCGGCGAGACCGTCGCCATCCTCGGGCCGAACGGCGCCGGAAAATCCACGCTCCTCGGGGTGCTCGCCGGCCTGGTGCGCCCGGAAACCGGTCGGGCCGCACTCGCCGGGCGCGCCCTCTTCCGTTTGGGATCAGAGTCGGCCGACGATCAGCACGGTCACGCGTCCCGGGAATTCGCCGCGCCGGGCGGCTCCCGCACCGGCCGCCCCCAAGACACCTGGCTGCCGCCGCATGCCCGCGGTGTCGCGCTCCTCGCCCAGGATGCCCTGCTCTTTCCCCACCTGAGCAGCGCCGCCAATGTGGCCTTCGGCCCGCGAAGTGCCGGGGCAACCCGGCGAGAGGCCCAGGCCAGGGCGCTCCACTGGCTGGGTGAGGTCGATGCAACCGACCTCGCCGCACGCCGCCCGGCACGGCTCTCGGGCGGGCAGGCGCAGCGGGTGGCCGTCGCCCGTGCCCTCGCCGCGGAGCCGCAACTCTTGTTGCTCGACGAGCCACTCGCCGCGCTCGACGTGGCCGCGGCGCCCGTGCTACGGCGCATGCTCCGCCGGGTGCTCGCCGACCAGACCGTGCTCATCGTGACCCACGACGTGCTCGACGCCCTCACCCTCGCGGACCGGGTCGTGGTGATGCACGAGGGGCGCATCATCGAACAGGGTCCCACCCGCGATGTTCTCGAGCGCCCCCGCACGCGTTTCACCGCCGACCTCGCTGCCCTTAACCTCATCACCGGAACGAACACGCACGCCGGTGTGGTGATGGATGCCGACGCAACCGTCATCCTGCCCTGCCCCTCCGGCGCCCCGGCCGACATGCCGGCAGGTTCGCGCGTCGGTGTGGCCGTTCGTCCCGCGAACGTGCTCGTCTCGCTCACCGAACCCCGGGGCCCGAATCTCACGGTGCTGCCCGCGCTTGTGCGCGACCTTGAGCCTCGCGGCGACGTCGTGCGGGTACGCTCCGACGGACTCTTCGCCGATCTCACTCCCCGGGTGATCGCCGATCTCGATCTCGGGCCGGGCATCCGCGCCTACTTTTCGTTCGCCGCTGTCGACGCCGTCACTTACCCCCTCTGACCCGCCGGCCCCACGCAAAACCGGTGATGCTGAGACACGCCGGGCCGGTGTGCCACCCGGCACGGCGCGTCGCGAAATGTGCCGGTTTTAGCAGGCGTCAGGGTCGACGGATGCCTCCCCGGCCCGGAACGCCCGGCACCTGAGCGGACCTGACGAACAGAAAAGGACCATAGCTCCCGGTAAGCCGGGAGCTATGGTCCTGTGTGAGTAGGGTGGCGGAGAATGGGGGATTCGAACCCCCGAGGGCTTTCACCCAACACGCTTTCCAAGCGTGCGCCATAGGCCACTAGGCGAATTCTCCTGGCCGGCCGTTTCCCAAGGGAACGGCACCAGAGAATCCTACCTGTTTCTGGCGGCGTCTGCTGCCACCGCTGCTTCGGTCACTCAAACCGCCGGGAAATGGCGGGTGTGAATGATGCGGCCCGATCTCGCCTAAGCTAGTGTACGGCTCCTCGCGTGGCGCCATCCAGGCCAATTCCCCCAGGACGGAAACGTAGCAAGGGTAACCGGGCTCTGGCGGGTGCGCGGGGGGTCCTTCTCTTTTTAAGGATCCGCACCCGGAGTCCGCCCGAAGTCGGGACCGATGGCCCTTGAGCGGTCGTGACGGCATCCCTAAACTGGCCCGGTGCGGCCGCCGCGCCGTGGGATGCGAAGGACCGATGCCTGATTCGACGACCACCCCCGTGACCTCCTGGCCTGCGCAACCGCCGGCGCCTCTGGACGCCGCAGCGCTCGCGAGCATCGATGCGTGGTGGCGGGCCGCGAACTACCTCTCGATCGGGCAGATCTATCTGCTCGGCAACGCCCTGCTCCGGGAGCCGCTTCGCGCTGAGCACATCAAGCCGCGGCTGCTCGGGCACTGGGGCACAACGCCCGGACTGAATTTTCTCTATGCGCACCTCAATCGGGCCATCCTCGAGCGCAAGCTGAGCACGCTCTATGTGACCGGCCCCGGTCACGGCGGCCCCGGCATGGTCGCGAACGCCTACCTTGACGGCACGTACTCCGAGATCTACAGCGACATCGAGCAGACCGAGGCCGGGGTGCAGAAACTCTTCCGGCAATTCTCCTTCCCCGGCGGCATCCCCAGCCACGCCTCACCGGAGTTGCCGGGGTCGATTCACGAGGGCGGCGAGCTCGGCTACGCCCTGAGTCACGCCTACGGGGCGGCGTTCGACAACCCCGACCTGCTGGTGGCGGCCGTGGTCGGCGATGGCGAAGCGGAGACCGGTCCCCTCGCCACCAGCTGGCACTCGAACAAGTTCATCGACCCCCTGCACGACGGCGTCGTGCTGCCCATCCTGCATCTCAACGGCTACAAGATCGCCAACCCCACCGTGCTCGCCCGCATCCCCGAGGCCGAGCTGCTGAACCTCATGCGCGGCTACGGGCACACGCCGCACATCGTGTCCGGCGGCTTCCACGGCGAAGACCCGATGCTCGTTCACGCGCGCATGGCCGAGACCCTCGACGTGGTGCTGAACGAGATCTCGGAGATCAAGCGCGCCGCCGCGCAGGCGAACGCCGCCGGTGAAGACTTCGCGCGGCCGCTGTGGCCGATGATCATCCTCCGAACTCCCAAGGGCTGGACCTGCCCGGCCGAGATCGACGGTCTTCCGGTCGAGGGAACGTGGCGCGCCCACCAGGTGCCGCTCGGCAACGCCCGCGACACCGAGGCGCACACTCGACTGCTCGAAGAGTGGATGCACTCCTACCGTCCGGAGGAACTCTTCGACGAGAGCGGCGCCCCCGCGGCAGGCATCACCGCGCTCGCCCCGAGCGGACCCCTGCGCATGAGCGCCAACCCGGTGTCCAACGGGGGACTGCTGCGCCGCAATCTTGACCTGCCTGACTTTCGCGATTTCGCCGTTGACGTGCCCGCGCCGGGGGCGACGCTGGGCGAGGCCACGCGCGTGCTCGGCGGTTACCTGGCCGAGGTCATCCGCTTGAATCCGGACAATTTTCGCATCTTCGGCCCCGACGAGACCGCGTCGAATCGGTTGGCGCCGGCCGTGTATGAGGCGACCGATAAACAGTGGAACGCCGAGATTCGGCCCAATGACATGAACCTGGCGCGGGCCGGCCGGGTGATGGAGATGCTCAGTGAGCACCAGTGCCAGGGCTGGCTCGAGGGCTACCTGCTCACCGGCCGGCACGGCCTGTTCAACTGCTACGAGGCGTTCATTCACATCGTGGATTCCATGTTCAACCAGCACGCCAAGTGGCTCAAGGTCACCGCCGACATCCCGTGGCGCGCACCGATTTCGAGCCTCAACTACCTACTGAGTTCGCACGTGTGGCGGCAGGACCACAACGGGTTCTCGCACCAGGATCCCGGCTTCATCGATCACGTCGTGAACAAGAGCGCCGATGTCGTGCGGGTGTATCTGCCGTTCGACGCGAACACACTGCTCAGCACCTACGACCACTGCCTGCGCAGCGTGAACTACGTGAACGTCGTCGTGGCGGGCAAGCAGCCGGCACCCAACCTGCTCACCATGGAGGAGGCCGTGGCCCACTGCACCCGCGGCCTCGGCATCTTCGACTGGGCCGGCACCGAGACGCCCGGGATGTCGCCCGACGTGGTACTCGCGGCTGCCGGCGATGTTCCAACGCTGGAGGTACTCGCCGCTGCGGCGATCCTGCGCGAGCACCTGCCGTCCCTCGCGGTGCGCGTGGTGAATGTCGTCGACCTCATGCGGCTGCAATCGGCCGAGGATCACCCGCACGGTCTCTCCGACCGTGAGTTCGACGCGATCTTCACGCCGGACAAACCGATCGTGTTCGCCTACCACGGCTACCCCTGGCTGATCCATCGGCTCACTTACAAGCGCACCGGGCACGACAACCTGCACGTGCGCGGCTACAAGGAGATCGGAACCACCACGACGCCGTTCGACATGGTGATGCTCAACGACCTCGACAGGTACCACCTCGTGATGGACGTGATCGATCGAGTTCCCGGCCTCGGCGCCAGGGCCGGCTTGCTGCGGCAGCAGATGCAGGATGCCCGACTGCTCGCCCGCCAGTACACGCGCGACCATGGGGAAGACGCGCCTGAGGTCGCCGATTGGGCCTGGGGACAGGCCCCCGAGGCGGCTGCTGAGCCTCCTGTTTAGGGGAACCTGACTGGCGGTGACAAAGTGAAGGGGCATACTAGGCAGGTTGGCCCTGCGTTCCGTTCGGCGATCCACGCCAGCACTGGCCGCTGAGATTTCGCCGGAGAACCGCCGGTCAACACTTTCAAAACGGTGCGTCCTCTCGCAGGGGCCACACCAGTATTTAGTTGCGATTCGGTCGATGTTGCCCGTTCCACGGGCAGGGAACACCGCGTCCTGCACTCTCTCATCCGCAAGAAGATTGAATGGATACCGTGGCACGAAGCATCTACATCACCTCGGCCGAAGGCAACACCGGCAAGTCCACCATCGCGCTCGGCGTGCTCGACACCCTCACCCATTCGGTGCAGCGCGTCGGTGTGTTCCGCCCGGTTGCTCGCTCGACGGACGAACCCGACTACGTTGTCGAGCTGCTGCTTCGGCACCTGAACGCCGGCGAGCCGGCCGGCGCGGTCTCCGCTCAGGACTACGAGCAGAGCATCGGAGTCACCTACGACGCGGTGAACAGCGACCCGGACGCCGCGCTCGCCCGCATCGTGCAGCGCTACAAGGCCGTCGAGGCGGTGTGTGACACCGTCGTCATCGTTGGCAGCGACTACACCGACGTGGGCAGTCCCACCGAGCTCGCCTTCAACGCGCGCATCGCCGCCAACCTCGGCGCTCCCGTGCTGCTCGTGCTCGGCGGACGCGTGGGCCAGGGGCAGGGAGAATGGCTCGGCCAGAGTGACCCGCGCTCCACGAGTGACATCCGTCAGCAGACCGACGTGGCGCTCGCCGAGTTGCGCGACGAACACGCATCCGTTCTTGCCATCGTCGTGAACCGAGCGGATGCCGCACAGCTCAACGAGGTCGTCGCCGCCGTTCGGACAGTGGTCGATGCACCGAGCAACCGCGGGGAGTCCACCGTGGGCATCCCCGTGTGGGCCGTGCCCGAAGACCCCTACCTCGTGGCGCCGAGCATGAAGAGCATCATGCAGGCCGTGGACGGCGCGCTCATCAAGGGCGACCCCGAACTGCTCGCCCGCGAAGCGCTCGGCGTGGTCGTGGCGGCTATGTCAATGGTCAACGTGCTGCCACGGCTCATCGAAGGCTCCGTCGTGGTGGTGCCCGGCGACCGCGAGGACGTGCTGCTCGCCGTGCTGATGGCCAACTCGGCCGCCACCTTCCCCTCTATCGCCGGCATCGTGCTCAACGGCGGCTTCGAGCTGCCCGAGCAGATCCAGCGCCTGATGGAGGGGCTCACCCCCTCGCTGCCGATCATCAGCACCAAGCTCGGCTCGTACGAGACGGCGCTGCGGGTCACCCACACTCGCGGGCGCCTCGCCGCCGATTCACAGCGCAAGCATGACACCGCGCTGGCCCTGTTCGAGAAGCACGTCGACGCATCCGCTCTACTCGAACGCCTCGAGGTGAGCCGCGCCGACGTCGTGACCCCGCTCATGTTCGAGTATGCCCTGCTCGAGCGCGCCCGCAGCAAACGCCGCCACATCGTGTTGCCGGAGGGCGACGACGACCGCGTGCTGCGCGCCGCCGCCACGCTGCTCGCCCGAGACGTGGCCGACCTCACCATCCTCGGTGAGGAGATCGAGGTGCGCTCCCGCGCGATCGGTCTTGGCCTCGACATTTCGAAGGCGCACATCCTGAGCCCGTTCGACGACGTGCTGCGTCTGCGTTTCGCTGAGGAATACGCTCGGCTGCGCGCCCACAAGGGCGTCACCCTGGACCAGGCACGCGACACCGTGACCGACCTCTCCTTCTTCGGAACGATGATGGTGCAGCTCGGCATCGCCGACGGCATGGTTTCCGGCGCCACCCACACGACCGCGCACACCATCCGGCCGAGCTTCCAGATCATCAAGACCCGGCCAGGCGTCGGCGTGGTGTCGAGCGTATTCCTGATGGCGCTCGCGGACCGCGTGCTCGTCTATGGCGACTGCGCGATCATCCCGGACCCCACGGCCGAGGAGCTGGCGGACATCGCCATCTCCGCCTCCGAGACTGCCGTGCAGTTCGGCATCGAGCCCCGCATCGCGATGCTCTCCTACTCCACGGGCGAGTCGGGCGAGGGCGCCGACGTTGACAAGGTGCGCGCCGCGACCGCCCTCGTGCGCCAGCGCCGCCCCGACCTGCTGGTCGAGGGGCCGATTCAGTACGACGCCGCAGCGGATGCCGCGGTGGCGGCCACGAAGATGCCCGGTTCCCAGGTCGCCGGCCGGGCCACCGTGTTCATCTTCCCCGACCTGAACACCGGTAACAACACCTACAAGGCGGTGCAGCGCTCGGCCAACGCCGTCGCGATCGGACCGATCCTGCAGGGCCTGCGCAAGCCGATCAATGACCTGTCCCGCGGAGCGCTTGTGCAGGACATCGTCAACACCGTCGCCATCACGGCCATCCAGGCAGCCTCCCTCGATGAGGCGGCCGCCGCCGCGGTGTCGGCCGCGGCCGGGGTGCACGCATGACCGCGGTGCTCGTGGTCAACTCCGGATCCTCGTCGTTCAAATACCAGCTGATCGAGATGAGCACCGAGACGACTCTCGCGAGCGGCCTCGTCGAGCGCATCGGCGAGCTGATGGGCCAGTCCTCGCACACCGTCGCCTCCGGGTCGACGGATACCGCGGCATCCGTTCGCGAAACGGCGACCACTGAGCGGGAGCTGCCCATTCCCGACCACACGGCGGGCTTCGCCGTGATGCTGGAGGCGTTCCGTGACCACGGACCGTCGCTCGATGACCACGCGCCCGTGGCCGTCGGGCACCGCGTCGTGCATGGCGGAGCTCGTTTTCACGAGCCGACGGTCGTGACCGAGGCGGTCGAGCGCGACATCGACGAGCTCGCCGGGCTCGCGCCGCTGCACAACCCCGGCGCCCTGCAGGGCATCACGGCCGCGATCGAAGCGTTCGCGTCGGTGCCGCACGTGGCCGTCTTTGACACCGCCTTTCACCAGACGCTGCCGCCCGAGGCCTTCACCTACGCCATCAACGCGGACCTCGCCGAACGTTTTCGGGTGCGCCGGTACGGGTTCCACGGCACCTCACACAGTTTTGTTTCCCGCGCCGGCGCCGACTTCCTGGGCCGCCCCGTGGAGGACCTGAACCAGATCGTGCTGCACCTCGGCAACGGCGGCTCCGTCTGCGCCGTGCGCGCCGGCCGCTCGGTCGAGACGAGCATGGGCATGACCCCGCTCGAAGGACTCGTCATGGGCACCCGCTCCGGCGACATCGACCCGGGCGTCTTGTTCCACCTGCACCGCAAGGCCGGCCTCGACATCGACGACCTCGACGCCCTGCTCAACCGGGGGAGCGGCCTGCTCGGGCTCACCGGACGCGGCGACCTGCGCGACGTGGTCACGGCCGCCGACTCCGGCGACGGGCCGTCCCAGCTGGCCCTCGACGTGTACGTGCACCGGCTCAAGGGTTATGTCGGGTCGTACTACGCCCAGCTCGGCCACGTCGACGTCATCACCTTCACGGCCGGCGTCGGCGAGAACAGCGCTCTCATACGCGGCCGTGCCCTGGCCGGGCTCGAGGCGCTCGGCATCATCATCGACGCGGAGCGCAACGAGGCACGCACGCGCGGCCCGCGGCGCATCTCGACCGACGACTCCGCCGTCACCGTGCTCGTCATCCCCACCAACGAGGAGCTCGAGATCGCCCGCCAGACCCTCTCCAAGGTCGGCTAACCCCGCACCAACCCGGCCACCCTTCCCGCAAAACCGGTGTTTTCGAGACACGCCGAGCTGCCGCGCCGCGCGGGCCGGCGTGTCGCGAACTTTGCCGGTTTTAGGGTGACGTGCGGCTCGGCGACGGGTGACGGATGTCCCGGGGAGCCGGGAGCGTCGGCATCCGCGTGCGGTGTGCGGTGTGCGCAAAACCGGTGTTTTCGAGACACGCCGAGCTGCCGCGCCGCGCGGGCCGGCGTGTCGTAAATGTGCCGGTTTTAGTGGTGGTGCCGAGCCCGACGCGCGTCGACGACCGTGCGGTCTATCGCGGCGAGTGTGGTCGGCCACTCGAACAGGATCTGCGCGTACGTGAGGCGAAGGGTCGGGCGGCCCAGACCCGCCGCCTGCAGATCGCGGGTGTGGTCCGGGTGAAACCGGCTCTCACCGTGCCACTCCTGCCCATCGATTTCGACGGCCACGCAATCCTCCACAACGAGATCTTCCGGGGGCATCGTTTCGGTTCCCGGCTGTCCGACGCGCACCTGGGCATCCACTCGGTATCCCTCATGGCGCAGGCGCCGGCGTACGACCGTTTCGAGCCCGGAATCTGCGGTTAATTCCATCTCCCGGATGCCTCGGTGCAGGCGGGCCGGAGCATGCGCGCAGATGCGACGCACCTCGTTGATGGTGAGGAATTTCTCGTGCACGGCGGACTCAAGGCAGGCGATGGCGTGCTCCTCGTCCAGACAATGGATGCCTTGCCACACGGCTTCCATGGGGCTCACCAGCCAACACCTCGCGCCCTCGTCGAAGCGGGGCACCCCCCAGTGGTAATGGATCTCCCGCCCATCGAGAGCTTCCGTCGGGCGCGGGTGACTCGTGTATCCGGTGCCGCGCGCCCCGGGTGGAAGCGCCAGGTGCAGGGAGAGATCGAGGCCGGCCCATACTCTCCCACGGCGCAGTGCACTGAGGCACGCGATTCGAGCATGATTCGCCGCGGCGATGTTCTGCTCGGGATCGACGTGGGCGCACACGTACGTTCCTCGGGAAACCCGAGAGATCATTCCACCGGCCACGGCCGCTCGAATCTCCGTTGCGGCAACGCCGCGCGTGCGGAGCTCGTGGGTGGAGGCGACATGCCCGAGAGAACACAACAGAAGAAGGGGGCGCATGCATCGAGGGTGGACCCCGGCGCCGCGATGGGGTCGGTCCTCGACCGACCCGGGGGAGTGTTTCTCCGGAACCGTCCTGTGGAGGAGAACCGACCGCCCCGCAAAACCGGAGAATCTGAGACACGCCGGGCTGGCGCGTGTGGACTTCGGCGCTCTTTGGCGGCGTTCTGTGATCGCTCTGTGTCGCTAATTCCCGGTGACGAGGATGCTGGCGGCAGCTTCGATGACGTCGTCAGTGATGGTCTCAAGCTGGTTGATCTTGAGTACTCGGTTGATCTGGGGGAAGAGCCGTTCGAGGAGGCGGAAGTTGCCGCGCGTGATGCGTTCGATCGCGGCGATGGCTTGCGCGTCGGTGAAGTCGTCGGGGTCGAGGGTTCGGCCGAAGCGTTTCCAGTGGCGGTCGAGCACGAAGAGGAGTTCATCGCGGCCGAGGGCACGGTAGTGGTGGGAGAATCCGAGTCGGCTGTATAGCTGGGGGTAGTGGCGGAAGCGCTGGTCGATTCCGGGCATGCCGATGAGGATTATCGCGAGGTGGGATCGGTCGTGCCGGTCGCGGAGGAGTTCAAGCGCGACGGGGGTGAGTCGTTCGGCTTCGTCGATGATGAGCAGTTCCACCAAGTGCGTGACCATGCCCTCGCGTTTTCGCGGTGCGGGGTCGAGCGTGCGCAGGTGCTCATCGGCGCAGATACCGACCTTGATCTGCCAGTGGTCAATTTCGTTCATGAGGGTCTTGGGGCGACAGAGCACTTCGGGTGTGTAGAAGACGGTACGGGATCGGTTGGCGAGGGCGTAGTGCTTCGCGTCGTGGTCGCCGCGGGGTCCCCACTCGTTGATGTAAGGCTCGAGAGCGTCCCAGTTCGCGTAACGGCGAGCGGAGTTGGTCTTGCCGACGCCAGCATCGCCGTGGCAGATGCCGATAGTTCGCTCCTTTCGGACGGCGTTGGCGAACTCGGTGAAGCGGCGAGGCTCCTTGGTCACGATGAATGCCTCGTTCATCACTCGTCTTCTTCGTAGGTGCGCAACCGCGACCGCCGGGACGGTGGTGCTTGGTCCCTTGGTTCTTCGCGGACGGCGACGGCCGGGATGCGTTCGTTGATGATGTGACGGAGTTCGCGCCGGCGGGCGCGGCGGGCAGCCTCGATGTCGCGCAGGCTGAGTCGGAGGTTGGGGTGCTCTTCGTCGACGGCGACGCAGACGAAGGTGTCGCGGTCGTAGACGCGGATCTCGGAAATGTCGCGGGGGTCATAACGGATCGTGATGGTGTGCCCGACGAATGGGGCGAGCGTCGGCGCGAGGTATCGCTGGCCTTGGAAGTGGATGCCGTCACGCTGCACTACGCGGTTCTTGGGGACGGTGAGGAGGAGCCCGTCGAGTTCTTCGAGGCTGTCGGGCATCCGGGGAAGCCAACCGTCGGCAACCCATGCGTCCCGTGGCGAGATGCCCAGCTCGCTGTGCGGCCGGGCGTTGTAGGTAGCGATGAACTCTCCGATGGCGCGATCGAGTCCCGGAAGATCGAGGACTGGTTGCGGTGTTCGACGGCCGGGTCCCAGGTGCCCGGGGAGGGCTGCGAGCAGCTCGGTGTTGATGGTGCCGAAGAAGCGCTCGATCTTGCCCCGTCCCTGTGGTCGGCCGACGATGGAGTGGATGATGCGGATGTGCAGTTCGATGGCGGTGCGTTCGAGGTGGTGGCTGGTGAAGTCGGACCCGCGGTCGACGTGCAGGATGTCGGGGATACCGCACATCGCCCACGTCGGATCGGTCTTGCGCCAGATCGCCTGCCGCAGAGCCAGGGCAGTGTTGATGGCTGAGGGGGCACCGGTGAAGACCATGTACCCGCAGATGGCACGGGAGCAGTCGTCCATCACTGTGGTCAGCCAGGGGCGATCGCGTTTTCCGTCGGCGCCGACGATGAGGATGTCGAGTTCGGTGTGGTCAGATTGCCAGGTCTGGTTGGGGCGTTCCGCGCGACGGCGGAAGACGAGCTCGTACTTATCCCGATAGGAGGCCGGCCCTTCGAGCGCCAGGGTAACAAGGGCCGGATTGAGCGCTTGGATAATTTGTCGTACGGTCGCATAGCTCGGCGAGGGCAGCTCGTGCGCTTGCGCATCCGCGACGGCAAGACGATGCAGCGTGGCGACACTGGGCCGTGGCCGAGTCAGCGCCAACCGCTCGACGAACGCGACCGTCTCGGCCGAGGTTCGGCGGACACCCTTGTCTGTGCGCGCATGAGGGTCAAGGGCTGCGACGCCGCCTACTCGGTAGAGCTGGTTCCAGCGTTGCAAAGTCCGGCTAGAGATCCCGGTCTCCCGGGCGAGGACCGCGAGTGGTATCTGGTCTTCGATATGCAGCCGAAGAACACGCCATCGCTCCGCCGAATCCACGAGTCACCTACACGGTGGTGCTCTCGCGCGCCGCGAGGGCCTGCTGGTGGCGATACAAAGTGGCCCGGCTCCACCCGACAAGCTTTGCCGCATCCTCCGCAGTGCGGCCCTTCGCTCGGGCTTCCGTGACGAGCTTGAGTTTGTCGGCGACGACGACGGGATCTGACAGGGGCCGACCGAACTTGGTACCCCCGTTCCGGGCGGCTGTGATGCCGGCGTTCACACGCTCGGTGATCAGTTCGCGTTCGTACTCGGCCAGGGTGGCGAGCATGTTCAGCATCAGGCGGCCCGAGGTCGTCGATGGGTCGATTCCGTCCGAGATGCTCTTCACCTGTACGGCCCGCTCTCGGAGCAGCTTCACCGTGTTGAGAACATCGATGAGTGACCGCCCGAGCCGATCGACCCGCCAGACGACGACGGTGTCACCGGGCTTGGCGTACTCGAGCAGTTTCTTCATTCCGGGGCGTGAGATCGCGGTCCGGCTGCCCGAGGTGACGTCGGCGAAAATGTCACGCTCCTGGACACCCGATTTGACCAAGGCGTCGACCTGCAGTTTCGCGTCTTGGCTTCTGGTGCTGACCCGTGTGTACCCGAGATGTCTCACCAGACCATTCTGCCTCAATAAATGCTAAAAGCAGCGGAGGGAAGACACTTTGCGGTAAGACATGTTTCCAAGACAAGTCGCGTCCCGGAAATCCGCCACACGTTCCTGCAGCTCGGGGGGAGGTGTTGAGTGTCTCGGAAACCTTTAGCTTTTCGGGACACAGAACCTCATGATCGTTCTGATGGTGACCTATGTCGTTGAAGGCCGCTCGACAGCGGGCTGACGTTGACTGGCACGCTTCCAATAGGGTTATGCGCCAAGTTCCCGTCCATCCCCTCATTCTCCGGAACCAGATGCGCGGATAACGATCGCTCCCGCCAGTCTTCCTCGTGCGCACGAAGCGCAGCGGCTCTAACAAGCAGACATATTTGTCCCATTTAATGCCGACTTGCCCGGCCCCAGGTACGGCTGGGTAACTGGGTCAAGTAATGACACTCAAAAGGGGGAACTCATGAGAAGGAATTTTGCAATTGCTATCGGGATCGTGGGTTCGTTGCTGACATTGGGGGTAGCTGGCCCTGCGAATGCAGCGAAGGACTCGGGTGCTGAATTCGATGATTCCAACCCGGGTTGGTATGCCGTTGCGCCAGCCAATGGGGAAGTTTTTCTTCCTGGCGAGACGGATATTTGGGTGGACACAGAATCCGAGCCCGGCACGGTATCTCCAATGCTTTTAGACCCGGCCGATTGGTGGGAGTGCCACAGCAACAACAACTCGAGCTGGGTGATCGTCGACTACCCGTTCTGGTGGGACGGGATCGAGAAGACGATGAAGCTTCAGTGCGGGGTCTCGGAATCCTACGGGTGGTTCCACATTCGCGATGGGCACATGGAGCAGTGGAAGAATCGCATCACGCAGGCAACGCCCAACGCGAGCACTGATCCCTGGGACGACTTGATGTGGTGGGGAGCCACAGGCGCACTGGACTCCCCCTACAGCAGTTCGGGCCCCACGAGTGGGAAACTTTGTGTAACGACACAGATTGACATGTACAACACGAGCACTCAGCAGCACGTCTACACGTTTTATCCGACGTACTCTTAGTCGCTAACCAACGACAGACTTATCACTGGCTACCCGTCGTCCAATCCAGACTGTTGAGCGGAGATCCCATTTGAACCACTCGTCCGACCGCACGACCGTTCGCCTTCTCAACGATGGACCCATGAAATGGCCACTCTGGTTCGGGAACGCGGTTGCAGATGATCGAAGCGGGCAGCCGATCTCAGATGCTCTTGAGTTGGAACTTTTGGAATGGACGAGGTTCTACCATGAGCACTGTGACGACGAGTGGGACAGTATCGAGAACTCCATACGCTACAACGAAATGGGATGCGCTGTCGCACAGGGAGTTTCAGCGGAGCTCGGCTCGGACTACCGCGTTCTCTTGCAACTCCAGCGAACGGCATCAGAACCGCAGAGGTGGATCGAAGTGGGTCTCTAGGCTCTGGCTCAATGCACAACAGGGGCGTTGTTGCAACTGTGCCCCTGTTGTGTGCGCGGCACCCGTTCGAGCTGGGCGATACGTCGGCACAGGGTGGCTCGGGATTAGGTTGGCCCTGCCGTCTTATATCGCATCGGTTTTGAGCGAGACTCGCAGCTCTGGAGGATTTCAACAGTCCTATGCCAAGCTGCCGGGTACGGACGCTGACTCCTGTTTGACTTACCCTGACGTTCGCGACGTCTTCCTCTGCCACGCTTGGGATGACCGGCTCGGTGCTGCCAAGGAGCTGCACGACCTGCTCGAGTCCAAGCACGTGTCGGTCTGGTCAGCTAGAAGGACGTCATGCTCGGCAGCAACGCCGATCCGCGTAATCGACGAGGGCCTAGCGAAGTCGCGTGCCGGGCTCGTGGTCACCCTGCACTGCTGACCCGCCTCGCGTCGGAGGGGGATCGCTGACAAAGGACCTCGGAGCTCCTGGCGCGCGACCAGCTCCTCCCCATTGTGCACGGGACGACGTAAAGACTCTCCGGGCGGTCAGTCCCCTGCTCGGCAAGCGAAGCGGGTTGAGCACTGCAGAATATTCGATGGCAGACATCGCGGCCAAGATCCCCGAGCTGGTCGACGTGTAGGACCTGTTCGGACTGAGGTGTGAGGGTCACTGGGCGCTGTTGCCTGCGACCTCGACGCGCGCCGGCGTGCCGCGCGCTTCTGCAATTCCTCGGAGCGGCGTCCGATAGGCCATCGGCTTGCGAGCATCAAAGGTGACATTTAGCGTTGCGAAAAGGCCGCCATATATCGCTGGGATTCACACTGGCGCGCCACGAAACACGGCGTGTCTCGAAAAGGACCGGTTTTGCGCACAGGCCCCGGGATGCCGACCCTCCCGGGGTTCACCGGGCATCCGTCACCCCGTGCCCACCGCGCGTCCGGCCCGGAGTCACGAAAACCGGTCATTCTGAGACACGCCGTGCCAGGTGGCAGCGCAGACGGCGTGTCTCGAAAAACACCGGTTTTGCGGAGGGGGAGGTGGAGGGGGAGCAGGGCCCGAAACTAGCAGCCGACGGGTGGCTGGCGCAGCGTCACCGGGAAATCTGCTGCAGCGCCCAAGAGTTGCCGTCGGGATCTGTGAAGAAGGCGTAGCGAACTCCGCCGCCCATATCGTTGACATCCGAGACGTCAACCCCGTTGTCAACGAGCGTGCGGCGCGCGACCTCGACGTCGTCCACGACCAGGTGAAGACCGAGAACGGGCGCGGCGTCCGGACTGCTGATTCCACCGCCGATCACGATGGAGCAGGCCGATCCCGGCGGGGTGAGCTGCACGATGCGCATCCCGTTGCCGGGCTCGATGTCGTGATCGAGCACGAAGCCCACCCGGCCAATGTAAAAGGCCTTGCTGCGCTCCACGTCCGACGAGGGCAACGGCACGAGTTCAAGTCGCATGTCCACAGGTACTCCTTCCGGCCGCACGCATGGCACGACTGCCAGTATTCATGCGAGCGTACAACGGATGCCGCGGCCGGTTCGCACGCACGGCCACGCCCCGGGTGCATCCGGCGAGTCGTTCAGTTGTCGGAACGCGTCTGTCGGCACGCGCTCGTTCACACCGGATGCGGCGGCTCGGCCGGCGCCGCGGCATCCGTCTTTCGAGCAGCGCGCGGCATGGTGTCGGCGGGGCCAAGTACCATTGATCTGTGGTTACCGCACTGTATCGCCGCTACCGGCCAGAGACCTTCGCCGAGATGATCGGGCAGTCGCAAGTGACTGAACCGCTCATGACGGCCCTGCGCACCAACCGGGTGAATCACGCCTATCTGTTCAGCGGGCCGCGAGGCTGCGGCAAGACCACCTCGGCACGCATCCTGGCACGCTGCCTCAACTGCGCGGAAGGCCCCACCGACACCCCGTGCGGCGTCTGCCCGAGCTGCGTGGAACTCGCGCGCGACGGCGGCGGTTCGCTCGACGTCGTGGAGATCGACGCGGCCAGCCACAACGGCGTCGACGATGCCCGCGATATTCGGGAGCGCGCGATCTTCGCGCCCGCTCGCGATCGCTACAAAATTTTCATCCTCGATGAGGCGCACATGGTGACGCCGCAGGGTTTCAATGCCCTCCTCAAGATCGTGGAGGAGCCGCCCGAGCACGTGAAGTTCATCTTCGCCACGACCGAACCAGAGAAGGTCATCGGCACGATCCGCTCGCGCACTCACCACTATCCGTTCCGGCTTGTGCCACCTGCACCCATGCTCGACTACGTGGCGCAGATGTGCGAAAGCGAGAAGGTGCAGGTCGCTCCCGGCGTGCTGCCGCTCGTGGTGCGGGCCGGTGGCGGCTCTCCACGTGACACGCTCTCCCTGCTCGATCAGCTGATGGCCGGCTCCGACGGACACACCGTGGAGTACGAGCGCGCGGTCGCCCTGCTCGGCTACACGAGCGCGACCCTGCTCGACGACGCGATCGATGCCCTCGGCGCACGCGATGCCGGTGCAGCCTTCGACGCGGCAGACCGGGTGATCCAGACCGGTCAAGACCCGCGCCGCTTTGTGGAAGACCTGCTCGAGCGCATGCGGGACCTCATCGTCGTTGCCGCCACCTCCGCTGCGGGAGCCGCGGCAGTGCTGCGCGGAGTGCCGCAGGACGAGATCGATCGAATGGCGGCGCAGGCCACCCAGTTCGGGCCCGCAGAATTGTCCCGCACCGCAGACATCCTGAACGCCGCGCTCACCGAGATGTCCGGCGCCACGTCGCCCCGCCTGCACCTCGAACTCATGATTGCGCGGGCGCTCATCCCCGCAACGGACGACTCCGTTCGCGGGGCGCTGGCTCGTGTTGAGCGCCTCGAACGTCGAATTGGCGTGGATGGGGCGCCGCCTCGCCCCGCCGCTGAGCCCGCACCGGTCGCACCGCCTCGCCGCTCGGCGGAGCCGGTCGCGCCCGCGGCGCCTCGCCCCAAGGCCGAGCCGGCGCAAACGGTGCCGTCGGCGGCGTCGGCTGCGTCGACTGAGCCGGTCGAGACCGCGCCGTCGGTCGGCGTGGGTCGCGTCGAGTGGGCCACGCCAGCGGCCGAGCCAGCCACCACGCCTTCAACTACGCAGGCGACCACGCCTGCAACCGTCCCGGCGGCGCCTGCGGTATCGACCGAGCCCGAGCCCGAGGCCGACACGTCGGGTGTTGCGCCGGCATCCGATCGGGAAACCGTGCCAAACGACTCTGCGCCAAACGACTCTGCGCCAAACGACTCTGCGCCCAACGACACCGCGGCCAGGGACTCTGCGCCGCCGGTGCGCGTGATGCCCACGGGCCCCGTCACGTTCGCGCAGCTCAGTGACGCCTGGCCCGAAATTCTCGATGCCGTGCGCACGGCCAAGGTGAGCGCGTGGCTCGTGGTCTACACGGCGCACCTGATCGACCTGCGCGGCGACGTGCTCGTGCTGTCCTTTCCGAGTGAAGCCGATGTCGCGAGCTTCAAACATTCGCCCGCGCCCGGCATGGGCGTGAGCGACTTTCTCCGCACCGCGATCCTGGCGGTCCTGGGCCTCAAGGTGAAGTTCATCGCCCGTGAGGAGCCACGTCCGCCCTCCGGTCCCGCGCCCGACGCGCCCATTGTCCCGGTGGTATCGCCGTCGACAGCACCCGATGTCGATGCGCCCCACGACGAACCGCGGGCCACCGGCCCGAGCATGGGTGCCGGTGCCGTTTCGGCCACGGATGCCGGTCCCAGCGCTGAGATCGCCGCCGCAGGCACGGTCGACGACTCGGCGCGCCCCGGCGCACAACCGGTGCCGCACGCCCCGAGCGAGACCACCGCTGTGGACCGACCCGTGGCCACGACCGGTTGGAACACGGTCGTGATCCCCGGTTCTGCCGCCGCCCCCCTCGCGTCGGCGCCGGCCGCCCCGGCGCCGGCCGCCCCGGCGCCGGCCGCCCCGGCACCAGCCGCCCCGGCGCCGGCCGCCCCGGCACCAGCTGCCCAGACTCGCCCGGCGCCCGGCGCACCGGCCCCGGAGCGCACTCCAGCCCGCAGTGAGCCGGAGGAGCCGCCGTTCAACGATGTTCCCCCGCCCTTCGACGACGACGTGGAGCCGGAGCGCGGTGGCCCCCGCGAGGAGCGGGTTCCCTCCCACCAGGAAGCGTCCGCAGCGAACCCGATCAGAGTCGCATCCGGGGCAACGGCTACGACGTCCGTCGCTCCCGCCCCGCAACCTGGCGCGCCAGGGGCATCCGCTGGTAGACGCCCGACAGCCCAGGCACGCCCGACAGCCCAGGCACGCCCGACAGCCCAGGCACGCCCGACGCCGGGGCCCAGCTTTGCCGAAAAACAGCGCTACGGCGAGGCGGTCGTACGCGAGATTCTTGGCGCCACATTCATTGAAGAACAGCCGTACTCCGCGGCACCGCCGCGACCGAGAGGCGACTAGCCCATGTATGAAGGTATTGTTCAGGAACTGATCGACGAACTCGGGCAGCTGCCGGGAATCGGGCCCAAGTCGGCCCAACGCATTGCCTTTCACATTCTGCAGACCGAGAAGGTCGACGTGACCCGGCTCGCCAACGTACTGCTCGAGGTTCGCGACAAGGTGCGATTCTGCGACATTTGCGGCAACGTGTCCGAGCAGCCCACGTGCATGATCTGCCGCGATCCGCGTCGCAACGCGGCGCTCATCTGCGTGGTGGAAGAGGCCAAGGACGTTGTGGCGATCGAGCGCACTCGCGAGTTCAAGGGGCTGTACCACGTGCTCGGCGGGGCGATCAGCCCCATCGACGGCGTGGGTCCCGATGACCTTCGCATCCGCCAGCTGATGCAGCGCCTCGCCGACAACACGGTTCAGGAGATCATCATCGCGACCGATCCGAACCTCGAGGGAGAGGCCACCGCCACCTACCTGTCCCGGCTGCTCACGACGCTGGAGATTCGGGTGACCCGCCTGGCCTCGGGCCTCCCAGTTGGCGGCGACCTCGAGTACGCCGACGAGGTCACCCTCGGCCGTGCCTTCGAAGGGCGCCGCGAGGTCGCCCACTAGCTTCCGGCACCGGTGCTCGACGCGCAGGGTCAGAGTCGGAAAGGGCCATCCCGACGTGTCTCTGGGCCACACGGCGTCATATGGTGGGAGCCGCACGGCGCGACATTTATACTGGGGGCTTGGGGCCCTGCCCATCTTCCCCCAGCTCAGGAGTGCTACGTGGCTTTGATCGTGCAGAAGTTCGGCGGATCGTCCGTTGCCGACGCCGAAAGCATCAAGCGTGTCGCGAAACGAATCGTCGATACGCGCAAGGCCGGCAACGAAGTGGTCGTCGCCGTGTCGGCCATGGGTGATTCCACCGATGAGCTGCTCGACCTGGCCCACCAGGTCACCCCGTTGCCCGCGCCACGTGAGCTCGACATGCTGCTCACCGCGGGCGAACGCATCTCCATGGCGCTGCTCGCAATGGCCATCAAGAGCATGGGCTACGACGCCCGCTCGTTCACCGGCAGCCAGGCCGGCATGATCACCGACGCCCGCCACGGTTCGGCGCGCATTGTGGATGTAACCCCTGGCCGTATCCGCGACGCGCTCGACGAGGGCGCCGTCGCCATCGTGGCCGGCTTCCAGGGCTTCAACCGCGACACCAAAGACATCACGACCCTCGGTCGCGGCGGCTCCGACACAACTGCCGTCGCACTCGCGGCAGCATTGCACGCCGATGTCTGCGAGATCTACACGGATGTCGATGGTGTCTACACGGCCGACCCTCGCGTCGTGCCCAAGGCGCGCAAACTCGTCCGCGTTTCAAGCGAAGAGATGCTCGAGCTCGCGGCCGCCGGCGCGAAAGTCCTCTACATACGAGCCGTGGAATATGCTCGTCGCCATGGCGTCACGCTGCATGTACGGTCATCCTTTAATAACAACACCGGCACCATCGTCTACAACGCCGATACTGCCCGCGCGAATGGAGAGATAGTGGAAGAGCCAGTCATCGCCGGGGTCGCCGCCGACCTGAGTGAAGCAAAGGTGACCGTTGTCGGTGTTCCCGACATCCCCGGCAAGGCCGCCCTGATCTTCAAGATCGTCGCGAAGACCAACGCCAACGTCGACATGATCGTGCAGAACGTGTCCGCTGCCGCGACGGGTCTCACCGACATCTCCTTCACGCTGCCCAAGTCTGAGGGACAGCAGGTGCTCACCGCGCTCACCAACGAACAGCAGGACGTGGGCTTCGCGGGCCTGCAGTACGACGACCAGATCGGAAAGCTGGCCCTGGTCGGTGGAGGCATGCGCACCAACACGGGCGTGTCGGCCAGGCTTTTTGAGGCGCTGTTCGAGGCCGGAATCAACATCGAGATGATTTCCACGAGCGAGATTCGCATCTCGGTCGTCACCCGCGCCGACACCATCAACGAGGCCCTCCGAGTGGTGCACACCGCGTTCGGGCTCGACGCCGACTCCGACGCCCAGGTACACGGCGGAACCGGCCGCTAAGCCACACCAGCACCGAGTCCGCAAAACCCGGACGCATGACACCGTTCTACGTTAGGAAGCAAGTGAGCACCAACGCCGTAACCACCGCAGGAGTCAACATTGGCGTCGTCGGTGCCACCGGGCAGGTGGGTGCCGTTGTGCGCGCACTGCTGGCCGAGCGCAATTTTCCGGTGAAGAGCATCCGCTTCTTCGCGTCTGCCCGTTCCGCGGGCAACACCCTGCCCTTCAAGGGCGTCGATATCGTGATCGAAGACGCGGCGGTCGCCGACCCGACCGGCCTCGACGTGGCCATCTTCTCCGCCGGAGCGTCGCTGTCCAAGGTTCAGGCGCCACGCTTCGCCGCGGCCGGCGTCACCGTGATCGACAACTCCTCCGGTTGGCGCATGGACCCTGATGTGCCCCTCGTGGTGAGCGAGGTCAACCCCGAGGCCATCCACCTCGCCACCAAGGGCATCATCGCCAACCCCAACTGCACCACCATGGCCGCGATGCCCGTGCTCAAGGTGCTGCACGAAGCGGCCAGCCTGGAACGACTCATCGTGAGCACCTATCAGGCGGTGTCTGGCAGCGGCCTCGCCGGTGCCTTCGAGCTTGCCTCCCAGGTGCGCGTCGCTGTGCAGGACGAGAACCTGCTTGGCCTCGTGCATTCCGGCACGGCCGTCACGCTGCCGGAACCCACCATCTACGCGCGCCCCATCGCGTTCGACGTCATTCCGCTCGCCGGGTCCATCGTCCCCGACGGGAGCTTCGAAACCGACGAGGAACAGAAGCTGCGCAATGAGAGCCGCAAGATTCTGCAGCTGCCCGACCTGCGCGTCTCCGGCACGTGCGTGCGCGTTCCCGTCTTCACCGGGCACTCCCTCTCCATCAACGTGGAGTTCGCCCAGCCGCTGACGGTCGCGCATGCGAACGAATTGCTGGCGGATGCCCCCGGCGTCACGCTCACCGACGTGCCGACGCCCCTGCAGGCGGCCGGCCAGGACGCGAGCTTCGTCGGCCGTATTCGGCAGGACGAGGGCGTTCCCGACAACCGTGGCCTTGCCCTCTTCATCAGCAATGACAACCTCCGCAAGGGAGCAGCGCTCAACGCCGTGCAGATCGCTGAACTCGTTGCCGCGCAGCTCGGCACGGCTTAGCCGCGCCGGACATGGGCGTTCCCCGGCGCCCATATTCGGAAGGGTGCATGGGCCCGGAGACGACGATGCCGCGCCCGCCCGCAGAGTGATCGGAAACAAAGCCCCTCCGCGCGGCCGGAAAGCTGCGATGGCTGCGAGATGATCAGCAGGGCTGCCCGGGGCAGGGGCGCCCTGTCGGCCCCCGAACTGGTGGCGCTCTGCACTACACTCTGGCTTGTGAGGCGTAATCGGTTGTGGGACGGACTACGGCGGGCCGGGTTCGTGATTTTCATGGCCTACGGGATCGCCGCGATCGTCGGCGCCGTGACCCACCTGTTCCGGGGAACGATCACAGACTGGGTCATCGCCGCCATTGGCGTGGTATGCGTCGCCGCGCTCGAGAGCTACCGGTTCTGGGTGGGAGGGCCACCGTACCGCAGTCTTTCATTCACTCTGCCCGTCATTGCGTTGCCCATTCTCGCTCCTATGCTTGGGGACCCGGCTGCCGTGGGAGTGTTGGCCATTGGCACCGCCGTGCGCGCCATCGCTCGCACACATCGCTGGTCATTTTCCGCCTACGCTTCGGGCCTGGTTGGCGTGGGAGCTACCGTTAACCTCGTAGTCTTTCACGCGCTTCGCGGCGCTGACGTGGCGCAGGTCATGGCCGTGCTCATTGCGGCCGTCGCGTTCGTGGTGACGATCCTGACCGTGGAGACTGGGCGTCGCATGAGCATCGCGGCCCCGTGGGTGTTTGACGCCGCGGTCCCGACGTCGCCGTTGCGCGTCGCCATCGTTTTCGTCGGAGCAGCGGGCCTCACGGCCCTCGCCTCGTTGTGGAACAACCCTGCCCTGCCCTACTTTGATGAGTCGGTCCAGGCACGCAACGCGCTCGTCGTGCTTCTGCTCCTCACCCTGGTCACCGTGGCGGCACGGGGATCGGTGCGCCTGGCCAACATGCGACGGAGATTCAACGGCCTGATCCGCGGGACAGCCGCGCTCAACGCGAAGTCGTTCAGTCACGCTGCGGATTCCGAATCCTTCGCTGATCTCCTACGCCGTGCCGTCGGCGAGGCCATTGGAGCAGAAACGGTGAACCTGCGCAGCCATCCCGGTGACCCCCACGACATTGCCGCGGCCGTCACCCTCGTTGAGGGGCAGCTCCTCTTCATCGTTGCTCACCGAGATGGTATGGACGTCGCGTTCAGCCGCGATGACCAGCTCGCCCTCAATGCTCTCGCGCACACGACCGACGTTGTCGTGCAGACTCGGGACGACATCGGTGGCCTGACGCTGAGGGCCAATACCGATCCGCTCACCGGACTCCCCAACTATGGTGCCTTCCAGGAGGCGCTCGCCAACATCAACGATCACCGCGGCTACTCCGAGGCGCTTGCCGTGCTCTTTTTGGATCTCGACGATTTCAAGCGCCTCAATGATCGGCTCGGCCACCAGGCCGGCGACGACGTTCTTCGTGCGCTCGGTCATCGGTTGCATCTCGCCGTGCGTCCCTTCGACGTGGTCGCCCGCGTCGGCGGCGATGAATTCGTCATCATCCTCACGAGGTTGTCGTCGCTCGCCGAGGCCAAGCTCCTGGCCGAAAGCATCATGGCCGCGTCGGGGGAGCCGATGGTGATCGACAACACCACGGTGCATCCGCTTCTCAGCATCGGTTTGGCGTACTCCGCTCACCGTGAAACGGATGTCTCCCAGCTCGTTGTCGACGCCGACCGGAGCATGCTGTCGGTCAAGGAATCCCGCCGAAGTGGCGGTCCCGCCCATGAGAGCAGCATCAGCATTTCAGACCACCGGTCGCCGCAGGTGAACGATAGCGTGATCGACGCCATTCGAGAGAACCGTCTGGAAATGGCCTACCAGCCGATCGTGAGCCTCGTCACGAGCCAGATCTGGGCGTTCGAGGCGCTCGTGCGGTTCAGTGACCCCGAGATCGGTTCGCTGTCGCCGCCCGCGCTCGTGGCAAAGGCCAAGGGTCTGGGGCTGCTGGACGACCTCACGCGGCAGGTGGCCGAGAAGGCCATGGCCGCAGCGGCCGCGTTCCGGCTCGTTGAACCCCGCATTCTGTGCATGACCGTCAACGTGGAGGCGATGCAGGTTCTGCCCGAACGCCTGGGTATTTTCGTGGAAGAACTTGCCCATCGCTACCCTGAGATCTCCCTGTGCCTCGAACTGAACGAGCGCTCGGTGGCACGCGTATCACCGGCGCTGCGCGCCCAGGTCGACCACCTTCGAGACATCGGCATTCTCATCGCCCTCGATGACTACGGGTCGGAGGATTCCTCGGTGGACTCGCTCGTGCGGGTGCCGATGGACATTCTTAAGATCGACAAGAGCCTCGTGGACGATCTCGACGACGTGCGACAGCAGGAGGTGCTTATGGCGCTGCAGGGCTTTGGCGACAATCTCGAGTACTCCATGATCGTCGAGGGCGTCGAGGACGAGGTCATGGCGTCCCACCTGACCCGACTGGGTATTCGTGGTGCACAGGGCTTTCACTACGGCACCCCGCAGAGTACTGAAGACACGCTCGCCAGGCTCGAGAAGCACGGCGTTGAGGCCGTGGTGCCGCACCAACCGTTTGTGCCGGAGAACACCGCCCCGCCCCTCGTCTCGCTCGCTGAGGACAACGACGCCGTCGCGGTGTCCGGGCCGTGAGGGTCGAGCGCCGCCTCCCGGCACGGTTTCGCGCCACGCCGGCGGGGGAATGCGCCCCGGCCTCGCATGGTATCCGCTCAGTGACTAGCGTTAACACGTGAAACAACCACCTGTACCCGCGGAGGTTGAGGATTACTTCTTCGATCTTGCCCCGTCCGCCCGTGCCGTTCTGTACCCCGTGATCGACGCGGTGCGCGACGCCATGCCGCGCGGATACGAGCTCGGGATGCCGCACGGCATGCCCGGCTGGGTGATTCCGCTCAGCACCTACCCGAAGACCTACAACGGCCAGCCTTTGTCGTATGTGAGCCTCGCGGCGCAGAAGAATTACCACTCGCTGTATCTCATGGCGCTGTATGGCAACCCGGCAGCGGACGCCGCCTTCCGTGCCGAGTGGGCCGCCACCGGCCTCAAACTCAACATGGGGAAAAGCTGCCTCAGATTCAAGACCCTCGCCGACATAGACCTTGACATCGTCACCCGCTCGGTCGCAAGTCTGTCGGTCGAGGACTTCCTCGCCACCTACGAACGCATCAAGCGTTAGTCCCGACCAGCCCCGGGGGAGCGGGCGTCCCCGCCGTTCCCCCGTCGGCCCGTGACCCGGTTGGGCTCCCGGCCCGGCTTAAGGCGCTCCGGCGCCGCGATACACTCGGAAGCGTGAATTCAACGGAACCCGTAGACGTCGTTCTCATTGGCGGCGGTATCATGAGCGCTACTCTCGGCACCCTCCTTAAGGAGTTGCAGCCGTCCTGGCGGATCGAAGTGTACGAGCGACTGGGGGAAGCAGCGCAGGAAAGTTCAAATCCCTGGAACAACGCCGGCACCGGCCATGCGGCGCTGTGTGAGCTCAACTACATGCCGGAAGTGCCCGGGGGAAAACTCACCGCAGATAAGGCCGTGAGTATCAACGAGCAATTCCAGATCAGCCGTCAGTTGTGGGCGCACCTGGTCACGACCGGTGCGTTGCCCGAACCGGAGAAGTTCATCAACTCCACCCCGCACATGACCTTCGTGCGCGGCAAGGCGAACGTCGCCTACCTGCGCGAGCGTCATGAGGTGCTCAAGAATCAGCCGCTTTTCGCGGGCATGGAGTTCAGCGACGATCCGGAGGTCATTGGCCGCTGGACACCGCTGATCACCAAGAAGCGCCCGTCCGGGCAGAAGATCGCGGCCACGCGCAGCGATCTCGGAACCGACGTGGACTTCGGCGCCCTCACGACCTACATGTTCGATAACCTCGCCAAGCACGACGTCGAGGTGAAGATGAACCGACAGGTGACCAACCTGCAGCAGAACGTCGACGGCACCTGGCGCATCAACCTCCTGCGCCAGGTGGGGCAGACCCGCAGTACCGTCAACGCCAAATTCGTGTTCGTCGGCGCCGGCGGTGGCGGGCTCGCGCTGCTGCAGAAGAGCGGAATCCCCGAGATCAAGGGATTCGGAGGCTTCCCGATCAGCGGGCAGTTCCTGCGGACCACCAATCCCGATCTCGTGGCTCAGCACCAGGCGAAGGTCTATGGCAAGGCCGGGGTTGGTGCTCCGCCCATGTCGGTCCCGCACCTCGACACCCGCATTGTCGATGGCGAGATGTCGCTCCTGTTCGGCCCGTACGCCGGGTTCAGCCCGAAGTTCCTCAAGACCAGCACGTGGTTCGACCTGCCGTTCTCAATTCGCGCGCACAACCTCGGTCCCATGCTCGCCGTCGCCCGGCACAACTTTGACCTGATGAAGTACCTTGTCGGCGAGGTGTTCGCCTCCCGCAAAGCCAAGCTGAAGGCGCTGCAGGAGTTCGTTCCCACCGCCAAGATGGGCGACTGGGAGCTCATCACGGCCGGCCAGCGCGTGCAGGTGATGAAGAAGGATGCCGCCAAGGGTGGAATCCTGCAGATGGGTACCGAGGTGATCACCTCCGCCGATGGCAGCATCGCCGGACTGCTCGGGGCCTCGCCCGGAGCATCCACAGCCGCCCCGATCATGGTGGATCTGCTGGCCCGGTGCTTCCCCGACCGCATTGCGGGGTGGGAGCCGAAGATTCGCGCCATGATTCCGAGCCACGGCACCAAGCTGTCCGATGACCCGGCCGCTGCCGCCGCCTCGCTCGCCGCTACCGCCGCGGTTCTGCACCTCACCGCGTAGCCCGGCACCGCAGCCCGCGTCGAAAACACCCTCCCGGTTCCGGGAGGGTGTTTTCTGCGTCAACGGATGCCGACAATCTTGCACTCCGCTCGAAGTTGTGTTCGAATTGATGTATGCGATGGACGGGACAGGAACTCACGACGGAGCAGCCCGGGGCACTTCCGGGTCTCGCGCGTCTGAACAACTTCGTGCGCAGCGTGCAGACGCCGGATTTCGCCGGGATCACGTTTCACGAGATCCTGGCCAAGAGTGCGCTCAACCGGGTGCCCGGACAGAGTGAGTTGCCCTTGGGGTACACGATCAATCCCTACCGGGGTTGTTCGCACGCGTGTGCCTACTGCTTCGCTCGGCCGACGCACGAGTATCTCAACCTGGATGCGGGCAAAGACTTCGACAGCGAAATCATTGTCAAGGTGAACGTGGCCGAGGTGCTGCGCACAGAGCTCGCGAAGCCAACGTGGGGACGGCATCCGGTTGCGCTCGGTACCAACACTGATCCCTACCAGCGGGCGGAGGGGCGCTACCGGCTGATGCCCGGCATCATCGCAGCGCTCGCGGAGTCCGGCACGCCGCTGTCGATACTCACCAAGGGCACCCTGCTGCGCCGCGACCTGGACCTGCTCGCCGAAGCAAGTCGGCTCGTGCCGGTTGACCTTGCGCTCTCCATCGCCATCTACGACGATGATCTGCAGCAGTCCGTCGAGCCGGGAACGCCGTCCACCACGGCTCGGCTCGGCACGGTCACCGCGGTGCGCGAGCGCGGCCTGGAGTGCGGGGTGTTCATGATGCCGATTCTGCCGTTCCTCACCGACACTCGGGCGCACCTCGACGAGGCGCTCCGCCAGGCGAAAGCGGCCGGTGCATCGAATGTGCTGTACTGCGCGCTCAACCTCAAGCCCACCGTGAAGCAATGGTATTTCCAGTGGCTTGAGCGTGAGCACCCCGAGCTGCTGCCGCAGTACCGGGAACTGTTTGCCGGTGGCACCTATGCCGCGAAGGGCTACCGAACCTGGCTCGGGGAGCGCATGAAGCCCCTCGTTCGTGCGCATGGTCTCGAGCGGGGGCGCACTGATCCGGCCACAGGGGGACCGCGCTCGAGCGCCCTGGATGCCGCGCTCGCCACTGGCTCCGGGCCGCGGGCCGCCCCCGACGTTCGCCCTCCCGGTGACCTCATGGCCGGTTCGGCTCGGTCGCTCATCGCCGAGGAGCTTCCACCGCAGCTGTCGCCCCGACTCTTCTAGGCGGCACCGAAACCGACCAGAGCAATTCATGCCCTCACGCCCTCCCGGCACGCCGGTGTCCGGCGGAAGATTTCTGCTCGCGGGCGGCGCGCTCGTGCCGCCCATGATGCGGGCGGACTCCAAGCCTCAGATGGCATACTTAAACTGAAGGGGATTTGATGACTCTTGGATTACCGGGATACCTTGTTCAATCAGCGCTCAGTCGCGCCCTCGCACGGGCCGCCCACTGGTTTGGCCTGGTCTGCCTCACTGGCGCTCTCGCATCCGTTGCCATCCTGAGTTCCACCCGGGCCGGAGCCGAACTCTCCCTCACCATCGCCGTCATCCTCGCCATGGCCGGCCTCCTCGTTCTTCTCGCACGCCGCCGCAGCCTCCTCACCTCCTTCGCGTACCTGCTCACCGGCACGTTCTGCGTTTACGTCTTCAGCGACACCGTGCTGGGCGTTCCGGAGGAGATCTCGGCGTCGACCGTTTTTCTCATCGCCCTGCCCAAGATGGCCCTGATCATGGTGGGTGGCGCCGGGTCGGGACTTGTGGTCGGTGTCTTCTGGAGCACGGCCGGTTTCCTCCTCGCCGAGACGGCGGCTCTGCTCGCCGTCGTCCATTCCGGGGTCAATGCTGGCCGCGATTTCTTCACGGTGTCCGCCTATGTGTTCCTGACGGCGGTGTTGCTCGTCGCCGCACTCGGACGCCGCCGTGGAGCGCTCGCGCAGCCGGCGCTGCTCCGCGCTGCCCAGAACGATGCGGCGAGCCAGCTGCGGCATTCGCTTGACAACCGTTCGATCGCCGTGCTCAACGACACGATCGTCAGCCAACTCGTGACCCTCTCGCTGTCCGCGCCCGGTGAGCTCACCCCTCATGTTCGCGCGGGATTGCGCAACACGCTCGACTCCCTCCGAGGCACCGACTGGCTCGCTGACGATGGCGTCGACCCGCACGCCCCGGGCACCGGCTTACTCGCCGCCAGCGCGCTCTTTGCCGCCGTTGACCGATGCCGCACCGCAGGCCTCATGGTCGACGTGACGGGAGAGGCCGACGCACTGGATCGCCTCGACTCCTCGGTCGACCGCGAGCTCGCTCTCGCGGTCGAACACTGCCTCAATAACGTGCTGCTGCATGCCGGAATCGCAGCGGCCGAGGTCAGTGTTGAGCGCGACTCGGAGGGCGTTTCGGTGATGGTGGCGGATGCCGGTCGCGGCTTCACCCTGTCGGGTTCCGGTCGCGGGCGTCTCGGACTTCGCCAGTCCGTGCGTCGACGCATCGACCGAGTGGGAGGCTCCGTCACCATATGGACGCGGCCCGGCGCCGGCACCACCGTGCGCCTGACCGTACCGTTCGCAGCGCCGGTCCAGCCCGCGCCCGCCGCGTCACCCGGAGTGCGATGAACGCCCCCGATGCCACCCAGCAGCGGCTCGACCCGATCGGCGGGCTCGCCGTCTGGCCCCTGGCCCTCGTCACCGCCCTCATCGTGGTGGCGTACGCCGTTTTCTCCACGCTCACTCAGGCCGGCGAAGTGCGGTACCCGATGTTCGCGGCGCTCGCCGTGGTGTCCCTCGTTGGTGCGGCGGGCCTCCTCGTGTGGGCCTCGCTCCCCGAAAGCGCCCCGTTCCAAGCCGGCTCGAGTCTGGTCATGGTCGGGCTGGCCCTGCTTGCGTACATCCTTGAACAGGTTGGGATGTGGGGACACAACGCCTCTGTCCACAACGACTTCGGCCAGATTGCCCTCGGCCTCCTCATCATGGCCCTCGCACCTTTTCGGCCGTGGAGGGAGATTGCCCTTCTGGCCGCCGCCGCCGCGGTCGTCGTGGCGTGCGGGGCCTGGGTCCAGGCCGCCTACTTCGCCACCGGCACTCCGGCGCTCTTCGCCATCCTGGCTACCGTTCAGCTGCTCGCGCCGGCGCTGGCCGGCGCCGCCTACTGCCGTCAGGTGGTCAAGTCCATCCGCATCTGGCAAACGGATGCTCAACGGTCCATCCGTCTCCATACGGAAGCGAGCCGGGTGTCCCTGGCCGGACTGGTCGTTCACCAACGCCTCTGCGACCTCGACGCGAACGTGCTTCCCTTCCTGAGCGAGGTCCTCCAGCGCGGTTCCGTCACGGCCGTGGAGATCGACCGGGCGCGTCGCCTTGCCGATGAAGTGCGCGGCGCCCTGGTGGCCGAAACCGATCGAACCTGGCTGGATGACCTCGTGGCTCGCGAGAGTGCGGCGCTGACCGAGATACCGGCCGTGGTGCCCGCGAATGGTGCGGGCCCGAATGGTGCGGGCCCACTCGGCCTGGGCGTCGGCCGCGTGCACGATGACGAGCGCCGTGCCGCACGGTTCACTCCGCGGCAGCGCGCCGCTTTCGGCGCCCTTGTCGTGATGCTGTGCGCGCAGCCCGGGTTCGACCCGTCGAGCCTGGCCATTCTCATCTCTAGCGCGCGACAGGCCGAGTCCGCTGTCGACGCCGACGATGCCCGGCACTCCGAGGGCGCCGCGGTCGTGTTGCTTGAAGCCTCCGTCGCCTTGCCCGCCCGGCACCTTCGCGCCGTCGTGCACCCCTTCGTGGCCGTGTTGCGTGTCGAATTTTCCCGCGTTCACGTGGCGATACGTGGCCACCGACTGACCGTTCATCTCGACGCCGAGCACAGTGAAGCCGGGTACCGCAACGCCGACCGCGTGCAGGCCGGGGCCCTTCCGGTGGCCCCAACCAGAAACGAGCATTGATGGCTAAACTCTACTTCCGCTATGGCGCGATGAATAGCGGGAAGAGTACCTCCATGCTTCAAGCGGCATATAACTATGAGGAGCGTGGGCACCAGGTGTTGCTTGCGAAGCCATCGGTCGACACCAAGGGTGATCGCGGCATCCTCTCGCGGCTGGGCGTGACGCGAGCCGTCGACTACCTGTTGACGCCCGACACGGATGCCCTCGCGACGTTCCAGCAGCATCGCGCGACAGTGCTAGCCGTAACCGGCCTCGACGTGAGCGCGCTTCTCCTCGACGAGGCGCAATTCCTCACTGAAACGCAGGTCGACGATCTGCTGCGCATCGCGATCCTCGAAAACGTGCCGGTGTTGGCGTACGGGATTCGCACGGACTTTCAGACGGTGGCGTTTCCGGGTAGCCGGCGTTTGCTTGAGGTCTCGCACAGTCTCGAGGAGCTCAAGACGATCTGCCGCTGCGGCCGGAAAGCCGTGTTCAACGGGCGCAAGATCGACGGCGTGTACGTGTTCGATGGCGACCAGGTGGCCATCGATGGTGCGGAGGTTACCTACGAATCCTTGTGTGGGTCGTGCTATCTCGAGGAGAGTCACGGCGTTCTGAACGCCCGCAGCAGGGTGCAGCGAGGCTAGGTCTTCCGAGCAGCTCCGCGCCGGAGATTTCCCGTGCGCTTCTGCCCCTGGTGCAAAAAGGTGAGGCGCTCGCGCGCTTTCTGCTCAGGAAAGTCACGAACGCCCCAACACCCCCGGTCCCCCCGATAATGTTCCCCAGGGTCTACTGTAGGTATACCCTAAGCCCTGTGCCAGCCGTCATTTCTTATGGCCCCCAAAAAAAGGCGTATCTCGTTCATTGGACACGGTCGGGGTATCTGTTCGGACACGGTTGTCGTGTGGATACACAAACCGGTCTGTCCCCCCATTAGGGTAGTCAGTATGTACCGCTACAGAGTCGCGCTGATCGATGACCACGAAATCGTCGCACGCGGCTTTGCCGAGCTCTTTTCGACCATCCACAACATCTACGTAGTGGCAACGGTTGCAACGGTCTCTGAGCTTCTTGAAGCGACGTCCCAAGAGGAGAAGATCGACCTCGTCATCCTCGATCTGCGCCTATCCGACGGGTCCACTGTTTCCAGCAACGTGCGCAGGCTCAGGGAGGCCGGCGCCGACGTGCTCGCCTTCACCGGGGGCGACGACGCGGCTCTGATGCGCGCGGCCGCCCGATCCGGCGTGCTCGGCGTGGTGCGCAAGTCCGAAGCGGCCAACGTTTTGCTCGACGCGGTGGCCCGTGCCGCAGTGGGGGAGACCATCGCGTCAACGGACTGGGCCGCGGCCCTCGACGGCGACCCCGAACTCTCCGACGCCGCGCTCAGCCCGCGCGAGCGCCAGGTTCTGTCGCTCTATGCAGCGGGGGCCAAAGCACCCCTCGTGGCTTCGCGAACCGGACTGTCCGAGTCCACGGTGATTGACTACATCCGTCGTGTGCGGTCGAAGTACGAACGTGTCGGCCGGCCGGCGAACACCAAGATTGACCTGTACAAACGCGCACTTGAGGACGGCATCCTGCCCATACCCGGCCGCCCGTGACCAGGGCCATCCCGGTCGACGTCGGTCCTGTCGAGCCCGACGGCGAGCACGTATTTGCTGCCGATGGTCCCCGGGACCGCCTGGCTCGCCTGCTCTACGGTGCGGTCGGTGCGGGTGCCATCATCTTCGGTGGGCTGTCGATGCAGCCCTTTCTCGCCCAGGTAGACATTCCCTCCCTCGTCTGGTCCTGGACCGCCTGGTTGATGGTTTTCCTGCTTCCCGTCCTCCCTGCGTCGCTGTCCCGCCGAGCGCCGCTGTCCATCTTGCGTGGCCTCGCTCGCGTGCATGGCGCCGTGTTTGTCATCATCCTCGTGGGCTGGCTCGTCCTCGGCGCCCATGCCCTGCCGGTGGGACTCGGTATTCCCTGGGTGCTCTCGTTCACCGGGGTGCCGTGTGTGGCGGTCGCCGTGTCCGAACGTGCCACTATCGCGTGGGCATTCGTCGTCGTGGCCTGCACCCTGAGCGGCGTCGTGCGGGCCGTCACGACGCCGGGCGAACGGCCGGCCCTCGTCGGCCTGCAAGACGGACTGTACTCTCTGCTGCTGATCAGTGTTTTCGTTGGCTTCACCCTCGCGCTCCGCCGGAGCGCCTCGCGCGTGGAGGCCGCCACCCGTTTGTCCCGGGCAGCGGATGCTCGGGTCGCCGCGTGCACCGCACGCACGCTGGAACGCCAGATGATTGACGATCTGGTGCACGACAGCGTCATCTCGACGCTGCTCGTGGCGGGCCTCGGCCGGGCCGACAATGCGGTCATCTCCCGCCAGGCGGCCACGACCCTCGAGAAGCTCGACTTCCTCAGTATGCCCACGGAATTCGAAGTGGTTGCGCGTTCCCTCGTGTGGGCACGGCTCGAAGCCCTCACGTCAGACCTCGCGCCCGCGGCCATCCTGCGCGCCGAGCTTCACCTCGATCGAATGATCCCCGTGCGCGTTGGCGATGCCGTCGTGGGCGCCGTGGGGGAGGCGCTTCGCAATTCGGTGGCGTCGGCCGCTATCGGTCACCGCCACCCGGTTACCCGCCGGGTCACGGTGCGACCGTCGGGAGGTGGCATCCAGGTGCTCGTCAGCGATGACGGCGCCGGTTTCGAGCCATCGCTTGTGCCCGCGGAACGACTCGGAATCGCGCAGAGCATCGTTGGTCGCATGAAGCGCGTGCCCGGAGGGGCGGCGGTTGTCCGGTCGCGTCCCGGCCATGGTACCGAGGTGCTCATCACCTGGATCCCCCCGGCCGCGATCACGGGAGTTCCGTCGGTCGCTCCGAGGCGCGCCGTCGCCGATGGCGTCGCCTCGGCACAGGAGCGAGACATCCCGGCCGTCGCCAGCAGGGAGGGAAAGCCACAACGTCCCGACAACGCCCCTCGACTCATGTCGCTGACGGGAACCGTCGCTCCGTCAATCGGCCTGGCCAGGGGAATCCTCGGACTGTTCATCGGTGTGCACGTTCTGCTCGCCGTCGCGGAGTGGGAGCACGTCGGTCGGTTTCCGGTCGGTCCCGCGGTTGACGTGCTCGCCCTGCTCGCGGTCTCCGCGGCCGGGCTGTGGAGCATCCTGCCGGCCCGCGATCCGTTCCCGCGCTCTCGCACGCTCGGCATCCTCGGTCTGTGTGGCGTCGCAGGGGGGCTCATGTTCCTGCACGTCTCCCCGCTCGACGAGCGCCCCTTCGCACAGTGGCACCTGGGAGCCGTCACGCTTGTTCTTGTGGTTCTGGTCGCGCGCGGACGCCTCGGTTGGGTCTGGGTGGGCTACGCCGCCCTCGCGGTGTCCACGGTGGCCTGGGGGCTCGCCTACGGGTTGTCGATAGCGGATGGCGTGGGTCTCGTTATTCGCCACGCCGGAACGCTCCTGGTCGGGACACTCTTTGCTGTGGGGCTGCGTCGCTCCGGCCGCAGCCTCAATGTGCTCATTCTGGATGGCAGTCAACGCGCGGCAGGCAAGGCTGCGAGCGACGCGGTCGCCAAGGAGCGCGCGGTGCAGCTTGCGCGCTTCAACGCGCTGGCTCGCCCCGCCCTCGAAGGCCTGGTCGAGCCGCACGAGCTCAGCCGTGCCGAGCAGGCCGAGTGCCTGCTTGTGGAGGGCAGCCTGCGCGACGCCATCCGCGCCAGAAGCCTGTTCATTGAACCCATCGTCTCGGCGACGCGCGCCGCGCGGTCCCGCGGAGTCGAGGTGACTCTGCTGGATGACAGTGGCGACTTTCAGCCCGCCGATGTGAGCGTCCTCGCCCGGCTCGTGTGCGATGAGCTCGACGCGTTGAACTTCGGCCGGTTCACGGCCCGCATCCTTCCCTCGGGACGCGTCGACCTGGCCACCGTTGTGGTCGAGGCGGTCGAACACCGCATGCTCGTGGTGGCGCGCGACGGCACCGCCCGCGACGCCTAGCGCCGCTGAACCGCCGCCCCGGTGCGGCCCGCCGACCGCAACCTGTTCATTGCCGAGATCACGCCGCGGTTCCAGGCCTTCGCGACGCCGAAATTGCATACAATTGACCGATTGGTCAGGTCGCCCTACGTGAGGTTTGGTTCCGCCACGACCTGTAGCCCCGCCGACGAATTCGCCGAGAGCGAGAGGGCTTCGATCCACTCCCGGTTCAGCATGGGAATACGGCTGCCAAAGTACTTGTAGGCGAGGGGGATGCTCGGGTGCAGCCAGATCGTGCTGCGTCCACCGCCTGCCAATGGGTCGTCCCGCCAAGAGAAGTAGAAACTCTCGCCGCGGCGGAGCTTCGTGCCGATCACGAGCTGGAGGTGGGCGAGGATTCGATCGTCAAAGTCGGCCGTCAGACTTGAGTCGTAGGTCAGCTTGCCCATGTTCATGCTCCACTTATTTTCAGACGGACCCAGACGGAATTTGCTGATCGCGCTGCAAAAACAGCACAACTCACGTCCTCATTCCCAAGGTGGGGTTTGATTTCCCAAGGCCCTCTCAGTTTAGTGATTGCAGTCGCTGCAAGGCGGGCAGGGTTCCGCCCAAGTACGCCCCAAATCGGGGGGTGGCAACGGTTCCAAAATGGGCTAGGAGGGCAGCAGCGCGGGAACGACGATCAGGGCGTTGAACGTCACGTGCGCAACGACCGCCCCGCCCAGCCGCCCGGTCAATGCGGCGAGCACGGCCGCGGAGGTGCCGAACACGAAGGTTGACACGCCCCCCACCACAACCGCGGTGGGGGTGCCCGCGGTGAGCGTATGCACAAGCGCGAACACGAGTCCGCTGACCAGGACGGCGATGACCACGGACGACACGGCGCCGCCGCCCGCCCTGCGCGTCGAACCGAGCACCGAGCGCAGCAGCAACCCGCGAAAGAACAGCTCCTCCACTATCGGAGCGATCAGCACGGGAGCGGCAAGAGCGCCAAACATCCACCACCCGTCGTACACGGTCTCGCCCAATGTCACCGGTCCGGTCCCCAGCCTCCCGTAGCCGAGCATCTCCAAGGCACTCGCAACCGACCGTGCAAGCAGTCCAACAGACAGCCCCCACAAGAGGTCGAGCGGTCGAAACCGCAGCCTGAGGTTGTGCCCGTGCCAATACCAGGCCACCCCCACGGCTCCCAGCAGCGGAATCCACACGGCCAGGTAGCTCAGCAGTACACTCACGTTCGGGTCCGTGACCCAGAACTTCGAGGCGGCGAGCCCCGCGAACACAACGAAAAGCACGGCGAGGACTAGGCCCGCCGTCGCATCCGTCAGCCCGCGCTGCGGGTCGAATTCTCGGGAACTGCTGACCTTACTCACGTCACCAAACTACTTCCCTTCGGTGACGGATGCCCCGCTCTCCGCCCGCACGCCCTGAGAAAGGTCGTCGAGCGGAACTTCGCGATTACATTCGCATTTTGCGTAAAAGTTGGGTTCTTATCCTGTTGCTCGTTCTGGTCGCGTCGGGCCCAGCGTCGGTCCACTCGATCGTGCAGACGCCCCAGTACAACGAGACCCCTTGAGACGCGACTTCGCAACGAACGCGACGCGGAACAGGTCACCGCGGCACCCCTCCTCGGCGGCATCGTCTTCGACCTGAAGGCACAGGAACGTCTGCTTATCGTGCACGTCGACCCGCGCAGGCCGCGTGCCGAGTCGTTCCGCACCCTGAGCGCCAGCCTCCAGTTTCTCGACGTGGGTCGCGCCGACCGCGGCTCGTCGCGAACGAACCGCGCCGGGACCTCGCGAAATACAGCAGAATGGTCACATCGACCACTCGGTCCATCGCCCCGGCGAACCTCCGCGGCCTGGAGCCCTCATGAACCTTGACCACGACCACGACCTCGACCGCGACCTCGTTGCTGTGCAGCGGCGCACGGTGCGGGTGTTGATCAGTGGCCAAATCCTCGGTGGCCTCGCTATCGGAGCGACTCTCTCGATCGGCTCCGTACTGGCCGCCGACATCTCCGGTTCCGATGCCTGGGCGGGTGCCGCTGCCACGATGACCACCCTCGGTGCTGCCATCGCAGCGCTTCCCCTTGCCCGGCTCGCCCAGGAACGCGGACGCAGGTTCTCCCTCACCACCGGAGTGCTCACCGCAGCCTTCGGTGCAATGGTCACCATCGCTTCCGCTCAGGCCAGCTCGTTCCCTCTCCTTCTCCTGGGGTTCGTGTTGCTGGGCAGTGGCTCGGCCGTGGGCCTGCAGTCGCGGTTCGCCGCAACTGACGTTGCGAGTCCGAAGCATCGTGGTCGTGACCTGTCCGTTGTCGTCTGGTCGGCCACCATTGGAGCGGTCGTTGGACCAAACCTCTTTGGTCCCGGCGAGGTCATCGCGGGCTGGTTCAATATGCCGCCTCTCACCGGGTCTTTTGTTATCGCCATCGTGGCGCAGGTACTCGCTGCCATCGTCTTCCTCGTGGGTCTCCGTCCCGATCCGCTCCTGATCAGTCGCACCCTCCCGGTGCCCGCCACCTCCACCGCGCAGGGCGGTATCGAGGCCAAAGCGAGGCTGGTCTTCGCCATCACCGCGATTGGCCTCAGCCACGCGGTGATGGTGGGAATCATGTCCATGACCCCGGTGCACATGAAAAACCACGGTGACAGCCTCACCATCATCGGCCTCACCATCAGCATTCACATCGCGGGAATGTATGCCCTGTCGCCCGTCTTCGGATGGTTGAGCGACCGCGTCGGGCGCGTCGCCACCATCCTTTTCGGCCAGGCGCTCTTCGCCGTGGCGCTGGTGACGCTCGGGCTCGGGGCCGCGAACGCCACACTGGTCATGGTCGGCCTCACTTTTCTCGGGCTCGGCTGGAGCGCATCCACCGTGGCCGGATCGGCGCTCGTGGCCGATCTCGTCACCGGTGCCGCACGCACGCGAGTTCAGGGGCGCACCGACCTTGTGATGAATCTCTCGGGAGCGATCGGGGGAGCCGCGGCCGGCCCGGTGCTCGCTCTCCTCGGGTACTCCGGGCTGGCCTGGGCCGCGAGCGTCCTCGTGCTCGTCGTGGCAGTGGGTGCCCTTGCCAATCGCGCCCACGTGCCGGCCGAGGCCTGAGCCACAGCCTGTCCGGGCTTCCTGCCCGGCTCTGATTCCGAGGTGCTCGTGACAGCGCCCGAACGGTAGCGGTACCCTGAGGGAACCGTCTTCAGGCGGTGCCCCTGGACAGGAATGAGACCAGCATGAAAGCCGCTCGCTACTACGCCAAAAACGACATCCGCATCGAAGATGTTCCCGTACCCGAGGTGCGCCCAGGGACCGTGGCGATCGACGTCGCCTGGTGCGGCATCTGTGGCACCGACCTGCACGAATACCTTGACGGGCCAATTTTTGTGCCGGCGCCGGGGCATCCTCACCCGATTTCGGGCGAAGAAGCGCCGGTCATCATGGGCCACGAGTTCTCGGGCACCATTACCGCGCTTGGCGAGGGCGTCACCGACCTTGAGGTTGGGCAGAACGTCGTTGTGGAGCCCTACATCATTGGTTCAGACGTCAAGATTGGGCCGGGCGAGTCATACCAGCTGTCGGCGAACATGAATTTCATCGGCCTCGGCGGTCACGGTGGAGGACTCAGTGAGAAGATCGTCGTTGAGCGCCGCTGGGTGCACCCGATCGGCGACATTCCGCTTGATGTGGCTGCGCTGATTGAGCCGCTGTCGGTGGGACACCACGCCTTCGTGCGCAGTGGTGCGAAGGCCGGGGACGTGGCGCTTATCGGCGGCGCCGGTCCCATTGGCCTGATGCTGGCCGCAGTGCTCAAGGCCGAGGGGCTGACCGTGTTCATCTCGGAGCTCAGCCAGGCCCGCAAGGACAAGGCGTCGAGCACCGGCGTCGCTGACGTCGTGCTCGACCCGAGTGAGGTCAACGTGGCCGAGAAAGCACGCGAGCTCACGGGCGGTCGCGGCGTCGACGTGGCCTTCGAATGCACCAGCGTAAATTCGGTGCTCGACACCCTGCTGGATGCGGTGCGGCCCTCCGGCGTTATCGTGAACGTGTCGATCTGGGGCCACCCGGCCACCGTCGACATGCAGAAGCTCGTGCTCAAAGAGATCGATCTGCGCGGAACGATCGCGTACGCGAACGACCACCCGGCCACGATCAGGCTCGTGCAGGAGGGCAAGGTCAACCTCGAGCCGTTCATCACGGCTCGAATTGCCCTCGACGATCTCATTACGGAGGGCTTCGACGCGCTCATCAACCACAACGACACCCAGGTGAAGATTCTCGTTCACCCGTAGGCTTCCACGGGCCGAGGCGGCCGTTCGACGCCTCGGCCTTGGCGCCCATGCCGGGGAGATCGAGACCACCGTGCCGGGCATTCGGGGTCACCGGGCCTTCCCAGGTTGTGCCGCTGTGACGGCCGCCGCCGGCCGGATGCTCCGGGCCTCGAGATGACGGGTGCTTGGTTCGACGCCACGTGGCCTTCTCGAAGCGTTTGAGTCAACCAGACGGCCACCAAAGCGGACGATCCCGCTCGCGGAGCCGGAGCCGGAGCCGGATCGCGGGGAAGAGGGGCCTGAAAGTGTGCCGAATGACCAGTATGGGACCTGCCTCTAACCTGCCAAGCGGTGAAGGTGCCAGAGGACGGGGGCTTGAATATCACTCGGCGCCTGCTGACGACGTGAAGAGCTCTCACATAATCAGATAGGTTTCAAAATGGGGAAAAAGACTTTCGCGGCAATCGCACTGGCGGTTCTCGCAGTATTCGCAGTTCCGGCCGCAGCCAACGCTGCTGGCTATGTTCCGGCCAGTGACGTTTCGGTCTCGGGTTCCGCAACTGCCAGCAGTACCGTCACGGTGGACGTTGAAGAGGGACCCTTCCTTCTTGGCGAAGAGGTGAACTTATCCGTTGACGGCGCAGGCACGGCGGTGCGCTCGACCTTCAAGGCCGCTACCGTGTCCCTCGTCAAGACCGCTTCCGCCACCGGCGCAGCAACGGTCAACGTGACGCTTCCGACCGACGCAACCGGCACCTACGCGGTTACCGCAACCGGACTCACCTCCGGCAACGTCGCCACCGCGGCAATCACGGTCGTTGCAGCGGATGTCGGCGCAGCCGCTAACGCAGCCGGCGACCTCGCATCCACCGGTTACCCGACTCCGGTTGCCGCCATCTGGGCTGCAGCTGGCGCCCTGCTGCTCGGTGTTGCACTGGTTGCAGTCCTCACCCTGCTGCGTCGCCAGCGCGCGACTGCCTACTAACTCGCACCACTCGGATTCAGCCCGCACATACCCTGGTCAATGATCAGGGTATGTGCGGGCTGATTCTGTACCCACTGCTCTAGTGCGCGCGGCGGGTATCGTCCGGGGGTGCCTCGCCAGCCGGTGGGCCCTATGCGGTGTTGGACATGTCCAACTGAGGCGCGATTGCCGGGGCGTCATCATGATTACTATCACGAGGAGCAACGTGGAGCGGGAGAACCGCCGCGTTTACAGCCGATGACTGGTCAGGCGCTGCGCAGCGCGTCTGCGTCCCGAGCAGATGCGCGTCGATGACGGTGCGGGAACTGTCGCCCCAGGATATGCGGGAGCTCAGTTGGAGCCTGGAGTCCGGTCGGTAACATCGTGTTGTGGCTCTGAACCTCGCGGGTATCGAGGCTCCACGCATCCAAGCCCTTCCGGTGAAGGGGCTGTCGCTCATTCACGTGGAGACTCCGCGCTGCGAGGGGCACGCTGTTTGCCAAGCGCGTCTTCGACATCGTCGTGTCCTTCCTCATTATTGCTTTCCTCAGCGCCCCTGCAGCGATCACGCTCATTGTTCGCCTCAGTTCACCCGGACCGGTGGTGTTTCGTCAGAATCGCGGGGGTCTCAATGGGGAGAGCCTCACCGTGCTCTTCACAATGAAGCACGACCCGCGAATCACGCGGGTCGGGAGGGTGCTTCGGAGCTTCCGCCTCGATGAGCTACCGCAGCTGTTCATCGTGTTGCTGCGGAGCATGTCGCTCGTCGGACCGGGGCCGCTGCTCGAGCGCGAGGTCAGCAGGTACGAGGCTCATGTGCACCGTCGCTTTCTGGTGAAACCCGGCATCGCGGGGCCGTGGCAGGTGGGAGGCCATCCAACGTCTGGTGGGAATGCTCCGTCCGCCTTGACCTGTACTGCCTTGACCTGTACTGCGTGGAGGACTGGTCGATCAGGGGTGACATCGTTATTCTGTGGCGCACCGCGAGAGCGGTGCTTACCCGTGACGGAGTGGTCTCATGGTGGGGTTGCCGCCAACTTCCGGGGGCAGTTCTGGTTGAATACTGAAATGGCTTCCCACCCCTCCGCGCGACCCGTCCGACGCAATCGCCCACGCAAAATCGTTCTGTGGGGACTTGCCGGTGTGCTTGTTCTTGGTGTGGCGAGTGCGGCGTGGGTTGGCGTGCGCGGGGTTATGGCCAAGGGCGAACTGGAAAGCGCCATTCCCCTGGCCTCCACAATTCAGTCACAGGTGCTGGCCGGGGACTCGACTGCCGCAGCGTCATCCGTGGAGAAATTGGCTTCGCACTCGAAGCGGGCGGCGTCGCTGACCAGCGATCCGGTGTGGCGCGCCTTCGAACTGTTGCCGTGGGCGGGAAACAACCTGACGGGCGTTCGGCAGATTGCCGCCGTGGTCGACGATGTGTCCCAGAACGTGGTGGGGCCGTTGACAGCGATCGCCGGGGTCATCGACCCGGAGGATTTCAAGCCGGTGGACGGTGCCATCAACACGCAGCCCCTCGTGGACGCCCAGCCGCAGATTGTCGCAGCCAACGCAGCCCTGCTGGCCGCGGAGGCGGACGTGGCAGTCATCGACACGCGGGACACGATTTCCGTCGTGCAGGATGCCGCTGACAGGCTGCACGAGACCGTATCGACGGCCGCCGCGAGTGTCAGCTCACTCAATCGAGTCGTGCACATTGTGCCGGCCATGCTCGGGGCTGACGGCCCGCGCAATTACGTGCTGATGTTCCAGAACCCGGCAGAGCTGCGTTCTACCGGAGGTAACCCTGGTGCCCTCGCCCTGTTGCGCACGGAAAACGGCAGGCTGGAACTGACCCAGCAGGCGTCCAGTGCCGATTTTCCACGCTATGAGTCGCCGGTCATCGAGCTTCCCAACGACACCCGAAGTATCTACGGTGACATTACCGGCCAGTTCGTGCAGGATGCCACGCTCACGCCACAATTCCCGATGACCGGTGAGATCGTTCGGGAGATGTGGCTGCGTCAGTTCGGCGTCACTGTGGATGGCGTCATCTCCCTTGACCCCGTCACCCTCAGCTACGTCCTGAACGCGACCGGGCCGATCACCCTGGAAACCGGCGATGTCCTCACCGCTGCCAACGCCGTTCAGCTTCTCTTGAGTGAGGCCTACGCCCGCTATCCGCGTGCAGATGCCCAGGACGCTTTTTTCGCCGCCGCGGCCGGATCGGTGTTCCAGGCAGTCGCGGGTGGCAGCGCCGATCCGGTGAAGCTCATCGAACAGCTCGGGAGGGCCGGCGCCGAGCATCGAGTGCTGGTCTGGAGCGCCCACGAGGATGAGCAGGCCGTGCTGCTGGACACCACCATCGCCGGCGGACTGCCCGTGAACGACCGTGTGGAAAAAAACTTCGGCATCTACATGAACGACGGGACAGGATCCAAGATGGACGTGTATCTCGACGTGAAATACGCCGTCGGGCAGACCACGTGCCGCCTGGACCGCAGGCCCACCTATGGCGTCGACGTGACGCTGACCAACACGGCACCGTCGGACGCGGCCACATCCCTGCCGGGGTATGTGACCGGGGGCTTCGCATTCGGGGTTACCCCGGGAAACATCAAGACCATGGTCTCCGCCTATGGGGCGCCTAGCATGGAAAACCGTGGGATGACCAGGGACGGCGCCGAGATTTCGTATCACCCGGCCACGGATGAGGGATATCCGGTGAGCTCGATCGACGTGGAGCTCGCACCGGGGGAGAGCACGGTGTTGCATTTCGGGTGGCTCGGAGCGGAGCCGTTTGACGGCCTGCTCAACATTCAGAGCACGCCCCTGATCAACCTGCCGAAAACGACCGAGCTCACGGTTACCTGCTGATCCAGGAGCGGGCACCCGACCGGCGCACTGCCGGATGTATGAGAAAATAACTTCGGGGTTTATCTTGAGCCTTTTATTCCGTGTCAAGGGGAAGGCCGCAGAGTGGAACTTCGCGACTACATTCGCATCCTGCGCAAGAGTTGGGTCCTGATTGTGCTGCTGGCCCTCGTAGCCGTGGGCGCAGCATCCACCTATTCGATTCTGCAGACGCCGGAGTTCAGCGCTTCCTCGAAGGTTTTCGTGTCGACACAGTCGAGCGGAACAACCTCAGAGCTGGCCCAGGGCAACAGCTTCACGGTGCAGCGCGTGAAGACTTACTCCGACCTCGTGAGTACCCCCATCGTGCTGCTGCCGGTGATTGGCTCGCTCAATCTCGGAGTGACGTCAGATGAGCTCGCCAAAAAGGTGACGGCGTCGGCACCTCTCGACACCTCGATCATTGACATCACCGTGACCGACACCGACCCGGTGCGTGCCGCCGAGACGGCAAACGCCATCTCCGAGAGCCTCACCGCCGTGGTCGCAGAGATCGAGACGCCCGTCGGCGCTGACGCGGTGTCCCCGATCAAGCTCACCCGCGCACAGCAGGCCACGGTGCCGTCCATCCCGGTGAGTCCGAATGTTCCGCTCAACATTGCGCTCGGTTTCCTCGTGGGACTGGCGCTCGGCGTCGGCATCGCTGTCCTGCGCGAAACGCTGGATACCCGCATTCGCAACGAGCGCGATGTGGAACAGGTGACCGACGTTCCCATCATCGGCGGCATCGTGTTCGACCCCAAGGCGCAGGAGCGCCCGCTCATCGTGCACGTCGACCCGCGCAGCCCGCGTGCCGAGTCCTTCAGAACCCTGCGGACCAATCTGCAGTTCCTTGACGTGGAGCGGGCCGACCGCGCCTTCGTCGTCACCTCGTCGATTGAGACCGAGGGCAAGACCACGTCCGGTGCCAACCTCGCCATTGCCCTGGCCGACTCCGGCTCGCGTGTGCTGCTCGTCGACGCCGACCTGCGCCGACCCAAGCTCGCCGACTACATGGGTATCGAGGGAGTAGTGGGGCTCACCGATGTGCTCATCGGCAAGGCCGAGCTCAAGGACGTCATCCAGCCGTGGGGCCGCGCGCAGCTGTTCGTGCTCCCGGCCGGGCACATTCCGCCCAACCCCAGCGAGTTGCTGGGGTCTGCACGTATGACGCACATCATTGCCGAGTTCAACCGCGCGTTCGACGTGGTCATCTTTGACTCGCCGCCGCTGCTTCCTGTAACGGATGCCGCGGTGCTCGCCAAAAATGTGGGCGGCGCCATCGTCATCGTGGCTGCCGGCCGCACGCACAAGAACCAGCTGCAGGGTGCCCTTGCCGCACTCTCGAACGTGGGAGCGCCCGTTTCCGGAGTTGTGCTCACGATGCTCCCGACCAAGGGGCCGGATGCCTACGGCTACGGAAACTACGGCTACGGGTATGGCTACGGCTCTGACCTTGAGGCCAATTCCCCGGCCAATGGCAAGGGTGGCCCGCGTCAGTCGCGGGTGAAGGCGTGAGCTCAGGCGAGATTCTCGGGCGCAGGGCCGCGAGGGAGGCTCTGGCTCGCCAGGAGGCTGCCGCCGTCGCGCCGCTCAAGGTTCTGGTTGTCTGCACGGGCAACATCTGCCGGTCTCCCCTGGCGGAGCAGGTGCTGAGAGCCCGATTTGCGGCCGCTGGGGTGGAGGCCCACGTCGCCAGTGCGGGAACACGCGCGCTCGTGGCACATGACATGACTCCCGAAGCTGCCGCCCTGGCTGTGGAGTATGGCGGCGGTGGGGAACGTCACAGCGCGCAGTTGCTCACCGCCGAGTTGATCGCAGACGCTGACCTCGTGGTCACCGCCACCCGGGAGCACCGGAGCGCCGTGGTGTCGATGTACCCGAAGAGTACGCGGTATGCGTTTACTCTGAATCAGCTGGCTCGTTTGACGGCCGGCTCGACGGTCGAACCTTCTCCGACCCATCCAGAAACAATCATGTCCTACGTTGAGGCGATTGCGGCCTCCCGTGGGCTGGCGCCGCCTCCCGTGGATGCCGGCGATGACGACATCGAAGACCCCTATCGGCAGTCCGCAGCGGTTTACGCACGGGCTGCGGCGGCCATTGACGCAGCCGTGACCACCATCACCACGGGCATCACCGCCTTCATCGGAAAGCGGTAGACCATGTCCCGTCGTCCTGTTCGTCACGTTCCCAAAGACTCCTCGCGCCGTCGCGTCTGGGTGTATGCGGCCGTGAGCGCGTTCATTCTCTTCGACGTTGCACTGATCGCCTTTGCGCTCGGAACCACCAAGGCCGATGCCGACGTTGCGCCGGGCGTTGTTCCCACGCCCTCCTCATCGGTCACGTCCACGCCGAGCGCGTCGCCCGTGCCGGAGGCCGCAGCTGTTGCCGCAAGCACGATCGTGGCCGTGCCGGCCACCCGCCTGCTCTCGGCCGTTGACGGCACGACGGCCTGGCGGGCCACTACCGGTACCTGCCCGGCGGCCGTGGCGTCCCCCGAGGTCACCACGGACTCCGGTGCCACGTGGACCACGACGGATGCAACCGGTCCCACCGACGTGACGAGCGTGCAGGCCCTGTCGGCGCAGAGCGGCAGCGTCGTTGAAATCGTGGGCCTCGACATCGCCGATTGCGCCCCGGAGTTCGTGAAGACGTTCGTGGGTGGCGACAACTTTCGCGCGTACCCCGGGCAGCTCGATGACCAGTGGTATGTCGACCCGGCCAACCGTGCCGAGGTGCATGCGCCGTCCGGTGCCTCACCAGCGCCCTGCGACGCCGTGCTGGCACTCGCTCCGCGCGGCCCCGCTGCGGCTGCCGCGCTCTGCGACGGCGACCAACTGTTCGTGACGACCGATGGCGCCGCCACCTGGTCGCCGCCGGTGAGCCTGCCGGGCACGGTCAATCTGGCTTCGACCGAGACGGGCTACGTCGCGGCAGTGGCTGGCGCGGCAGGGTGTTCCGGCGTGCAGATTCAGGCGCTGTCGCCCGAACTTGCCGCCACCGTGAGTGGATGCCTGGCCGTGGCGGGCGACCTGGCTGGCAACGTCGCCCTGTCATCGGCCGGTGGCACCCTCTGGGTGTGGGCAGGAGACACTGTGGCCCGCAGCGCCGACGCCGGGGCCACCTGGCAGTAAGAACGCCCCCGTCCACTGGAGGTAGTTCCCGAGTCGGGCCAATCGTCTTCTCGCCATCGTTCGTCGGCAGCGCGCAACCGCGTAGCTCTCGTCGTTGGCTTCTTTCGACACGGTGGAGGGCGCTGAGAGTTCGTTAGCGTGAAGCAGTGCCCCGGGATCTGTTTCCGGGCCTTGCTTTTGTATGCCCGTCGCTCCCCGGCAGGGCACGGATGGCAGAAAGGGCGTACTTCGCGCCGATAGGGTCAATGTATGAGGATTCAAGCATGAAGATATCTGTCATCGGCTGCGGCTACCTTGGTGCGGTTCACGCTTCCGCCATGGCGGAGCTCGGTCACGAGGTGATCGGGATCGACGTTGACGCCGCCAAGATTGCGCACCTCTCCGAGGGCAGACCGCCATTCTTCGAACCGGGGCTGCCTGCGGTTCTCACCTCGGCCATGGCGTCCGGTCGGCTTCGTTTCAGCTCCGATATTGCCGACGCCGCTGGCGCTCGGGTGCATTTCATTGCCGTGGGCACGCCCCAGAAACCGGGCAGCTATGCCGCCGACCTCACCTACGTTGACTCTGCGATTGAGGCGCTCCTTCCGCACCTGAACGCCGGCGACCTCGTCGTGGGCAAGAGCACGGTGCCGGTGGGCACCGCGGCTCGCCTCGCGGGCGTCATGGAGGCCTCCGGTAGCGGGGCAAGTCTCGCCTGGAATCCCGAGTTCCTGCGGGAGGGGTTTGCGGTGCAGGACACCATCAGCCCCGACCGCCTCGTTTATGGCGTGCCGGACGGCGAGCCAGGCACGCACGCGACCGCCCTGTTGAGCGAGGTGTACGCCGCGGCACTCGTTGCGAACACGCCGCTCGTCGTCACTGACTATGCCACCGCCGAACTCGTGAAGGTGGCCGCGAACGCCTTCCTTGCCACCAAAATCAGCTTCATCAACGCCATGGCTGAAATCGCCGAGGTCACCGGTGCCGACGTCACCCAGCTGGCGGATGCCATCGGCTACGACGTGCGCATCGGCCGCCGCTTCCTGAACGCCGGCGTGGGCTTCGGTGGTGGTTGCCTGCCGAAGGATATTCGTGCATTCACCGCTCGCGCCGAAGAACTGGGCCGCGGCGAATCGGTGGCCTTCCTGAAAGAGGTCGACGGGATCAACCTCCGACGCCGCAAGCGCGTGATAGACCTCGCCGTCTCCGCCCTGGATGACTCGGCATACAACAAGAAGGTTGCGGTGCTCGGGCTGAGCTTCAAGCCGCACTCGGACGATGTGCGTGACTCGCCGGCACTTGATGTTGCGGTGCAGCTGCGCGGGTTGGGCGCCGACGTGACGGCGACGGATCCGCAGGCGATTGAAAATTCACGCGCGCGGCATCCGCAGCTGAACTACTCCACCGATATCGAGGAGACCCTGCGCGATGCCGATGCCGTCGTGCTCGTGACGGAATGGCCGGAATTCAAGGAGATTGATCCCGTGTGGGCGAAGTCCCTGGTGCGCACCGCCACGATCATCGACGGCCGCAACACCCTTAACGCGGAAGCCTGGCGTGCCGCCGGTTGGAACTACCAGGCACTCGGCCGCCCGTAGTCAGCAGCACCAGTGTCTTCGGGGCTGGCCCTGGCCCGCCCCGGGCGGCCTGGCCCGGATAGCTGGGGCTAGACGACCGATCTGGCACGCAACGCGGCCCCGAGCAGGGTGGAGTCGGGGCCGAGGATAGCGGGCAGCACCGTCGGTCGTCGATGAAAGCTCAAAAGGTCGTCGAGCCGGCGGCGGAGCGGAACGAAGAGTTCGTCCCCGGCTCGCGCGACTCCGCCGGCGATCACGATGGCCTCCGGTGCGATCACGGCCGCAACCTGGGAAATAGCGAGTGCGAGCGCTTCGAGCGCGTCATTCCACACGCCCTCGGCGGCCGTGTCGCCGTTGCGGGCCCGTTCGAGTACGTCTTCTGCCCCGGTCACCGCGTCGCCCGTGAGGTTGGCGTAGCGGCGAACGATCGCGCCGCCGGAGGCGACAGTGTCGAGGCAACCGTGAGAACCGCACAGGCACTTCTCGCCCTGGGCGTCAACAATGGAATGGCCGATTCCGCCCGCGAAACCGCCGCCATCGTGGGCCTTGCCGTCGATGAACAGGCTCGCGGTTATGCGGGTGCCGAAACGCACGACCACAACGTTCTTGTACGGGCGGGCCGCGCCGAGACGAAACTCTGCCTCACCGATCGCCCGCGCCGTGTTGGAGAACGTGCTTGGAAGGCGTAGCCGGTCTTCCGTGAGCCTCTTGTATGGAACGTTTGCCCAGCGCAGGCTCGCGGAGAGAATAGCGATGCCCGCGTGGTCATCGACGATGCCGGGGGCGATCAGGCCGGCGGCGGTCGGGGTGACCTTCGGAAAATCCCGTGCGAACTGCGTGGTGAGGTCTTCGATGTGCAGCATCAAGGACTCAGCGGGTGTGACGTCGCACACGGGAGTCGAGGTGTGACTGAAGCCGAGCATCTGTCCGCTGTTGTCGAAGAGCGCAGCCTTCGTGCTGCCATGGCGCGCGTCGAAAGCCAGCACGGCCGCCCCCTGACCAAGTGGAAGAGGATGTAACGATGTCGCGGTGTCAGCGGTGTGCAAAATGGATCCTTGGAGTCAGTGGGGCGCGCGCACGCGGTCGATAATGCACCGCTGGATCAGCCTACGACTCAAAATTTTGGATCGGTAGGTTGTGAACATCTGTGCGAACATTCTAGGGGTTGGTTCCCACCCATTTCGTCGTTCCGTCGAGCGTGCCGGTTATCGGGTCACAGGTTCGCGGGCATCGAGCCCGTGCAGCTCGCTGCGCCGAGGCATTCCCTCCCCATCGCCCGTAACCGGATGCCGGACGGCATAGACCTGAATGCCCGCTACCAGTCGTGCATCGTGCCGTCGCGCTGTAGCCGGTTCACCGGCAGATACGCCTGCGTGTACTCGAAGCCAGCGGCCAGCTCTTCGTTGTACCCCACGCCGAGTCCGGGGTTGTTGCCCGGGTGAAGCAGTCCGTTCTCAAAGATATAGCTCGTGTCGAACACCGAGAGTGTGTCCTCGGAGTGCTTCATGTATTCCTGAATACCGAAGTTGTGAATGGCCAGGTCGAGGTGCAGGGCTGCGGCCTGTCCGACCGGCGAGATGTCGGTCGGTCCGTGGAATCCGGACTTGATCTGGTAAATGGCGGCGAAGTCCATGATCTTCTTCAGGGCGCTAATTCCCCCCGTGTGCGTCACGGCACTGCGCACGTAGTCGATGAGCTGCTCGGTGATGAGTGTCTGGTAGTCGAAGACGGTGTTGAAGATCTCGCCGATGGCGAGCGGCGTTGTGGTCTGGGCGCGCACCCGCCGCAGGGCTTCCTGGTTTTCGGCGGGCGTGCAGTCCTCCAGCCAGAAGAGGTCGTAGGGCTCGAGTGACTTGCCCAGAATTGCGGCTTCGTTGGGTGTGAGTCGGTGGTGCCCGTCATGCAGCAGCGGCAGGTCGTGACCGAACTCCTCGCGGACGGCCGCAAAGATCGTGGGGATATGCCGCAGATAGGCGCGGCTGTCCCATGCCTCCTCCGTGGGAATCGAGGTGCGCCTGGCCGGTTCGTAGTCGTAGCGTTCGCCCGGTTTCTGATTGGAGGCCACTCCGTAGACCTGTCCGAGGCCCGGCACTCCGGTCTGAACGCGGATCGCCTTGAATCCCTGGTCCAGGTGATTTTGGATGGAGGCGAACAGCGAAGGCAGGTCCGAGCCGGAGGCATGGCCGTAGGCAAGGGCACCGGTTCGGGAGGCGCCTCCGAGCAGCTGGTACACCGGTTGGCCGGTCACCTTGCCCTTGATATCCCACAGGGCCACGTCAACGGCGGCGATCGCGGCCATGGTGACGGGACCGCGGCGCCAGTACGCCCCGCGGTAGAGGTACTGCCAGGTGTCTTCGATGTTCTGCGGGTCCCGGCCGATCAACAGGGGAACGATATGTTCCCGCAGGTAGGCCACAACCGAGAGTTCGCGCCCGTTCAGCGTGGCATCGCCGAGGCCGGTCACGCCGTCCGAGGTGGTGATGCGGAGGGTGACGAAGTTTCGTCCGGGACTCGTGACGAAGACCTCGGCGCGTTCAATGACGCTCATCGCGCGGCTCTTTCCTGTTGGGGGGTCTGTGCTGGTGTGCTCGCGGTCTCGCCCGCATCCCGGCGTTTGTAGGCCAGGAGGGGAAGCGTATAGGCGAGGTCGATGGCGGTTTCGGTTGCCTCATCGAAGCTGAGGCGATGTTCGGCGACCAGCTTGGCGAGGTATCCGGCGTCGATGCGCCGGGAGAGATCGTGACGCGCCGGAATAGAGGTGAATGCCCGGGTGTCGTCGACAAAGCCGCTCGTGTTGTAGAAGCCGGCCGTTTCGGTGACGAGCTCGCGGAAACGCGCCATGCCGCCGGGGGAATCGAGGAACCACCATGGTGCCCCGAGGCGCACGGAGGGATACGCGCCGGCAAGCGGAGCGAGTTCGCGCGAGTACACGGTCTCGTCGATCGTGAAGAGAATGATCCGAAAACGAGGGTCGAGCCCGAAAGCGTTCAGCAGGGGGTGGATTCCCCGTGTGTAGTCGATCGCACGCGGAATATCGAAGCCGTGATCGGGCCCGAACGTCTGCGCGATCTCGTCCGAGTGGTCGCGCTGCACCCCCGGGTGCAGTTGCATGACGAGTCCGTCCTCAACCGACATGCGCGCGCTCTCGAAGAGCATGTTCGCGGCGAACGCTGCGCCCTTCGCGGCATCGACGGGGCATTGGAGGGCTTCGGCGAAGATTCGCTCGGCATCCGAAGCCGACAGCGGGGTCGTGTCGGCGCTCAGGTGACCGTGATCCGTCGCGAGCGCACCCGCTGCCACGAACGCGAAGCGCCGCTCCTGCACCGCGGCGAGAAAGCTCCGGTAGTCGGTAATGTCGGTGCCGTTGCGGGTGGCGAGCGAGCGAATCGATGCTCTCCAGCCTGCACGGTCGGGGTAGAAGATTCCGTCGGGTCGGAAGGTGGGAATGACGCGCGCGCCCCAACCGTCGGCGGCCAGCGCTGCGTGCTCGCTCAGGTCGGAATCGGGCGCATCCGTTGTGCTCAGGACCTCGATATTGAACCGGTTAAACAGCTCTCGGATACGAAATTCCGGCCTGGCGAGGGTGGCCGAGAGCTGGTCGTAGATCGCGTCGGCGCTCGCCGCGGAGGGCTCTTCGGTGATCCCGAAGACCTCCACGAGCTCGTGCTCCATCCAGTAGCGCGTGGGGGTGCCCCGAAACAGCTTCCAGTTTTCGGCGAACCGACGCCACACAGCGCGATGGTCCGTCTCGTACCCGGCCGCAGGATCGAGGGGGCGCACACCGAGGTCCTCGGTGCGCAGGCCCTGAGATACGAGCATGCGCACGAGGTAGTGGTCCGGAATGATCAGCAGCTCGGCGGGGTCACCGAAGGCGTCGTTGCGATCAATAGCGCCGACGTCGATGTGGCCGTGCATCGAGATGATCGGCAGCTCGGCACTGCTCGCGTAGATCTCCCTGGCGATTTCTCGCTGCAGGGGGTCGGTGGGGAGCGCCCGGTCGGGATGAAGTCTCCATGTCGGCTTCGCCATTCTCTGCCTCCTCCTCGAAACAAAACAAAAGTTGTTGCAGTTCACGAGCGGCACGGGGTCCGATCGGTTTGAACCAACTATATGCACGCATTGCGGCCCGGCGCGAGGGAATGGTTGCCGCTAGGCCGTCAAATCTTGCCCTCATCATATTGGCACTTGACGAAACACTGCAAAGCTTTGCAGACTTGTCTTGTGCTCGAACATCGTCAGATGCGAAGAGGGTGGTGCCCAACATGTCTGTGACAATTCGTGATGTCGCCCGTGTCGCCGGAGTCTCCATCTCCACGGTCTCCCGCGCCCTGGCCAACCCGGAGCAGGTCGCCGAGGCCACGCGCCACCAGGTGCAGGAAACGGCTCGAACCATGGGCTACCGGCCAAACCGCAACGCTCGCGCGCTCATCACCGGGCGTACCGGGAGCATTGGCCTCGTCGTGCCCGATTTGGAAAACCCGTTCTTCGGCTCAATTTGCAAGGGGGTGCAGGCCCGCGCCCGCGCCGCCGGCTACGCCGTGTTCATCGCCGACACCGACGAGGACGCCACGCTGGAGGACGAGGTCGTGCGAAGCCTGGGGAAACAGGTCGACGGCGTCATTCTCTGCTCGCCGCGCGGTTCCGACGAGAACGTGGCGAAAGCGGCTGAGGACGGTGCCCTCATTGTGATCAACCGCACGCTGGCCGACATTTCGTCAATCACGTTTGACAACAGTGGCGGAGCGCGATCGGTCATGCGCCATCTCGTAGCCCTGGGGCATCGCCGAATCGCCTACGCGGCCGGGCCGCTCAACTCCTGGTCCAACCGGGAACGGGCGCTGGCCCTCCGCGAATATACGGCCGAGACCGCTGGCATTGAGCTCGTCGAAATCGGAAATTTTCCGCCAGTGTTCGCCGGTGGGGTCCAGGCGGCAGACCTCGCGATCGCGAGCGGCGCGACGGCCATCGTTGCCTTCAACGACCTCGTTGCCGCAGGACTCGTGGATCGCCTGCGTCATCGCGGCCTGAGCGTTCCGGGCGATATCAGCGTGGCCGGCTTCGACAACGTGCCAATGTCCGCCCTGGTCTGGCCCAACCTCACCACGGTGGATTCTCCGCGCATCCAGATGGGGCGAGCCAGCGTTGATGCCCTGCTTGACACCGTGCTGGGCCGTTCCACGGCGCCCCCATCAAATCTTGAGATCCCCGTGGAGCTCGTCGTGCGGCAGTCAACCGGCGTGGTTCGTAGGGCCTGGAGAATCCATGACGAGTGAAACCGCATCCGAACGCCTGTCCCTTGCGACCCTGATCCGACTCGCCGGCACCAGTGCCTCGGTCACTCTGCCGGCTATCGACCCGGCGGGCTTATCGATCGGTATCGTGCACTTGGGTATCGGAGCCTTCCACCGCGCGCACCAGGCGGTCTTCACAGAGGATGCTGCCGCGGCTGCGGGGGAGACGAACTGGGGAATTCTCGGGGTCACGGGCCGATCAGAATCGGTCGTCGACCAATTGCGCCCACAGGATTGCCTGTACGGCGTGCTGCAGAAGGGCGCAGAGCACACGTCGTTGCGGGTCGTGGGATCGGTGCGCGAGGTCGCATGGCCGGGCCGCGACTCCCAACTGGTTGTCGAGACACTTGCCAGGCCGACGACGCACATCGCGACGCTCACCATCACCGAAAAGGGCTACCTCCGAGCCGCCGACGGCCGCATCGACCTTGATCTGCCAGCGGTGCAGCACGATCGTGACCTCGTCAACAGCGAGTTGCGCGGCGAGCCCCGCCTTCACGGTGACGAGGCCTTCCCTGCCTCCCACACGCCCATCGGCTTGCTCGTTCGCGGGCTGGCGCGCCGCTTCCGTGAGAACGCGAGGCCCTTCACCCTGCTCTCCTGCGACAACCTCGTCGACAACGGCTCGGTCACCGGCGCCGTCGTCGGATCGCTCGTGGCGGCGCTCGAACCCTCGACAACGCGCGACGAGTTCGAGGCGTGGCTCAAGGCATCCGTCACATTCCCCTCGAGCATGGTCGACCGCATCTCGCCGGCCACAACGGACGCCGACCGTGCGGAGGCGGCGCAGCTGCTGGGCCTGGGGGACGCCGCCCTGGTCGTGGCCGAACCGTTCATTCAGTGGGTGATCGAAGACAACTTTGGGGGTCCGAGGCCCGCCTGGGAGAAGGCTGGGGCTATTCTGACAACGGATGTGTCCCCCTACGAGCGTACGAAGCTGCGCATCTTGAATTCCACCCATTCGCTGCTCGCCTACCTCGGCGCGCTGAAGGGCTACGCCACAATCGCACAGGCGATTGCTGATCCAGTCCTGCGGGCCGCGGCACGGTGTGTCATTGACGAAGATATTCTTCCGACTTTGGAGACGCCGCCGGGCCTCGACCTGGCGGAATACAGCGATAGCGTGCTTGAACGTTTCACCAACCCGAACCTGCCGCACACCACCGTGCAGGTGGCAATGGACGGCTCGCAGAAACTCCCCACCCGCATCCTGGGTACCGTCGTGGATTGCCTGGCCGCTGCACACACGCCCGAGGGGCTCGCCCTGACCGTGGCGGCATGGATCACCTTCGTTGTTTCGACGCTGACCGTGCACGGAACCCGCCTCGATGACCCGCTCGCCGAGCTACTGCAGAAAACGGCGGCGCGTGCCGACGCGATCGCCGAGGACCCCGTCGGGCTCGTAGAACGTTTTCTGGCCCTGGAGCAGATCTTCCCCGCCGACGTGCGCGAGTCGGCCGCCTTCCGCGACGCGATCGTGCGGCAGCTCGGGAGGGTGCAGGAACTCATCGCGGCGAGCTGATCGCACGTGATCGTTGCAGGCGGGCAGGCGGGCAGGCGTGACGTGAAGGGCTCTCGTGGACTGGCTACGCGTTCCTGCCGCACCGCACGAGCGGTCTGTTCCCCGGTTCTTAGAAGGGGGTGTCGGTGGCGTAGGTGAGGGGTTGGGCCCAGTGGTCGATTCGGGGTTTTTTGACCGGGGGTGGGGTGAGGTCTGGGGGTAGGAGTGGTGGCCGGATTCTGCTGGCGGGGTGGGTGGCGTAGTGTTTGCCGGCGGGGCTGGTCCAGGTGAGGGTTCCCTGGTCGTTTTGGCTCACGTCCCAGCCGGTTTCGTGCTTGAGTTTGTGCGATCGGCCGCAGAGCGCGGCGAGGTTGCTGAAGGTGGTTTCACCGCCGAACTGCCATGCCGTGGTGTGGTCCATGTCGCAGTGCCGGGCTCTTCTGTTGCAGCCGACGAAACGGCAGGTCTCGTCGCGCACCTCCAGGTAGCGACGGAGGGCTTTGGGCACCCGGTAGGTGTCGCGGCCGAAGGAGAGCATCGCGCCGGTCTCGGGGTGGATGAGGATGCGGTGAAACCCGGTGGCAGTGCCGGCGAGTCGGCGTGCGGTCTCGGGGTCGATCGGCCCGAATCCTTCGAGCATGGCGGGTTCGTCGCCTTTGCCCATCAGGGTGAGGATGGGGATGGTGACGTACACGTTGCCGACGACGCCGGCGCCGAGCCCGGTTTCGGTGACGCCCTTCAGCAGCAGGTCGACGGCCACGTCGCAGCGCAGCTGCGGCAGGGTGCGCTCCTCACCGGTGACGCGGAGGCTGCGCGCCATCGCTTCGACCCGGTCGTTGATGGCGCTGGCATCATCGTTGGTCAGGGTCATTTCGAGGTACGCCATGCCGTCACGGGCCGGATGCACCCCGAAACAGCGGTCTTTGACGGCGGTGGTGTGCCGGGCCCGGCTTGTCTCCGGGTGGGAGAGTTCCCGCAGGGTGATGGCCTTCTTCTTCAGTTGCGGCACCGTGAGGGTCTCGGCGTCGGTGAGCACCTCCGTCTCGTAAGTGTCCATCGCTGAGTCGGGCAACGCTAGGGCGTTGTCGATGATGACCTGCGCGTGCCGGTAACTGATGTCCCCGTCCAGCAGCGCCCGGTGTGTGCGCGGCAGGTTGTACTGGAGCAGCTCACTCTCGGTGAGCAGGTTCCGCGCGGATCCCTCGGGAAGCTTCAGCAGTGCGGCGAGCTCGGCGATGAATCCTTCGTGTGCGGCCGTCGCATCGGACCACTGAAACTCGGTGAGGTCGTGCGACCCGTTGGGCCGCCCGGACTGCGCGGTGCTCGTTGTCCACCGGTGCGCGTCCGCGATGACGACCGCGCGGGCGGCGTGAGCCATGTTGATCAGCCGGTCGAACGCGGTAATACTGTCGAGTAGTACGGCCTGGGCGTTGTCGATCACCCGGCGAATGCGCGCAACGTCAGACGGACGAACGTCACCGTTCGTAATGGCCAGCATTGGCTTCACCGGGGTCGTCAGGGGTGTCGGGTCGGGTGCAGTTGCGGGTGTGTCGGGCGGGACGGGGCCCGCGGCATCCTCTTCTGGAGGCACTTCTTCGTTGTTCTCCATAACCCAATTCAAGCAGACACCACCGACATTCCTGATTCCTGCTCAGGTTCCGATTCCACCAGCAGCGTGGGCGTGAGCGAGGTCGTCTGCGCGCGGGCGGCTAGGCTTGCATGTGCCCTACGGCGCCGGGGCGCTGGCGGCTGGGGCCGAACTGTGAGGAACAACACCTATGACTGCACTGCCCCGCCTGGTGGCCTTTGATCTCGACGACACCCTCGCTGCGTCGAAGTCCCCGCTCGACCCGCGCATGGCCGCCCTCTTGGTGCGCCTGCTCGACGTGGCCGTGGTGTGCGTCATCTCCGGCGGTAACTTCTCGCAGTTCAGAATGCAGCTCGTTGACAACCTCGAGAACGTCTCCGATGAGGCGCTCACCGGCCTGCATCTGCTGCCCACGTGCGGCACGCAGTACTACCGTCATTCCAAGGGCGACTGGACCCAGGTGTACGCGGAGAACCTCAGTGACGACGAGAAGTCCCGGGCACTCGCCGCCGTGGAGGCCGCAGCGCGCGAGCTCGGCTACTGGGAGTCCGACACCTGGGGTCCGATTCTCGAAGACCGCGGCTCACAGATCACCTTCTCGGCGCTCGGGCAGTCCGCCCCGGTAGCCAGGAAGGTGCAGTGGGATCCGACCGGGGAGAAGAAGAATTCCCTGCGTGAGAAGGTTCAGGCCCTGCTGCCCGACCTCGAAGTGCGGTCGGGAGGATCGACATCCGTGGATATCACCCGCCGCGGCATCGACAAGGCCTACGGTATGAAGCGCCTCGCGGTACTGACCGGCGTGCCGCTCTCGGACATGCTGTTCATTGGTGACCGCCTCGATGAGAACGGCAATGACTACCCCGTGAAGGTTCTCGGTGTCGAGTGCGTGGCTGTTGAAGGTTGGGAAGACACTGCGGCCTACCTCGAGACGCTCATTCCCACGCTCGCCGCGGGGGCCTAGACCTTAGCGGGCTGTTAGAGAACGGTGCTGGCGTGCCATTCGGCACGGTGATCACGGCAGCAGAATCGTAGCGCGCCATAACGCGCAACCGGTGCGTGGGTCTTGACGCCGCACAGGGCGCACTGGCGTCGGTTCCGCAGCTTTCGCAGTAAACGACGTAAGGAATCCAGCACAACCCCCACTCTAGGGGCCTTGTCGCGCAGCGCTGATCTAGGGGGTATATGACCTATGCGCAGTGGGGGGCCGTGGGCCCGCTACGGGTAATACATGCACGAGACCGAGCACAACGAGTGCCCCTACCGTGCCGATCACGGCCCCGGAGGTATTGGCGATCACGTCGTTCACGGTGGCAAATCGGCCGGGCAGAAAGATCAGCTGCCCGAATTCAATAAAGAAGCTAGCGACAAAGCCCGCGGAAATGGCGAGCCACCAACGCCGCGCCCCGAGCAGGATCACGCCGAGCAGGCCCACCGGTACGAAGAGAGCGATATTGGCCGCGAACTCCACGAAATTGTAAGTCAGCCAGTCGGGAGCTCCATGGCGCTGAAGCGAGGCGAGTATCGAGATTAGGGGGCCATGAGCGCCGCGATCCACGGGAGTGGGCCAGAAGGCGATGAGGGCGAGTGCCGCGAGATAGGCAACGCTCAGCACGATCGCGAGGCGGTGCAGGGAAGCATGACGCCGCAAACGTGCGTCGTTCATGCTCACACCTCCACTTCTGGGCAGTGGGTGCATGGCAAAAAGGCACAACCCGGCCGCTCACCATTGATCTCATAATGATAGACACTCCGGAAAGCTCCGGCGTCAGAGAGTCGAGCAGCCTGCGAGTTGGTCGGGAAAAAGGAGCGGCTGTCGCAATCTAGAAGGCCGCTGCGACGCGCTTCGGGAGAGCGAAGACCAGCACGAGGGCAATCACGCTGAAGGCTGCGCTGACGGCCATGGCGTTCGTGGCGCTTGCCGTGAAGGCCGTTGCGAGGGCATCGGGACCAGGCCCGCTCACGGTGAGGGTGCCGAACAAGACGCTCCCGATCACCGCGATGCCGATTGCGCTGCCCACGCGCTGCATCACGCCGACGACGGCACTGGCCGCGCCGGCCTCTGTGCGATGCACGGTCGCCACGATGAACTGCACGTTCGGTGCGATGAAGCATCCGCTGCCGAGCCCCGCGATGAGCAGCGGCGCGAGCAGGTGCCAGTTGGTGAGGTCGCCCACCGGGGTGACCAGCAGAACGAGCCAGATCCAGATGAGGCCCACGGTGACGAGCGCCACCCCGATCACGAGAATGGTACGGCCGAGAAGCTCAGCGAGTCGATGGCTCTGTGACGCCCCAATGATGCTGCCGATGGCGAACGGAATGGACACGATCCCCGACTCGAGCGCGGTGTGGCCGAGGCCGGCCTGCCACAGGATCGAAATGGTGAAGAAGATACTGGTGAACGCGGCGAAGTACACGAGCGCGAGGATGACACCTCCGGTGAAGGCCGGGTGGCTGAACAGGCGCGGCGGAACAATCGGGCTGAGTCCGCGCCGCGCGTACGCGACCTCCCACACGGCGAACAGCACAATGAGCACCACGGCGCTGGCGAGCGAGACGAAGGTCCACCACGGCCAGCTCTGGTCCTCACCCTCGATAAGCGGTACCAGCAGGGCGACGAGGCCCGCGGAGACGAGCAGCAGGCCCACCCAGTCGAGGGCGACGCGGGCGGGTGCTGCGGCGCCGGGTGTGCCGCCACCGGCAACGGATGCCTCGGCGCGCGAGGGCAGCAACCGGGCAGCGGCGATCAGCGCCACGACACCGATGGGGAGGTTCACCCAGAATACGAGTCGCCAGCCGTTTTCGTCGCCGAAGGCCTGGATGATGAGCCCGCCCACGATCGGTCCGAGGGCGGTGGACACACCGATGACCGAGCCCAGGATCGCGAACGCCTTGCCGCGAGCCCGCGGCGGGAACATCAACTGGATGACCGCGGTGACCGCGGGGACGAAGATTCCGCCGGCGAGGCCCTGGACCACGCGGGCAACGATGAGCTGCAGGTCATTCTGCGCGAGACCGCACGCCAGGCTCGCCGCCGTGAAGAGCGCGAGTCCGGTGAAGAACACCCACTTGTGCCCGATCCGGTCGCCGATGCGACCGGCCGGGATGAGCGCGAGTCCGAAAGCCAGGGCGTAGCCGGAGATGATCCAGGAGAGTGTTGCTTCGGAGGCGTCGAGGCTCGTTCGAATTGTGGGGAGCGCCACGTTGACGATGGTGGTGTCGAGCAGCGCCATGAACATTCCGGCGAGGAGCACGATGAGCGCTTGCCATGCCCGGCGAGAGATGACCGGGGCGGAGCGGAGCTGAGGGTCAGTTTTCGACATTCGCGTCGGTCCATTCGCCAGAGGATGAGTATCACTTGGGGAAACAATAAAACCCCCACTCCGAAGAGTGGGGGTGTTATCCCTACAGTCGGGGTAACAGGATTTGAACCTGCGACCTCGTCGTCCCGAACGACGCGCGCTACCAAGCTGCGCCATACCCCGATGGCCCGTGGGCCTCACTCAGTATAGGTCCTGTTGGGCCCGTCTGGCTAACCGAACGATGGCGGGCGTTTCCCCGAGTGGAGCAGCGGATCAGGCCGCAGTCAGTGTGAGCAGGGTCGCTTCCGGACGGCAGGCGAAACGCACCGGAGCGTAGATCGAGGTACCGAGGCCGGCAGACACGTTCAGGAAAGCCGTGCGGAGCCCCAGATTCCACAGGCTGAGTCCCTTCACCTGACGTCTGGGAATATCGCAATTGGTCACGAGCGCACCGAACCCGGGAACGCACACCTGGCCGCCGTGCGTGTGCCCGGCAAGGATGAGCTGGGCACCGTGGTTGACGAGAGAGTTCAAGACGCGCTGGTAGGGCGCATGCGCCACCCCGATCGTCACCGTCGGGCGAGGTTCGGCCGCCGTCTCCGGGTCGGGCCAGTGCTCATCGGCCAGGGGATCGTTCGCACGCATGTCATCGATCGCACGCGTGATCAGGTCGAGACGATCGCGCCCGATGTGCGGGTCGTCCACGCCGAAGAACTCCACGTGCGTGCCGTTGAGATCACGCGCTTCCGCGGCGTTGTTGATATCGGTCCAGCCGAGGTCAGCGAAGACACCGCGCAGCTTGTCCGTGTCGAGGCCGTCGCTCGGGCCGCCGTTGTCCCGCCGCTTCGATGGGCCACTGAAATAGCGAAATGGGTTCTTCGGCTGCGGCCCGATGTAGTCATTTGAGCCGTTCACGAACACGCCGGGCACGCCCTTGAACGGCGCGAGGGCAAACGCAACGCCGTCGATCCCGTCTGCGTGACCGAGGTTGTCGCCCGTGTTCACCACGAGATCGGGCTTCAGCACCGCGAGAGTGCGAATCCACTCCTGCTTGTCCCGCTGCCACGGGGCCATATGCAGGTCGGAGATGTGCAGCACCCGAATCGGCGCCGCCCCGGGCGCGAGCACGGGCACGGTTGCTTCACGCAGGGTGAAGCGCCGGCGCTCAACGAGCGCGCCCCAGGCGAAGGCCGCGAGTCCGGTCGCCGCGACGAGAACGGATGCCGCGGCCACGACGCGCCCGCCGCCGCCCGTGCGAGAGGGGGTCGCCCGTGCCACGTGCACGGCGTCCTGCAGCTTCAGGAGGTCAAGGATGTCCGCCGAGCTCACCCGGGTCATTCCTTCGCCGCCTGACCCGGGGGAGTCCCGGCAGCGGGCGGCGTCATCTTGCCCACCACGATGGTCACGGCCGCGCCCGGCTTCGCGCCGGTTCCACCCTCCGGCGACATCGAGATGACCTTGCCGTTCTGGTTCGGGTCGGTCACGTCCTGGTCGGTTTTGGTGACCTTGAACTCATAGGGCGCGGCGGTGAGTATGGCCTTGGCTTCGGCCTCGGTCTTGCCGACCGTGTCCGGAATCACCACCCCGCTTCCGTTGCTCGAGGACACCCTGACCGTCGAACCACGGTCGGCAGTGGTGCCACCGGCTGGGTTGGTGCTCGCGACTGTTCCTTCGGGCAGTGCCGAGTCGATGGCTCCACTGTCGGTGAACTCAAAGCCGGCGGCTGTCAGCTTGGACTTGGCCTCTGACATGGACTTGCCGCGGAGGTCGGGCACCTTCACCTGAACGGCCCGCAACACGGCGTTGGAGGCCTCCATAAATGCGTCTCCGCCGTACTTCGCGTTGGCGACCGACATGATGTCGGGCCACATGCGGTGTCGCGCGGTCGATGCGTAGCCGCTCGGGAAGCGAGTGGTGCGCTGGTTTTGGTAGGTTCCGCTCACGTTCACGACGCCGACAACCGTGGCCACGTTGCTGCTTGAGCCGCTCATCCAGGTGTCTTTCGCGGAGTCGGTGGTGCCGGTCTTGCCGATCACGGGAACGCGCGGTGATGTGGCCGCATAGGACTGCTGGGCGGTTCCACTGGTCATGACGCGCGACATGGCGTACGTCATTCCGGCAGCGACCTCGGGTTCAACCGACTGGGTGCAGACGGACTTCGGCACGGGCAGGTCGGTTCCGTCGGCGGCCACCATCGACTCGATGGCGATCGGCGTGCAGGTTGATCCGTTGTTGGCGATGCCGGCAAACGCGGTGGCCATGGTGAGCGGAGCGATCTCGTTGGTGCCGAGAACCGCACTCGCGCCCTTCTCCAATTCGCCGCCGTCGGCGCGGTGCACGTCGAAGGCCTCGGCCGTGCTGCGGATGGCGCACAGGTCAAGCTCCTTGGACATTCCGATGAAACCGGTGTTGATGGAACCGATCGTGGACTGCAGCGCGCTGTAGTTGCGGCCGGACTCGTTCGCGTCGTTGCGCGGGTTGAAGCCGGGGAAGGTCTGCGGGCCGTCGCAACTGTCCTCGAATGTTCCCCAGTTGGACTTTCGAGAGCTGTCCACCCGCTCGTTGAGCGTATGGCCCGCCTTCAGCCACTCGGCCAGGGTGAAGACCTTGTAGGTCGACCCGGGCTGGAAGCCGAGCGAACCGCCCGTGTTTTGGTCGGTGTTGTAGTTGATGGCCGTGAAGTTGTCGCCGGTCTGGTTCGGGTCCTGCGTGTAGTCCTTGTTCTGGGCCATCGCCAGCACCTTGCCGGTTCCCACTCCCACGCTGGACACGACACCGCCCACGTCCCAGTTGGGCATGGTCTTCGGCACGTTCTCGTCGAGGGTCGCGATGGCCGCATTCTGCAGGTCGAGATCAAGGGTCGTGAAGACGTCATAGCCACCGCGACGGAAGTTCGAGAGGCGAGTGTCTGCATCCTTGCCGAAGGTGGGGTCGTTCTTGAGAACATGCGTGACGTAGTTGCAGAAGTAGGCGTTGGCGCCGGCGGCCTGGCAGCCGGTGGCCGAGGTCGTGATGGTCGGCTCGATCGGGGATGCGACTGCTGCGTCGTGGTCTTCCTGGCTGATCTTCTTGTACTGCAGCATCTCGCCGAGAATGTAGTCGCGACGCACCTTGTTATCGGCGTAACCGTTGGCCGCGCCGTTGGTTTCACTGTCGGGTCGGTCAAGCTGGTACTTCACCGGGTTGTTCACGATCGCCACAAGGCTCGCCGACTGGGGGAGGGTGAGGTCCGCCGCAGTCGTATTAAAGTAGTAGTTCGCGGCGGCTTCGATGCCGTACACCGTTCCGCCGAAGCCGGTGATGTTCAGGTACTGCCGAAGGATGTCTTCCTTCGCGTAGTTCTTGTCCACGCCGATTGCGAGCCGCATCTCCTTGAGCTTGCGGTCGATGGAGACCTCGGTGGCGTCGTTGTAGCAGGACTTGCGCTTGTCGGCGTCGTTCATGGCCTCGCACTTTTGCACGAGCACGTTTTTCACGTACTGCTGGGTAATGGATGACCCGCCTCGGGTTGCACCGCCGGTGAGCGTTGACACGGCGCCGCTCACGGTTCCCTGCAGGTCGATTCCGCCGTGTTCGAAGAAACGGGGGTCTTCACCGGTGACGGCGGCGTCCTTCACGAATTGGCTGATGGCGTCGGAGGCCACCTCTACGCGGTTCTGCTGATAGAAGGAGGCGAGGAGCACGGGGGTTCCGTCGGCCTGCTTGGCGTAGATGTTGCTCTTCTGGGCGAGCTGGTCGATGGACAGATAGTCCGGCATGTTTTCGAACACGTTGATCGTGTTGGTGGCGGTCATACCCGAGAGGGCCAGGGCGGGCGTGACGGCGACGGTCACAAGGACCCCGGCGACAGCGCTCATACCGATGAAGGCCAGGAGCCCCGAGATGGCTCCGCTCACCGTACGTTTTTTGGCAGACATAGAATTGAGCGTAAGCGACAAATCTGGAAATCCGCCTCAATAGGAGTCACATGCCCACCTGGGAGTACCTCACAACGCCGTTGATGATTCACAACACCGCCGCGATCCTGAACAACTGGGGCTCTGACGGGTGGGAACTCGTTCAGGTTGTCACCGGACCGGAAGGTGGGCTCGTGGCGTATATGAAGCGTCCGATCGTGGCCGCAACCGTGGCAGGGGCCTAGTCATGTCACAGGTTGAGGCTCGTCTACTCGAACTCGGCATCGAACTGCCCCCAATCGTGCCCCCGGTTGCCGCCTATGTGCCTGCCATGGTCGCTGGTTCTTTGGTATACACCGCGGGCCAGCTGCCCATGGTCTCGGGGGCGCTCCTGGCCGCCGGCAAGGTGGGCGACGGACACGGACTCGTTCCGGCCGCCGACGCCAGGACCTACGCGCGCCTGTGCGCCTTGAATGGCCTCGCGGCGATCAAGGGCGCCATCGGTTCCCTCGACCGCATCACGCAGATCGTTAAGGTCACCGGCTTCGTCGCATCCGACCCGGCCTTCACCGGCCAGCCCGGAGTCGTCAACGGCGCCTCGGAGCTGCTCGCCGAGGTCTTCGGCGAGCGGGGCCAGCACGCTCGCTCCGCTGTGGGCGTGGCCGTGCTGCCGCTCGATGCCCCCGTCGAGGTCGAATTCATCGTGGCCTTCGCCTGACGACACCGACCAAATAGGAATGGCCGCTTCCCTAGGGAAGCGGCCATTCCTATTGGAGGGGTGCTACTTCATCTTCTGCGAGATGATCTGCATCACCGAGGTGTCGGCGAGCGTGGAGGTGTCGCCCACCTCGCGGCCCTCAGCGACGTCGCGGAGCAACCGACGCATGATCTTGCCGGAGCGCGTCTTCGGCAGCTCGTCCACGATGAAGATCTCCCGAGGGCGGGCGATCGCACCGATCTGCTGGGCCACGTGCGCCCGCAACACGGCGTTGATGTCCTCGTGCGACGCGGTTTCCGCCTGGCTGAACTTGATCACAACGAACGCCACAACGGCCTGGCCGGTGACCTCGTCAGAAGCGCCCACAACGGCCGCCTCGGCGGTGAGCGGATGCGCGACGAGCGATGATTCGATCTCCGCAGTGGAGAGACGGTGACCGGACACGTTCATCACGTCATCCACCCGCCCGAGCAGCCAGATGTCACCGTCGTCGTCGAGACGGGCGCCGTCGCCGGCGAAGTACAGCGGGCCGCCCTTCGCTCCGGTCGTGCCCTCGAACTTGTCCCAGTAGGTTTCCTTGAAGCGCTCCGGGTCTCCCCAGATTCCGCGCAGCATGGCGGGCCACGGTTCCGTCACCACGAGGAGGCCGCCATTGCCGTGGCCCACATGCGTGCCGTCGTCATCGAGGACGTCGATCGCGATACCGGGGATCGCGACCTGTGCCGCACCGGGTTTCGTCTCTGTGACACCCGGAAGCGCAGAGACCATGATGGCGCCGGTCTCGGTCTGCCACCAGGTATCGACCACCGGGGTGATGTTGCCGCCGATGACCTCGCGGTACCACATCCAGGCCTCGGGGTTGATGGGTTCACCCACCGAACCGAGCACGCGCAGGCTCGTGAGGTCGAACTTCTGCGGAATCTGACGGCCCAGCTTCATGAACGTACGAATCGCGGTGGGCGCCGTGTAGAGAATGCTCACCTTGTACTTCTCGATGATCTCCCACCAGCGGCCGGGGTGCGGCGAATCCGGCGTGCCTTCGAACAGAACCTGCGTGGCGCCGTTCGCGAGCGGACCGTATACAACGTAGCTGTGCCCGGTGATCCAGCCGACGTCGGCGGTGCACCAGTAGACATCCGTTTCGGGCTTGAGATCGAAAACGTTCTTGTGCGTGAAAGCATTCTGCGTCAGGTAGCCGCCACTGGTGTGCAGGATACCCTTGGGCGCGCCCGTAGTGCCGGACGTGTAGAGGATGAACAGCGGGTTCTCGGCCGGGAAAGCCTCGGCCTCGTGTTCGGCATCAACCGAGGCGAGCTCGTCATGCCACCACAGGTCGCGGTCGTTCCACTCGACGTCCTGGCCGGTGCGTTTGACCACGAGCACGTTCTCGACCGAGGAATCCCCCGACTGCAGTGCGGCGTCAACGGCCGGCTTGAGAGCGGAGACACGGCCCTTGCGGAAGCCTCCGTCTGCGGTGATCACGAGCACGGCGTTGGCGTCGTCGATGCGTGAACGCAGGCTCTCGGCGCTGAAGCCGCCAAAGATGACTGAGTGCACGGCGCCGAGGCGAGCCACGGCGAGCATCGAAATGACGGCCTCGGGAATCATGGGCAGGTAGATGGCGACGCGGTCGCCGGCCTTGACGCCGAGCTTGATGAGAACGTTGGTGGCTCGTTTCACCTCGGCGGTGAGTTCCGCGTAGGTGATGTCACGGGAGTCGCCGGGCTCGCCCTCGAAGTGCAGGGCGACGCGGTCACCGTTACCGGCAAGCACGTGGCGGTCGAGGCAGTTGTAGGCGACGTTCAGCTCTCCGTCTTCGAACCACTTCGCGAAGGGCGGGTTGGTCCAGTCGAGGGTCTTGGTGAACGGCTTGTGCCAGTGCAGCAGCTCGCGGGACTGTGCGGACCAGAAGCCGAGACGGTCAGCCTGAGCATCGGCATAGAGTTCCGGGCTCGCTGCGGACTGCGCAGAAAACTCCGGAGTGGGCGCGAATCGACGAGATTCGTTGAGGAGGTGATCGATCTGAACGCTCATTTTTCTGGTGTCGCTCCTTTGCGATGCTGAATTTGCAGGCGTGGGGTCGCCACACCTGAACCATACCGCTATGAATGGGGTGGCAATTTACCGCGCAACAGGGGGCGTAATATTCCGTGGCGCCCCACCCGCAATGCCCCCTGTGTGGAGGGTGCCACTTTAGGGGGGTTCTTCGGACTTGCGCTTCTGTCCACGCCAAGTACACTGATATCCGTCAGAACGAAAGTTCTGGCCAGCAATGCGTATGGTTCCCCCCAATCTGCGCGTTGCTAGGCGGCACCTGTTCCCCCCAATAGGTGCCGCCCCCCTCTTTTTAACGCGTCAGATCGCGTCACGGGCCCCGCGCAGAATGCAGTCCAGCTGTCTCTGGCAGCTGCGGCATCCCTCCACAGGTGGGCATGCTCTGGGGTGTGCACCCCACCGCCATTCGCTGAGCGCGGTTGTGGCGCCGCCCGTACTATCGGCCGCATGACCGAGCCATTCATCGCTGTTCCTTCCTATTACGTGCCGAGTGCGGCGGCTGCCGTTGCCCCGCAGCTCCTGCCGGCCGTGCCTGCCGATGTGGAGCGGTCGGATGCCGTGCGGGCCGAGGCCCTCGGCCCGCTCGCGCGGTACGCAGCCGATCCGCTCGTTACCGATCTGTTCGTCAATGGGGAATCCGGTCTGTGGGCTGATGTCGGCACGGGCCTCGAGCGCGAGTCGGACTGGCGATGCTCAGAGGCCGAGGCGAGGCAACTGGCCGTTCGGCTCATCGCCCTCGGCGGGCGTCATCTCGACGAGGCGAGTCCGTGCGTCGACGTGCGGCTTGCCGAGGGCATCCGCGTGCACGCCGTTCTTCCTCCTGCCTCCAGCTCTGGAACGTTGATCTCGGTGCGACTGCCCCGCCGCGAGCGTCTGAGCCTCGCCGACCTGAGTGCTGCCGGATTGCTCGGGAGGGAACCGGCGGCATCCGCTGTGCTCGAACGGTTGCGCCTGGCCGTGGCCGACCGCGAGAACCTGCTCGTGACCGGCGCGGCGGGGACCGGCAAGACCACCCTGCTCGCGGCGCTGCTCGGTGAAGCGCCCCCGGGGGAGCGCATTGTGGTGATCGAAGACGTGGCCGAGCTGCGCGTGGCGCATCCGCACGTGGTGGGGCTTGAAGCTCGGCAGGCCAACCTCGAGGGGGCCGGGCGCATCGGGCTTGAAGCCCTCGTGCGCGAGGCGCTGCGCATGCGGCCCGACCGGCTGGTGCTCGGGGAATGTCGGGGAGCCGAGGTGCGGGACCTGCTGACGGCACTCAACACGGGTCACGATGGCGGAGCGGGAACCCTGCACGCCAATTCACTCGAAGATGTGGCCGCGCGGCTCGAGGCTCTTGGTGCGCTCGCCGGAATGAGCGCGGAGGCGGTCGCGCGGCAAACCGTGAGTGCCATCGGACTCGTGCTGCACCTCGAGCGATACGGCGCACGTCGCCTGCTCACCCGAATGGGCCGCTTCGAGCTTGATGACCGCGATCGTCTCGTGGTGGTGCCGGCGTGATGGGGCGCCGCGCGGACCTCGCGCCCGGTGCTCAGCGCGGCTTGGGTCGGCGCTGGCCGGGTCGGCGCTGGACGAGGCGGAGGGGGGCCGATACGGTGCCCCTGGACGAGGTCGCGGCGGTGACCCAGCGCATCGCGGTGCTGCTCTCCGCGGGCGTGTCTCCCGCTTCGGCGTGGACATACCTGTTGCCGGAAGCGTCGCCCGAGCAGTCGGCGCCTGAACAGTCGTGGCCACCTTTGCAGAGCCTCGGGGAGCGGATGCCTCTTGCCGGTCCCGCACCCGAGTCCGGGCAGGTGACGGCGGACATCATTCGTGCCGCTGTCGAGGCGGCATCCCGGGGCCAAAGCGTGGCCGATGCGGTCGCGGGCGGTGCGCGGTCAATCGGCGGCCAGGTTGGTGACGCCTGGCTCGGACTCGCCGCCGCATGGGCGGTGGCCACCGCAGCGGGGGCGCCGCTCGCCACGTGCCTGCGTGACCTCGCGGCGAGCTTTCGCGAGCTCGGACAGCTGAACCGTGACCTTCAGGTGGCCCTGGCCGGCCCCCGCGCCACCGCACGGCTCGTGATGGGCTTGCCCGTCGGAGGCATCGCGGTGGGCGCCTTGATGGGCTTCAACGCGCTGCACGTGCTCTTTTTCACCGTGCCGGGATGGCTGTGCCTCCTCGGCGCGGGCGGGCTCATGCACGTGGCCGCTCGCTGGAATCGACGCCTCGTGCGCGCTGCCACGCGCGCCGAGGCGACGCCGGGCCTCGAACTTGATCTCATGGCCATCGCCATGGCCGGTGGTGCATCCGTCGACCGGGCGAGAAGCCTTGTGCAGGAGACAAGCGAGCGCTTCGGAATCCGCTCTCGCGCCGGTACGCACGAGCCACGAGGGGACGACCCGATGGGACGGGTGCTGCGATTGTCGCAACGGGCGGGGGTCCCGGCAGCCGAGTTGCTGCGCAGCGAGGCGAGCCAAGCCCGCCGGGATGCGCGCAGCGCGGGGCAGCGGCGGTCGGAGGCACTCGCCGTGACGCTGATGTTGCCCCTCGGGGTGTGCGTGTTACCCGCCTTCATGCTCGTGGGTGTGGTGCCGCTGGTCTTGTCGATTCTCTCCACCACCCTCGGCTCGTTCTGAACGGAAGCGGTCGAGCGCTGTATCGACTCCTCCACAGGCCCGGGTGGATGGCGCGCCTGAACGGATTCGTCTGCGCCTGCCCGGGCGCAGTGTGCCGCGCGGCACAGTGGTGGTACTCGAGCCGCCCATGATCGCGTCTCACGACGCAGAAGGAGATGACCATGCTTAACCCGCAAGCGAATGACCGCAAACGCTCCACTCCAGGTCAAGCCGGAGGGCTGTCCAGCAGTTTGTCCCCCCGCCTGTCCAGGCGGCTGAGTCGCCCGTGGCTCAGCGAGGAACATGGCGCCGCAACCGCCGAGTATGTTGTCGCGACGATGGCGGCCGTGGGCTTCGCGGGCCTGCTCATCGTGATCCTGCGCGGCGACGAGGTACGTTCCATCCTCACGGACCTCGTGCGCAATGCGCTCACGGTGGGCTGAACGCTCTGCTGGCGACGCGGGAACCGTCACCGCGGAGCTTGCGATCGTCTTGCCGGCGGTCGTGCTCGTGCTCGGCTGTTGCCTCGGTGCTGTGCAGGTGGTCGGGCAGCAGGTGCGCCTGACCGACGCCGCGGCTGACGCTGCCCGAGCGTTGTCTCGCGGCGACGCACCAGATCAGGTGGCGGCGCTTGTGGCGAACGAGGTGCGTGGTGCAGGCCTGGCGGTTCAGACCTACGAGAATTTCGTGTGCGCGCGGCTCAGCGTCGACAGCAGCTTCGCTGCGTTCGCGCTCACCGGGCTGCGTCTCGAGGCCCGGTCGTGCGCGTTGGCTGGCGGGTTGTGATGGCCGGGCGTGGCGAGCAAGACGGGGCAGGTTCCGTGCTCGCGGTCGGGATTCTGGGCGCCACGTTGACGTTCACCGCGGTGCTCCTGCCACTGCTCGCGGCGCTCGCCATGAACCAGTCCGTGCAGAACGCAGCGGATGCCTCCGCGCTTGCCGCCGCCGACACCGTCTCGGGATTCGCCGCCGGGTACCCCTGCCAGGCGGCGGCCGAGGCGGCAAGGCTGGGCGGGGCATCCGTTACGGATTGTGCCCTCGACGGCCTCATCGCCACGGTCAGCGTGCAACGGCGCTTCCTCGTGTTCGACCTGGCCGCCGAGGCCAGGGCCGGACCGCCGTGACACGTGCCGACTATCCGAAAACGGCCTCAACGTAGCGGTACTCCACGGCCGTGGGCCGAAGGGGCGTGGTGGACCCCTCGAACTCAAGACCGGCCCCGCGGGAGTAGAGATAGCGTTTTCCCGCCTCCGCCGGGATCTCGATCCGTGCCTGCGGATCCCCGGAATCGAGGAACTCGGTCGTGACGGTCTTGCCTTGGAGTGGGCCATCCGTTAACTTCGCGGTGTAGGTGCCCTGCGTTGTTCCCATGGCACTATTGTCCTCGCCGGGGGCGAAGTCGCAAGAGCTGATTTCACACCGGCCAACGCGGTCCCGAATGCCCGCAGAGCGGATGCTGCACGGAAGCGAATGCCGGACTCCCTCGTCCCCCCAATTAGGCGGGTACGCCATTCGGGTGTGTATGGTGTGCTTTGGTCAATCTATCGGCCACTACGTATAAAGAGGAGTCAGGTGCCAGGCACGAAGAAGCTGGTCATTGTCGAATCGCCGACAAAAATGAAGTCGATCGCGGCGTATCTGGGCGACGGGTACGAGGTTTTATCCTCGGTTGGGCACATTCGAGACCTCATCGAGCCGAAAAACCTGCCCGTTGAGCTGAAGAAGGGCGCGCTCGGCCGGTTCTCGGTGGATGTGGAAAACGGCTTCGAGCCGTACTACGTGGTGTCCGATGCCAAGAAGAAGACCGTCAGCGAACTCAAACGTGCGCTGAAGAACGCCGATGAACTCCTGCTCGCAACTGATGAGGACCGCGAAGGAGAGGCCATTGCCTGGCATCTCCTGCAGGTGCTGCAGCCCAAGGTCCCCGTGAAGCGCATGGTCTTCCATGAGATCACGAAAGACGCCATCCTCGCGGCCAAGGACAACACCCGCGACCTCGACACCGCCCTCGTCGATGCGCAGGAAACCCGACGCATCCTCGACCGCATCTACGGGTACGAGCTTTCTCCCGTGCTGTGGCGCAAGGTTGGCCCCGGCCTCTCCGCCGGGCGCGTGCAGTCCGCCGCGACCCGTCTTGTGGTGGACCGCGAACGCGAACGCCTCGCCTTCGTCTCCGCCGGCTACTGGGACCTGCTCGCTCGCCTCGCAGCGTCGACCGCCGATACCGAGCAGGGCTTCGACGCCAAGCTCGTGCGCCTGAACGGTGAGCGCATCGCCACCGGTGGCGACTTCGATGACTCCGGCCAGCTCAAGCCCACCGTGAAGGCCGCCACGCTCGACGAGGCCTCCGCCCACGCCCTCACCACGGCGCTCCAGGAACCGAACGTCAACATCGAGGTGACCAAGGTCACCTCCAAGCCCTACCGACGCAGCCCCGCCGCCCCATTCACGACGTCGACCCTGCAGCAGGAAGCAGCCCGCAAGCTGCGGTTCACCGCGCGCCAGACCATGAGCGTGGCCCAGTCGCTGTATGAAAACGGGTACATCACCTACATGCGTACGGACTCGCCGTCGCTCGGGCAGCAGGCGCTCTCGGCCGCCCGCACCCAGGCCGCTGCGCTCTATGGTCCCGAAACCGTTCCCGATGCGCCCCGCGCCTACAAGGGCAAGAGCAAGAACGCTCAGGAGGCCCACGAAGCCATCCGCCCGTCCGGCGACACGTTCCGCACGCCGGCCTCGCTCGAGTCCAGCCTGCGCGGCAACGACTTCAAGCTCTACGACCTCATCTGGAAGCGCACCGTCGCCTCGCAGATGATGGACGCGACCGGTTCGACGGCGTCCGTGACCATTGCGGCCGGCCCGACCGGTACGGCAGCGCACCCCGCAGCATCAGGTGCCCTCGCCGAATTCACGGCCAGCGGAACCGTCATCACGTTCCGCGGTTTCATGCTCGCCTACGAGGAGTCGAAGGACGAGGAGCGCAACGCCCCGACCGACGCGACCGAATCCAAGCTGCCCCCGCTCGAAGAGGGCCAAACCCTCGCGCTGCTCGATCTGGAGGCCAAGGGCCACGAGACCACGCCGGCCGCTCGGTACACCGAGGCGAGCCTGGTGAAGAAGCTCGAGGAACTTGGCATCGGCCGGCCCTCCACGTTCGCGTCGATCATCTCCACCATCACGGACCGCGGTTACGTCACTCCACGCGGCCAGTCGCTTGTACCCAACTGGATTGCCTTCTCGGTGGTGCGTCTGCTCGAAGAATTCTTCAGCGATCTCGTGGAGTACGACTTCACCGCGGAGATGGAAGATGACCTCGACCGCATCGCCGGCGGAGAGGCCAACCGCCTCGACTGGCTGACGAGCTTCTACTTCGGCTCCGACAAGCACCGCGGCCTGCGCAATGTGATTGACAACCTGGGTGAAATCGACGCGCGCACCATCAACTCGATCGCCATCGACGAGGAAATCACCCTCCGCATCGGCAAGTATGGGCCCTACCTCGAGGTCATTGACCCGGATGCCGCCCCGGAGGCACCGCCACGCCGCGTGAACATTCCACCGGCGCTCGCGCCCGATGAGCTGACCCCGGCGAAGGCACGCGAACTCATCGACGCCCCCGTCATCACCGACCGTGTGATCGGCATCAATCCCGACAACGGCAAAGAGGTCGTGGCGAAGGACGGCCGCTTCGGACCGTACGTCACCGAGCTCGACCCCGCGCCGATCGTCGACCCGGCCGTGGCAGCAGCAGCAGCAGCGGCCGCCGCCGCCCTCGCGGCGTCGATCGTCACCGAAACCGTCGACCCTGCCACCGGCGAAGTGAAGCCCGTCAAGCCCAAGCGCAAGCCGGCCGCCAAGAAGGTCGCTGCCGCCGACAAGCCGCGCACAGCCTCCATCTTCAAATCAATGGACCTCGCCACCGTGGACCTCGAGACCGCCCTGCGCCTCCTGGCCCTGCCGCGAGTGGTGGGAATCGACCCGGAGACCTCCTCGGAGATCACAGCGCAGAACGGCAAGTTCGGCCCGTACCTGAAGAAGGGCGTCGACACCCGGTCGCTCACGAGCGAGGACCAGATCTTCGAGATCGACCTCGCCGGTGCCGTGGAACTCTACGCGCAGCCCAAGTACGGCGCTCGTCGCGCCTCGAGCGCATTGAAGGAATTCGAAGCGCCCGACCCGGAGAGCGGCAAGGCGATCAAGATCAAGGATGGTCGTTTCGGTGCTTACGTCACCGACGGAGTCACAAACGCCACCATCCCGAAGTCCGAGAACGTGGAGGAGATCGATTTCGATCGCGCGGTCGAGTTGCTCTCGGATAAGCGCGCCAAGGGACCGGCCGCGCCGCGCGCGAAGAAGGCTCCGGCGAAAAAGCCCGCCGTGAAGAAGGCGCCCACTGCGGCGGCGAAGGCCGCGACGGCCAAGAAGGCCGCCGCCACCCGCGCCGCCAACGCGGCCAAGAAGGCCGCGGACGCCGGCACCACGCCGGTACCGGCCAAGAAGGCGACGGCCAAAAAGGTCCCCACCGCGGCGGCGAAGGCCGCGACGGCCAAGAAGGCCGCCGCTACCCGCGCCGCCAACGCGGCCAAGAAGGCAGCGGGGGAGTGACCGGACTTTTCATCACGCTCGAGGGCGGCGACGGCGCGGGGAAATCCACCCAGGCACAGCTGCTCACTGACTGGCTCGAGGGCGAGGGGCGCACGGTTGTGCGCTCCCGCGAGCCGGGAGGCACCGAGGTGGGTGTGGAGATTCGCGAGATCGTGCTGCACCATCGTGGTGAAATCGCGCCGCGGGCCGAGGCTCTGCTGTACGCGGCCGATCGTGCCCAGCACGTCGCCACCAAGCTGCGCCCGGCGCTGGCCCGCGGTGAGGTAATCGTGCAGGACCGCTACATCGACTCATCCGTGGCCTATCAGGGAGCCGGCCGGGTCCTCGGCGCCGACGAGGTGCGAAACCTGTCGCTGTGGGCGGCCGAGGGGTTGCTTCCCGACCTCACGATCCTGCTCGACCTCAACGAGACGGATGCCCGCGGTCGACTCGACGCCGCCAACAAGCGTTTCGACCGGCTCGAGGCGGAGAAGAACGATTTCCATGCGCGTGTGCGCGCCGCGTTCCTGGCCCTGGCCGCCAGCGAACCTGAGCGGTTTCTCGTGCTCGATGCCGCGGCATCCGTTGACACGATCGCCGCGCAGGTTCGTGCTCGTGTCGCCGCGCTGCTCTAACCGCGCGGCGCCCTCGGCGCGCCCGAAACGGGGGCCCGCGACGGTAACCGGCGTAGCGGCCACCGAAACCGCGCGCGGGCTGACGCCCGCTCGCCAGGGCGCCATTGTCGGCTTCGGAAGGTAGCCTAGCTTCATGGCAGTGTGGGAAAACCTGACGGGACAGGCTGAGGCCATCGCGATCTTTCGCGCGGCGGCGGAAGCGGACTCCTCGTCGTCAATGACGCATGCGTGGCTCATCACGGGGCCGCCGGGCTCCGGCCGCTCCAACCTGGCCTACGCGTTCGCGGCCGCGCTGATCTGCCCCGGCACCCCCGAGGGCGACCGCGACGCCATCCGTCAGGTGGAGGCGCGCACGCACCCCGATCTGAGCGTGCTCACGACCGACGGGGTCATCATCAAGATGGCCACCGTGAAAGAGGCCGTCGCCCGCTCGCAATACTCACCCTCGGTGGGGCGCTACCGCGTGATCGTCGTCGAAGACGCCGACCGCATGGTGGAGCGCACGAGCAACGTGCTGCTCAAGGCGCTCGAAGAGCCGCCCGAGCGCACGGTGTGGATCCTCTGCGCGCCGAGCGAGGCCGACCTGCTGCCCACGATCCGTTCGCGGGTGCGCACGGTGCGGCTGCGCGTTCCGAGCATCGGCGACGTCGCCGACCTGCTCGTGGAACGTGACGGTGTTGACCCGGTCATCGCCGAGCTTTCCGCACGGCAGGCGCAGAGCCACATTGGTATGGCCCGTCGGCTCGCGACGAACCCCGAGGCACGGCTGCGACGCGAGGAGACCCTGCGAACGGCCCTCGGCATCCGTTCGGTATCGACGGCCGTCAACGCGGCCGCGCGACTGCTGGCCATCGCCGGCGACGACGCGAAGGCGATCACGATCGAGCGAGATGCCGCCGAACGTGCGGGCGTGCTGCGCTCGCTCGGCGTGGAGCCTGGCCAGTCGGTTCCGACCGGGTTGCGCAGCCAGATTAAGGCGCTCGAAGACGATCAAAAGCGCCGCGCGACCCGAAGCCTGCGGGACGGCATTGACCGCATTCTCGTGGACCTCACGTCGTTGTACCGGGATGTGATGATGGTGCAGCTCGGCCGAGAGAAGTCCGTGATTAACCTTGAGCTTGCTGCCGAGCTGCACAGCGCCGGTGCGTCCAGCGCTCCCGCAGCTACCGTGGCCACACTGGATGCGATCGCCCTGGCTCGTACGCGAATTCAATCCAACGTTGCACCGGCACTGGCGCTCGAGGCCATGCTCGTATCAGCCATCAGGCGCTAGCCACCCGATTCGATAGAAGGAATCCGATGACACACCATCCCCGCCTGATTGCTGTTCTTGCCGGCGCTGTCGTACTCACGCTCGGGCTCAGTGGGTGCGTGTCAGCTTTCATTCCCAAGGCTGCTCCCACAACCTCTACTCCCACGGGCGAGGCCGTGGATTCTGCACTCGCCCCGTTCTACGGCCAGGTTCTCCAGTGGAGCGACTGCGACAACGAAATGCAGTGCGCCACGGCGATCGCGCCCCTCGACTACAGCGACCCCGGTGCCGGCGAGATAGATATCGCGCTCGTGCGTCACCCGACGACGAGCGGCGACCGGGTCGGTTCTCTGCTCGTCAACCCCGGCGGGCCGGGGGCGTCGGGTTACGACATCGTGAAGAACTCCCTGGACTTCGTAACGGATGACGTGCTGCAGTCCAGTTTCGACATCGTCGGGTTCGACCCGCGCGGGGTCGGTCGGTCCTCGGCCGTAACCTGCTACCAACCCGAGCAAATGGACGAATACCTCTACGGCCTCACGACCGCGGCGCGGGGAACGGATGCCTGGATCGCCGAGCTCGAGGCCTCGTCGGCCGACTTCGGTGCCGCCTGTGCGGAGAACACCGGCCCCTTGCTCGCGCATGTCGACACCGAAAGTGCTGCACGCGACCTCGACCTGCTGCGGGCCGTGCTCGGCGACGAGAAGCTGAACTACCTCGGTTACTCCTATGGCACCTACCTCGGAGCCACATTTGCCGAGCTGTTTCCGGACAAGGTCGGCCGCCTCGCTCTCGACGGCGCGCTCGACCCGTCCACCACCAACTTTCAGGTGACCGAGCTGCAGGCCAAGGGCTTTGAGAGTGCGCTGCGCGCCTACCTTGAGGCGTGCCTGGTGGGGGAGGACTGCCCGTTCAGCGGTACCGTGGACGACGCGATGAACACGGTGGGCGCGCTCCTCGCCTCCGTTGACGTCAGCCCGATCATCGCTGGCGACGGCCGTCAGCTCGGCTCGAACGCGCTGCTCACCGCCATCATTACCCCGCTCTACCAGCAGGCGGCCTGGCCGATGCTGAGCCAGATGTTCGCGGGTGTGATGACGAACGACGTCACCGCGGCCTTCGGACTGGCGGACCAGTACAACGGCCGCCAGGCGGACGGCAGCTACCTCGACAACTCCAGCGAGGCCTTCTCGGCCATCAATTGCGTGGACTACGCCTACAACGACGACCCCGCGTCCATGCGCGCGCAGGCCGCCGAGATCGAGACCGCGGCGCCGATCATTGGCAAGTACATGAGCTTTGGCGACATCGGTTGCGCCAACTGGCCGTACAAGTTCAGCGGGGAGCGGGGAGAGATCCACGCCACGGGAGCCGCACCCATCCTCGTCATCGGTACGACGAACGACCCGGCCACGCCTTATGCCTGGGCGCAGAGCCTGTCGGAGCAGCTCGACAGCGGCACCCTCGTGACGTACGAGGGTGAGGGGCACACGGCCTACAACAAGGGAAGCGACTGCGTGAACCGCGTCGTCGACGACTACCTCGTCAAGGGCACGGTGCCGAGCGAGGATCCGATGTGTTGATCTCCGACCGCGCGTCGTGGCGAGGCGTGTACAACATGACTCCTCGAACAGGCTAAGCTTAGTTCTTGTGTCACCGACCGCCCTACGGGGTGATCTGGTATCGCCGCCTTAGCTCAGTTGGTAGAGCATCTCACTCGTAATGAGAAGGTCGTCAGTTCGATTCTGACAGGCGGCTCCATTAAATGTCCTGGTTAGACGGGGTTTCTGGGGAAGCATCAGCGGTGCTGTGCAGCTGTTTCGACGTATTTGCCCACAATTTGCCCACATTTGTTTTTATTGCGCGGTTATTTAGGGCCTCTGCAACAGCGTCTAGATCGTCTTCGAAGAGGTCGCTGTAGACGTCCAAAGTCATCGCTGCCGAGGCCTGCCCGAGCATTCGCTGCACAGAGAGCACGCTCGTCCCGGAAGATATAGCCAAAGACGCAGCTGTGTGTCGCAGGGAGTGCGGGGTGATCGCGGGTAATTCCGTAGGGCGCTGTCTGAGCTGTACGACTGCGGCGAAAAATGTTCGGCGGCGAAAGTTTCCGCTTCGGAACACTTCACGACTCGGCGATGTGAAGAGGAGATCGTCGCGGTGCTTGCCCGCGCATTGGGACTCGAGCATCTCGGCTAAAATGCCCGTGAATGGTACCGAACGTCGCTCGTGGATATTACCGGACGCATCTCTGCACTTAATCCAGAGCAGACCGAGTCCTTCTTGCGATATCGTGCCGGTCTTTCGACCGTGACAATTCTTGGCAACGACGAGGTACTCGATCGACTAAAGGCCCTTCACGAAGCGCTCGCGTCACCGCCCCGTTTCGATGGTGAAGTAGCAGAGTCAGACCCTCCTGACCGCGACCATGACGGCTAGAAACGATTGTTATTGACCACCTGCAAGAGCAATTTTCACGGGCGCGACTTTCCGCGGGATAGAGGTGCTCGAAGCTCGTCACCGACATTGAGACGCCGAATCGCCGGCTATCAATTTTTCCGGGCGTAGAGCGGGACGAACCTGGCCGGTCGAGGTTTGCCCGGTTCTGTCGCTTTGGGGTATATGCCAGCCTGACGTCAGTGGCTCGACTCGAAACCGTCAGGTAGAAGCCGCATTCGTCTTTTCCTGACGCCGGTCACAGACGGTCTCTGCGCTTATCTGGACGGACTTTGGTCTTGGGGCGAGGGGATTGCCCACCAGCGGCCAGGGGTGTCCAAGCATGCTCGAGTGCAGCGGGGTGAACGCCATGCTCGTGTCCCACGACCGAGACGAAGCTCTTTCCTTCGGACAGCAGGTCGGCGCACCGGCGGGTGTTTTCGATGCACCGATCGTTGTCCGCGTCGCAGCGCTTCTCGTCGATGTGGTGCTGACGCGGTCGACTGCGCATTCGGACGCCTCACGGTGCAGCACGACCGCAGCGGCGGGACCGCACGGGTTCACGCCATGGTGCGGCCCGAGCAGCCCTCGCGCCGACCACCGACCACCGACCGAGGCAACGCGACCGTCGTCGGTGTCCGGTCGACGTGTGCCATTACACGCGGCGGCCGAGTTCGTGACGGGATGCTCGATTAGCGTCGTTGATGGCGGGGTGGTGCTCTATTTGCATTTCGGTTGGCTCCAGTGCTGGCGAGCCAGCAGTGCGGTTACGCCGCCACCCCAGCGCGCGACGGAGGGCAGTCCTTAGCAACTCGTTCCCGTCGTGCCGGCGATGAGCGCGTATCGAGCGGACGGCGTACGAGACGTGGTGGTTCGCCAGCGTGTATACACGCCAGGTGATGACGCCGACTGCGAGCGACAGTAGTGTGCCGATCCATGGCGCGTTCTGCTCAAACGGCGGGTATACCTGCCAGTGGGTGAGATAGATGAACATTGACGCGCCCGCGACCGTGGCGACGGCCGGCACCATCCACCGCGGCGCGCGAACCGCCGGTACCCAGATCAGCGTCAGCATGCCCCCGGCGAGTATTGCCTCTCGCAGCGGGTCACCGAAGAATCCCAACGAAGTCACCACGGCGATCACCGAGACGAGGACTCGTCGAGCCGTGGTGTCGGCACGGGCGAGGAGCCAACCGAGGGCGATTAGCCACACGACTACAGGCCCGGTGTAGAGCTCTACATACTCGGCGTGGGTGCCGGCGATCGCGAAGCGCGCGATGAGGGCGATGGCGAATCCGAGGAGGGCGAAGGCGAACGGGGAGCGCCGCTCGACGCGGTCGACGGCGCGTACAGCGAACATGACGGCGAGGCCGACGATGGTCCAGAGCATCGCCTCGAGGAACCAGAACTGCCACTGCTCGTTCCACCGCCCGTCGCCCGGCACGAGGTTGTTCAGGAGCAGGACGGTGGTGACGTGGTACTGGCCGGTCAGAAGCGCAACCCCACCGATCCAGAGAATCGCGGGCGCCGCGAGCTGTGCAGCGCTGCGCCCGAGCCAGCGAGACCGTGACCGTCCCGGCACCGATGCGAGCTGGAAGCGGGCAAGGTTGTACCCCGCGATGGCGAGCAGCAGGTGCGCGCCACCCTGCAGAAAGAAGAGGTCGGCGTGAGTGCCGACGATGAGCACGATCGCGATCGCTCGAAGCATGGCGGGTGTCTCGAGGCGCACCAGGCTCGGGAAACGAGGACGAGTGCGTGGGCCGACGGCCGGGGCGGGGGCTTCCGTGGGCCGTGCCGCGGCTCGCGCAATCGAGTCGTCGTCGGCTGCTTCGGTGGCGAACGCCGCCAACTCCCGAGCGGTGCGCGTCGGCCAGTCGCGCGGCAAGTCGCCGAGCATCGCCTCGAGCCGAAGCGACACCTCAATGTAACTCAGGGAGTCGCCGCCGAGCGCGGCGAATGAATCATCCACGCTTACCTCAGGACGGGAGAGCAGCGTCGAGAGGAGGTCGCGAATTGCCTGCGGCGAGACCGCGGCACCGCGGCTGACGGTAGTGCCGGGCACCGTGCTCGGTGCGGCGGCGGCACGATCCTGCAGCCCGGCAAATCGCACGAGCGCCGCAGTGTCGGGCTTGCCGTTCGAGGTGCGCGGGAACTGCTCCACCGCGTACGCGCCGATGGCGTGCATGGGCACGCCAACGAGTGCAGCGGCGCGCTCGCGTGCGCGCTGTGCCGTGCGATCAGAGGTGGCGAAGAGGAGCAGTCGTTCTTCGGCAGTGGCGACGCGCACCTCGATTCCCTCGTCGGCAAGAAGCCGCTCAATACGGTCAAGGTCGACCCGTAAACCGAAAATTTTGACGAAGCGGTTCATCCGCCCGACGATCTCATACAGTCCATCGTCGCGGCGGCGCGCGATGTCTCCTGTCCGTAATTCGTGCACGGTGCGGCCGAGTTCGAAATCTGCCGGTGTCTCGGCATAGCCGAGCATCACGTTCGGCCCGTCGTAGACGAGTTCCCCCTCGCTCCCGTCCGGGGCAGCTGTGCCGCCGGCATCGATGCGGAAATGGCCACCGGGAATCGGTCGCCCGATGGCCCCGGCGGCGGTGGCGATGAGCTCAGGAGGAAGATAGGCCATCCGTGCTGTGGCTTCCGTCTGGCCGTACATCACGAACAGCTCGAATCCGCGTTCTTCACCGAGCCGGGCGAAACGACGAATCATCTCAGGCGCGAGTCGGCCACCGGCCTGGGTCAGGTAGCGCAGGCTCGGCACTGAGCGTTCGGCGAAGCCGCTGGCCTCGAGCATCTCGAAGGTGTAGGGCACACCGGCAAACGAGGTGATCTGATAGGCAGATGCCTCCTGCCAGAACGCTTCGTCGGTAACGGACCGTTCCGTGAGCATGACGCTCGCGCCGGCGAGCAGGTGGCTGTTTACCACGGACAGGCCGTAGCAGTACTGCAGCGGTAAGGTCGTCGCCGCTCTATCGCTCGGTCCGAGGCGCAGATATTGCGCGATGGATGCGGCGTTGCTGCGCACGTTGTCGAAAGAGAGGCGTACGAGCTTCGGCGACCCGGTCGACCCCGATGTGCTTCCGAGCACGGCTAACTCAGGATGAAAGGCGTGTCGGCTGCCCGAGTTTCGTTCCTCAAGCATCCACCCCTGTGGGCCGTCGTGCGCGATGACATCGGGGCTGAAACGCTCAATGAAGGCTGCTCTGTGGGCCAGGCTCGCATCGTCGGCACCGCCGGAGACGAACAACACAGGGTGCCCGCCCTCGAGTGCGGCCAGATAGGTGACGATCGGCTCGAGCGAGCTGGTCGCGGCGATCATCACGAGGCGACGGGTATCGCCGAGCTGACCCCTGCGCTCGCGAACCAGCAGGGAAAGTTCAGCGTAATTAATGGTCGCGCCGTCGGCAACGAGGGCCGTAGCGTCAGGTCGGCCGCGGGGGAGGGACAGGCCGCGAGCAGAGGCGATCGAGACCATAATTGAGAGATACCTTCAGCGTGAGACGGAAAAATACTGCATCGAACTTAGGTAAGCATAACCTAAATAGCGCCAGCGATCGGCGCCCCCGAGTCGTCCCTCGCCGAGCACCGCCACAAAGAGCTGAACTCCACACTGGACAGGTTCCTTCGGAATGAGGCGTCCCACTTCCTTGGTAGTGGAACGCCTGGAATCGGTCATAAGGATCTTGGCCGGGCGGCCTTTTTTGCATTCCATAAGTCCAGTTCAAGAGGTGTTTCGTGGGCGGGGTACGGATGTGACTTCCGGTACGTTCGGTGATGGACATCGGTTACGCGCGCGTCTCGACGGCAAAACAAGATCTTGATCGCCAGATCGACGCCCTGGGCGCGGTTGGAATCCCGTCGGGCAGGATCTATGTCGACAAGAAATCCGGAGCAACGACCAAGCGCCCTGGTCTCACCGCCGCACTCGACTACGCGCGTGACGGGGACGTTATTGTCGTGCACACCCTGGACCGTCTCGGCCGTACCGTGCGCGACACGTTGAACCTGATCTACGAGCTGAAGGAGCGAGGCGTAGGTGTTCGAAACCTGGCCGATCCGATCCGAGTGGATTCGGCAAACCCGGAGGATCCCATGTCGCAACTGGCGGTGGTGATGCTTGCGTTGTTCGGCCAGATGGAACGAACCTACGCGATCGAACGTGCCGCCCATGCCCGCGCCGTCGCTGTCAGCAAAGGCCGGCAGATTGGCCGGCCTTCGGTAGTGGACCCGACCAAGCTCGCCTATGCGTCGCACCTACGGGACACCGGTCTGACGATGCCCGAGATCGTGGCCAAATCCGGCATTACCCGGTCAAGCCTGTACCGGTATTTGCCGCCGCGCCAGGTAGACCAGCTCACAGCTGGTCTCGACGAAGTCGATGCGAAGCGCGATGACTGAGGCGCCGGACACAAGCGAGAGCCACCGCTATGCAGGGAAGCGGTGGCTCTCGCTGTGTCCGATCTGAGACTGCCTGCAACGCAGCGCTACTAGGTGGTTACGATCACCGCTTGGCCGGGCGGGCAAGTTACTCGCAAGGAACCATCAGTGGCGAGCACGACAGTGAACTTGCCGAGCGTCGCCGTCGGCAACGGTTTGAGCATCGACAACAGTTCCTCCGTGTCCGCAAACTTGACGGGCCACTGTTCGCCTCGGCCCCAGCGGACTGGTGATTGAGCGCCGATCAGCCGGAGGGTCTCCTCAGACGGTTGGGTGTTGAACACGAACCGGGAAGGTTCGTCGGTGTCGTCTTGCACCGAGTCACTCTTGCGGATGGCCACGATCTTGCTTCGAGCCACGGCGACCAGAAGGTCCCCGCTCTGAGAATGCATCTTCGCGATTTCCGCCGCATTTCTCGTTGGCCATGCGCGTTCAACGGTCTCGATTTTTTCCGACGACGAGTTCGTGGCGAGCCACGTGCGTGTGACGTTGACTACGAGCACAGGGAAGCCACGCCCTCGGCACCAACGAATTTGACCGGCCAAAGCTGACCGCGGGTGAAGCGGACACCCTCGGGAGTCCTGTCCCCAATGAGTTCGAAGAGCTCGTCCGTCGCTGAGAATGCTCATCTCAATGTCACTAATCTGCTCATTTGGCTGTCACTGCCCAGGTCGCTGCATACGGCCAGGGTTGGGAAGCACCACGGGGACGGGCCTAGTGATCTTCATGTCTCACGAGCGTGCGCTCGGGGACGGTCTGGGCTGCGCGGTTCGGTGAGTCCCAGAGCGCATAGGACATTGGGGCGAGGCGCCAGGGCGGGTCACGAGGTGGCAGGCGAGTTGGCTGCAGCAGGGCCGGTCTCTGGGCCCGATGGCGCCCCAGGTGACCGGGTATCAGGTGGAAGGCACTAGCGACGGTGTCCTCAGGCAAGGGCCGTCGACCGTGCCAACGGTCGTGGGGCATGCTCGTTCACCTGGGACGAGCCTGCGGTCCACTGACATCGAGATGAGCAGATTAGTGACATCAGAATGAGCAGATTCCGCGGATTACTGACATTGAGATGAGCATTCTCACTTCGGGCGGTCGCCCTCGCCGACGACAGCCGGAGCGTTATCGTCATCAGTCGCGCGCATCGCGCGCATCAGTCTCTCGAACGGAAAAATCTCGACGCCTCTCACAGCACCTGCGGGTATGGCCACCCGTAGCCCCGCGGCGCGGCATGTGCTTGACTGGATCGCATGGCTCATACCGTCGCGGATCAGCTCATCGCACAACTCTCAGACGCCGGGGTGCGGCGCATCTACGGCATCGTCGGCGACAGCCTCAACCCGATCGTCGACGCGGTGCGGCGCACTGGCGGGTCGAGGAAGGGCGGCATCGACTGGATCCATGTGCGCAACGAAGAGGCGGGAGCGTTCGCCGCCGGCGCCGAAGCTCAGCTCACCGGCGAACTCGCCGTGTGTGCGGGCAGCTCGGGCCCCGGCAACCTGCACCTGATCAACGGACTGTACGACGCTCATCGCTCCGGCGCACCCGTGCTCGCGATCGCGAGCCACCTGCCGAGCAACCAGATCGGCACGTCGTTTTTCCAGGAGACGCACCCCGACCGGCTTTTCGTCGAATGTTCCCACTACTGCGAGCTCATCTCGACCGCCGGGCAGGCGCCTCGGGTGATCAACGCCGCGATGCGGCACGCGATCGGTCTCCGCGGCGTCGCGGTCGTCACGATTCCCGGCGACCTCGCCGAGCTCGACGCCGACCGCCCAGCGCCGACGTTCGTGCTGCCGTCGCGGGCGGCGCTGGTTCCGGATGAGGCGGACATCCGCGCGCTCGCGTCGGCGATCGACTCGGCGAAGACGGTCGCGATCTTCGCGGGCATCGGTGTCGCGGGCGCCCACGACGAGGTCGTCGCCTTCGCGGACCTCCTCGCCGCTCCCATCGGACACTCGATCCGCGGCAAGGAGTACATCCAGTACGACAACCCCTTCGACGTCGGTATGACGGGACTCCTCGGGTACGGTGCCGCTCACGCCGGCATCCACGATGCCGAGCTGCTCATCCTGCTCGGCACCGACTTTCCGTACGACCAGTTCCTGCCCGACGGGCGCAAGGTCATGATCGCCCAGGTCGACAGCGCACCTGACCACATCGGACGGCGGGCGAACGTCGAGTATCCGATCCACGGCGACGTACGCTCCACGATCGCGGCGCTCACCGCGCTCGTCGCTCCGAAGGCCAATCGCAGGTTCCTCAAGAAGACCCTCGATCGCCACCACAGGCTGCTCGACTCGGTCGTCGGCGAGTACACCGACGTCGAGACGACGATTCCGATCCATCCGGAGTTTGCGGCATCCGTTCTCGACGAGCTGATGTCGAATGACGCGATCGTCACGGCCGACACCGGAATGTGCAACGTCTGGCAGGCCCGCTACATCACCCCGAACGGACGCCGTCGGCTCATCGGCAGCTTCCTGCACGGGTCGATGGCGAACGCTCTGCCGCAGGCGATCGGTGCGCAGCTCGCCTACCCGGGGCGACAGACCGTCGCGATGGCGGGCGACGGCGGGCTGTCGATGCTCATGGGTGAGCTCATCACGGCGGTCGCCTACAAGCTGCCGGTGAAGGTCGTCGTCTTCAACAATTCGACCCTCGGCCTCGTGAAGCTCGAGATGCTCGTCGACGGGCTGCCTGACTTCGGTGTCGACGTTCCCGCCGTCGACTTTGCGACGATCGCGAAGGCGGTCGGCTTCCATGCGGTGCGTGTCGATGACCCGCGGATGCTCCGCAGCGCCCTCACGGAGGCACTCGCGCACGACGGTCCCACGCTCGTCGACATCATCACCGACCCGAACGCGCTGTCGCTGCCTCCGACGATCACCGCTGACCAGGTGAAGGGCTTCGGACTCGCGCTGTCGAAGGTCGTCCTGAACGGCGGCGTGGGGGAGGCCATGCGGATGGCGCGGTCGAACATCCGCCATTTGCCTGGCCTGTAGCGGCCGTCGCGATGTCTGCGAGCGAGTCGGTCAGGACACGAACACCTGCAGCCACTCGCGATTGTGCGCGTGCACGAGGAACACGACGAGGTCGAACAACAGGTGCACGCAGACGACGTAGGTGAGCGACTTGGTGCGGCTGAAGATGTGGCCCTGCAGCAGTGCGAACGGGATCGCGGGTGCGCTCGTGAGTGAGGTTCGACCGGGTGCCGGTCAGATCCCGCAGCTGGCGGATCGGCTCTGGTGGCACGAAACTGGCCCGGAGCAGGTTGTGGGCGGCGAGCTCTGCTAACCACGTCGCGCCTGAGACATCGGTTTTGCGTCCCGGGATATTGCGCGCAGCTTTCGGATTGACCAGTTCCACGTTCAGCGACTCGGCCAGCAGGAAATAGAACGGTTTCCAGTAGTCGCCGGTGGCCTCCATCACCACCACCGTCACCGCGGCCTCCTCGAGATCTCGGCGCAGGCGCACGATCTCGTTCGTCGTCGCCCCATACGTGGTCACGGTCTTGCTGAATGTTCCCGCGCGTGTCCCCGGTATCCGGATACAGACCTTCGCGTCGCGTTTGGAGATATCCATCCCCGCGGCACGCTCGTGCACGATGTCCAGCATCTGCTCCTTCGCATCTGCTCCTTCGCATCTGCTCCCAACGGCACCACCGGCCGGTGGTGCCAGGTGCCGCGGGAAGGGCGGGGAAAATGATTCAGGAATCTACTAAACGGGCTCATCAACCCGATGCTGCTGGGCTTGCGGCACCAATCCACGGTTCCCGTGGAAGCCCTCCACACCACGCTCGTAAACAGGCTCGATGCACTTAGCCCCAATACCGTTCAGTTAAGCGTTTTGATGGTGATATGTGCTTCATGTTGTGGTTGTGGCCATCGGCTGTGGTGTTCTCGTTTGGCGAGCCATTTGGAGATCTTGCGTTTGATGACGCGGGGGTTTGACCGTTTTCGGCGGGCGGGGTTGAGGCGTTTCAGGAGCCGGCGGATGGCGTGGCGCCAGGTGGCCTCCGGTTGTTCAGGCTGTTGAGGGGGAAAAGGCGCCCTGGGCCGCCCCGCGGCGGGCGATGCGTAGTGCGGCAATGAAGGAGACCCGGTCTGTCTCACGGCCAGCGTGGGCGGCGGTGTCAGCCATCAGGGTTCGGATGGCGTAGTGGCAGCACAGGTGCCCCCAGATTTCCTGCAGGATCAGGTCGGGGGATTTGGAGCGCAGCACGGCTTTGGGGTCGCGTTGGTGGGTTTTGAGCTCGTCGAATGTGCTCTCAATCTCCCACCGTTCCGAGTAGACGGCGGCGAGCTCCTCCGCGCTGGCGACGGACGGATCGAGGATCGTGCTCAGGAGCCGGTAACTCTCGGGGTTCTCGCGCCCATCATCGATCGTGTAATCAATGACCCGCACGATCAGGGGCTCTGTTGTGGTGCGGTTCGAACCCGACGTCGGAATAATGCGCGCAAGCCATGACCCGTCAGAGAGAGTCTCCACGTAGCGGGGCCGAAGATTCGTCTTCACACGCCAGAGCAGATCTGCGCCGGTCGCGGCGGCCTGCTGCCATAAGTGGAAACCGTAGAAGCCACGATCGGCCAGGAGCAATATGCCTGGCGTTAAGCGCTTCACGAGCTCCCTGGACAGTGCAATCTCCGACGTCGTGCACGGCCCAATCTCCGCGTCCACGATCGCATGGGTGCCACACTCCGCCAACGCGACGACGCGGGCCTGCGGGAACGCTGACTTCTCACCGCGGCTGGACGGCGGACGGCCGAAGAACTCCGCATTCGCCACGCTGTCCGCCAGGTCCAGGACCGTCCCATCGATCGCCACCAACCGTCGGCCCGCCAGCCATGATCCGGAGGTCTCCGGGCCAGCCAGAGGGACCGCGACACGTTTGAAGAGATCCCGCACGGGTTCAGACCCGAGCCGGGCCCGGGCCTGAAAAATCCCGGACTTCGACGGTGACGACCATTCCTCGGCCCACCCCGATGACCACGACAACCCGTCCGTCAACTGGGCGAATACGTCCTCGTAAGAGTCCTCCGAATACAACGCCATCCCAATCGAGAAATACGCCATCACCCGCGCCGGCAACGCACGCTGACGCACCTCAGTCCGCCCCGCCGCAGCAATCACCTCATCAACCACACCCGCAGGAAACACCCGCGTCAACAGACCCACCGACACAAAATCCGACAACCGGCGGTCAGAGACCGGCTTTACCCAACCAGAACGAGCCATACCCCCATCATACCGGCAAACCGCCTAACTGAACGGTATTGCACTTAGCCTGAATCCACCGGTCGGCCTGTGAACGAATCCTGATTTCGGTTTGGCGGGGTTTCGGGGTTTCGGCGTTTCGGGTGCGGGTGAGGTCCGGGTCTCGCTGCCCGGGGTGTTCCACTGGTGTTGCTGTTGATGCTGGTGTCGGCTGGTTGGTCAGGTGGGGGCGGGTTGTGTTGGCGGAAGTTCTGGTTGAACAGGGCCGTCCACGGTTTCTCCCAGGGCCAGTGTGCAGGCAGGTGCAGGGTGATGCGCCGCGCCGAGGATGAAATGCGCGCGGGGACGCTGACGAGTTTCCGGCGGATCGTTGCGGTGGTTGCTCGAGCGAGACCGTTTCCCGCGTTCGTCGCGGCGGCGCGGGTCCAGTTAAACGCCATGACCGCGAGGACCAGTCAGGCGGCGTTGGCCGTGAAAACGCCTGAGGGCAGGTGCGCTAAAGCGCTGCTCTTGAGATCGGAATTCACGAGCTCTATCGTGGCGTGGGCGCGGTGGGTTTTGTCGGCGGCAACGGTGTCGAGGGTGCTGGTGGTGCAGAAGGCGTGGAATCGGTGAGTGTCGAACAGGGTCGGCTGGTCGACGTTTTTCTTGTTCAGTTCCGGGATCCGCCGCACGACCAGGCGCCCGGTGATGTGCTCGGCTTTCTTGCGAGACGTGAACGCAGTGAACGGGACTTCGGCGACTTCGGCGTTACTGATCCACGTTTTCGTGCCTTCGTCATAGATGGCGTTGGTGTATTCAATCGCGGTCCAGGCACTGTCGGGGATCGTTGCGATCGCGCGTTTGATGGCGGGGTTCATGCGGGCGGTTACTGAAACGTCGGCACCGGCTGTGAGGGCCGCATTGATTGAAGCGTGACCGTAGAAGGCAGAGTCGGCGCGGAAGAGCACGCGTGCTTTTTCTGCTCCGTGGAGCCGCTTGGTGGTGGCGAGGGCGTCACGGATCAAACGGGCGGCGCCGCGCGGAGACCCGCAGGCACCGCGGCGGAGTCGTTGACCGATGATGATCGGCGCCGACACGTCAGTTTTCACTGTCGCGAGGAAAACGTTGAGGCCTCGCACCCCGGAGTACTCGTAGCCGGAGCCTTCCTTCTGGTATCCGTGGACTTCGATGATGGTGTCGTCGATGTCGAGGAAGATGTAGCCGTCGGTGTCGTGCGCGACGAGTGGGGCTTCGCCGGCGAGGCCCCGCAGGAAACGTGAGGCGACGGCGTCGAGTTGCCGGACGTGGCCGAACGTGAATTCGCGCAGGAACGAGCCCAACGTCGACGGCGCGTAACAGTTGGTGAAGATCTTCTGCATCCCGCCGTGACGAAGAATTGCGAGGTCGTCGATCGAGTCAGCGCCAGCAACCATTCCGCCGACCAATGAGGTGACTTTCAAGCCGGCGTTGGCGCCCTTGTCGGTGGGGACGGTCAGCCACTGATCGGCCAAGGTCGCAAGCCCCGCTCGGGCGGCCAATTTCATGATCGGGACCAGCCCTGCGGACAACACGAGATTCTGGTCGGTGAAGGATGCAGAAACGGCGCGGTTGGTGTGGGAACCTTGCATCTACGAGATGCTCCTCTGTTTGGTAAATGCGAACTCTAGACAAGTCCTATTTGACCTGATCAGATGAGCATTCTCGGTTTAACGCGCCGCCAGAACCTCACGTCGACCGGTGGATTCAGGCTTAGGTGGCTAGTTTCTGCTCGGCCCTCCTGGCTGGCTGAGTGATGCAGGCCGTCGTCGTCGCCGGGGAATATGAGGCGTGCCCACAATTTGCCCACATTTGCTCCAAAACCAAGCCAGTTTATGTGATCACGTACGACTCAAGAAGCACGCAAAATCAATGATTTTTATACTCAAGGCCTAGTTTCCAAGGCTCCATCGGTCACTCGTAATGAAAAGGTCGTCAGTTCGATTCTGACAGGCGGCTCAGTAAAAGTGCGTCAGTAGGAACCATTGCCTTACCGGCGCGTTGCGCTGGGTATGCTCGTGGGCATGACTGAGGGCATTCGCTGGGGAATCCTGGCCACGGGCGGTATCGCACACTCCTTCACCGAAGACCTCGTTCTCACCGGGCACACGGTGCAATCGGTGGGGTCCAGGTCGCAGGAATCTGCGGATGCCTTCGCCACCGAGTTCGGCATCCCGAACGCTCATGCCAGTTACGAAGCCCTCGTGAACGATCCGGAGGTTGACGTCATTTATGTGAGCACCCCGCATCCGTTTCACGCCGCCAACGCCACGCTCGCGCTGAACGCGGGCAAGCACGTGCTCGTGGAGAAGTCGTTCACACTCAACGCGAGGGAGGCCCGCGCGCTCGTGGACCTCGGCCGGGAGAAGAACCTGCTTGTGCAGGAGGCCATGTGGACGCGTTTTCTGCCGCACATGGTGCGAATCCGTGAGATTCTCGCGGCCGGAACCCTCGGCGACGTGCACACCCTCATGGTGGACCACACCCAGGACCTCCCCGATGACCCGGCTCACCGGCTCAACGCGCTCGCTCTCGGAGGCGGCGCGCTGCTCGATCTCGGCGTGTACCCGATCTCGTTCGCGTCGGCCCTGTTCGGGTCGCCGGAGACCATCCTGGCGTCCGCCACGTTCAAGCCCACGCGAGCGGATGCCCAGGTCGCGACCATCTTTCGCTATGCCGGCGGCCAGATCGCCACGACGCTCTCAGCGAGCGATACCACGGGGCCGAACACGGCGAGCATCCTCGGCACCGAGGGCCGCATCGACATCGACTCGGTCTGGTACGCGCCCACAACGTTCCGGGTGCGGGGCAGCGCGAACGAGGTGACCGAGACGTTCGTGAGTGACGTGGTCGGGCGCGGCATGCAGTACGAGGCGGACGAGGTTGAACAGCTGATCCTCGCCGGCAAAACAACGGGCGAGATCTTCCCCGCCGAGGAATCGGTGAGCATCATGGAGACGCTCGACGCCGTGCGCGCGCGGATCGGTCTGAGCTACCCGGGCGAGTAGCAGGCTCGTCGGCTAGCATGCGGGGGTGGATAACGCAGACCTGCCGGCCGACGCCGTCGCGCGCGAGCCGGGACGCGGCCTCGGAGCAGCCTTCGCCCGGCACCCCCGCATCTGGCTCATCGGTGCGGGCGCGCTTGTGCTCGCCCTGTTCGGAACGGGCGCGGTGTTTGCGGGAGTGGCCACTGTCGGCGATGAGCCGAGCGCGGCATCCGTCGTCACGACCGCGACGCCCACCCCCACGGCCACGGTGCCGCCCGCGCGCCCGGCGCCCGCAGCGGCCACCGCGGCGAGCCAGCTGCGCACGTGCTCGGTGGCGGGGCTTGCGGCCGATTCCCGGCTCGCCAACTTCCAGGCCCAGGTTGTGAACGCGTCGACCGGTGAGGTGCTCTTCGACCGCGGCGGTACGACGGCGTCAGCCACGGCGAGTGCACTCAAGGTGATCACGAGCGCGGCTGCGCTGAGCGTGCTCGGACCCGATTACCGGGCTTCGACCACCGTGGTGAAGGGCGCCGAATCCGGTCAGGTGGTGCTCGTGGGCGGGGGAGACCTCACCCTGTCGCGCCTGCCCACTGGTTCGGAACCGTTCTACACCGGCGCAGCCCACCTCGACGATCTCGCGGCGCAGGTGCGCACGGCGTGGGACGCCGACCCGGCCAACGCCGGCGTACCGCTCACGAGCCTCGTGCTCGACACCTCCTACTTCTCCGGCCCCGCGTGGGACGACGGCTGGGCCCGCGCGGAGCTGAGTCTCGGCTACATGCCCGCAATTACCGCGCTGCAGGTGGACGGCGACCGCGATAATCCCGCACGCAGTACCTCGCCGCGCAGTGAGGACCCGATCGGACGAGCCGGGTCGGCTTTCGCTGAGGCCCTCGGCGGGGCCGTCACGGTCACCCGGGGCGCGGCGCCGGCGGGAGCCGCTCAGCTCGCGGCCGTGCAGTCGCAGCCGGTGTCGACCCTCATTAAACAGGCGCTGATCGTCTCGGACAACACCATTGCTGAGATGCTGGCCCGACTCGTGTCCGTCACGAGCGGTGCCGGCAACAGCTTCAGCTCCCTGCAGCAGGGCATCGTGGGCGGCCTCGCCGGCTACGGCATCGACACGACCGGCATTGTCATTAAAGATGGCTCGGGCCTGAGCCCCGCGAACGCGGTTCCGCCGCGTTACTTCGCCGAACTCTTCATCAAGATCAACGCCAGGGAGGGCAACCTCGGTGTGATCTTCGACGGGCTGCCCGTGGCCGGTGGGCCCAGCGGATCGCTCTCGTACAGCGACCGCTTCTCCGGTGCGAACGCGGTGGCCGACGGGGCGGTATTCGCCAAAACGGGCTGGATCACGAACGGGTATACCCTCGCCGGCGTCATTCATTCCGCGGACGGAACCCCGCTGACCTTCGCGGTTTACGCGCTCGGAAACGTGCGTGACAACGCCAAGCAAGCCATCGACACCATTACCACCGCGTTCTTCAGATGCGGCGATAATCTTTCTAACAACTAGATGCCATCATCATCGAACCAGCCGTCGAAGGAGCCATCATGACCCGCGCACTATTCATCATTGACGTACAGAATGATTTCACCGAGGGTGGCGTTTTGGCGGTGCAGGGCGGGGCCGCCGTTGCTGAAAGAATCAGTGCCCTGCTCGCCGCGCAGCCGCGGGCGCACCACTGGATCTTCGCGTCTCGCGACTGGCATGACGCTGAGAGTGACAACGGCGGACACATTGCCGATGAGCCCGACTTGGTGAGCACGTGGCCCGTGCACTGCGTCGCGGCTACGGCGGGTTCCGAGTACCACTCCGCTCTTGCGCTGCCGCAACGCACGGTGCACATTCTCAAGGGCCGTGGCGAACCCGGCTACTCCATCTTTTCTGGCTCAACAGAAGCCGGTGACAGCATTGGGGCGCTCCTCACCCAACGCGGGGTGACCGACATCGATGTCGTGGGCCTGGCCACAGACCACTGCGTGCGCGCCTCGGTGCTCGACGCGCTCGAACGCGGGCAGCGTGTGCGCGTGCTCACCGATCTTGTGGCCGGAGTTGACGGTGCCGCGAGCGAAGCCGCACTCATGGAGATGGCGCATATGGGCGCCGTCCTCGCCGAGTCCACCGTGGTGGCGCACGACACCGTGATCGATTGAGTGCGCCGCAGTTTGCGCGTCGCCTCGACGGGGTGCGCATCGCCTACGAGACCGAGGCCGGCCGGCGACCGGTGCTGCTCGTGCACGGGTTCGCGTCCTCGGGTGCGGCGACCTGGGGCGCCACCGGCTGGGTGCGTTTCCTTTCTGAGGCCGGTCGCGGCGCGGTGCTGCCTGACCTTCGCGGTCACGGTCGCAGCGACGCCCCGCACGTGGCGTCAGGCTATGCCCCGCGCCAGCTGGCAGCCGACCTCGTGGTCGTCCTCGATACCCTCGGCCTGGACCAGGTCGATGTCATCGCCTATTCCATGGGCTCGAGGGTTGCTGCGGCCCTGGCGAGGCTGGCCCCGGAGCGGGTTCGCCGCATGGTGCTCGGTGGGGCGGGACCGGTCGAACTGTTCGAGACCTGGGACCCGGATGCCGTGGCCCGGTTCGTAGCCGACGACACCCTCCCCGCCGATCCGACGATCGCGGCGGTTCTCGGCCCGGCGTTCAGTGCCGGCGCCGACCGGGAGGCCCTCGCGGCGTGCGTGGGGGGTGTGGCGGGCGCCACGCTCGACGTGCCCGCGGAGATCCCCGTGCTCTACGTTGCCGGCGGCGCGGACGCCATCCCCGTGGGCGTAGCCGAACTCGCCCGCGCGCGCGGCTCCGAGTACCTCGAACTGCCGGGCCGGGAGCACTTGAACACGCTCACCTCCCGCGAGTTCAAGCGGGCCGCGCTGGAATTCCTGGCCTAGTTGTACTGCGCCGGGACGTTGGTGATCGGCAGGGTGATCACCAACAGCCGCTGATGCTGCCCGCGCCGTGCCACGGCCCGGGACGTTTCGTTTCACCGGAGCAAAAGATATTTCTATGCAGGTGCATCCGTTTTGGGGTCAGCGGGGGAAGTAAGGGCAAAAGAGGGAAATGGTTCCCTCACGGTAACCACCACTCGCAGACACCTAGCAGGAGGAAATGATGCACAAATCCCTGAAGATCGGCATGACAGCTGGAGCCCTCGGAGCTCTCGTCGCGCTCGGCGGTATTGCACCGGCCCAGGCGGCCGAGGACGTTGCCATGCTGTCCGTGCTGCACGGAGTTCCCGGCCTCACCGTCGACGTCTACGTGAACGACAAGCTCACCCTCGACGACTTCAAGCCGGGCGACCTTGCCGGCCCGCTCGAGCTCGCCCCCGGCACCTACACGGTAGCCATCACCGCGTCCGACGCGGCGGATGCCAGCGCTCCCGTGATCGGGCCGGTGGACCTTCCCCTCGAGGCCGGCAAGAACTACACCGCCGCGGCTCACCTCATGGCAGACGGCAAGCCCACTGCGACACTGTTCACCAACGACATCTCGCAGCTCGCCGCCGGCGAGGGCCGCCTGACGGTTCGCCACGTGGCTGCAGCTCCCGCAGTCGACGTTCTGGCCAACGACGCTGCGGCGATCACCAACCTGGAGAACCCGGCTGAGTCCGTACTCGTTCTGCCGGCCGGCACCATCTCCGCCGCCGTCGCCGCGACCGGAACGACCGACCCGGTGATCGGCCCGGCAGACGTCAACGTCGCCGAAGGCACGAACACCATCGTCTACGCCTGGGGCAGCCTGGCCGACAAGAACCTCGCGCTGGCCGTGCAGACGATCGACGGGCTGCACTCCAACCCAGACAGCATCCCGGCCGGCGAAGCGGGCCTCGTCGCCACGAACCAGCCGGGCGATTCGACCGGACTCTGGGTCGGTGGCTTCGCCGTCCTGTTGATGGGGCTCGCCGCCGCCGTTGTCCGCGTGCGCCGCGCCGCCGCTCGCGTCTGATCGGGGTCGGAAATCATGAGAGCTACAGCGGGCACCATCGCAGCGCTCGCTGTGGCTCTCGCCCTGCTCGTCGGCTGCACCCCGACCCCGACCGGAGCCTCGCTCGCTCCCGTGCCGAGCGCAGCACCGAGTGCCGTGCCGACGCCGCGCCCCACCGCCGAGGTCGACGTTCCTCGGGTGCAGTCCGCACTGGACCTGAACCAGGTTCCGCTGTCGGTCACGCCGCAGCGCATCCGCGTGGACACGCTCGGCATCGACATGTCGATCGACGCGGTCGGCCTGGCCGAGGACGGCTCCATGGCACTTCCGAGCAACCCGGCCGTGGCCGCCTGGTACAGCTTCGGACCCTCGCCGACCAGCCCGTCCGGCGCGACTGTCGTCGCTGCCCACGTCGACTCGCTCGTCTATAACATCGGCCCGTTCGCCAGGCTCGCACAGGCACCGGCGGGCACCGAGATCATCGTGGCCACGGACGACGGCCAGGAACGTCGGTATGCCGTCGAGTCGATTCAGACGGTGAATAAAACGGATGTCCCCTGGGACCAGGTCTTCGACCGCACCGGTCCATCCCGGCTCACCCTGGTCACCTGCGGCGGTGAATTCGATTACGAGGCCCGGCGGTACCTGTCCAATGTGATCGTCTCGGCGACGCCAATCCTGTGATTGAGGTTGCCTGATGCACGAGCGTCGGTATGCTGTGCCTGACGGTGGTCGAGGTTCGCTCTCTGGAGGGTCCTGATATGCACGACCTCCCAAGGATCTCACCAACCGGGGGACAGCGATACGACGTGACAGCACTCACCGACGGCGACGACCACGCCCGACTGGTCGCGGCGTTCAAGGCCGGGGATGAGCATGCGCTCGCCGAGGCCTACGCGCGCTGGTCATCCCTCGTCTACACGATTGCCGTGCGCTCGCTCGGCGATCCACCCGAGGCCGAGGACGTGACGCAGAAGGTCTTCATCGCCGCGTGGCGAGGCCGGGCAACCTTCGAACCGTCTCGGTCGCGACTGCCAGCCTGGCTCGTGGGTATCACCCGGCACACGGTGGCGGACGCCCACGAGGCCCGGTCTCGCCGCCGCCGGGTTCAGGAAGCCGTCGTATTCGAGCGGGAACTCAGCCAGGCCGATGAATCCGCGGACCTTGCTGACCGGGTGATGATGAGCGACGAACTCCAGCGGCTCGGGCCGGTGCCGCAACAGGTGATGCAGCTGGCGTTCTACGAAGACCTCACCCACACCCAGATCGCCGATAGCCTCGAAATACCACTTGGCACCGTGAAGAGTCATATTCGTCGAAGCCTGACCAGGCTGCGCGTCAGATTGGAGGCAAACGATGATACACACTGACCGGGATGATCTTGCCCTCCTTGCCCTGGCTGAGCGCGACCTCACCGAATTCGAGCGCCAGCACCTGGCCGAATGCACCGAGTGCGCCCTGGAACTCATCTCGTTGCAGCACACGGTCGCGGTTGGCCGGTCCGCCCGTACCGTTGAACTTGCGGAACCCAGCGACCGGGTCTGGGAACGGATCCAGGCCGTGCTTGGCCTGACCGACGCTGTCGCCGCGACACCGCGGCGCGCCGACTACGACCGGGCGGCCGAGCCGACCCCGGCCCCTGAGTCGGCCCTGACTCCTGAGCCGGCCCTGACTCCTGAGCCGGCCCTGGCTCCCGAGTCGGCCCCGGCAATCTCCACCGCCCCCGTCACCGACATTGGACCCGGGTCCCGATCCCGGGCCCGCCAGCGTCGTCGCCGGGTCTGGCTTCCCGTGGCGGTTGCGGCGGGCGTCGTCGGCCTCGTCGGAGGACTCGGTGGCGGCATCTGGTGGGGGTCGCTGCAGCAGGCTCAGGCCCCCGTCATCGCGGAGGCCAGGCTGGACCCGTTCCCCGGCTGGAACGCCAGCGGCGTCGCCCAGATCGAGAAGGCGGCCGACGGTCACCGAGAGGTGGTGGTCGACCTCACGGGGGTGACGGATGACGCCGGGCTCCGGGAAGTCTGGCTGATCAAATCGGACGCGTCCGGGCTGATCAGCATCGGCCTGCTCGACGGCGACACCGGACGCTTCGCGATCCCGGACGGGGTGGATTTGTCCCAGTTCCCGCTGGTCGATGTGTCCGCCGAACCCGACGACGGCGACCCGGCCCACTCCGGCGACTCGATCGTGCGCGGTGAACTGCGCACGGTCTGACCCCGCTGTGCCCGTTCCGGTCGTTCACGACCGGAACGGGCACGCTCGTGAGACCGGTTAGAGCGTGTGGCCGAGTTTGAAGCCGTGCTCCGTGTCGTCCTGGCGGGTGTAAGAGAAGCCGTCGGCGCCCACGGTCACGGCCATTTCGCTCGGCTCCTCGCGTGCCACGACCGGCTGCGGGTTGCCGTCGAGATCGAGCACGAGTGAGGCGTCGGTGTACCAGCTCGGCACCACCGGGTTGCCCCACCAGTCCCGGCGCTGGTTGTCGTGCACGTCCCAGGTGACGACGGGGTTGTCGGGGTCGCCGGTGTAGTAGTCCTGCGTGTAAATCTCCACGCGGTGCCCGTCCGGGTCGCGCAAATAGAGGTAGAACGCGTTCGAGACACCGTGACGGCCCGGTCCACGTTCGATCAGGTCGCTTTTGCGCAGCGCACCAAGCTTGTCGCAGATGTAAATGATGTTGTGCTTCTCGTGCGTCGAGAAGGCGATGTGGTGCATGCGCGGGCCGTTGCCACCGGTGAGGGCGGTGTCGTGCACGGTGTCCTTGCGGCGCATCCACGCGGCGTAGGTGACACCGTCGGAATCCTGGATGTCTTCGGTTACTCGAAACCCGAGGTCTTCGAGGTACGTGCGGCCGCGACCGACGTCGGGGGTGACCTGGTTGAAGTGGTCCAGCCGTACGAGCGCCCCCGGTCCCTGCAGGTCGTACCGCCAGGCGAGGCGCTCGACGTGCTCGGTGCTGAAGAAGAATTCGTACGGAAACCCGAGCGGGTCTTCGACGCGCACGCTGTCACCGATGCCCTTGACGAAACCATTGGGGCGACGCTCGGTGCGGCAGCCGAGCTCCTGGTAGTAGGCCTCGGCGCGGTCAACGTCTTCGGGACTGCGCACCCTGAAGGCCATGGCGGCGACCGCGGCGATCGGCCCGAGGCGCAGTACGAGGTTGTGGTGAATGAACTCCTCGAAGGGGCGCAGGTAGATCTCGGTGTCGCTCTCCTCGGTGACGACGAGGCCGAGAATATCGACGTAGAACTCGCGCGACCTGGCCAGATCGGTCACCACGATGTCCATGTAGGCACAGCGCAGAATGTCGGGCGGGGTCGCGGTCGGGGTGGGGACCGGGTTGGTGGTGGTCATGAAATTCTCCTCGATGAGATTCAACAATGGGAAGTCGTCGGTCGAGCGTGTCAAAACAGGTGGTCTCGGCACGCTCGACCAGCGTGGGGTTGCTTAGCTGCGGCCGAAGCGGGGGGTGTGCACGGGAGCGAGCGTGATGTGCACGGCCTGCTGGTCGGTGTAGAAGTCGATCGAGCGGTAGCCGCCCTCGTGGCCGAGGCCACTGGCCTTCACACCGCCGAACGGGGTACGCAGGTCGCGCACGTTATGCGAGTTCAGCCAGACCATGCCGGCGTCGACTGCCTGGGCGAAGTTGTGCGCCCGTTCCAGGTTGGTGGTCCAGATGTACGCCGCGAGGCCGTACTTCACACCGTTGGCCAGCTCGAGGGCCTCCTCGTCACTGTCGAACGGGGTGATCGCCACGACCGGTCCGAAGATCTCCTCCTGAAAGATACGCGCCGTCGGGGCGACATCGGCGAACACGGTCGGCGAGACGTAGTTACCGTCGTCAAGCCCGGCCGGGCGACCGCCACCGGCGAGCAGGCGGCCCTCAGTCTTGCCGATCTCCACGTAGCTCATGACCTTCGCGTAGTGCTCCGGATGCACGAGCGCGCCGACCTCGGTCGCGGGCTCGTGCGGGTCGCCGACCACGATGCTCTGCGCGCGCGCTGCATAACGGGTACAGAAGTCGTCGTAGACCGACCGCTCCACCAGAATTCGGCTCGACGCGGTGCAGCGTTCGCCGTTGAGCGAGAAGACACCGAACAAGGTCGAGTCGATCGCGGCGTCGAGGTCGGCGTCGGCGAAGACGACGGCGGGCGACTTGCCGCCGAGCTCCATGGACATGCCCTTGAGGTTCGCGGCGCAGTTGCGGTAAATGGTCTGCCCGGTGGTCGTTTCGCCCGTGAAGGAGATGAGCGGCACATCCGGATGCTTGACCAGCGCGTCGCCGGCCTGCTCTCCGATGCCGTTGACCAGGTTGAACACCCCATCGGGTACTCCGGCGGTGCGAAAGATCTCCGCCCAGAGGCTTGCGGAGAGCGGGGTGAACTCGGCCGGTTTGAGCACGACGGTGCAGCCGGAGGCGAGCGCGGGGGCGAGTTTCCAGCTTTCGAGCATGAACGGGGTGTTCCACGGGGTGATCAGCCCGGCGACGCCCACGGGCTTGCGATTGACATAGTTGATCTGCCGGCCGGGCACCTTGTAAGTGTCGTCGGCCTGCGCGACGATCAGATCGGCGAAGAAGCGAAAGTTCTCGGCCGCACGGTGGGCCTGGCCGAGCGCCTGGGTGATCGGCAGACCGGTGTCAAAGGTTTCGAGTTCGGCGAGACGGGCGTCTTGTGCCTCGACGGCGTCGGCGATGCGGTGCAGCACCCGGGCGCGAGCGCGGGGGAGTATTTTCGGCCAGGGGCCCGTGGTGAAGGCGTCCTTCGCCGCGGCGACGGCTCGCGCGATGTCGGCCTGCTGACCGGCGGCCGCGGTGGCGTAGGTCTGGTTCGACACGGGATCGAGCACGTCGAAGGTTTCTCCGTTGACGCTGTCCACGAACTGGCCGCCGATGAAGTGCTGGATGTGGGTGGGCAGGTTCTCGGGAATGAAATGAACGCTCATTTGTGGGTTCCCGCTCCGGTGAGGGTGAAGCCGGCGCTCGAGGTGAGGTAGTCGGATCCGGAATCCATGAGAATGCGCACCCTGGCCAGGCCGCCCGGCGTCAGCTCGATCAGCGGAGGCCGCACGAAGGGGCTCTCGATCAGGCCCTGCTGGGCCATGACCCACTTGCCGGGTGCCGGGTTGGTTTCGACAAAAAGCAGGTCGACGAGCGGGTGCAGGCCGTAGTGGATCGTGCGGGCACGATCGAAGTCGCCCGACTCCCACGACTCGTACATTTCGGCCACGGCGGCGGGGGCAATGTTGCTGGTGGCGCTGACGAAACCGGCGCCGCCGAGGGCCATGAGCGGCAGGCACAGCAGCTCGAGGCCACTCCAGACCATCAGCTCGGGTCCGCAGAGCTGCAGTACGCGGGAGAAGTGTTCGAAGTCTTTCGTGGTCTCCTTGACACCCACGAAGTTGTCGAAGTCACGGTACAGCCGTGCGACGGTCTCCGGAGCGATGTCGACGGCCGTGCGGCTCGGCACGTTGTAGGCCACGATCGGCAGGTCGGGGAATTCCTCGCAGACGGTTTTGTACCAGACGTAGAGCGCCTCCTGGGTGGGTCGGGCGTAGTACGGCGTGATGATGAGTGCGGCGTCGATGCCCGCGTCGCGTCCGGCGGCCGTGAGCTCGAGGGTCTCGTCGAGCTTGGTCGACCCGGTTCCGGCCATGAAATGCACGCGGTCGTTGTTTGCCTTCGCGACGGTGCGAATGGCCTCGGCGCGTTCCGCGATGGTCTGCGAGCTGGGCTCGCCCGTCGAGCCCCCGATCGAGAGGCCGTGTGAACCGGATGCGATCTGCCAGTTCACGAGATTGGCCAGGCCCGCGTGGTCCACGGCCCCGTCCGCGGTGAAGGGGGTCATGAGGGCGGCAATGGATCCGCGGATCTGACTCGGGGTGCTGCGAAACTTCATGCTGTTTTCCTTCCGGGGAGGGGGTCGGTTGGTTCGTCGAAGCGTCGGGTCACGAGCCCGCGGGGGAGGCGTCGCGCGATGCGAGAAAGGCCTCAAGGGTGTTGAGTCGGTGGTTGCGGGCAGCGAATTCGATCTCGAGCGAGGTCGCACCCCCTTCGATGAGGTCAAGCAGGTGTTCGTGCTCGGAAACGGACGCCGCCGCGCGGCCGGGCACGAAACCGAAGGTGGACTCGCGCAGCACCGTGAGTCGGTTCCAACCGCGGTGCACGAGGTCGAGAATATGCGGGTTGGGGCAGGTGCTGTAGAGCTCGGCATGGAACTCGCGATTAAGAGCCGTGAAGCGCACGGGGTCGAAGTGCGTGAGCGTTTCGGCGAGGTCAGTGTTGATGCGGCGGGCGCGAGCGAGCGCATCGGCTCCCAGCAGGGGAGCGGCCAACGCCGTGGCCATTCCCTCGACCAGGCCGAGGGTCTGCATGGTGTGCTGGTATTCGGTGGGGTCTGGCATGGCGACCTGAGCGCCCACATTGCGGGCGAACGTCACGAGGCCTTCGGCTTCGAGGCGGCGGATGGCCTCCCGTACGGGCACGGGACTCATGGAGATCTCGCGTCCGATCTGGTCGAGAACCAGCCGGTAACCGGGGCCGAACGTGCCGTCGTTGACGCGGGTCTTGAGCCAGTCGTAGGCGATCTGGGCCTTGCCGACGGGCGGCGCGGCTACGGTGTCGGTTGCCATGAACGGTACCGTTCCTTCCACGCCGGGTTCATCGGGTAGAGGCCGTCGACTCCTTCGCCGCTGGCGACCATCTCGGCGATGAAGCTCTCTTCGCGCTCCTGCTCGATCGCATCCGTCACGAGCTCGTCGACCAGGTGCGGGGGAATGACGAGCACACCGTCGCAGTCACCGACAATGATGTCGCCGGGCTGAACGGATGCCCCGCCGCATGCGACCGTGAGGTCCACGTCCCAGGGAACATGCCGGCGGCCGAGAACGGCAGGGTGCGCGCCGGCGTGATACGCGGGGATCTCGAGGGCTTCGACCGCAGCGAGGTCGCGTACGCCACCGTCCGTCACGATGCCGGCTGCGCCGCGCACCTGAGCTCGCAGGGCGAGGATATCGCCGACCGTGCCGGTACCGGTCTCGCCGCGAGCCTCAATGACCAGTACATCGTCGGGATCCAGTCCGTCGAATGCGCGTTTTTGGGCGTTGTAGCCGCCACCGTGTGACGCAAACAGGTCTTCCCTCGCCGGGATGAACCGCAGGGTGCGCGCGCGGCCCACCATGCGCTGGCCCGGATGAGTGGGGCGCAGGCCATCGATGCTCATGTTGTTGAAGCCGCGCTTGCGCAGCTGGGCGCTCAGGGTCGCGGTCCCGACGCTATTGATGCGCGCCTTGACGTCGGCCGTGAGCGCGAACGTCGGCGGCGCGGTGGCTGCTGCGTCCGTGGCGAGAAGCCCGGCGGCCGCGGCCGAACCCCAGGCCTCGGTGCGCTGGTGGTCGTCCACCTTGGGCTGGGCGCCCCAGTAGCCGAGCTCGAATTTTCCCTCGGCCACCGGGGTGACGAGTCGGCCGCTGCTGGGGGAGCCGCTCGCGTCGGGGGCGTCCACCTCCACCTCGACCACGTCGCCGGGCTGCACAACGGATGCCCCAGCCGGGGTTCCCGTGAGGATCACGTCACCGCGCTCCAGCGTGAGGAGTTGGGCCAGGTCGGCCACGAGCTGGCCGAAGGGGAAGAACAGGTCCGCTGTGGTGTCGTTCTGCACGAGCTCACCATTGACCCAGGTTCGCACGCGAAGCGCAGCGGGGTCGAGGGATTCCGCCGCCAGAACGAACGGACCGATGGGCGTGAACCCGTCACCGCCCTTGGATCGCAGATTGGACCCTTTGTCGGCGTAGCGCAGGTCGTAGATGCCGAAGTCGTTCGCGGCGGTGACGCCGGAGACCGCCGCCCAGCCATCCTCGGGACGGATGCCGTGCACCCGGCGACCAATGATGAGCGCGATCTCACCCTCGAAGGCGAGAAGTTCGGTGCCTTTCGGTCGTACGATGACGGACCCGGAGCCGGACACGCTCGTGCCGGGCTTCAGAAAATAGGAGGGCTGCTCGGGAACCCGGCCGCGCTGCGCCGCGCGTGAGGGGTAGTTCACGTGCACGGCAATCACCTTGCCAGGCCGGCCGAGGAACGGCGTCGGTTCGTGAGTCATGGTGTCCTTTCGCAACACTGCGGTTTGTATATGAAACCATATACGATCGGTCGCGCCATGTCGAGGGGTCAGACGGATGGCGTGGCCGTTCCCGAGTTCGGGGGCGGTGCCGATGTGGTGGTGCTAGTCGTGGGCGCTGACGCCGAGGGGTGCACCCCTGGTCTCCTTGACGAGCGAGACCGCCACGAAAGAGATCGCGGCCATAATCATGAGGTAAATGCCGATCGAGGTGCTCTGCCCCGTCTTATCGAGAAGCAGCTGGGCGATGAGCGGCGCGAAGGCCCCGCCGAGGATGGCCCCGATCGCGTAGCCGATGGAGACACCCGAATAGCGCACCTGTGCCGGGAACATTTCGGCGTACAACGCGGCCTGGGGTCCGTAGGAGAAACCGAGACCGCTGGCGAGGATGACCAGAGCGAGGGCGAACCAGATGATCTCACCGGTATCGATGAGCAGGAACATCGGGACGGACCACAGGAAGAGGAAGGCATAGCCGAACTGAAATGTACGGATGCGCCCGATCTTGTCGGACAGGATTCCTCCGGCCAGGGTGGAGGCGAGCCAGAACACGGCGGCGACGGTGCTCGCCACGAGCACGGGGGAACGCTCCATGCCGAGTCCGCCGACCTCGACGGGCTTCGTGGCATACGAGGCGAAGAAGGCGATCAGAATGTAGCCGGCGGCGTTGTTGGCGATGAAGATCAGGGCGGTGAGGATCACCTGGCGCCAGTGCCCACGGAACAACTGCTTGAGCGGCGCGGCGGATTCCTTCTTACGAGTCTGCATCTCCTTGAAGACCGGGCTCTCGGCCACGGACTTGCGGATGACGTATCCCACCAGGATGAGCAGCACGGAGACGAGGAACGGGATGCGCCAGCCCCAGCTGAGGAAGGCCTCTTCGCTCATGGACGTCGTGACGGCGAGCATGACACCGGTGGCGAGAATGAGCCCGACCGGAACGCCGATCTGCGGGTAGGCGCCGAACAGGCCGCGTTTGGCCACGGGGGCGTGCTCAACGCTCATCAGGGCGGCCCCGCCCCACTCCCCGCCGGCCGAGAAGCCCTGCACAATGCGCAACACGATGAGCAGGATGGGAGCCCACACGCCGATCTGGTCAAACGTGGGGAGCAGCCCGATGAGGGCGGTGGCCGCACCCATCATGACCAGGGTGAAGACGAGCATCGCCTTGCGGCCGAGGCGGTCGCCCAGGTGGCCGGCCACGATTGCGCCCAGTGGACGGAACAGGAAGCTGATTCCGAGCGAGGCCCAGGCGACGAGCTGCGCCAGCGGGGCGTTGTCGCCGGCGAGGGGAGCGAAGAAGAGTCCCGCGAGCACGAGGCCGGCGGCCTGAGCATAAATGAAGAAGTCGTACCACTCGATTGTCGTGCCCACCATGGTGCCCGCGAGAACGCGGCGCTCCTCGGATCGTTTGGCGCTCGTCTGTGGGAGGTCGGTCGTTAAGGCCATGGAATACTCCTATGTATTTCACTGTGGTGCAGGGGGAGGGCGTCTGCCGCAAGCTCAATGTCGTCCGGCGAAACCGGGGTGTCGGCAGTATGACATGCCGAGGGCAGGATTACCTACCCATCGGTAAGTATTTAATTGGTGAGCCGTCCTTGCCGGTAGATTTGGTTCACAGGCTTTTAGAGGAGGCAGAATGACGCAGGTCACAGAAGTACGGGACGCCGAAGCAGAGCTGCTTGAGCGGGTACCCCACCAATTGTTCATCAACGGGGAGTGGGTCGCGGCATCCGCCGACCGCACCCTGGACGTGGTCGACCCGGCCACGGGTCGGGTCATCCGGACTATCAGTAACGCCAGCGTGGCGGATGGCGCCGCCGCCATGGATGCGGCCGTCGCGGCCCAGGCTGATTGGGCGGCAACGGCGCCTCGCGTACGCGCCGAGATCCTGCGCCGAACGTTCGACCTGCTGCAGGAGCGCAAGGAGCAGTTCGCCCTGCTCATGACGATGGAAATGGGTAAGCCCCTCGCCGAGGCGCGCGGCGAAGTGGCCTACGGCGGTGAGTTCCTGCGCTGGTTCAGCGAGGAAGCTGTGCGCGTGAGCGGTCGTTACGGCGAGAACCCCGAGGGAACCGGGCGCATGATCGTGACTCAGCAGCCCGTTGGCCCGTGCTTCCTGATCACCCCGTGGAACTTTCCGCTCGCCATGGCCACGCGCAAGATTGCCCCGGCCCTCGCGGCCGGTTGCACGGTCGTCATCAAGCCCGCCGAGCTGACCCCGCTCACTACGCTGCTCTTCGTGGCACTGCTTGAAGAAGCAGGGCTGCCAGCCGGCGTCGTGAACGTGATCACGACCTCGGAGTCGGCCGCCGTCTCCGGCCCGATCATCGCCGACCCGCGCCTGCGCAAGCTGAGTTTCACGGGCTCGACCCCCGTGGGCAAGGCCCTCATTCGTCAGTCGGCCGAGAACGTGTTGCGCACCTCGATGGAACTCGGTGGCAACGCCCCGTTCCTCGTGTTTGCTGACGCCGACCTCGACAAGGCCGCCGATGGCGCCATGATTGCCAAGTTCCGTAACATCGGACAGGCGTGCACGGCGGCGAACCGCTTCCTCGTGCACGAGTCCGTCGCCGACGAGTTTGCCCGCCGGGTGACCGAACGCGTGAACAAGTTCGTCGTGGGCCGTGGCACGGAAGAGGGCATCACGATCGGCCCACTGATCAACGCGGCGGCGGTCGCCAAGTCCGATGCCCTCGTGCAGGATGCCGTGTCACGCGGCGCCGTTGTGCACACCGGCGGTACCGCCCTCGACGGACCCGGCACGTTCTATGCCCCGACCGTGATCAGCGGAGTGACCGCAGGCAGCGATATCCTCGCGGAAGAGATCTTCGGTCCCGTGCTCGCGATCACGACCTTTGCCGATGACGACGAGGCGGTGCGCCTGGCCAATGACAGTAACTTCGGCCTGATCGGCTACGTCTTCACCGCTGATTTCGCTCGTGGCCAGCGCATGATGGAACGTCTGGAGACCGGGATGCTCGGCCTCAACACCGGCGTCGTGTCCAACGCGGCCGCGCCGTTCGGTGGAGTGAAGCAGTCCGGTCTCGGCCGCGAGGGTGGACTGGAGGGGATACGCGAGTACCTCTCCACGAAGTACACCCTCACGCCCGATCCCTTCGCTGGGTAGCGGCACTCGGGTGGCGCCGAGCACCCTCCCGCGAGCCGGGAGGGTGCTCGGTAGACTGGGCGGATGCCCATTATCGAGATTGCCGACCTGAGCGATCCGCGGCTCGTGGACTATGCCCACCTCACCGATGTTGCCCTCAAGAAGGCGCGCGGAACAGAGCACGGGCTGTATATAGCCGAGTCGGCATTAGTCCTGGAGCGAGCATTACGCGCGGGGCATGAACCTCGATCGGTCCTGGCCCTCGGCAACACCGCCGATGAGGCCGCGGCCGTGCTCGGCGTCTGGGCGGAACATGTGCCGGTGTTCGTGGGACCCGGTGAACTACTTGCCGAACTCACCGGCTACATCCTGCATCGCGGTGTCATTGCGGCCATGCACCGCCCCGCACTGCCCGACGCTGAGACGCTGCTGGCCGGGGCCCGCCGCATCGTCATTCTGGAGAACGTGTCCGATCCCACCAACGTGGGCGCCATTTTCCGCTCCGCGGGGGCCATCGGTGCCGATGCCATCCTGGTGACGCCGCACTGCTCCGACCCGTTCTATCGCCGGGCGATCCGCGTGTCCATGGGCACCGTGCTGCAGGTTCCGTGGACGCGCGTGGGGGACTGGCCATCCACCCGGGAGGTGCTCACCCGGCACAGTTTTCACGTGGCCGCGCTGGCCCTCACCACGGATGCCGTGAGCCTGCGGGACTTCAACGGTCACGAACACGAACGGCTGGCCCTGCTGCTCGGCGCCGAGGGTGAGGGGCTGACCCCGGAGGCACTGGAGGCGTCAGACAGCGTCGTTCAGATTCCCATGAAGCACGGCATTGACTCGCTCAACGTGGCCGCGGCCAGCGCCGTCGCCATGTGGGCGCTGACAAGCTAGCCGTCCGCCCCGCGCCGTTCCCACCGCTTGTCGGCGAAGAACGCGCCGTCCCGGTCGTCCCGACCGTGCATACCGTGCCGGCGACACCTCGGCTGTTCGCGGAGTGGCGCGACCGGCCTAGGCTGGTCGCATGAGCAATGAAGCTGTCATCGTCGATGTCGTTCGCACTCCCTCCGGCCGAGGCAAACCTGGCGGCGCCCTCAGCGGCGTGCATCCCGCCGACCTGCTCGCGGGCGTACTGAGCGACCTGCTGCGCCGCAACGACCTTGACCCCGCGCTCGTCGACGACGTGATTGGCGGTTGCGTGAGCCAGATCGGCGAGCAGAGCTACAACGTGACGCGCACGGCGCTGCTGAGCGCGGGCTTTCCCGATTCCGTGCCCGGAACGACCATTGACCGCCAGTGCGGTTCCAGCCAGCAGGCCGCGACCTTCGCCGCGCAGGGCGTGATCGCTGGCAGCTACGACATTGTCATCGCGTGTGGCGTCGAGTCGATGAGCCGAGTGCCCCTTGGCTCTTCGGCGGGAGGTCAGGATCCGTTCGGCTCCCTGATGCACGAGCGGTATCCGGAGGGACTGGTGAACCAGGGCATCTCGGCCGAGCTCATGAACGCCAAGTGGGGTCTCACCCGCGACGACCTCGACAATTTCGCCGCCCGATCGCATCGGTTAGCCGCCGCCGCGGCGACGCGCGGCGATTTCAACGGGGAGATCGTCGGCGTCACGACACCCGACGGTCGACACCTCACCGCCGACGAGACCATTCGTCCCGCCACGACCATGGATTCCCTCTCCGGCCTCAAACCGGCCTTCTTCACCGACCACGCGGCGGCACGCTTCCCCGAACTTGACTGGCATATCACCGCCGGGAATTCCTCGCCGCTGACCGACGGCGCATCCGCTGTGCTCATCATGAGTGCCACCCGCGCCAAACAACTCGGCCTCACCCCCCGTGCCCGCTTTCACGCCGGCGTCGTCACCGGAAGCGACCCCCTCCTCATGCTCACCGGCGTCATTCCGGCGACCCGGCGAATTCTTGAGCGCACCGGCCTCGGCATCGACGACATCGACGTGTACGAGGTGAACGAGGCCTTCGCCTCCGTGCCGCTCATCTGGCAGCGGGAACTCGACGCCAACCCGGAGCGACTCAACCCGCGCGGCGGTGCCATCGCGCTCGGGCACGCGCTCGGCTCCTCCGGTACGCGCCTGCTCGGCACGCTGCTGAACGAACTCGAGGCCTCCGGCGGACGCTGGGGCCTGCAGACCATGTGCGAAGGCGGCGGCATGGCCAACGCAACGCTGATTGAAAGGTACTAAATGCAGATCGACGGATGCTCCGCCCTCGTCACCGGGGGCGCCTCCGGCCTCGGCCTGGCCACAGCAACTGCCCTGCACGCGGCCGGTGCCGCGGTGGTGCTGCTCGACCTCCCCGGAGCGCCGGGGCAGCAGGTCGCCGCCTCCCTGAGCGAGACCGGACCCTCCGTGCGCTTCGTGGCCGGGGACGTGACGAGCGCCGATGACGTGCAGACGGCTGTGGACGCCGCGAGCGCACTCGGCCCGCTGCGCATCGTGGTCAACTGCGCCGGAATCGCCCCCGGCGCGCGTACCGTGGGGCGCAACGGACCGCTGCCCCTGCAAGATTTCGAGCGCGCCATTCGCATCAACCTCGTGGGCACCTTCAACGTGATCAGGCTCGCCGCCGCGGCCATGCAGCTCACCGAGCCGATCGGCGGAACCGGCCGGCAGGGAACGGCCGAACGCGGTGTCATCGTGAACACGGCATCCGTTGCCGCTTTTGACGGGCAGATTGGCCAGGCGGCCTACGCCGCCTCGAAGGGTGGTGTCGCGGCCCTCGCGCTGCCGCTCGCCAGGGAATTCGCGCAGACTCTGATTCGCGTCATGACCATCGCGCCCGGCATCTTCGACACCCCCATGCTGAAAGGACTTCCGCAGCCCGTTCGCGATTCCCTCGGCGCCCAGGTGCCGCATCCGAGTCGTCTCGGGGAACCCGACGAATACGCGGCCCTCGTGCGTCACATTGTGGAGAATTCGATGCTCAACGGGGAGACGATCCGGCTCGACGGGGCCATCCGCATGCAGCCGAAATAGCCACCCCGAAGCGCCCGACGGGCCCCGTAAGGCCGGTTAGGCTCGAAAGTAGCCGTTTAGAGGAGTAGCGCATGTTCATCCTGGGAATCATCATGATCGTGGCGAGCGCGGTGTGCTCGGTCGCGTCGGTGCGGCTGACGTCTCGCGCCAATCCTGGGGTGCACATTCCACTCTGGAGCAACCCGCCGTCGCGGTCCCGCGCGGGTACGGTGCTCACGGTGAGCACCCTCGTCCTGATGATCTGGGGCGGCAACCTGGCCACCGAACAGCTCGGCAGCTTTGTATTTCTCATCCTGATCGCGGTCGTTGTCGGCCCGTACCTCGTCGTCAGGCTCTTCCACAACCGCACGGTCGCCCGGTTGGACGCCGTCTCCCGCCCGTAGCGAGACCTACTCGGCGGCGTGGGCCTCGAGAAATTCGTAGACCTCCATGTCGTCGACGCCGGGGAACGTGCCGGATGGCAGGGGTGAGAGCACATTCGCGTGCAATCGGGCGCTCGGCCACGCGCGTCCGGCCCAGCGGGACGCCGCCTCCGAGTTGGGACGCCGGCAGCAGGACTCGTCGGGGCAGCGTGACACCGCCCGTTGCGTGGTTTCCCGCCCCCGAAACCACTTGGACTGCGCGAACGGCACGCCGACGCTGATGGAGAATTCGCCAGCATCCGTCTTCCCGGTCTGCGTGGCCGACCAGAACGTTCCGGTGGGGGTGTCGGTGTACTGGTAGAACTCGGTCGTTCGATTCGTGTGCGTGAACGCGCTGCGACTCGACCACTGCTTGCACACGAACTGGCCCTCGATCGAGCCGGTCACGTCCACAGGGAACGGCAGCCCGTCGTTCTCGTAGCCCTTCTGCAGCGCCCCATCACCGTTCACCCGCAAGAAATGCAACGGCATGTCCAGGTGCGAGGTCGCGAGGTTCGTCAGCCGCAGGGCCGCGGCCTCGTGGGTCACCCCGAAGGCGTCCCGAAAGTCTTCCACGGAGAGTTCCCGTTCGGCCTTGGCATTCGACAGAAAGGAAACGGCGGCGTCGCGCGGCATGAGACACGCCGCCGCAAAGTAGTTGATCTCGAGGCGCTGCCACAAGAACTGGGCGTAGCTGTCGGGGCGCTCATGTCCGAGCAGCCGGTGCCCCATGGCCTGGAGGGCCATCGAGCGCAGACCGTGGCCGCCGGGAATCGAGGCCGGCGGCAGGTAGATGCGGCCATTCACGAGGTCGGTCACCGAGCGGGTGGAACTGGGCAGATCGTTCACATAGACGAGGCTGAAGCCCAGCTGCTCGGCCATGACGCTCACCTCGCGGTGGGTGAGGGCGCCGAAGGTGTGACCGCTCATCTTCACTCGCTCCTCCACGAGTTCCTCAATGTCGGGCAGGTAGTTGCCCTGTTCGCGCATGCGCTCCCGCAATTCGGTGTTCGCGCGCCTGGCCTCCTCTGGGGTTGCGATCGCCTCGCTCGCGCGGCGGGCGAGTTCGCGGTGCAACCCAAGCAGTGACTCGATCGCGGCGAGCGGGGTGCCCTTGGTGATCTTCACCTGTGGCAGGCCGAGCGCGCCATAAAGCGGATTCTTCTGCGCGCGGTCGAGTTGGATCTCCATCGCCGCGCGATTGTTGGGCGCCTCACGACTCAGCAGTTCGGCCAGATCCACGCTGAGGGCGGCAGCGAGGTCTTGCAGGGCCGAGAGTTTGGGTTCGCGGCGCCCGTTCTCAATCAACGACAGCTGGCTCCCGGCGAGGTTCACCCGGTCACCGAGCTGGTCGAGGGTGAGGCCGCGTTCCGTGCGAAAGTGACGGATGCGATGGCCCAGGGTGATCAGATCGGAGGCTTGAGGCGACATTCCTTAACAATAGCGAAAGAATTGCCATTATTAACGTGCTTTTTAACGAAAGAAAACAGAAAAAGGGGGCATTCTAGAGATACGAGAGAAAATTATGCTCCCGAAGGTTTCCCCCCCCCCGATCAATCTCGCTCGCAGGCGACGTTGGAAAGGCCATAACATGACCCTGACAAGTTCATCCCCCCAGACAGATACGGAGACCGCCGTGAAGCGCACAGGAACAACTGACCCGGCACTTCAGGCCTGGGTGCAGGAGGTCGCCGAGCTCACGCAGCCCGACCGGATCGTCTGGTGTGATGGCTCGTCGCGCGAGGCGCACGAACTCTCCAAGGAGCTCGTCACCTCGGGTCAGCTCATCCGCTTGAACCCGGAATGGCGCCCCAACAGCTTTCTCGCCCGAACCAACCCCAAGGACGTGGCCCGGGTCGAAAACCGCACGTTCATCTGCTCGACCGAGGAGATCGACGCCGGACCCACGAACAACTGGGCAGAGCCCACCGCGATGCGCAGCGAACTCAAGGGTGTCTTCGCCGGCAGCATGCGTGGTCGCACCATGTACATCGTTCCCTTCTCGATGGGCCCGCTCGGAGGCCCCATCTCGCAGCTCGGCGTTGAGATCACCGACTCCGCCTACGTCGTCCTCAACATGGGCATCATGACCCGCATGGGCGAGCAGATCATCACCATGATCGAGGCCGGCGACCCCTGGGTACACACCGTCCACAGCGTCGGGTACCCCCTCGTCGACGCCGACGGCGTTGCGCGCCCCGACGTCACGTGGCCCTGCAACGACACGAAGTACATCGTGCAGTTCCCCGAGGAGCGCGAGGTGTGGTCCTTTGGTTCGGGCTACGGCGGAAACGCGCTGTTGTCGAAGAAGACGTTCGCGCTGCGTATCGCGTCCGTGATGGGTCGTGACGAGGGCTGGCTCGCCGAGCACATGCTGCTCATCAAGATCACCTCCCCGGAAGGTGGCACGTTCCACGTGGCCGCCGCCTTCCCGTCCGCGTGTGGCAAGACGAACCTGTCGATGCTGCAGCCGACCATTCCCGGCTGGAAGGTCGAGACCATCGGTGACGACATCGCCTGGCTCCGCAAGGGCGACGACGGACGTCTCTGGGCGATCAACCCCGAGGCAGGTTTCTTCGGCGTCGCGCCCGGCACCGGCGAGCTCACCAACCCGACCGCGGTGAGTACCATGTGGGGCAACACGATCTTCACGAACGTGGCCCTGCGCGATGACGGGGACGTGTGGTGGGAAGGCCTCACTGAGAAGGCCCCCGATCACCTGATCGACTGGCAGGGGAAGGACTGGACGCCCGCATCCGGTCGTCCGGCCGCACACCCGAACTCACGGTTCACCGTGGCCGCCGCCCAATGCCCGTCCATTGCCGACGAGTGGGAAGCCGTCGACGGCGTGCCGATTGATGCGATCGTGTTTGGCGGACGCCGGGCCACAAACGTTCCGCTGGTCGCCCAGGCGCGCAGCTGGAAGCACGGTGTCTTCATGGGGGCCACGATCTCCTCCGAGAAGACCGCGGCCGCTGACGGCATCGTGGGCGAGCTGCGTCGCGACCCGTTCGCGATGCTCCCGTTCTGTGGCTACAACATGGCCGACTACTGGTCGCACTGGCTCAAGGTGGGCAAGTCCCTCGGCACCAAGGCTCCCGCAATCTTCCAAGTGAACTGGTTCCGTAAGGGTGCCGATGGCGGCTTCATCTGGCCTGGATTCGGGGAGAATGCGCGAGTTCTCGAGTGGATGGTTCGCCGGATGGAGGGCGACGCCGAGGCGATCGACACCCCGATCGGTCTGCTGCCGGCTGAGGACGGCCTCAACCTGAAGGGTCTCGACCTGTCAGCGGATGCGCTTGAGCAGCTCTTCCACATCGACCGGACCAGCTGGTTGACCGAGTGCGACCTCACCGAGGAATACTTCAACCAGTTCGGCGACCGCATGCCGCCGGCTCTGCTCGCCGAGCTGTCCAGCGTGCGCTACCACCTCAAGGACTAGTCACCCTCGTCAGAAAGGCCCCGTCGCGTCCCACGGCAGGGCCTTTCTCGCGTCGGTCGTGCGGCGGGCCTAAGATGCTGGCATGCACGACAACAGCGCGCTCGTTCTGCTCAGGATCAACCGTTTCGTCGTCGAGCGGCTGCACCCGGCAATGTACCGCACCAGTCTGCCGCTCAACATTGAGGTCTGGGAAGCGCCGGGAGAGCCGGTCACCTTTCACGACGCCAGGCAGCAGCCGTTCCGGGCGTTCCAGATCGGTACGGCCTGGGGACCACCGTGGAGCACAACCTGGTTCCATGTGACCGGTACGGTTCCCGCAGGCTGGTTCGAGCTGCCGGGGCTGCGCTCCGAGCTTGTGGTGGACCTCGGATTCAGCACCGCGGTACCCGGTTTCCAGGCCGAGGGCCTCGTCTACACCGCGGACGGCGTCATCGTGAAAGCGGTCGAAGCCAGGAACCAGTCGGTCCCACTTTGCGAAGCGACGGTCAACCTGTACGTGGAGGCCGCCTCGAACCCCAACATTGCCGCCGATTTCAGCTTCACACCGACCAGCCTCGGGAACCGGGCCACCGCCCCGACCGCGCCGCTGTATACGCTGCGTCGGGCGGATGTGGCCCTCAAAGATCAGGGCGTCTGGGAGCTCGCGCAGGATTTCGCTGCCCTGCGCGGGCTGCTGGGCGAGCTGCCGGACGCGTCGGCGCGTCGGGGCGAGATTCTCCGTGCCCTGGAGCGTTGTATGGACACGGTCGATCCGCAGAACGTGGCCGGGACCGCTGCCGACGGCCGCGCCGAACTCGTCGGGGTACTGTCCAGGCGCGCGAACGCGAGTGCTCACCGCGTGCACGCCGTGGGGCATGCGCACATTGACAGCGCCTGGCTGTGGCCGGTGCGGGAGACGGTGCGCAAGGTGGCCCGCACGTTTTCGAATGTTTTGAGTCTCATGGACGAGAACCCGGATTTCATCTTCGCCGCCTCATCCGCCCAGCAATTTGCGTGGCTCAAGGAGGTCTACCCGGAACTGTTCGAGCGGGTGAAGGCGGCCGTTGCCCGTGGTGCTTTCGTGCCCGTGGGGGGCATGTGGGTCGAGTCCGACACGAACATGCCGGGGGGTGAGGCGCTCGCTCGACAATTTGTGGCGGGAAAGCGATTCTTCCTGCGCGAATTCGGGGTGGAACCGCTCGAGGTATGGTTACCGGATTCATTCGGGTATTCGGCCGCGTTGCCACAGATCGTCGCGGCGGCCGGGTCTCGCTGGTTTCTCACGCAGAAGATCTCGTGGAGCGAGACCAACCTGTTTCCGCACCACACGTTCCTGTGGGAAGGCATCGACGGCACACGCATCTTCACGCACTTCCCGCCGGTGGCTGACTATAACGCGGAGCTCTCAGGCGCCGAACTCGCCAGAGCCGAACGGAACTACGCCGAGAAGGGCATGGCGAACACGTCGCTCGTGCCCTTCGGTTGGGGTGACGGTGGTGGCGGACCCACCGCGGAGATGATCGCGGCCGCGCGGCGCACGGCAGACCTTGAGGGTTCGCCGACGGTGCAACTGTCCACGCCGCGGGCGTTCTTCGAGACGGCGGAGACCGAATACGCCGAGCCGCCGGTGTGGTCGGGGGAACTGTACCTGGAGTTTCACCGCGGAACGTTCACCTCGCAGGCTCGCACCAAACGCGGCAACCGGCGCAGCGAGCACCTGCTGCGCGAGGCCGAGTTGTGGGCCACGACCGCCGCGGTGCAGGTCGGGGCCGAGTACCCCTATGCCGCGCTTGAGCAGGCCTGGCACACCGTGCTCCTGCAACAGTTCCACGACATCCTGCCCGGCTCGTCGATCGCGTGGGTTCACCAGCAGGCCGAACGCAACTACGCGCTGGTCGCGGAGGCGCTGGACGGGCTGATCGAGACGTCCGTTCGTGCGCTGTGCGGCCACGGGTCTGCCACGCTTGCCCTCAACGCCGGCCCGTATGCGCTTGAGGGGGTTGCGGCCCTCGGCGGCGGTGCGGCCGTCGCCGAGGCGGGAGCCCGCGTCACCCGCACTCCCGCGGGGATCGTGTTGCACAACGACCTCGTCGCCGTGACGATCGACGCTGACGGGCTCTTCTCCTCGGTGCGCGATGTCGTGGCCGACCGCGAGGTGATCCCGGCCGGCCAGCGCGGTAACCTGCTGCTGCTGCACCGGGACACGCCCACGCAGTGGGATGCGTGGGATATCGACGAGCACTATCGCCGCAACGTTGAAGAACTCACGGCGGCCGACGAAGTCGCGGTCGTCCTTGAGACCCCGGAGCGCGTGGGCGTGCGCGTGACCCGCACCTTCGGCTCTTCGCGGATCGAGCAGCGCGTGAGTCTCGCGGCCGGCTCACCAGCCATTGACGTGCACCTCGCGATCGACTGGCACGAACGGCAGAAACTGCTCAAACTGGCCTTCCCCCTTGACGTGCACGCCGACCGTGCCGCCTCCGAGATCCAGTTCGGCCACATCTACCGTCCGACGCACGCCAACACGTCGTGGGACAGCGCCCGGTTCGAGACCTGCGCGCACCGCTGGGTACACGTGGGGGAGCCAGGTTACGGCGTGGCCGTGGCGAACGATTCCACGTATGGCCACGACATTGAACGGTCAACGGATGCCGGCGGAACGACCCACACAACCGTGCGGCTGTCGCTGGTGCGTGCGCCACTCTTCCCTGACCCCTTCGCCGACCAGGGCACCCACTCGATGAGCGTGTCCGTGCGGATTGGTGCCGGTATCGCCGACGCGGTGGCCGAGGGCTATCGGCTGAACCTCCCGCTGCGGGAGGTGATCGGCGTCGAGAGCGCGGCGGTCGAGCCCCTGCTGCGCATCGACAACCCGGCCGTGGTCATCGAGGCTGTGAAACTCGCGGAGGACGGCAGCGGCGACGTGATCGTGCGGCTGTATGAGGCGCACGGATCGCGCAGCCGCGCGCTGCTCGGTCACGCTCTCAGCGCCACGGAGGTCTACGCAACCGATCTTCTGGAACGTCGCCTCCCCGACGCATCCCACTCCCAATCGGGGACACCGGGCAGGGTCGAGTCGCACCCTCCGATGTTTTCGCCGGTGTCGGGGGAGTTGGTCGCCCTCGAACTGCGGCCCTTCCAGCTGCTGACCCTGCGGTTCCGCCGAGGCTAGGGAGGCGTTAGACGAGCAGCTGGTGCTTCGCGAGGTCGCGGTAGAGCGGCGTGGACGCGACGAGTTCGGCGTGCGTGCCCGTTCCGATCACCGCGCCGTGATCGAGCACCACGATCTGGTCAGAGTCGACCACGGTGGAGAGCCGGTGCGCGATCACGATGAGCGTGCGGTCTTGCGCCACGGCGTCGATCGCGGCGCGCATCTTCTGCTCGTTGGCACCGTCGAGGCTTGAGGTGCTCTCGTCGAGAAGCAGAATGGGCGGCGCCGAGAGGAGCGCGCGCGCGATCGCGAGCCGCTGGCGCTCACCGCCGGAGAGCTTCACCCCGGATTCGCCGACGCTCGCGCCGAGGCCGGCCGGGTCACGGTCGAGCACATCGCCGAGGTTCACCGCGTGCAGTACCTCTATGCACTCCGCGTCGGTGGCGTCGGGAGTCGCCAGCGTGAGGTTGTCGCGCAGCGTGCCGGCGAGCACGGGGGCGTCCTGCTCCACATAGCCGATCTGGGAGCGCAGCGCTTTGCGATCGAGCGTGCGGATGTCGAGGCCGCCGAGCCGCACAACGCCGGCATCGGCGTCGTAGAACCGTTCAATCAGTGCAAGAATCGTGCTCTTGCCGGCCCCGGATGGCCCAACGAGCGCCGTGCGCAAACCTCGCGGTGCGCTGAACGACACTCCATGCAGCACCTCACGCAGCTCGGAAACGGGAGTCTCCGTGGCGCCGGCCGAGGGCCCAGCGGATCCGGCAGCTTCGGCGTCCACGGGCACGGGGGTGGCCTGGTAGCCGAATTGCACGTTTTCGAAGGAGATCGCGGGAGCGTCGGGACGCACGCTCGCGTTCGCGGCGCCCACGGTCATGGCGAGGGGGGCAATGTCGCGGTCGAACTGGCTCTCGGACGGCAGATCAATGATCTCCTCGATCCGGCCGAGCGCACCGAGCGCCGAGTTCACCGAGGTGATCGCGCCGAAGAACTGGCCGAGCGGCATGATCATCAGGAACAGGAAGAGGATGAACGCCACGAGGTCCGCGATCGTGATCGCGTCGCTCGCGACGCGGAAACCGCCGACGCCGAGCACCACGAGAAAGGAGACCTGCATGGCGATGCCGGCGATCGGCACGACGAGTGCGGAGATCTTGGCGACCTGGATGCCCATGCGCCAGGCGCCGTGGGCATCCTCTTCGATCGCGGCCACCTCACGCTCGGTGGCGTTGGAGGCCCGCACGGTACGGATGGCGCTGATTGCGCGCGCCACGCTCGCGGCGAGGTCACCCACCTTGGCCTGCGCCGCCTGGCTCGCGGTGCGAATACGACGCGACAGCAGCACGACCGTGACCACCGAAACGGTGATCACGAGCACGGTCAGCCCGAGCAATACCGGGTCGATCACGAGCATGGCAATGAGCGCGCCGACGAAGGTCAGTGACCCGCCGATGGCCTCCACGAGGCCCTGGGTGAGCACCGCGCGCAGCAGCGTGGTGTCGCTGCCCACGCGGGAGACAAGGTCGCCGGTGCGGCGGGCATCAAACTCGCTGATCGGAAGTCGGAGCAGCCGCCCCACGAGTTTGCGGCGGCTCGAGAGCACGACGCCCTCGCCGGTGCGCTGCAGCAGGTAATGCTGGTAACCGCTGATCAGGCCGGAAATGACCACGAGGGCGACGAGGGCGATGACGAGCGAGTCGAGAGGAGTGTTTGCCTGCACCCTGGTGATCACCTGGCTCACGAGCAGGGGCTGGGCGAGACTCGCGGCCGCGCCGAGGATGCTCAGCACGATGACGAAGGCGAGCACCTTCTTGTGCTCCAACAGATACGGCAGCAGCTGGCTGAAGCTCGCGCGCGGCCCCGTGTCCGTGGGCGATCCACCGGCACCGCGGCGTGCGGGGCGCGGCGTGCGGGGCGGCCTCGGAGCGCGGCCGCCCTTGCCAGACCCCGGGGAACGTTCGCCGGGCGCCTGGTTGTCGGACGCGGCCTTGCTGGTGCTGGTGTTAGGCGAAATACTCACCCCACGATCTTAACCGCCGCGCCGAGGATTGAGCTCATGTTGTAGGCGAAGGCGGAGCCCGTGTGGCGCACGGCCGTGGGGAAGAGTCCCGGCAGCAGGGCTCCCATCGGTCCGAACGTCATGCCCATGAGGGAGAATCCCAGGATCAGGAAGAACATCACCCCCACGAACCCGGCACCGAGCAGGGGCACGAACATAAGCCGGAAGACCACGATGAACAACGTGACGAGGATGCGCTCGCGCTAGTTGGACCCGAAGACGGCGACGAGCGGCAGCTTCTCCACACGCCTGGTCTTGACGGCCGTCGTTAGGGTCTCGCTCGCCACGGGGCGGAGGCGCCCCCGAGGCCCACGATCACCATGGCGGCGGAGAACAGGAAGGGGATGCGCCAGGCCCAGAAACGGCAGCCGACACAACGCGGGAAAGAGATGACCCCTCGACGAGGTCAGGGTTCGACCCTACGCGGGCTGCACAATGCCGTTTGACGTGACCTCCCCAACCGCCTGAGCCGCGCGGGCTCAGCGGCGAAGCTCGTGCAGCAGCACGGCCGTCGCGAGCGCGGCCGTGGCGGCTTCCTCTCCCTTGTCCTCCTTCGACCCGGGCAGGCCGGCACGGTCGAGGCCCTGCTGCTCATCGTCGAGGGTGAGGACGCCGAAGCCCACGGGCTTGCCCGTATCGAGGGCGACGCGAGTGAGGCCATCCGTCGCCGCATTCGACACGAACTCAAAGTGCGGGGTGCCGCCGCGAATGATCACGCCGAGGGCGACGACCGCGTCGGCGCCATGCTCGAGCGCAACCTTGCAGGCCACGGGCAGTTCGAAGCTGCCCGGAACCCGAATGACCGAAAAGTCGGCACCGGATGCTTCGAGCACGCGCACCGCACCCGCAATAAGGCCGTCGGTGATTTCGACGTGCCATTGCCCGGCGACCACGACGACCCGCAGTCCAGTCCCGTCAACGTTGATGGTGGGGGAACCTTCGATGCTCATACTGTTGTGCCCTTCAGGAGGTCCTGCTCATTGATGTGGTGGCCCATGCGGTCGCGCTTGGCGAGGAGGTAGTCCACGTTGTGTGCGCCGATCCCCACGACGAGCGGTACGCGCTCGGTGACGGTCACCTGGTTGTCTTCGAGCTGGCGCACCTTCTCCGGGTTGTTGGTGAGCAGGCGCACCTCGGTTAGGCCGAGGTCGCGCAGAATGCCCGTCGCCGCGCCGTAGTCGCGCGAGTCGGCCGGGAGACCGAGGGCGAGGTTCGCGTCGAGGGTATCGAGGCCGTCCTCCTGCAGGTGATACGCGCGGAGCTTGTTGATGAGGCCGATGCCGCGCCCCTCCTGGCCGCGCAGGTACACGACCACACCGCCCTGGCTGTTGATGGTTTCGAGCGCCGCGTCGAGTTGCGGGCCGCACTCGCACTTGAGCGAACCGAACACCTCACCGGTGAGGCACTCGGAGTGCACGCGCACGAGCGCGCCGTTGCGGGGGGTGCCGGAGATAATCGCAACGTGATCGGCGCCGGTCATCCGGTCGCGGTAGGCCCGCACGAGGAACGAACCATGCCGGGTCGGGACGGTCGTCTCCACCTCGAAGTCCACCCGCGGAGCCTCCGCGAGCGGCAGCAGGGCGGGCAGGGGAGCCACGCCGTGGTGCTCGTTGAGGTGCTCGATGAGGTCCTTGATCGTGATGACCACGACACCCTCGCGCTCGCCGAGATCGAGCAGGCCGGGCAGGCGCATCATCTCGCCGTCCTCGGCGACGATCTCGCAAATCGCGCCGACGGGGGCGAGACCGGCGAGCTTCATCAGGTCGACCGCGGCCTCGGTGTGGCCCGCGCGTTCCCGCACGCCGCCGTCCACAGCGCGCAGCGGCAGGATGTGGCCGGGCCGGTGCAGGCTTGTGGGCGTGGAATTCGGGTCGGCGAGCACACGCAGGGTCTGCGCGCGGTCAGCTGCGCTGATGCCCGTGGTGACGCCGGAGGCGGCATCGACACTGATCGTGTAGTTCGTTCCGCGCGCGTCTTCGTTGTTCAGCACCATCACCGGCAGATCGAGGGTGTCGGCGAGGTCGTTGGTCATCGGCGCGCAAATGAAGCCCGAGGAGTAGCGCACGGTCCACGCGAGCCACTGCTGGGTGGCGAGCTGGGCGGAGATGATGACATCGCCCTCGTTCTCGCGACCCTCATCGTCGGCCACGATGATGGGTTTGCCCAACCGCAGCTCGGCGAGGGCGGTGGGGATGTCGACGAGGCTCATGCTGCACTCCTTGTTGATTCCGCGGCGGCCAGGGCGAGCATGCGCTCCACATGGCGGGCGAGAATGTCCGTTTCGATGTTGACGTGTTCGCCCACGGTGCGGGCGCCAAGTGTGGTGGCGGCGAGTGTTTCCGGAATGAGGGAGACCTCGAACCATTGATCGACCTCGCTCGCGGGGCTGATATTGCTGACGGTGAGGGACACCCCGTCAACGGCGATCGAGCCCTTGCTTGTGACGAGCGGCGCGAGTTCGCGGGAGAGGCTGAACCGCAGCACGCGCCAGGCATCGCCGGGAACGACGGTGAGAAGGATGCTCGTGCCGTCGATGTGTCCCTGGACGATGTGTCCGCCCAGTCGTCCGCCGACGAGCGCGGCGCGCTCAACGTTTACGGGGCTGCCCTCCACGGCAGCCGAGAGCGTCGACATGCGCAGGGTCTCGGCCATGACGTCGGCTGTGAAGGTCTCGTCGGTGCGGTCCACCACGGTGAGGCAGACGCCGCTCACCGAGATCGAGTCGCCGTGGCGGGCATCCGCTACCGCCAGCGGGGCATGGATGGTGAATCGCGCGGCATCCGGGCTGCGGTCAATGCGCTCGACGCGGCCGAGCTCTTCAATGATTCCGGTGAACATGCTGGTCCTTATCTGGGGTGGGCGATGACGAGGATGTCGTCGCCCAGCCGGTCGGTCGAATGAATGGATAGGGTGCGCTGGTCGTTGATCGTGGCAACCCCAATGTCGCCAAGGGCGAGGCGGGGACCGCCGAGCAGCGTGGGGGCAAGGTAAACGAGGTACTCGTCGACGAGGCCGGCCGCGACGAACGCGCTCGCGAGGGTGGGGCCGCCCTCGATGAACGCCGTGCGGATGCCGCGGGCGTGCAACTCCGCGAGCACGGCGGGCAGGTCGTCGGTGAGCTGGCGCAGTGGTGGGTGCGGGTGGGCGTGCACCGCGGCATCCGAGGGGATGGAGCGGCGCCCGATGACCACGGGCACGGGCTGGGTCGGAAGCAACGTGCCGTCATCGGCGCGCGCGGTGAGTGAGGGGTCGTCGGCGAGCACGGTTCCGGTGCCCACGAGAATGGCGCCGGCGAGGCTGCGGCGGCGATGCACGTCGGCGCGCGCGGCAGCGCCGGTGATCCACTGGCTGGTGCCATCGGCGGCGGCGGCCCGACCGTCGAGGCTCGAGGCCCATTTGAGCGTCACGAAGGGGCGGCCGAGGCGTGCAGCGACGAGCCAGTCGCCAAGAAACGCTTCGCCCTGATCTTCGCGCAGTCCGCCGTCGACATGGACGCCCGCCATGCGCAGCCGGTTGGCGCCGCCCGAGGAGCACCGCCCGGGGTCGTTCACGGCGTAGACGACGCGGGAAATGCCGGCCTCGATCAGCGCGGACGCGCAGGGCCCGGTGCGCCCGGTGTGGTTGCACGGTTCGAGGGTGACAACGGCCGTGGCGCCGCGCGCCTGGCCGGGGGAAAGGAGGGACAGGGCGTCGACCTCGGCGTGCGAGGTGCCGGTGCCGCGGTGCCAGCCCTCGCTGAGGGTACGACCGTCGGGAGCGAGGATGACGCACCCGACGCGGGGGTTGATGCCGGTCGCGGGCCCGTTCTCGGCAATCGCGAACGCGCGAACCATGGCGGCGTCGACTGATCGGGGCACATTGAGTGCGTGCGCTTCGCTCATAATCACCCTCATTCGTCGATCGACAAACTCCGGGGAAATTTTTGGGTACCGCGCAAGCGAAAACCCGTCGAGGGACCTCAAATGGTCACTCGACTCGTGCGCCTCTCATCCGGACTTTAACCGTCGGTGCTGGAATTTCACCAGCTCAACCGTTTCGTTCCTGAGAACTAACGGGTCGCGGACTTTCACCGCCGGTTCGGATTTTCACCGACCCCGGAGCACGTTTCTTGCTTCTAGTATGACTCAACACGCGGCAACCCGTGTTATTCCCGTCACGCTCCGGCCGCAACCGGCTGTCAGGAGTCGGCGATCAGTGCCCGGGCTGTTCCCTCGTCCACGAACAGGTCGGTGATGAGATCGGCACGCAACGCGCCATGCAGGCTCGCGAGCTTCGACGTGCCGGCGATGACGCAGATGCGGCGCGGCGTGCGGCGCAGCACGGTGAAGTCGGGGCCGGTGCCGCGCAGGTTGAGCGGAATCCCGTCGGTCGACCCGTCTGCACGAAAGAAAACGGTCGCGACGTCGCCGACGGCGCCCGACTCGCTGAGCGACGCGTAGTCGGCCGCCTCAAGGTAACCGCCGGCATAGACGCGGCTGGGCACCTCGGAGAACGGTGAACCCAGGCCGAACAGGGCCACGTCCATCCGCTTCTGCATTTCGAGCAGTCGGCTCACGCTGCGTTCGCGCCAGAAGGCCTGCTTGGTTTCCGGGTCGTCGAAGAACGCCGGCACCGGGAACTGCTGCACGTGCGCGCCGAACGCGGTGCCGAAACGACCGAGAATCTCGCTCGCGTAACCCAGACCGGTGGTGCTCATGTTGCCGGCGCCGTTGAGCTGCACAATCTGCGAATTGTGGGTGGCCTTGATCGTGACATGGCGGCTGATCGCGTTCATTGTCGAGCCCCACGCGATGCCCATGGTCATGTTCGAGTCGAAGTATTGGCCGAGCATTCGTGCAACCGACAGCGCGACGCGCTCCAGCCGGTCCACATCGCTCGCCCGGTCCGGCACCGGAACGACGTGCGCGGTGACCTGGAAACGGTCGAGGATTTCCTTCTCGATCCGGCCGGGGGCATCCATGGGCGAGTGGATGCGGATGTCGACGAGACCGCTGGACCTGGCGTGGCTGAGCAGGCGAGATACCGAGGAACGTGAGGTGTGGAGCTCGCGAGCGATCGCATCCATCGTGAGGTCCTGCATGTAATACAGGTGAGCCGCACGGAGCGCGTCGCGCGTGCGATCGGACTGGCCGGGATCGTCGATCTGGAGAGCGTCTGGCGGGTGCACGTTTGTTCATTCCAGTTGAGAATTTGTGTCGAACTGTCAGGATTGATTTATTCACATGTGCTTGCCCCAGCGCAAGCCCCACACGACAGAGGTGACCGAATGGCGAAGTCCAATGCAGTGCAGGCTCAGGCAGCCCTCGTAGAACGTCCCCGTGCCCAGGTGCTCATCATCGGGGCCGGCATCAACGGAATCGCGACGTTCCGCGACCTCGCCCTCCAGGGAGTGGACGTGGTCATTGTTGACCGCGGCGACTTCGTGTCCGGCGCGTCGGCGGCGAGTTCACACATGATCCATGGCGGGGTTCGTTACCTCGAGAACGGCGAGTTTCGGCTCGTCAAGGAGTCCGTCGAGGAACGCAACGGTCTGATCAAGATCGCGCCGCACTACGTGAAGCCGCTCCAGACGACAATCCCCATTTTTTCGACGTTCTCCGGCGTGCTCTCCGCGCCGCTGCGTTTTCTCACGCACAAGCAGGGCAGCAAGCACGTTGAGCGTGGCGCGCTGCTCATCAAACTCGGCATGGTGCTCTACGACTCCTTCTCCCGCGATGGTGGCACCGTCCCCCGTCATGTGTTCGCGGGCCGCAAGAAGGCCCTTGCCGCTCTGCCCCAGCTCAACGCGGGACTCAAATACACCGCCACCTACTACGACGCGGCCATGCACGATCCGGAGCGCCTCGCCCTCGATGTGCTGCGCGACGGCCTCGACGCCGGCAGCAACGCCCGCGCGGCCAACTACGTCGAAGCCGTTGGCATGGACGAGGAAGGCGTACGTCTGCGGAACGCGATCACGGGTGAAGAGTTCAGCTTCGCGGCCGACGTCGTCGTCAACACCAGCGGACCCTGGACCGACCACACCAACGATGCCCTCGGGCAGCCGAGTGCGTTCATGGGCGGCACCAAGGGGTCACACATTGTTCTCGACAGCCCCGAGCTGCTCGCAGCCACGGGCGGTCGAGAGATCTTCTTCGAGCACGAAGACGGCCGCATCGTCTTGATCTACCCGCTCAAGGGCCGCGTTCTGGTGGGAACGACCGACCTTGAGCACGACATGACGAAGCCGATTCGCTGCACGGAAGCCGAGGTCGATTATTTCTTCGAACTCGTCGCGCACGTTTTCCCAACCGTCTCCGTCGACCGTTCCAACATCGTTTTCCGGTTCTCCGGGGTGCGCCCGTTGCCCCGCCACGACGACGAGCAGCCCGGCTTCGTCTCTCGCGACTACCGCATCGAATCCCGCCCGCTGGAACGCCGCTCGGCGGACGGGCGCCCCGGCACCCTGCTGAGCCTCGTGGGCGGCAAGTGGACCACGTTCCGTGCCCTCGCAGAGAACCTCAGCTCTCAGGTTCTTGAGCTGATCGGTATGGCGCGTACCGTCTCCACCGAGGGCCTCGCCATCGGCGGCGGCCGCTCCTGGCCGACAACCGATGCCGCACACAAGGTGTGGGTCACGGCCCACGGTGACGAGGTGGGCTCGGCACGTGCCGAGCAGCTCCTGGCCCGATACGGCACGCATGCGGCCGACATCATCGACTTCCTCTCCCTCGAAGCGGATGCCCTGCTCACCAACAACGACGGCTACTCGCGCCGCGAGATCGAATACCTCGCCCAGACCGAATCCGTTGTGCGATTGATCGACGTGCTGCTGCGGCGCACGAGCATGGCCTTCGTCGGTTCAGCGACGTCGCCCCTGATCGATGAGCTCGCCGACATCCTGGCTGGCGTGCTCGGCTGGTCGGCGGATCGCTGTGCCCAGGAGGTCCAGCACGCTGAACAGATTCTGAGCGACGTTCACGGCGTGGCGTTCGCTGAGAGGACAGTGCTCAGCCACACGTAAACGGATGCCGTTGGCCCTCGCGTGCCCGCGGCATCCGCTGCGATTGTGGAGCAAATTGCACGAATGTGCAGCCGGATTACCACCCAGAAACGTCCGTACCCCGATACGGTTTGTACCAAGTCAAGGGGAAACGTGCTCACGCACGCTTTCGCTGAGTTTTTCTCCCATCAGAAAGGTCAATGTGGACAATCTCGGAGTTGTATTTCTATCGGAGGTAGTGGGAACTGCCATCCTCGTCTTGCTCGGTACTGGAGTGGTCGCCAACGTCGCGCTGGCAAAGAACAAGGGCTTCGGCGGCGGCTTCCTGATGGTGACCGTCGGTTGGGGCCTCGCGGTCTACGCCGGTGTCATCGCCGCGTACAACTCGGGCGCTCACATCAACCCGGCGGTCACGCTCGGGCTCGTCGCGTCCGGTGCCACCGAATTCGGTGCGGGGGTGCCGGTCAACGTCGTTTCGGTGCTCGTCTACATCGCCGGTCAAATGATCGGTGCCATCCTCGGTGCCGTCGCCGTGTGGCTTGCGTACAAGCAGCACTTCGATCAGGAGCCCGAAGCCGCGAGCAAACTCGGCGTCTTCTCCACCGGCCCGGCCATCCGGTCATACGGCTGGAACCTCGTCACCGAGATCATCGGCACCTTCATCCTGGTGTTCGTCGTGATCGCCTTCGGACGCAACGGCGAGGCCGGCCGGTCTCGCGGCCCTCGGTGCCCTCCCGGTTGCCCTGCTCGTTATCGTGATCGGTACCTCCCTCGGTGGGCCGACCGGCTACGCCATCAACCCGGCCCGTGACCTCGGACCGCGCATCGCGCACTTCTTCCTGCCGATCAAGGGCAAGGGCTCGTCCGACTGGGCGTATTCCTGGGTGCCTGTCCTCGGCCCCATCCTCGGTGGCCTCCTTGCCGGGTTCGCGTCGACCGCGCTGCTCCCGATCCTCGCCTAGCGTCACCCCGTATCAGCTCAAATTCTCTCAACAAAGGAGTTAAGAATGACCAAGTACGTACTCGCGATCGACCAGGGCACCACGAGCTCACGAGCGATCATCTTCGACAAGTCCGGTTCGATCATTTCCACCGGTCAGCTCGAGCACGAGCAGATCTTCCCGAAGGCCGGATGGGTCGAGCACGACCCCAAGGAGATCTGGGACAACACCCGTGAGGCCATTGGCCAGGCGCTCTCGAAGGCGAACATCACCCGCCACGACATCGAGGCCATTGGCATCACGAACCAGCGCGAAACCGCCGTTGTGTGGGACAAGACCACCGGAGTCCCGGTCTACAACGCGATCGTCTGGCAGGACACCCGCACGCAGCCCATCGTCGATCGCCTCGCGGCCGACGGCGGTGTTGAGCGCTTCAAGCAGAAGGTCGGCCTGCCGCTCGCCACGTACTTCTCGGGAACCAAGATCGTGTGGATCCTCGAGAACGTCGAGGGCGCACGCGAGAAGGCGGATGCCGGCGATCTCCTGTTCGGCACCACGGACTCCTGGGTCCTGTGGAACCTCACCGGCGGCACTGAGGGCGGCGTCCACGCCACTGACGTGACCAATGCGAGCCGCACGATGTTCATGGATCTCGAGACTCTGCAGTGGGACGACGAGATCCTGGCTGCGTTCGACGTGCCCAAGTCGATGCTGCCTGAGATCAAGTCCTCGTCAGAGGTCTACGGCACCGCGAGCGGGCACAGCCTGCTCCGCGAGGTTCCGATCGCTGGAATTCTCGGCGACCAGCAGGCTGCCACGTTCGGCCAGGCTGCGTTCGACCAGGGTGAGGCCAAGAACACGTACGGCACCGGTAACTTCCTCATCTTCAACACCGGCACCGAAATCGTGCACTCCAAGAACGGGCTGCTCACCACCGTGGGCTACAAGCTCGGCGACGGAGAAACGCACTATGCCCTCGAAGGTTCCATCGCCGTCACGGGTTCGCTCGTGCAGTGGATGCGCGACAACCTCGGCATGATCAAGTCCGCCGAGGAGATCGAGACGCTCGCCAAGACGGTCGACGACAACGGCGGGGCCTACTTCGTGCCGGCGTTCTCCGGACTCTTCGCGCCGTACTGGCGCTCGGACGCCCGGGGCGCCCTCGTTGGCCTGACCCGCTACGTGAACAGGGGCCACATCGCCCGCGCCGCGCTTGAGGCCATTGCGTACCAGACGCGTGAGGTTCTCGACGCGGTGAACGCTGACTCCGGAGTGCCGCTGACCGAACTGAAGGTAGACGGCGGGGCCACGGCCAACAACCTGCTCATGCAGTTCCAGGCTGACATGATCGGTGTGCCGGTCGTGCGACCCGTTGTTGCAGAGACCACAGCGCTCGGTGCCGCCTACGCGGCAGGCCTCGCCGTGGGCTTCTGGAGCGACCTCGACGACCTGCGCTCCAACTGGCAGGAGGACGCCCGCTGGGAGCCGTCGATGGACAAGGACGAGTCCGAACGTCTGCTGCGAAACTGGAAGAAGGCCGTCACCAAGACCCTCGACTGGGTCGACGAAGACGTGCGCTAACCGGCGCCGCCTCACTCGCTCCACCCGCCTCACCTGAAGCCCGGCGGTCGCTCTGCGGCCACCGGGCTTCTCGCGTCTCTGTGCCGCGTCCCGCGTGTTGCTAGTTCAGGAAATCCGGCGAAATGGTGACTCGCCGGCCCGGAGCAGTGCGGCGGATGCGACGAGCCTGCCCGGATCTCCTGAAGTAGCAACCGGGGCGCCGTTCGGCCGCGCTCTCTCCCCAGGAGACGAGACCGTGGCATTGTCCACAGATGCATTTTTCCACGACGACGGCCTGTCCGCCGTCGCGCACACTGGCCCCATGAACTGGTCGCAACACTTCGCTGGCGCCAATCGAACGATTTTTGAGACGGCTGAGCTGAAGGTCGCCGGAGCCACATGCCGGGTGCTCCGAGACGCCGTTGATGAGGGCACTCTGGTACGGGTTCGCCGCGGGTACTACGCACTTCCGGCTACCAGCCCGCACGTCTTGGAAGCCGTGCGCGTCGGTGGACGGCTCGGGTGTATTTCCGCCGCAGCGGATGCCGGCGTCTTCGCCTTCGAGGAGCGCTTCGCGCACATTCATGTCGACCCCACGGCGTCGCGGCTCCGCGCCCCCCACGACCGCTTTCAGCGACTCGCCAACGAGAATCGCGACGGAGTCGAACTTCACTGGGACCAGCTGCGCAGGCCCGACGGAGGCAACGAATATCGGGTCTCGCTGCCTGATGCCCTGATTCAGGTCTTTCGGTGTCAAAGACCACGATTCGCCCTGGCCACACTTGAAAACGCGCTTCACCAAAAGCTTCTTCCGGTCGCTGCGGTGGCGGGCATCTTCGCTGACCTGCCCGAGGAACTGCAGTACGTTCGCCGCCGTGTCGACCGGCGCAGTGAATCTGGTCAGGAAAGCGTGCTGCGCTGGATCGTTCTCACGGCCGGCGTGCACTGCGAGATCCAGGTCGCCATCGCACCCATCGGACGCGTGGACCTTCTCATTGAAGGTTTCCTCGTCGTCGAGGCAGACAGCCGCAAGTTCCATGATGGCTGGGAACGTCATTCCGCGGACCGCACGCGAGACTGTGCTCTGGCCATCCTCGGGTATGTGACCTACCGAGCCCTCTACAAAGACATCATGTACCGACCGGAGCGTGTGATTGCCGCGATCATGGGCCTACTGGCTGCCCGCAATCGCTTTCGTACCCTTTTTGTGTGAGGCGTTTCCTGCCCGCCCATCGCTAATTCAGGAGAAGTGACCTTCCCGCGGAAGCGGATTCCACTCCGCCCGGCCAGTCGCGGATGCACGCGACCGACCTCCTGGAGCAGCAACGGGTACCCGTCTCCGATTCCTGAGCGCGTGCTGAGTCCGCCGCGTTGCTACTTCAGGAGATCCGCGGCGGGTGGGTGGGGTGGCCCGCGGAGCAGTGCGGGAGTCGTAGTCACGCCGGCCGGATCTCCTGAACTAGCAACACGCAGCGTGGGAAAAGGGCCGGCAGATGCGGGCCGGGGCGACGACGAGCCGGCGGTCAGGGGGCCAGGGCGGCGGCGAGGGGAGCGAGGCCGGCCAGGCGAAGAACGCCCAGCCGGGCGGCGTCGGCGGAGTCGGCCTCGGTGACGGATGCCGCGCGCCGGTCGATCCAGACCGCCGCCAGTCCGGCTTCCGCGGCCCCGATCGCGTCGGTACGGATCCGGTCGCCCACGTATACGGCGGCGCCCGGAGCCACCCCGAAGACGGAACACGCGTGCCGGAAGATACGCGCGTCCGGCTTCGCGTAACCGAGGTCGCCGGACGCGATCACATGCTCCACCCTGTCGCTGAGGCCCACGCGGTGCACCTTCTCGCTCTGGAACGCGCGGTCCCCGTTGGTAATCAGCCCCACGCGCACCCCGGGAATACGGGCGGCGAGCTCATCGAGACACGGCATGGCATCGGCATGAAGCCGCCAGCTCTCGCGGTAATGCACGAAATAGCGCTCGAACCAGCGCGTCGCCTCGGTATCGGTGAGCCGCAGACCGTAGGCCGCCGCAAAATCACGCGACCGTTCCCGCCGCTGCCCGTGAAAGTCGAGCACCCCGGCCAGGTAGGAGTGATAATGCTCCTCCTCAAGGCTGCGCCAGAGCGACTGCACAGCCACCGGATCCGCCGCGAGAAACGCACCACGAACGACCGCGAGATGGCGCAGAATGCCATCTTCCACCGCCTCGCGATGCGCGAAAAGAGTGTCGTCCAGGTCGAAGAGAACGAGTTCGGGCCGTGTCACGGCGCCTCGATCTCCGACGGCCAACCCGGCTTCACGAGTCGGTCGTCGGTGGTTCGCAGCACAGCATGCCACGACAACGGATGCCCGCCGTCGCGATCAGCGGACGCCGACGGCCCCCGGCCCAGGAAGGTGAAACCGGCCGCTCGAGCCGTTCGTGCCGATGCCCGGTTTCCGACCAGGCACTCCCACTGGATCGTGCTCACGAGGGCGGCGCCGAACGCCCAATCGATCACGAGCCGCTCGGCCTTCTGCATGAGGCCCAGGCCCCGGTGCGGTGCACCCAGCCAGAAACCGAACGCCCCCACGCCCGGGGATGGGCGGCGCAGACCGATGACGCCGAGGAGGGGCGTGGCGAGGGTCAGCTCGACCAGCTCGACCAGCTCGACCGGCGGGGCTGGAGGGGCGGGCTGGACCACGTCGACCAGCGCGGTGGGGTCGCCCCGCGGGGTCGGCGGGGCGATGGGAAGACGCGCGGCGCCGCGCACGGCCCAGGTGTACTCGGTGTCTCCGGCCCAGCCTTCCGGCACATACTCGGCGATGAAGCCGTCGGCGTGCTCGCGCCGGTACGGCCACGGGATCGTCAGATACCGCTCGAAGAGCGGGTCCTGGCAGTATTCGAGCACGAGTGGGGCATCCGTTGCCTCAAGGGAATCGAGCACAACGGATGCCGATGCGAGCCTCACCGGAAGCATGGTCTAGCGGGGACGCAGAAAGCCGACGCGCTCGAAGACGGTGTCGAGCGTGGCGTCGGCCACCTCGGCGGCGTGCGCGGCGTTGACAGCGAGCAACCGGTCGAGCTCGGCCGGGTCGTCGAGCAGCTCCTGCACCCGCGCCCGAATCGGATCGAACGTCGACGTGACCACCTCGGCGAGGCCCTTTTTGAGGTCGCCGTAACCGCGGCCGGCGTACTCGTCCTCGAGGGACTGTGTCGACCGCTCGGCCAGTACGGAGTAAATCGTGAGGAGGTTGGCGACACCGGGCTTGTTCTCCCGGTCGAAGACCACACCGCCGTCGGTGTCGGTGACGGCGCGCATGATCTTCTTACGGGTCACCGCGGAGTCCTCCAGCATCCAGATCACCCCGGCGTGTGACTCCGCCGACTTCGACATCTTCGACAGGGGGTTCTGCAGGTCGTAGATCTTGGCGGTCTCCTTCTGGATGGCGACCTCCGGCACGGTGAACGTGTCACCGAAGCGGGAGTTGAACCGAACCGCGAGGTCGCGCGTCAGCTCCACGTGCTGGCGCTGATCCTCTCCGACGGGCACGATCGACGTCTGGTACAGCAGAATGTCTGCCGCCATCAGCGTTGGGTAGGCGAACAGGCCCACCGTCGTGGCGTCGGCGCCGTGCCTGGCTGATTTGTCCTTGAATTGCGTCATGCGGCTCGCCTCACCGTAACCGGTGATGGTGTTGAGCACCCACGCGAGCTGCGCGTGTGCGGCCACATGAGACTGCACGTAGAGGGTGGAGGCGGAGGGGTCGATACCGGCCGCGATGTACTGCGCCGCGGTACGCCGGGTGTTCTCGCGCAGCGCGGTCGGGTCCTGTGGCACCGTGATGGCGTGCAGGTCGACGATGGAGAAGAACGCGTCATGCGTCTGCTGCAGCTCCTTCCAATTGAGGAGGGCTCCGATGTAGTTGCCGATCTGCAGCGATTCAGCCGAGGGCTGCATGCCCGAGTACAAGCGTGTTTTAGTCATTATTCATATCTCCAGAAAGCAGAACGGGCATCAAATTGCGTAGTCGACGACCACGGGGGAGTGGTCGGACCAGCGCTCGTCGTAGGCCGCGGCGCGGTCGACCTCGTAGGTGGTGACGGATGCCGCGAGGGCAGGGGTGGCGAGGTGGTAGTCCAGACGCCAGCCGGTATCGTTGTCGAACGCTTTGCCGCGCTGGGACCACCAGGTGTACGGCCCTTCGACTTCTCCGGCCCACTTGCGTCCCACATCCACCCAGCCGAGGCCGCCGCCGGTGTTGTAGTCCGCGTCACCTTCGCCTCCCAGAATGGCGTCGAAGTAGGCGCGTTCCTCCGGCAGAAAGCCGGCGTGCTTCTTGTTGCCGCGCCAGTTCTTGATGTCGAGGGTGCGGTGGCCCACGTTGAGGTCGCCGAGAACGACGGCGAGTTCACTGTGGGCGGTGAGTTCGGGCATCCGCGCCAGCATCGCGTCGAGGAACTTGTATTTCTCCACCTGCTTGGGTGTGTCGGTTTCGCCCGAGTGCACGTAGGTGCTCACGACCGTGATCCGGCGGCCGTTCATCTCGTAATCGGCTTCCAGCCAACGGCCGGCGCTGTCAAAGTCGGTCGCACCGAGCTCCACGCGGTGAATCGTTGCGGCCTTACGGCTCGCCAGGGCCACTCCGGCGCGGCCCTTGGCCGTGGCGGCGTCGTGCAGGATATTCCAGTCCGGGCCCAGCAGACCCTCGAGGTCTTCGATCGACGCTCGTACCTCCTGGATCGCGAGGATATCCACGTCACGGGCGGCGAGCCAGTCGCCCATCCCCTTGCGGTACGCGGCGCGAACCCCGTTGGTGTTGATGCTGGCAATACGGAGGGGCTTGGCTGAAGGCATGCGCCAATTCTATCGAGGGGTCTCCGGCGGCAGGTTCTTGACCGCCTTGACCGCCTCGCGTACGCGGCGCGTGGCGCGGGAGCGTCGCCACCACGGGAACCCCACGTAGGCGCGGCGCGCGTCCGTGAGTTCGGCCTCGACGTGCGCCCGTTGTTCCTGCTCCTCCTTCTTTGACTTGGCAGCGGCCTTCTCGTCGGCGCTGCGGGACTCAGGGGGAATGCCCGCGTCGCTCATGCCCACGGAGATCCACGAGGCGGCGAGCAGTATCACTGTGCTCACGAGGTTGAACCAGATGAGTAGCCCAATGATCACGGCGAATGTGGCGAGGAGCGGGTTCCTGGTCGCCCCGCCGAGGAGCGTGCCGCCCAGGATCTTGAGCACGCCGAGCGCGACCCCGCCGAAAACCGAGCCGACCACGAGACGACGCAGCGGAATCCGCACGCGCGAGAGCACCCGGAACAGCGCTGCGAGCGTGGCGCTGTCGATCACCAGCACGAGCGCAACTCCGATGCTTCGGGCGGTGGCCTGGTACCAGATGGACTGCTGGCTGATGCCGACAAGGCCGAACAGGGTGTCGAGGGCAGCCGTGCTCGCCAGAGACACCAGCGCTGAGAGCAGGAGGGCGAGGCCGAAGAGCAGCCCGAGTACGAGCTCGCGCGCCTTCAGCAGGAGAATAAACGCGTTCTGCTTCGGCATACCGAACATGCGCCGCACAGCGAACGAGGTGGTGGAGAGCCATCCGAGGGCGGTGAGGAGCAGCCCGGCGAGGGCGATCGCGCCCGTCCACCGTAGGGTGGTCCCCGCCGTTTTGAGTGACTCCGGGTCGATCACACCGTCGGCTCCGATAAGGCCGGGTACCGATCGGTTGATCGTGGCGTAGAGCTGCTCGGTGATGGCGGGGCTGTTCGTGACAAACAGTCCGGCAATCGAGAAGCCCACCCAGAGTGCTGCGAACACGGCAAAGATAGCCTGAAACGACATGCCTCCTGCCAGCACCGATCCGCCTCGATCGGTGAATTGCGCGAAGACGCGCACGGGCCGCAGGGCGGTGATCTTGGCGAGGATGGGCTTCACGCGCCCAGCATATACACACCAGGACTAAAACCTGTGACCCGAGTGAACGGATGCCGAAGCCCCACTCTGCGGCGAGTCTCCGGTGCGTCCAGGCGATTCTGGGGAGCCGGTGGTACCGACCCGAAACAGTGCCGCCGGCTCCTCCGCGCTGGCTGTCGTGAAAATATCCAAAAATGGCCGCCCCGCACGAGTGTGCGGAACGGCCATATCCCGGATGGTGCTTAGACCTTGCCTCGCATGATGGCCTGCTTGACCTCGGAGATGGCCTGGGTCACCTGGATGCCGCGCGGGCATGCTTCGGTGCAGTTGAAGGTCGTGCGGCAGCGCCACACGCCCTCCTGGTCGTTGAGGATGTCCAGTCGCACGGCAGCGTTGTCGTCCCGGGAGTCGAAGATGAAGCGGTGGGCGTTCACAATGGCGGCCGGACCAAAGTACTGGCCGTCCGTCCAGAACACCGGGCAGCTCGAGGTGCATGCCGCGCAGAGGATACATTTCGTCGTGTCGTCGAAGCGTGCGCGCTGCGCGACGGTCTGAATGCGTTCCTTGCCATCCTTCGGTGCGTTCTGCGACACGAGAAAGGGCTGAACCTCCTTGAACGAGTCGAAGAACGGCTCCATGTCAACGATGAGGTCCTTCTCGAGCGGGAGGCCCTTGATCGCCTCGACGTACACCGGCTTGGTGATGTCGAGGTCCTTGATCAGGGTCTTGCACGCCAGGCGGTTGCGGCCGTTGATGCGCATGGCATCGGAGCCGCAAATTCCGTGGGCGCACGAGCGACGGAAGCTGAGTGAGCCGTCCTGTTCCCACTTGATCTTGTGCAGGGCGTCCAGCACACGGTCCGTCGGGTACATCTCGACGTCAAAGTCCTGCCAGTGCGGCTCTTCGTCGGCCTCGGGATTGAAACGGCGGATGTTGAAGGTCACCGTGAAGGACGAGATGGTCTCGGGGACGGCCGGCTGGTCAATCGTTGAAGTGCTCACTAGTACTTCCTCTCCATCGGCTGGTAGCGGGTGATGACGACCGGTTTCCAGTCGAGCGCGATGTGGTCAGCGGCGTCTGCAGACATCGGGTCTCCGGTGAGATACGCCATCGTGTGCTTCAGGTACTTCTCGTCGTCACGGGTCGGGAAGTCCTCGCGCTGGTGTCCGCCACGGCTTTCCTGACGGTTACGGGCGGAGTACACCACGACCTCGGCCAGATCGAGCAGGAAGCCGAGTTCGACGGCCTCCAGCAGGTCGGTGTTGAACCGGCGGCCCTTGTCCTGCACACCGATGTTCTTGTAACGCTCACGAAGCAGGTGGATGGTCTGGGTCACGCCGGCGAGAGACTCGTCGGTGCGGAACACCTGGGCGTTCTTGTCCATCTCCTCCTGCAGGATCTTGCGCAGCACGGAGATGCGCTCGGTGCCGGTGGACGAGCGGATGCCCTCAACCAGGTCGCGAACACCCTTGGCCGGATCCTTCGGCAGCGGAACAAAGTTTGCCGTCTTCACGTACTCGACCGCGTTGATGCCGGCGCGCTTCCCGAACACGTTGATGTCGAGGAGCGAGTTGGTGCCCAGACGGTTCGAGCCGTGCACCGAGACGCAGGCGCACTCGCCGGCGGCGTAGAGGCCGGGAACGACGGTCTCGTTGTTGCGCCAGACCTCAGCCTTCACGTTGGTGGGGATGCCGCCCATCGCGTAATGTGCGGTCGGCATGACGGGTACCGGGTCGGTGACCGGGTCGACGCCGAGGTAGGTGCGGGCGAACTCGGTGATGTCGGGGAGCTTGGTTTCCAGCACCTCCGCGCCGAGGTGAGTGCAGTCCAGGTACAGGTAATCCTTGTCTGGGCCGGCGCCGCGACCCTCCGCGACCTCCTTGAGCATGCAGCGCGAGACGATGTCACGCGGAGCGAGGTCCTTGATGGTGGGGGCGTAACGTTCCATGAAACGTTCACCGGACGCGTTGCGGAGAATTGCCCCTTCACCGCGTGCACCCTCGGTGAGCAGAATGCCGAGGCCGGCGAGCCCGGTCGGGTGGAACTGGAAGAATTCCATGTCCTCGAGGGGGAGGCCCTTGCGCCAGACGATTCCCACGCCGTCACCGGTGAGGGTGTGCGCGTTGGACGTGGTCTTGTAGATCTTGCCGAATCCGCCGGTGGCGAAGATGAACGCCTTGCCCTGGAAGACGTGCAGTTCACCACTGGAGAGGTCCATGGCGACGACGGCTGACGGCTGGTCGACTCCGTCAACCTCGGTCATCACGAGGTCGAGCACGTAGTACTCGTTGAAGAAGTTGATGCCGTGCTTGACGCAGTTCTGATACAGCGTCTGCAGAATCATGTGGCCGGTGCGGTCGGCGGCGTAGCACGCACGACGCACGGGGCTCTTGCCGTGGTCACGGGTGTGGCCACCGAAGCGACGCTGGTCAATCTTGCCCTCTGGCGTGCGGTTGAAGGGCAGGCCCATGTTCTCGAGGTCGATGACCGCGTCGATGGCTTCCTTGGCCAGGATCTCGGCGGCGTCCTGGTCAACCAGGTAGTCGCCACCCTTGATCGTGTCGAAGGTGTGCCACTCCCAGTTGTCTTCCTCCACGTTGGCGAGCGCGGCGGCCATGCCGCCCTGTGCTGCCCCGGTGTGGGACCTGGTGGGGTAAAGCTTGGAGATGACGGCAGTGCTGGCGTTGGGGCCGGCTTCGATGGCGGCACGCATGCCGGCTCCACCCGCTCCCACGATGACAATGTCGAACTGGTGGTAGTGAACTCCGTCAACGACGGTGGACGCTGTGGGCGCGGTGGAAGAGGCGGGCGATGTCATTAGTGAGGGGACAGCTCCTAGAGGGACGAGCAGAAAGAAGGCAGGAGGTCGGCGGGCGCGCCGGCCGGGCAGGCGTCGAACGTGAAGACCACGAGCGTGCCGAGCACGATCAGGATGACCACGGCGGCGAGGATGGCGTACTTGAGGATGCCGCGGCTGGTGCGGTTCGTCGCATAGTCATTCACGAGGGTTCGCATGCCGTTGCCACCGTGGATGAGGGCGAGCCACAGCATGGTGACGTCCCAGATCTGCCAGAACGGATTCGCGAGCTTGCCGGCGACGAAGGCGAAGTTGAGCCTGTTGATGCCCTCGCCGATCATCAGGTTGACAAACAGGTGGCCGAAGATCAGCACGACCAGGAGCACGCCGGAGACGCGCATGTAAATCCAGCCCCACTTCTCCCAGTTCGCGCCGCGCTTTTTGGCGGTGCGCGCGTAGGGGCTGCGGGGGGCGTCGATAGTTGTAGTCATATTCTTTCCCCTAGTGTTCGCTGAACACGTTGATGAGGTGGCGCGGAGCGAAACCGAGCATCGTGATCACCCAGAGTCCGATCACCACATAGAACATGACCTTCTGGTACTTGGCATTCCAGAAGTCGATGAGGATGATCCGCAACCCGTTGAACGCGTGGAACACGATGGCGGCCACGAGGGCTACTTCACCGAGACCCATAATGGGCGTCTGATACTGCGAGATCACCGCGTTGTAGGCTTCGGGACTCAGGCGAACCAATGCCGTGTCGAGAATGTGGACCAGCAAGAAGAAGAAAATCGCGACACCGGTGATCCGGTGCAGGACCCATGACCACATGCCTTCGTTGCCCCGGTACAAGGTGCCGGCCGGGCGACGTGATGTCGTCTTCTGCTGAGATGTTAGGGTTCCTGCCGACTGATTTGGCATGAACAACCCTCCCTGGCTGAATAGTTTTTGCCTCAAACGAGACCGATCGGGCTCAATGAGCTCGCCTAACAGTCTAGCCATGTGCGCACCCGCGCTGGTGACGCTGGCGTCGCTCAGCGCTGCAAATATAGAGGAATTGCGGTCATTGACCGAATGGCTGCGCGCTCGTCGATTACGTCCTCGTAGTGACCCATCAGTACGTCGCACACCGTCGGCCAGGAACGTCCGAGAACCGTGCGTCGCCCGGCCTCGCCCATTCGGTTGCGCACGGAGGGATCGCGCACGAGCCGCTCCACGCAACGGCGCAGGTCGCGCTCGTCGTCGGGAATGAAAAGGTAACCGTTCTCGCCGTGAGTCACGAGGTCGAGGGGACCACCCGCGGCAGGCGCCACCACCGGCAGCCCCGCGGCGTGGGCTTCCTGCAGCGTTTGACCGAAGGTCTCTTCCGTTCCCGCGTGCACGAATATGTCAAAGCTGGCATAGGCCGTGGAGAGTTCGGAACCGGCGAGACGACCAAGCCAGGTGACGGGCATACCTTCGAGCGCCCTCGCGATCTGCGGTTCCGACGGTCCATCGCCCACGAGTGCCAAGCGGATGCCCGAGATCCCGCGCAGTGCGCGAAACCGTTCCACTTGCTTCTCGGGTGCCATGCGTCCGACGTAGCCCACGATGACCTCATGATTGGGGGCAATCTTCTGCCGGAGGGCGGTTACGTCTGGCGAGTTCTTGCGGTTCGGATGAAAACCCACGAGGTCGACCCCGCGGGTCCACAGCGCCAGGTTGGGAACATGCATTCGCTCAAGGTCGCGCATCGACGCGGACGAGGGTACGAGCGTGCGCGTGGCCCCCTCGTGAACCCACTTGACATAGCGCCAGGCGAGGGCGGTCGCCTGGCCGAGGCGGTTGCGCGCGGCGTAGCCGGCAACATCCGTTTGGAAAATGGCGACGGAGGGGATATCGAGCCGGTTCGCGGCCGAGATGCCTTGGGCGCCGAGCAGGAAGGGGCTCGCCGCGTGAACCACGTCGGGACGGAAATCGGCGAGCAGACGTTGCACGTGCGGACTCGGGAGTCCCACCGGGAACTGCCGGTAGGCGATGGCGGGCACGGTGTGCACGGGAAATCCCGCATAGTGGCGGGGCGCGCCCGCCGGCGCGATGACGATGGCCTCGTGACCGGCCCCGGCAAGGTGCTCAAGCACCTTGCACACGCTGGTCGTGACTCCGCTGATGGTGGGAAGGAAACTTTCGCTGATGAGTGCGACCCGCATGATTTGAGGCTAGAGGCGCAGGGTGGCCCCGGTGTGGCGTGGGAGTGAAAGCCGGATGAACGTGCACCGGCCCGTCCAGCGGTGCGCGATAGTCTGGCCCCATGCCGAAGATTCCCGCCGCCCTCGACCGCTTCTACAGTGTGATTCCGGCGGGCGGGATCGGATCGAGGCTCTGGCCGCTCTCCCGGGCCGACGCGCCCAAGTTCTTGCACGACCTCACCGGTTCCGGCCAGACGCTGCTTCGCGATACCTGGGACCGGCTCGTGCCCGTGGCCGGAAACCAGCGCGTCATGGTCGTCACCGGACGTGCACACCGAGCCGCCGTGGAACGCCAGTTGCCTGAGCTGCGCGACCCCAACGTCGTTCTCGAGAGTGAGCCCCGTGACTCGACGGCGGCCATCGGCCTCGCGGCCGCCATCCTGGAACGCCGCGAACCGGGAGTGATCATCGGCTCGTTCCCCGCCGACCACGTCATCTCCGGGGAATCCCTGTTCCGTGCCGCGGTGACCGAGGCCGTGGTCGCGGCCGACGCCGGGTATATCGTCACGATCGGCATCCGCCCCACCGAGCCGTCGATCGGTTTTGGGTACATCAAGAGCAACGGCGCTCTCGACATCCCGGGGGCGGAGAGCGCCCTGTCGGTTGACTCCTTCGTAGAAAAGCCCGATCCCGAGGTGGCCGAGCAGTACCTCACCGAGGGGACGTACCTCTGGAATGCCGGGATGTTCATTTCTCGCGCGGACCGTCTGCTCGAGGCGATCGGCGAGAGCGAGCCGGAGTTGCTCGCCGGGCTGCTCGAACTTGCCGAGGCGTGGGACACCCCGCGCCGGGGCGCGGTCGTTGACCGTGTGTGGCCGGCACTGAAGAAAATTGCCATCGACTACTCGGTGGCCGAGCCCGCCGCCGCTGCCGGACGACTCGTGGTGATTCCCGGCCAGTTCGAGTGGGACGACGTGGGCGATTTCGCCTCCATCGCCAAACTGCACTCCGGGGGGCGCAAGGCCAACCTCGCCATCCTCGGGGAGGGCGCCCGCGTACTCGCCGACTCAAGCAGCGGAATTGTTGTGAGCCACACCGGCCGCATGATCGCGCTCATCGGCGTGGAAGACATCGTCGTGATCGACACCCCCGATGCCCTTCTCGTCACGACGAGCGCCAACGCCCAGAAGGTCAAGTCCGTCGTCGACGCGCTGAAGCTGTCGGGCAGCAGCGACGTGCTTTAGGGCGCTGACACGCGCACGCATGCCTGCGCAGATGAGCAAAACAGGGTCGCAAATGTCGCGGGTTGATAACCATTCGGCTTGCGCGCCACTTTGCTCATCTGAGCGGCGCAACATTCTGTAACGTGGCCACCACGGCCCGAGCGAACCCCGCACGGCAGCATCCTGGAGGTCACTTTGACAATCACGACCCGTAAAGCCGCGCTCGGCGGTTTTGCCATGTTCGGCGTTATCGCCCTTCTTGCCGCCTGCGCGCCGGCCCCGACCGACTCCGGTTCAGGTTCGAACGATTCAGCGTCGGATTTCCTGCCCTGCATCGTCTCCGACTTCGGCGGATTCGACGACAAGTCCTTCAACCAGTCCAGCTACGACGGCATCACGGCCGCCTCCAAGGAACTCGGCGTCGAGTTCAAGCAGGCCGAGTCCACCACGGAAGACCAGTACGCCAGCAACGTGAGCAGCATGGTGGACCAGGGCTGCAACTTCATCCTCACCGTCGGTTTCGCGCTCGCCAATGCCACGCGCGATGCCGCCCAGGACAACCCCGACGTTGACTTCGCCATCATCGACTCTGCGATCTCCAACGACGACTTCAGCCCGTTGACCCTCGACAACGTGAAGCCTGTTCTCTACGACACGGCCCAGGCCGCGTTCCTCGCGGGCTACCTCGCTGCCGGCACCACCAAGACCGGCATCGTGGGAACGTATGGCGGACTGCAGTTCCCGTCGGTCACCATCTTCATGGACGGCTTCGTCGATGGCGTGGCGTACCACAACGAGCAGAAGGGCACCTCGGTCACGGTAACCGGCTGGGACAAGGAAGCTCAGACCGGCACGTTCGCGGGAAGCTTCGACGATATCAGCGCTGGCAAGACCATCAGCCAAAACCTGATCAACAGCGGCGTTGACATCATCCTCCCGGTCGCCGGACCGCTCTTCCAGGGCACCGCGCAGGCCATCAACGACTCCGGCAAGGACGTTGCCATCATCGGCGTGGACAGCGACCTGTTCGAGACCACACCCGAGTTCGGCGGCCTGTACCTCACCTCCGTCATGAAGCAGATGGCGGATGCCGCCAAGCAGATCATCGTGGACGCCGCCGGTGGAGACTTCTCCTCCGACCCGTACGTGGGCACCCTCGAGAACGAGGGCGTGCTCCTCGCCCCGCTCCACGACTTCGAGTCGAAGGTCGACCCGGCGCTCGTGACCGAGATCGACACGATCAAGGCCGCGATCATCTCCGGCGACATCGTCGTGACCTCGGACGCAACCCCGAAGTAGCATCACCGCTTTTTCCGCACGATTCGCACCACCGCAGTGATGCGAAATCGGGGAGGTCAGCTGTGCTGGCCTCCCCGATTTGTGTCCGCTCAACCTGACCGGTTCCCCTGGCCGCTCAATAGAATTGGGAAATATGAAGCTCGAACTTCGTGGCATCACCAAACGCTTTGGTGCGCTGATCGCCAACGACAACATCAACCTTGTGATCGAGCCGGGGGAGATCCACGCGCTTCTCGGTGAGAATGGCGCGGGCAAGTCCACCCTGATGAACGTTCTCTACGGCCTCTACCGGGCGGAAGAGGGCGAAATTCTCCTCGACGACACGGCCGTTCATTTTGCCGGACCCGGCGATGCGATGAGCGCCGGAATCGGCATGGTTCACCAGCACTTCATGCTCATCCCGGTCTTCACCGTTGCCGAGAATGTGATGCTCGGCAACGAGCAGACGAAGTCGGGCGGACGGCTCGACCTCACCGCAGCCCGCGCACGCGTGCGGGAGATCTCCGATCGTTTCGGCTTCAACATCGACCCCGACGCCCTCGTGGAGGATCTACCCGTTGGTGTGCAGCAGCGGGTTGAAATCATCAAGGCGCTCTCCCGCGACGCCAGGGTGCTCGTCTTCGATGAGCCCACCGCCGTGCTCACCCCGCAGGAGACCGACGAATTCATGGTCATCATGCGTCAGCTCAAGGAGGAGGGAACCTCCATTGTGTTCATCACGCACAAGCTGCGGGAGGTGCGGGAGGTTGCCGACCGCATCACGGTCATCCGTTTGGGAAAGGTTGTGGGCGAAGCCCTGCCCACGGCCAGCAACGAAGAGCTCGCGACCCTGATGGTGGGACGCGCCGTGGATCTCACGGTGGACAAGGCGCCCGCGACACCCGGCAAGCCGGCACTTGTCGTGAAGAACCTCACCGTGATCGACCCTCGCGGCCAGGTGGTCGTCGACGACGTGAGCTTCTCCGTTGCCGCGGGCGAGATCCTCGCCATCGCCGGTGTGCAGGGAAACGGCCAGACCGAACTGACCGAGGCGCTCATGGGGCTGCAGCCGCACGTCGCGGGCGAGATCGCGCTCGACGGTTCCTCGCTGCGCGGCCATTCCGTGCGCAAGGTGCTCGATGCCGGGGTGGGCTTCGTGCCGGAGGACCGCAACGTCGACGGCCTCGTTGCGTCGTTCAGCATCGCCGAGAACCTCATGCTCGACCGTTCCAACCAGGAGCCGTTCGTGAAGCGCTTCAACCTGCAGCTCGACGACCTGAAGACGTTTGCCGAGGAGACGGTGAAGGAGTTCGATGTTCGATCGCAGGGCATCGAGACCCCGGTGGGCCGGCTCTCCGGTGGCAACCAGCAGAAGGTCGTGCTGGCGCGCGAACTCAGCCGCCCCCTGCGCCTGTTCGTCGCCGCGCAACCCACGCGTGGGCTTGACGTCGGTTCCATCGAATTCGTACACGAACGCATCGTGGCCACCCGCGACGCCGGCACCCCGGTGATCGTGATCTCGACCGAGCTTGACGAGGTCGCCGCCCTCGCGGACCGCATCATGGTCATGTACGACGGGCGCGTTGTGGGCATCGTCCCCGGCGACACGCCTCGCTCCGTGCTCGGCCTCATGATGGCCGGCGTGGCACCTACCGACGGCACAGTGCCTACCGACGGCACAGTGCCTACCGACGGCACAGTGCCTACCGACGGCACAGAGCCCACCGACGCTGCACCAACTAACAGCGAGCCCACAGCCAGTACCGAAGGAGCTGCCGTATGAGCGACAGTCAGGTCCCCGCGACACCGCCAACCGCGCCCCCCTCCGCTTCGACGGAGCCGCGCAAGTCCGACGAGGAGCCCGGACGCTGGCACTCGGTGTTTCGCGAGATCACGACGGGAAGTGCCATCATTTCCGTGCTTGCCGTCGTGCTCGCGCTGCTCGTGGGCGCCGTCATGATTGCGCTCACGACGACCGACGTGCAGGAGGCGGCCGGGTACTTCTTCTCCCGGCCCGGCGACATGCTCTCGGCCATCTGGCAGGCCGTGTCCGGCGCATACTCGGCACTCTTCCAGGGATCGATCTACAACTTCCGCCGGGACAGCTTCGCCGACGGGATCAAGCCGCTCACCGACACGCTCACCTTCGCCACCCCGCTCATCGCGGCCGGCCTCGGCGTCGCGCTCGGTTTTCGCGTCGGCATGTTCAACATCGGTGGTCGTGGGCAGATGCTCATCGCGGCCGCCCTCGGCGGCTGGGTCGCGTTCGCGCTCGACCTGCCCTACGGCATCCACTTGATTGCCGCCCTCGTCGTCGGCGTGCTCGGCGGCGCCCTGTGGGGTGGGATCGTGGGGCTGCTCAAGGCCCGCACCGGTGCGCACGAGGTGATCACCACGATCATGCTCAACTACGTGGCCTTCTACCTCGTGAGTTATCTCCTGCGTGACGGTTTCCTGAAAACTCCCGGCTCCAACAACCCGAAGACCCCGGCCAGCAAGCCAACGGCCATCTTCCCCGACCTGCTCGGATCGAACTACAACCTGCACCTGGGCTTCGTGATCGTGATCGCCGCAACGATCTTCACCTGGTGGCTGCTGTCGCGTTCCAACCTCGGCTTCCAGTTTCGCGCCGTGGGCGCGAACCCGAGCGCGGCCCGCGTGGCCGGAATCGGCGTGCAGCGCATTTATGTCTACGCGATGCTCATCTCCGGTGGACTGGTCGGTCTGGCCGGCATCAACCAGGTGCTCGGCACCACCACGAGCGGCTTCGGCGCCACCGTGGACTCAAGCATCGGATTCGACGCCATCACGGTCGCGCTGCTCGGTCGTTCCAAGCCGTGGGGCGTCTTCGCCGCCGGGATCTTGTTCGGTGCGTTTAAGGCCGGTAGCTTCTCGATGCAGGCCGCCGAGGGCGTGCCCGTTGACATCATCGTGGTTGTTCAGGCTCTCATCGTGCTCTTCATCGCGGCGCCGCCGCTTGTGCGTGCCATCTTCCGCCTCCCGACGCCCGGCGCACCCACGCGCAAGCCTCGACTGAACGTAACCCAGGAGGTGACGGCCAAGTGAGCACCATCACACCCGTTATTCACCCCGCCCCGCGCGCGAAAACGGCACACGGCCCCGTCGGCGGTGCGAGCCGAAATTGGAAGGCGCCCATCGCGCTCGGCGTCTTCACTCTGCTCGGCCTCCTGATGCTCGTGGTCTTCGGCCGTGACGGCATCAGCACAATGCGCCTGTCCACCGGCTCCGACCTCATCCAACTGCCCGCGCTGGAGCTTCCCACCCGCGCCACCGGTGTGGTCATCACCGTGCTGCTGCTCGCGATCACGCTCGTGAGCAGCCGGCTCGTGTACAAGCGAGCCAAGGTGCCCGTATGGCTCATCAGCGTTTTCGCGTTTCTGCTGCTCGTCGGCTTCCTGGTCTGGGCGTCGGCGGGGAGCACCCTTCCCATCCCCGGGCTGCTGTTCGGCTCGATCAGCCTCGCCGTGCCGTTGATCTTCGGTGCGCTCGGCGGCGTGATCTCCGAGCGGGTCGGCGTGGTCAACATCGCCATCGAGGGTCAGCTGCTCGCTGGAGCGTTCACCTCGGCTCTCGTCGCCTCGGTGACCAACCAGCCCCTGCTCGGCCTCCTCGCCGCCATGGTCGCCGGAATGGCCGTGTCGTTCGTGCTGGCCGCGTTCTCGATCAAGTACTTCGTCGACCAGGTCATCGTCGGTGTCGTGCTCAACGTGCTCGTCATCGGTTTCACCGGATTCCTTTACTCGCAGCTGCTCGCCCCCAACTCGGCGCTGCTCAACCAGCCGCCCAAGTTCGAGCGCATCCACATTCCGTTCCTCAGCGAGATCCCGATCATCGGCCCGGTCCTGTTTCGCCAGACGCTCATCGTCTACCTCATGTACGTGGCCGTGATCGCGGTGTACTTCGCCGTTTTCCACACCAAGTGGGGCCTGCGTCTGCGCGCCGTGGGGGAGCATCCGCAGGCCGCAGACACCGTGGGCATCAACGTGGCTCGCACCCGTTTTCTGAATGTGTCGCTCGCCGGCGCCATTGTGGGTCTCGGCGGCGCATACTTCACCCTCGGCTCGGTGGGGGCCTTCGGCAAAGAGATGACAGCTGGCGCCGGATTCATTGCCCTCGCGGCCGTGATCTTCGGCCGGTGGGATCCGATTCGGGCCACCCTCGCCGCGCTGTTGTTCGGCTTCGCGAGCAACCTGCAGAGCGTGCTGAGCATCATCGGTTCGCCCGTGCCGAGCGAATTCATGCTCATGCTCCCGTATCTCGTGACGATCTTCGCCGTGGCAGGCCTGGTCGGCAGGTCGCGGCCCCCGGCCGCATCCGGCAAGCCGTACATCAAATCATGACCGCGCCAACGCCCGACTGGGCCGCGCTGCGGCAGGCGGCGACCGACGCCATGGGCCACGCCTACGTGCCCTACTCCAAGTTCCCGGTGGGGGCCGCCGCACTCGTTGATGACGGGCGAGTGATCAGCGGATGCAACGTGGAGAATGCGTCCTACGGCCTCACCCTCTGCGCCGAATGCGCCTTGGTGTCCAGCCTGCACATGACCGGCGGCGGCCAGCTCGTCGCCTTCACCTGCGTGGACGGTAACGGCAACACGCTCATGCCGTGCGGTCGCTGCCGGCAACTGCTTTACGAACATTCCGCAGCCGGCATGCTTTTGGAGACCGTATCGGGAACCCGCACGATTGACGAGGTGCTGCCCGACGCCTTCGGTCCGCGCCAGCTCGCCGAATATCGCACGTCAGGAGGATCATCATGAGTGCCACCATGGAAGCCTTCGACGCCGTCGACCTCATCCGCGCCAAGCGAGACAAGGGCGAGCTGACCACCGCCCAGATCGACTGGCTCATCGACGCGTATACCCGTGGCTATGTGGGCGATGAGCAGATGGCGGCCATGACCATGGCCATCTTCCTCAACGGCATGAGCCGCAATGAGGTTCGCGCGCTCACCATGGCCATGCTCGCCAGCGGGGAACGCATGAGCTTCACCGGACTCGGCAAGCCCACGACCGACAAGCACTCCAGCGGCGGTGTCGGCGACAAGATCACCCTCCCGCTCATGCCGCTCGTGGCGGTCTTCGGCGCCGCGGTGCCGCAGCTCTCCGGCCGCGGCCTCGGCCACACCGGCGGCACCCTCGACAAGCTGGAGTCGATCCCTGGCTGGCGCGCCAATCTCAGCAACGAGGAAATGTACGCCCAGCTGCGCGATCACGGTGGCGTTGTCTGCGCGGCCGGCAGCGGCCTCGCGCCCGCAGACGGCAAGTTGTATTCTCTCCGAGACATAACCGGCACGGTCGAGGCCATCCCGCTCATCGCATCGTCGATCATGTCCAAGAAGATCGCGGAGGGCACGAGCGCGCTCGTGCTCGACGTCAAGTTCGGCTCCGGCGCCTTCCTCAAAGACATTGAGCGATCACGTGAACTTGCGCGCACCATGGTTGAGCTTGGCGAGGATGCCGGAGTGGCGACATCCGCCTTGCTGACCAACATGAATGTGCCGCTCGGTTTCGCGATCGGCAACGCCAACGAGGTGCGGGAATCGGTTGACGTGCTCGCTGGCGGTGGTCCCGCCGACGTGGTCGAGCTCACCGTGGCGCTGGCCCGCGAGATGCTGAACCTCGCCGGCATCACCGACGTGGACGTGGAATCGGCGCTGCGCGACGGCCGCGCCATGGACAAGTGGCGCGACGTGATTCGTGCCCAGGGCGGCGACCCGGATGCCGCGATGCCCGTGGCGCGCGACACTCACGTCGTGCTCGCCGATCGTGACGGTGTCCTGGTCGAACAACAGGCGTTGCCGTTCGGTATCGGAGCGTGGCGCCTCGGCGCCGGTCGGGCACGCAAACAGGACCCGGTGCAGCACGCCGCCGGGATCGACCTGCACGCGAAGCCCGGTGACACGGTGCGCCGCGGCCAGCCGTTGTTCACGCTCAGCGCCAACGAGCCGGAGCGATTCGCGCGCGCACTCGAGGCCGTTGACGGGGCCTGGCGTATTGGGGACGTGGGCGAGCCGGTACTCGATGGCGGTCCGCTGATCGCCGAGCGCATTTCCCGGTAGCCGTCGCCGCGCTTCCAACCGAAACGGGAAAACGTGCAGCGTGCCTTCAGCAAACATGGAGCCTCCGGGCGTACCTGCCGGTAGATTAGAAGAGTGAATACGACTCCAGAGGAATTCCTGATGCCCGGCGGCGGCGTAAGCATCAATACCCTGCCCAAGATCTCGCTGCACGACCACCTTGACGGTGGCCTGCGCCCGCAGACCATCATCGAATTGGCTGAGGCCATCGGTCTTGACCTGCCTGAAACCGATGTCGAGAGCCTTCAGAAGTGGTTCTACGACCAGTCGAGCGCCGGCTCCCTCGTGGAATACCTCAAGACCTTCGATGTGACGTGCGCCGTCATGCAGACGCGTGACGGACTTTTCCGTGTCGCGAAGGAATACGTGGAAGATCTCGCCCTCGACGGCGTTATCTATGGTGAGGTTCGCTGGGCGCCCGAACAGCACCTCGCACGCGGACTCACCCTCGACGAAGCGGTCGAAGCGGTTCAGGACGGCCTTGAGGCGGGCATTGAGCACATGGAGGCCCAGGGCAAGTCCATCCGCACCGGTCAGATCATCACGGCCATGCGCCACGCCGACCGCAGCCTCGAAATCGCCGAGCTCGCCGTGCGCTACCGGTTCGACGGCGTCGTCGGCTTCGATATTGCCGGCGCGGAAGCGGGCTTTCCCGCGAGCAATCACCGGGCCGCGTTCGACCTGCTCGCCCGCGAGTTCATGCCGACGACGGTACATGCCGGCGAGGCCGACGGCCTCGACAGCATCCGGAGTGCACTGTTCGACGGTCGCGCGCTGCGCCTCGGACACGGCGTGCGTCTCGCCGAAGACGTGACGATCGAGCGTCAGGACGACGACAACACCTTCGTCACCCTGGGCCCGGTGGCCCAGTGGGTGCGCGACCGCGAGATCACGCTCGAGCTGTGCCCCTCGTCGAACCTGCAGACCGGCGCCATTGCCGCGTGGGGCGACGAGCTGCTCGACCACCCCTTCGACCTGCTGTACCAGCTCGGCTTCAAGGTGACGGTGAACACCGACAACGGCCTGATGGGCGATACGACGCTCTCGCAGGAGCTCGCCCTGTTGAGCGATGCGTTCGGCTACGATCTCGATGACCTTGAGGTCTTCCAGCTCAACGCGGCCGCCGCATCGTTCCTGCCGCTCGAGGACCGGGAGGAGCTCACGAAAGCCATCGTCGCGGGCTTCGCCGACGCCTGATCTCAGTTACCACTCGCAACTCATGAGAGACCACATGTCGCTGCCACCGCTGCCTCCCTCCGCCATTACGATCGGTGCGCGAGTAGGCGATTGGCGAGCAGCGGTCACGGCTGCCGGGGTCGCGCTCGAGCGATCGGGCGCTACGACCGCGGAATACACCGCGCGTATGCTCAGCGTCATCGACGAGTTCGGTGCCTACATCGTGATCGCGCCGGGGTTGGCCCTCGCGCACGCTCGGCCGGGTGAGGATGTGCTCGCCGATGGCCTGAGCGTCGTCACCCTGGCCGAACCCGTGAACTTCGGGCACCCCAACAACGACCCGGTGAGCGTGATCGTGGGGCTCGCGGTACTGAGCCGCGATGAGCACCTGGGGTTCGTCGCTGAACTCGCGAACGTGTTCAACGACGCGCAGGTCATTCCGGCCCTCGCTGCGGCCACGGATGCCGAATCCGTGCGTTCCTTGTTCGGGCATACGGCATCCTCGTGAAGATCGTTGTCATGTGCGGCGTTGGTGTTGGTACGTCCGCGATCCTCAAGGGAAACGCCGAACGGGCCCTGGAACGCCTCGACATTGATGCGAGCGTTGTCGCAACGGATGTTGCGGGCGTGCGAGCCGAAGCGGCCGACGCCCAGGTGATTCTCACCTCGTCGGAGCTCGTCGCTGCGATCGGAAAGACCAACGCCGACGTGATCGTGATCAGTAACTACTTCGACGTCGACGAACTCGTCGCCAAACTCGACGTGGCCCTCGGCTCCTAGCAGGGTCACCCGGCACGGCGGCCGTCGGCGACTTTTGCGCCCTCCCGGGCTGCGGGAGCGCGCAGTGGGCGCCGATCGGGCCGGTACGGGCTACGTGATCAGGTCGCGCATTCCCTGTTCGAGCTCGGCGAGAGCCGCGATGGACGTAGCCTTGCGCTCCTCGACGGTGCCGGTGGTGCTGTGCGTGTCGAGGTAGACCTTCAGTTTGGGTTCCGTGCCGCTCGGGCGCACCATCACGCGTGAACCATCGACGAGACGGATACGCAGCACGTCGCTCGGGGGAAGCCCGCCGAGGCCCCAGCGAAAGTCATCGATCTGGGCGACGGCAACGTTCCCGACGAACTCCGGCGGTGTGTGGCGCAGCCTGGTCATCACACGGGCGATCGTCGAGAGATCGCTCACGCGCACCGAGATCTGGCCCGATGCGAAGTGTCCGAATTTCTCCGTGAACTGATCGAGATGATTCTCGAGGGTGAGGCCCTCCGACTTCAGGTCCGTCACCAGAGAGAGGAGCGAGACAGCAGCGGAAATGCCGTCCTTGTCGCGCACGGTGGTCGGGTTCACGAGGTAGCCGAGCGCCTCTTCGTACCCGAAGATTAGGCCTGGTGCGCGGGATACCCATTTGAAGCCGGTGAGGGTGTCCGCGAAGTCGAGGCCATAGGCATCCGCTACCGCGCGTAGGGCCGGTGACGACACGATGGAGCACGCGAGGGTGCCGACGAGGGGCTGGTCGCCGGCCGCCTGGGCGGCAAGCGTGGCCGCACGCCAGCCGAGGATCATACCGACCTCGTTGCCGCTGAGCCGGCGGTAGCCGGACGACTCGCCAGCGTCGGGAACGGCGACCGCGAGACGGTCAGCGTCCGGGTCGTTCGCGATGATGAGCTCGGCGTTGACCTCGCGGGCGGTCTCGTACGAGAGATCCATCGCGCCGGGCTCTTCGGGGTTGGGGAATGCGACCGTGGGGAACGCGGCATCCGGTGCGACCTGGGCGTCGACGAGGGTGGGCAGCTCGAAGCCGGCCTGCTCGAGAACGCGGCGAGTGGTGTCCCAACCCACGCCGTGCAGCGCCGTGTACACCGTGTTCACCTGGGCACGCGGTGTGTGTGCGATGCTCGCGGTCGCGGTGATGTAGGCGCGTACGACGTCTTCTTCCGCCGTCTCGTACGCGGCCCGTGGCAGTTTGGGAACGAGTTCCTCGGCGGCCACGCGCAGGATCTGCGCCGCGATGAGCTTGTCATCGGGGGACACGATCTGGGCGCCGTTGTTCTCGCCGCCCAGGTACACCTTGTACCCGTTATCGTTTGGCGGGTTGTGGGAGGCGGTCACCATCACGCCCGCGCTGGCGTCGAGGTGGCGCACAGCGAAAGCGAGCACCGGGGTGGGAAGCAGGCGCGGCAGCAGGATGGCGTGCACCCCGACGCCCGACATGATCGCGGCGGTATCGGTGGCGAAGATGTGCGAATTCTTGCGTCCGTCGTAGCCGATCACGACGGAGGGCGTGACACCGGGCTTGGCGTGGTTCAGGAGATAGCTCGCGAGTCCGGAGGCGGCCTGCGACACCAGAACGCGGTTCATACGGTTGGAGCCGGCGGATATTTCGCCGCGAAGCCCGGCCGTGCCGAACTCGAGGCGCGTGTCGAAGCGATCGTGCAGCGACACGAGCGCGGCGGAGTCGCCGTCTCCGGCCGCGTTGATGAGGCCGCGCAGCTGGACCTGCGTCTCAGGGTCCGGGTCCTGGCGCAGCCAGGCGCGGGCCGTTTCGATCAGGACGGTGGTCGAATCGGCCGCCGATCCACCGGCCAGGGGAATTACCGGCGCCTGGTTCTTGGACGAGGGTGCCGCGCGGTCGTCGCTGCCGACGGTGTCCATTGCGGTCGTCGGGGCGTCGTCAACGTCCTCGTGGGCGAGCGCCGCGGCCGAGGGCGTTTCAGACGGATCCGCATCGGTAGCGGGCACGGACACCGTGCTGATCACCAGGGTGGGGGTGCCGTCATCATCGGTCTGTTCAGCGACGGGCGTGTCTGCGCCGTGCTGAGCGGGGGTGTCCGCATCATCCGTCGGCGCCGTGTCGGGGGTGGCGCTCGCGGTTGCCGCAGAGGGCAGGTTGACCCACGGATTCGGTGCCGCGCTGGCTGTCGGTGGGGCGATCACCGGAAGGGACAGGGCAACGGTCGCGAGAAGATCGACCTCTGGGCTGATCGTGACGGCATCCTCGGGCGCTGTGGACGCTGTTGCGGGAGCGGGTGCGACCGGGGTGGAATTCGGCTCGGTGTCGGTGTCGGTGTCCGTGTCGGACTCGACCGGCGGGGTGGGCGTGGACTCTGCGGCGGACTCGGCCGCGGCATCCGTTTCGGGCGCGGTGGCGTCGTCGGCGCGGGCGGAATGCCGACCGCTCACGCGCACCGGGGGCACCTCGGGCGACTCATTGTTCGGGCTCACAGTGTGGCCACGATCTTGGCCAGGAGTGCGCTGATCACGGGTTCGGCGAGCTGGCCGGCCTCGATGACCTCGCCGTGGCTCAACGGGGTTTTCTGAATGCCGGCGGCAAGGTTGGTGATGAGCGACAGCCCGAGCACCTCCATGCCGGCCTGCCGGGCGGCAATTGCCTCAAGTGCCGTCGACATTCCCACGATGTGCCCTCCGATGGCCTTGGCCATCTGCACCTCGGCGGGGGTCTCGTAGTGCGGCCCGCGGAACTGGCAGTACACACCCTCGTCGAGGGAGGGGTCGATGGACCGTGCCACGTCGCGCAGGCGCTGGGAATAGAGGTCGGTCAGGTCGATGAAGGTGGCGCCCTCGAGCGGCGAGTCGGCCGTCAGGTTGATGTGGTCGCTGATCAGCACGGGCGTTCCGGGGGTCCACGTTTCGCGGATCCCGCCGGCCCCGTTCGTGAGAATCATGGTCGTCACCCCCGCCGCGGCGGCGGTGCGCACGCTGTGTACGACGCGGCGCACCCCGTGACCTTCGTAGTAGTGCGTGCGGGCGCCGATGATGAGCGCGCGCTTGCCGCTGGGCAGCACCACCGAGCGCAGGGTGCCCACGTGGCCGGCGAGGGCCGGCGCGCCGAAGCCCGTGATCTCCTGGGCGGGGATGGTGTGCGTGGTCTCGCCGATCAGGTCGGCCGCCTTGCCCCAACCACTGCCGAGCGTGAGGGCAACGTCGTGGCGTGCCACTCCCGTGATGTTGGCAATCTGCTGCGCTGCTGTCCGTGCGACGTCGAACGGATCGGTTTCGGGCGCGTCTAACAGGTTTATGTCGGTCTTGAGCATTCCCCCACTCTAAGCGACCCGCGAATTCGACGGAGATTTTGCGCCAAACCGGCGGAAATAGTGCGCCGCTCCCTCGCTTTCGAGCGAATACCGGTCATCCGGCGGTTTGGCGGGGGCCACAGGACTTGAGAGAATAGAGCACATGGCCTATGAGTTCGAACGCAAGCAGAGCATTGTTGTACTCGGCGGAGGGCCTGGCGGATACGAAGCGGCGTTGGCCGGTGCGCAGCAGGGCGCCGAGGTGACTCTGGTTGAAGCCGTCGGCGTGGGCGGCTCTGCCGTCATCACGGATGTTGTGCCGTCGAAGTCCCTCATTGCAACGGCCGAGGCCTCCAACTCCATTGGCGAGGCCACCGATCTCGGTGTGCAGTTCTTCGTTCGTGGTGAGACGGGAAAGCCGTTGCGACCCGAGGTCGCGATCAACCTCGCGGCGGTCAATAAGCGCCTGCTCGCCCTCGCCCGTCAGCAGTCCGAAGACATGAAGGCCACGCTCATCCGCGCCGGCGTCAAATTCGTGCAGGGACACGGACGCCTGGACGGAACCACCGGCGTGATCGTGGCGACCTCCGGCGACAGCTCGGCAACCGACTTCGACCGCATCGACGCCGACACGATCGTCGTCTCCGTGGGTGCGAGCCCGCGCATTCTGTCCTCCGCGATGCCTGACGGAGAGCGCATTCTCGCCTGGACTCAGCTCTACAACCTGCGAGCAGTGCCCGAGCATCTCATCGTGGTCGGATCCGGAGTCACCGGCGCGGAGTTCGCCTCGGCGTACCGCGCCCTGGGAGCCAAGGTCACGCTTATTTCGAGCCGCGACCAGGTGCTGCCCGGCGAAGACGCCGACGCCGCCAACGTGATCGAAAACGTGTTCAAGCGCAACGGCATGATTGTCATGTCCAAGTCGCGCGCGGCATCCGTCGTGCGAGACGGCGACGGGGTGCTCGCCACCCTCGAAGACGGTCGAGAGGTGCGGGGCAGCCACTGCCTCATTGCCGTCGGGTCCGTGCCGAACACCGAGGGCATCGGCCTTGAGGCCGCCGGCGTGCAGCTCACCGATAGCGGTCACATCCAGGTGAACCGCGTGGCGCGCACGTCGATTCCGAACATCTACGCGGCCGGAGACTGCACGACCGAGCTGCCGCTCGCGTCGGTTGCCTCGATGATGGGCCGCACGGCCGTGTTTCACGCGATGGGCGACACGGTCAACCCGATCGAGATTCGCAACGTGGCCGCGAACATCTTCACGCAGCCGGAGATCGCGACGGTGGGCTGGACACAGAAGCAGATCGAAGACGGCCTCGTCCAGGGTGACGTGTACAAGCTGGCGCTGTCATCCAACCCGCGTGCCAAGATGATGGGCATCAAGGACGGGTTCGTCAAGCTCATTGCCCGCACCGGCAGCGGCACCGTCATCGGCGGAGTGATCGTGGCGCCCAAGGCGAGCGAACTCATCTTCCCGCTCGCCCTCGCGGTCGAACACCGGCTGACCGTGGACGAGGTGGCCCAGGCGTTCCCGGTCTACCCCTCGCTCACCGGTTCCATCACCGATGCCGCCCGCGCCATGCACGTGGTGCTGTAGCCACCTGCTCAAAGCACATCGCACCCTGCCGGAACTCCGGGAGGGTGCGATTGTGCGTGCAGGCAGCGGATACGCCTCGGCTCGACCTAAGCGGCGTCGGTGACCAGCATGGCGTCGGCGACCGTGAGGAGCAGCGCCCCTGAGGAGACAGTCGTGCCAACAACGGCGGTGAGGCCACCGACCACGCCGTCGCGGTGAGCGGTCATGGGCTGTTCCATCTTCATGGCCTCGAGCACGAGGAGCAGGTCGCCCTTGACGACCGAGTCGCCGTCGGCGACGAGCAGCTTCACGATCGTGGCCTGCATCGGAGCCTTCACGGCGTCGCTGGTGTCGTTTGCGACCGTACTGGCGCCACCGCGGCGCCTCGGAGCCGGGCCCGCTGAGTTGTCCCCGGGCGCGCCGGGCAACAGGCGTGTGGGGAGGCTGACCTCGATGCGACGGCCCTCCACCTCAACGACCACGTTGTGGCGCTTCTGCGCGGGGGTGGGGTCCTCAAGTGTTCCGGTCCAGGGTTCGATCGTGTTGTCGAACTCTGTTTCGATCCAGCGGGTGAACACCGAGAACGGCGCGCCGTCGGCGGGAGCGAAGGCGGGGTCCCGTACGACAGCGCGGTGAAAGGGCAAAACGGTGGGAAGCCCGGTGACTTCAAACTCGTCGAGGGCTCGTCGGGAGCGTTCGAGAGCCTCGTCGCGGGTGGCGCCGGTCACGACGAGTTTGGCGAGTAGCGAGTCGAAGGATCCGGAGATCACGTCCCCGGACTGAACGCCGGTGTCCACACGCACGCCGGGTCCGCCGGAAGGCTTGAAGAGGTGAACCGGGCCAGGGGAGGGGAAGAAGCCGCGGCCGGGATCTTCACCGTTGATACGAAATTCGAAGGAGTGGCCCACGGCGACGGGGTCGGAGTAGTCGAGAACGCCACCGGCCGCGATGCGGAACTGTTCACGCACGAGGTCGATGCCGGTGATTTCCTCGGAGACCGTGTGCTCGACCTGCAACCGGGTGTTGACCTCGAGGAAGGACACCGTCCCGTCCTGACCGATCAAGAACTCGCAGGTGCCGGCGCCCACATAGCCGACCTCGGTGAGAATCGCCTTCGACGCCCGGTACATTTCGGTGGTCTGTTCCTCGGTGAGGAACGGCGCCGGCGCCTCCTCGACGAGCTTCTGGTGTCGGCGCTGCAGGGAGCAGTCGCGGGTGGAGACGACGACGACGTTGCCGTGCATGTCGGCGAGGCACTGGGTTTCCACGTGCCGGGGGTTGTCGAGGTACTTCTCAACGAAGCACTCGCCACGACCAAAGGCCGTGATGGCCTCTCGCGTGGCGGAGTCAAAGAGTTCGGCCACTTCGGCGCGTTCACGGGCGACCTTGAGGCCGCGACCGCCGCCGCCGAAGGCGGCCTTGATAGCCACCGGAAGTCCGTGCACGTCCACGAAGGCGAGCACCTCTGCGGCGTCGACCACGGGGTTGAGCGTGCCGGGGGCCATGGGAGCGCCCACCTTTTCGGCGATGTGTCGAGCCGACACCTTGTCGCCGAGTTGGTCGATCGCACTGGGCGACGGACCGATCCACGTGAGACCGGCATCGATGACGGCGCGGGCGAAGTCGGCGTTCTCGGCCAGGAAACCGTAGCCGGGGTGAACGGCGTCCGCGCCGGAACGACGGGCGACGGAGAGGATCTTGTCGATGACGAGATACGTTTCCGCGCCGGTGGTGCCATCGAGCCCATAGGCTTCGTCGGCGAGGCGCGCGTGCAGGTTGTCGCGATCCTGGTCGGCGTAGACGGCGACAGAGCGGATTCCGCTGTCTTTGGCGGCGCGGATCACCCGGACAGCGATCTCGCCCCGGTTGGCGATGAGGACCTTCGTTATGAGTGACACAAGTCCCAAGCTTATGGGGCAGCGACCGTGGCCTTTTGGCCGACCCCCACAAAAAGTGACGGCAAATCAGTGGGGATTCCTACAACTGGCTAACAATCACCCTCCCCGCCGCGACGGATTCAGAGGACGCCGCGGCGATTCCACAGGTCGGGCCAGTGGTGACCGAGGCCGGCCACGAGGCGGCGCAGTGTGGGCAGGGAGAGACCCACGACGGCCGACGGGTCGCCCACGATCCGTGTGATGAACGGCGCACCCAGGCTGTCAATCGTGAAGGCGCCCGCAACGAAGAGCGGCTCGCCAGTGCCGATATAGGCGTCGAGTTCGGCATCCGTGATGTCGTCAGCGAAGCTCACCTCTGACACCGCCACCGCGCCAACGGCCCGACCGGGCACGCCGTCCACGAGTTCAATCAGCCAGTGCCCGGAGTACAACATGCCCGTGCGGCCGCGCTGCAGCTGCCAGCGCTCGCGTGCCTTCTGGGCGGTGTGCGGCTTGCCATAGATCACGCCGTCGAGCACGAAGACCGAGTCGCCACCGAGAATCAAGGAGGTAACGGATGCCCCGGTGTCGGCTGTACCCGCGTCGGTCGCCGCCACGTGGAGCGCTGCCGCAGCTTCGGCCTTGGCCCTGGCCAGAAGCTCCACGACGTCGTGCGCGCCGAGGGGCGCCCCGGCGCGGGCGTTCGCCTCGGCGGTAACGGCATCTTCATCGACGCCGGGGGACACGAGAGCCGGCTCGATTCCGGCCGCCCGCAGCAGTGCCAGTCGGGCAGGCGAGGTGGAAGCCAAAATGAGGTGCATGGTTCACTTTCTCATCCGTAAGTGAGTGCCGCCCGTTACAGAGTCCGGCGAGAAGGCCTCACTTTGGGGGGTGATGTGGGATTATCGAGGAATGGGCATCAGTAATCACACGCAGTCGGACAACCGCAGCACGGCAGAGGCACCGGTGGGCACCGAGATCGAGCTCGACATCACCAACGTAGCTCACGGTGGAATCTTCGTGGCCCGACACGAGGGCCGCGTGGTCTTCGTCAGCGACACCCTGCCGGGCGAACGCGTCCGCGCCCGCCTCACCGAGGCCAACCACAAGAGCTTCTGGCGCGCAGAAACGGTCGCCGTTATCAACGAGGCGCCCGAGCGTCAGCCGCATGTGTGGGCATCCGCTGCCCTCGATCGGGCCCCGGCAGACCGCGCGGGCGGCGCCGAATTCGGCCACATCGACCTGACTTTCCAGCGTGAACTCAAGCGCCGCGTACTCGCCGACGCCCTGCAGCGCATGGCCGGCATTGAAAGCCCCGTCACGGTCGAGGCGGTGGCTGCTGGGGAGAACGCGAGCCCCGGAGACTCCATGGACGGCACCGGCTGGCGCACGCGAATCAGCCTGCACGTTGACGAGCATGGAACGGTCGGGCCCTACGCCGCCCGCTCGCACCGCGTGATCCCGGTGAACGATCTCCCGCTCGCCGTGCATGCGATCGAGGAAGTCGCGCCCCTCGACACGCTGTTCCACAACGCCGCGACCGTGAATCTCGTCGCGCCCTCCGAAGGGCCTGTGCGCGTGCTCGTCGCAGAGAAGGACAAGGTCGGCAAGCCGCGCCGGGCGGAGCGCAGCGTCATTCGTGAGCGCGTGGGTGATCGTGAGTTCGAGCTGGACGTCTCCGGGTTCTGGCAGGTGCATTCCCGTGCCGCAGAAACGCTGTTCACGGCCGTGCAGGATGCCATTGACCCCGAACTCTTCGACCCGCGCGCCACCAACCTCGACCTCTACGGCGGTGTCGGCCTGCTCGCCGCGGCCGTGGGTGATCGTTTCGGCAGGACCGTGCGCATCACCTCGGTGGAGAGCGACCCGGAGGCCGTCAACTTCGCCGCCACCAACCTCAAGGAGTGGGTCGGCGCGACGGCTGAAACCGACCGCGTCGACCGTTACCTGCAGCGCGTCATCAGGGAAGCGGATGCCGCTCAGCGCTCCCGTCTGCAGGCCGCCACGGTCGTGCTCGACCCGCCGCGTTCGGGAGCCGGTAAGGTCGTTGTCGACCAGCTCGGTGCCCTCTCGCCGGCCCAGATCGTTTACGTGGCCTGCGATCCCGTGGCGCTCGCCCGCGACGTGGCCCTGTTTGCCGGGTATGGCTACGAGCTCAAGGAGCTTCGCGCATTTGACCTCTTCCCGAATACTCACCATGTCGAAGCCGTCGCCGTGCTGGCCAAATAGCTGTCGTTGAATTCAGACCCAGGAAAGCAGAAACCGTGACGCAGGAAGCAACCGAGACACCGGCATCCGATCAGAAGCAGATTCGTGTCGCCATCGTGGACGACCATGAATCGGTTCAACTGGGCCTCAAGGGGGCCTGCGAGAACTCCGGATACACCGTGATTTTCACCGCGGCAACCGTGCGCGACCTGGTGACGGGGCTCGCCGGCCGCGTGTGCGACGTGATCGTGCTCGACCTCGCCCTCGGTGATGGCTCGGTCGTGACCGACAACGTGAAGCTCGCCCAGAGCACCGGTTCCGCCGTGCTCGTGCACAGCATCGCCGACCGCGTCGCGTCCGTGAGGGAGGCGCTCGCGGCCGGGGCTGCCGGAGTCATCCCCAAGTCCTCGCCCACGGCCACAGTGATGGCTGCTGTGGCCGCTGTGGCGCATGGCGACGTGCTCAACAACCTTGAGTGGGCAACGGCGATCGATGCTGACCGGGACTTTGCCAAGGCTCAGCTCGGCCGCCGTGAACGCGACGTGCTGCACCTCTACGCCTCGGGGCTTCCCTTGAAGATGGTTGCGCTGCAGCTCGGCATCGCTCACTCGACCGCCAGGGAATACCTCGACCGCATTCGGGTGAAATACGTGGAGGTCGGCCGCCCGGCTCCCACGAAGGTTGATCTCCTGCGCCGCGCGGTCGAAGATGGCATTCTGCCCGGACTCGATACCGACGCGGCTGACGGCCGTGTCTAAACGCACGGCGGCCGACGCCCGCCCCAGCCTGGTCACACTGCGCCCACGCCAGACGAATGCGGCGAGCGAGAACCTGCTCGGGGAGGGATCACGTCCCCGTAACCCGCTGAGCCGGGCCCAGATCGAAACCGTGCTCTCCCGCTCCGTGGCCGGGATCTCCGTGATCTTCGCGCTACAGAGCATGCCGACGGTGCTGCAGCAGTACGACGAACATCAGGCTGTGGGCGCGGCGGCGATGGCGATAGCCCTTGGCCTCGCGATCGCGTTCGTGGTCGTGGCGACCGTGTGCAAGGTCTGGGTGCGCGTCAGTACGAGCATCGTCGCGGTGTTCTACCTGATCGCGATCGCAGTCTGGCCAGTGGCGATCGGGCATGTTCCGGTGGACGTGAGCGACAAACCATGGCTCTGGTATCTCTGCACGGTCGCCACGTCGTGCGCCGCGATCGGCTTCCGCCTGCGCTGGGCCGCCATCTATACGGTCGTCGCACCGGTCGCGTACGGCGTCGTGCGCATGCACCCCTCCGGGGGCGGAGCCGACCTTTTACTCGCGTCGCTCGATGTGCTCTACGCCGTGCTGCTCGGGCAGGTGGTGCTCATCATCATCACCATGCTGCGCACCGCGTCGAGCAATGTCGATCTGGCCCAGAGCAACGCCCTCACGCAATACCTGTACTCGGTACGCCAGCACGCCACCGAGGTTGAGCGCGTCGAGGTGGACTCGATCGTTCACGACAGCGTGCTCGCGACGCTTCTGTCGGCCGCTGGCGCGCGCACCGACAAGGGTGCAGAACTGGCAGCCACGATGGCCGCGAACGCCGTCGCCCGTCTGCTGGAAGCCAGCACGGCACGGCCCGACGACGAGGCGCTCGTCCCGTTCGCCCGCCTCTGCGAGCGCCTGCGGCATGAGGTTGCGGCGTCCCCTGTCCCGTTTTCGTTCGTCGACCGCAGCGAACCCAGGTTCACCTTGCCGGAGCAGGTCAGTGAGGCCCTGTTCGCTGCCGCACTGCAGGCCATGGTCAACAGTGTGCAGCACGCTGGCGGAACGGAGTCCCGCGTGTCACGGGCCCTCGCCCTCACCGCGTCGGCGGCAGACGGGTGTCGCGTCGAGATCGCCGATTCGGGCGTGGGCTTTGACGCCAGCCTCGTGCCGGAGGAACGGCTCGGGCTGCGCGTCTCGATTCAGGAGCGGGTAGCGAGCGTTGGCGGATTCGTGTGCGTGCGCACGAATGTCGGCCAGGGCACGATCATCACACTGAGCTGGCCGCGCCCCGCAGAGCAGCTGCCCATTGAGGTTGAAGCGGCCGCGGGTTTCCCGTCACTCGGTCTGCAGGACGACCCACCTCCGCCTGCCGTGCAAAACGACCCGGCGCAGCCAGCGGTATCGGGAGACGCCTCATGATGAGCCATTCTCGCCCGCTCATCCTCGGGCTGGCCGCCCTCTTCTCCGGCTATCACATTCTGCTCGGGATTTATTCGATCAACGTGCCGCGGTCTGCGGCGCCCATTATCGCGGCGATGATGCTGTATGGCGTGGCGAGTATTGCGAGCCTGTGGCCGACGAGCCCGACGAGGATGTCACTGGGCCTCGCGCTTTTCAACGTGGCTGTGTGTGGGGCGCTGCCGCTCGTCGTGGGCAGTCAGCTCGATGGGTCCCTCAATAATGGTTACGCCACGTGGTACGTGGCAGCGGTGGGCACCCTGCTGACGATCACGGCCACCCGCAAGCGGCCGCTCCTGGCCTGGATAGGGGCCGGTGTGCTCGTGGTGCACACGGTGCTCTGGGCCGGCCCGGGGGCTCTCGGATCGATGGGCGTGATCGGAAGCGTTGTCTGGGTCGCCGCGGCGGCACTGTTGTCGCGGGCCCTGGCGAAGGCGGCTCGGGATGCCCAGCAATTCTCCCGAGCCGAAAGGGAAGCCGCCCGCTGGCAGGCCGCCCAGGAGGCACACCTCGACGAGCGCCAGGTGCGACTCAGGGTCACCAACCGGCTCGCCCTCGACATGCTGCACCGTATCGTGCAGCGCGGCGGCATGCTTGACGAGGAGCAGCGCCAGGAGTGCCGCTACCTCGAGGCGGCGATTCGCGACGAGATTCGTGGGCGACGCCTGCTCAACGACGCCGTGCGTGAGCAAGTCATGCTGGCCCGTCGGAGGGGCGCCATCGTGACGCTGCTCGATGAGGGGGCCATGGACGACGTCGGGGGCGACGAACTCGAGCGGGTGCTCAATCGCCTCGCCGCGGCGATAGCCGGCACCTCAGCCGACAAGATCATCGTGCGCACCGCTGCGGATGGGTCGGACACCGCCGTCACCGTGGTGGGCCTTCGCAACCCCAATCCCACGCACGCGCACTTCGGGGAAGACGACACCGACGACGAGGTCGACCTCTGGCTGGAGATTCCCCGGTCGACCGCAGCGCTGCATCGGCCCTGACCGAAACGTGCGGGAATGCGAAAGGGACCAGCCGAGGCCGGTCCCTTTCAACATTCCGAGCAGAGGTGGCAACCCGAATGCCACCGTACTCGCCCCCACATTCTCGCCTCAATACCCTAGTCGGCGAAAACGCGGTGGTGTGACTCTTTGAGCAACACCGAGCAATTACTATTGTGTACTTTCGAAAAGAAATGCACAGTCGGCATTTAGGGGGACAGTGCCGGTCACCCGGAAAAACTGCGCCAGCGGCCCGGTCCTGGAGTGATCGGCGTGCGAATGGATCGCTGGTCCATCTGCCAGGCGCTCTGGCCGTGACCCGGTGCGGTGCGACGTTCGTCCGATTCCTCACGCAGCAGGCCGCGCAGGAGCGCGATCACCGCCGAGGCTTCGGCGGCAGTGACGCCCTGGGTGATGAAAACGATCTCCGACGGGTCGAACTCCGACGCGGGCGGCGCTGTCTGCGCCGGTTCGCGGGAACTCATGCCGTTTGCTGACTGTGTGTGTGTCATGGCGCCCTACAGCGGGATGTTCCCGTGCTTCTTGGCCGGAAGCGTCGCGCGCTTGGTGCGCAGGGCACGCAGGGCCTTGGTGACGGACACGCGGGTGGCGGCCGGTTCGATTATTCCGTCGAGCTCACCACGTTCCGCGGCAAGGAACGGGCTTGCCACGTTGTAGGTGTACTCGTTCGCGAGGCGGGTGCGCACCGCAGCCACGTCTTCACCGTCGGCTTCGGCCTGCTTGATCTCGGCACGGTAGAGGATGTTGACGGCGCCCTGTCCGCCCATGACGGCGATTTCCGCGGTGGGCCAGGCGAGATTGATGTCGGCTCCGAGCTGTTTGGAGCCCATCACGATGTACGCGCCGCCATAGGCCTTGCGCAGGATGACCGTGACGAGGGGCACGGTCGCCTCTGCATAGGCGTAGAGCAGCTTGGCGCCGCGGCGGATGATGCCGGTCCACTCCTGGTCGGTGCCGGGGAGGAATCCGGGCACGTCGACGAGGGTGAGGATCGGGATCGAGAAGGCGTCGCAGAACCGAACGAACCGGCTCGCCTTCTCGCCGGCCTCGATGTTCAGGGTCCCGGCCATGGCGCTCGGCTGGTTCGCCACGATGCCGATCGAACGGCCCTCCACGCGCGCGAAGCCCACCACAATGTTGGGGGCGAAGAGCGGCTGCGTCTCGAGGAAGTCCCCGTTGTCCACAATGTGCTCGATGACGGTTTTCACGTCGTAGGGCTGGTTGGGGGAATCGGGGATGATGAAATTGAGCTTGAGGTCGGAATCCGTCGTCTCGAGCTCAACCTCGCTGTCGAACACGGGGAGTTCGGCGAGGTTGTTGTCGGGCAGGTAGCTCAGCAAGGTGCGGGCGTAGTCGAGTGCGTCGGGTTCGTCGCTTGCGAGGTAGTGCGAGACGCCGGAAACCTTGTTGTGGGTGAGGGCGCCGCCGAGCTCTTCCATGCCGACGTCTTCACCGGTGACGGTTTTGATCACGTCGGGGCCGGTGACGAACATCTGGCTGGTCTTGTCGACCATGATGACGAAGTCGGTGAGGGCGGGGGAATACACGGCGCCACCGGCGGCGGGGCCGCAGATGATAGAAATCTGCGGGATGACACCCGAGGCTGCGGTGTTGCGGCGGAAGATCTCGCCGTACTTGCCGAGGGCCACGACGCCCTCCTGGATGCGCGCTCCGCCGGAGTCGAGAATGCCGACGATGGGGACGCCGATTCTCAGGGCGAGGTCCATCACCTTGATGATCTTCTCTCCGGCCACCTCCCCGAGCGATCCGCCGAAGATGGTGAAGTCCTGCGAGTACACGGCTACCTGGCGGCCGTGGATGGTTCCGGTGCCGGTGACGACCGCGTCGCCGTAGGGACGCTTCTTCTCCATGCCGAAGGCCACCGTGCGGTGGCGCACAAACTCGTCGAGTTCCACAAATGAGCCGTGGTCGAGCAGTTGGTCTATGCGCTCCCTCGCCGTCATCTTTCCCTTGGCGTGTTGTTTCTCCACGGCGGCGGCCCCACTCGCGGTCACGGCCTCGTGATAGCGATGCTTGAGGTCGGCGAGCTTTCCAGCCGTCGTGTACAGGTCGGGGCCCGGTGAGGGCGTCTTGTCAGTCACGCGTTTTACTCTACCGGCCAGCCCCGTTAGCCGAGCGTTGACGATTCTGAACAAAGAACCGCGGTTTCGCTGGTTGGTTCCGACCCCTCGCTCGCCAATTGCGGAGTTTCGCGCCAAACGCGCCCCCAAACACGTGCCGGCGGGTGGTTTCGGGAGAATATCCTGAACTAGCGACGCGGAAAGCCACACAGCTGATCTCTTCTCGCCACAAGCTAAGGAGTGCGCATGGAATTTCCGCTCAGCCAATCGGTTGTCGCCCGCTTCGAGTTTCTCGCCGAGGCCGGGTCAACCAACGACGTTCTGGTCGAGCACGCCGGGGGAGCGGATGCCGCCGACTGGCCCGACCTCTCGGTGGTGGTCACCGACAACCAGACTCGTGGCCGCGGCCGGCTGGGGCGCACCTGGCTCGCTCCGACAGGAAAGTCGCTCGCCATCTCGGTGTTGCTGCGTCCCCGGCTTCCTGGTGGCGTTGCCCTGCCGCCGCATCGTCTCGGCTGGTTCCCGCTGCTCGCCGGGGCGGCCATGACCAAGGCCGTGCGCGACAGTGTGTACGCGGGCGTCGCAGCCCACGGGAAAGGCACCGACGCTTTGCCGGAGGAGCAGCCGCCCCGCCACGAGGTAGCGCTCAAATGGCCCAATGACGTGCTCATCGACGGCTACAAGGTGTCCGGTGTCCTGAGCGAGCTGCTGCCCGACGCGCGCGGTGTGGTCATCGGAACCGGCCTCAACCTCTCACTCTCCGAGCACGACCTGCCCACGCTCACCTCCACGTCCCTGCTTCTGGTGACGGGCACGCCGCCGATCATGGACGTGGTGCTGGCCAGCTACCTCACGCATTTCACCGCGCTGTACCGTGCGTTTCTCGCGGCGAACGGTGATCCGCAGGCGAGCGGCCTGCATGACACCGTGAACGAACTGTGCGGAACCCTCGGTTCGACTGTGCGCGTGGAGCTGCCCGGAGGAACCGACATCATCGGAACCGCCCAGCGGATCGATGACGACGGTCGCCTCGTGGTGCAGAACCATGCGGATGATGAAGTTCAGGCTGTCGCCGCCGGCGATGTCACCCACCTGAGGTATTAATAGATATATGGGCAAGAAGAAGACCGCCGCCGCCGCACCGATAACCGCTCACGCTGCACTGCCGGAACGCGTTGTGGCGCGGGTGCGTCCGCACGCGCGCGTGCTTTTCTGGCCCACCGTGCTGCTCTTCATCATGTGTGGCGCTACGGGGTACTACGCGGGCAACCTGCCCGAGCCGTGGCAGAACTCCATGCTTATCGTCGCCGCCGTGCTGCTGGCTGTGGTGGGCTGGCTGCTGCCGCTCGCGTTCTGGCTCACTCACCGTTACACGATCACGACCCGGCGCATCATCTTTCGCCGGGGCTTCTTCGTGCGCACGCGTCAAGAACTCGTGCACAGCCGCGGTTATGAGGTGACCGTTCGCCAGACCTGGCTGCAATCGTTGTGGCGGTCGGGCACGGTCAGCATCAATACCGGCCTCGAGCATCCGCTGCTGGCGAAAGACATTCCCAACGCTGAGCTCGTGCAGCAGGTGCTCCACGACCTCATGCACGAATCGCGCAGCATGATCGGAACAAGTCGTCAGGAACAGTGGGCACTCGCGCCCGAGACCAGCGGCTGGGGTCGAGGGTAGCCAGCGGTTCCGACGACTAATTCGTCCGGGGTGCCTTGCGGCGAACGGCGTGCAGCTCCAGAGCGTCGAGCTCCAGGGGAGTGGGCCCCGATGCAGCCAGGTCGGACTCAAGCCCGTCCAGGGCTCCGCGTCGGCTGGGTGAAAACACCCAGTAGCGGTACAGCACGAAGCGAAAGATGGATCCGAGCGCAAGACCGATCACGTTCGAGGAGATGTTGTCGGCCATGACGCTCGTGTAGCCGAGCACGTAGTGGCTCATCCACAGGCAGGCGAGGCCGATCCCCATGCCCGCGAGGCTCACGGCCAGGAATTCGAGGCCTTCGCGCAGGGCGCGGCTCTGCCGGTGTTCGCCGAAGGTCCAGTAGCGGTTGCCGATCCAGTTGGCGATGATCGCCAACGAGGTGGAGACAATTTTGGCGTAGATCGGGCCGGCATGGATGTTCTCCGGTGTGAAGACGGTCGTGCGCAGCAGCAGGAAGACGCTCATGTCGACGACAAAACCGACGAGTCCGACCGCGCCAAACTTACCGACCTGAGTCGTGAGACTCAGGAGGCGGCTACGGTTGATCGAGACTGTCACACGCATCCGTCCGTCGATCGTAAAATTACAGTCGCTGTGCAAGCAGCTCGCAGTCTATGTCGAGCGCGATTGCGCAACCTGAGAAGTAACCTGTTTATCTGAGCGTCTGCACAAAGGAATGGTGAACACATGGCTTTGACCGTTGGTGTGATTGGCGGTGGCCAGCTGGCCCGAATGATGATTCCCGCTGCCGTGGCGCTGGGGATCGACCTGCGGGTGCTCGCCGAGCACGAGGGCATGTCCGCCGCACTGGCTGCGACCGGCGTGGGCGACTACCGCGACCTTGACACGGTGGTGGCCTTTGCTGACACCGTCGACGTGATCACCTTCGACCACGAGCACGTTCCGCAGGAGATTCTGCGCGAGCTCGTGCGGCGCGGAGTTCCGGTGCATCCGGGCCCCGACGCCCTCCTCTACGCGCAGGACAAACTGCTGATGCGGGAACGACTCACCGAGCTGGGGCTCCCTGTTCCTGACTGGGCTCGGATCGAGAACTCCGAGCAACTCGGCGCTTTTCTCGCCGAGCACGGCGGCCGGGCCGTGGTGAAGACCGCTCGCGGTGGATACGACGGCAAGGGTGTGCGCGTAGTGGCGCACGAACACGAGGCCGACGACTGGTTCGCCGCGCTCGCCGAAGACGCCAACGGTGGCGCGCTGCTCGTGGAAGAACTCGTGGAATTTCGTCGTGAGCTCGCCCAGGTGGTGGCGCGCCGCCCCTCCGGAGAGACCGCGCTCTGGCCGGTCGTCGAGACGGTGCAACGCGGGGGAGTGTGCGCCGAGGTCATCGCCCCGGCCCCCAGCTCGGTCGGACGCGTCGCCGACGTGGCCGCCGATATCGCCGTCGCCGTTGCCGAGGGCATCGGTGTCACGGGCGTGCTCGCTGTGGAACTCTTCGAGACAACGGATGACCGTTTGCTTGTGAACGAGCTGGCCATGCGTCCTCATAACAGCGGCCACTGGTCCATTGACGGGGCAACGACGAGCCAGTTCGAGCAGCATCTGCGTGCCGTGCTCGACCTGCCGCTGGGTGCGACGAGGGCCAGGGACACCTGGTCGGTCATGGTGAACGTTTTTGGGGGACCAGCCGACGGCACTCTTGGCGACCGGTACGGTCAGGCCCTCGCGGCGCATCCGATGGTCAAAGTGCACAACTACGGCAAGGCGAGCCGCCCCGGTCGCAAGGTGGGGCACGTGACGACCGGCGGCGAGGATCTCGACGACGTCATGTACCGTGCGCGCGCCACTGCGGCGTTCTTGCAGGACTGAGTCATAAGATCGTCTCCGTGCTAGACAACTCCGCGTCAGACCTGCCCGCGACCGCTGTTCCCACCTCTTCGGCGCCCCCACTCGTGGGCGTGGTGATGGGCTCTGACTCGGACTTCACCGTGATGAGTGCCGCCGTGCAGGTGCTGCGTGACTTCGGCGTGCCCTGCGAGGTTCAGGTCGTGTCGGCGCACCGCACGCCACACGAGATGATCGCCTATGGAGAGACCGCTCACGAGCGTGGCCTCCGCGTGATCATTGCCGGTGCCGGTGGGGCCGCGCACCTGCCCGGAATGCTCGCCTCCGTGACGACGCTGCCCGTTGTGGGCGTTCCCGTGCCGCTCGGGCTGCTCGACGGCATGGACTCGCTGCTCTCCATTGTGCAGATGCCGGCCGGCGTGCCGGTGGCGACCGTGTCTATCGGGGGCGCGCGCAACGCCGGGCTGTTGGCGGTGAAAATCCTCGCCACGAGCGACGACTCGCTGCGGGTCAAGCTGGAGGAGTTCATTCGCGGCCTCGGCGAGCAGGCCAAGCAGAAGAACCGCGACTTGCAGGCGCGCCTATGAGCCAAATAACGAACCCTATTCGTTACCCGGACGCCGGGTCGACACAGACAATGACCAAACGGGCCTGGTGGCTCGTTGTACTCAACGTGGCCCTGCCCGGCTCGGTGCAGGTGCTCGCCGGTAATCGCCGCCTCGGCCGATTCGGTCTCGGTGCCACGATCGCCTTCGCCCTGCTCGCCGCGGTGACGGTGGCCGTGTATGTGCTGTGGCCGGAGATTTTTCTCACGATTTTCACCAACACCTACGGTCTCTGGGCGGCGGCCCTCGCCCTCGCGTTCTACGGCGTGGTGTGGCTGATACTCACGCTCGACACCTTGCGACTCGTGCGGCTGGTGCGCGCCGGACCAAGAGCACGACCGACTATTGCGCTGCTGACGACCGCCGTGATGGTGCTCGTGAGCGGCACAGCGGGGTATGGCGCGTATGTCGCCATGACCGCCAGCGGGTTTCTCTCCTCGGTGTTCGTCGCCGGGCCCACGGAGCCGCCCATCGACGGCCGGTACAACGTGCTGCTGCTTGGTGGCGATGCCGGGGCCGACCGCGACGGGCTCCGCCCCGACAGCATCTCGGTGGTCAGCGTTGACGCGACGACCGGCCAGGCGACGACGATCAGCCTGCCGCGCAACCTGCAGAACGTGCCGTTCTCCGCCGGGTCGGCGCTCGGCGAACTGTACCCGGAGGGATACGGTGCCATTGACGGCTGTGACACGGATGCCTGCCAGTTCAACTCCATTTATACCGAAGCGGAGGTGAAGCGGTCATTCCTGTACCCCGACGCCGCCGCCCAGGGGAGTAGCCCCGGTATCCAGGCGACGATTGAGGCGGCGCAGGGCATCACCGGGTTGACGATCCAGTACTTTGTGCTGATTGACATGCAGGGTTTCTCCGACCTGATCGACGCGCTCGGCGGGATCGATATCGACGTGCAGAACCGGGTACCGGTACACACCGATGAGACCTTCACGAAGGTGTTGTTCTGGTTCGAGCCGGGCGAGCAGCACATGGACGGGTATCACGCGCTGTGGTTTGCCCGCTCCCGGCACGGCACGAGCGATTACGATCGCATGCAGCGCCAGACGCAGATGCAGGAGGCGTTGCTCGCCCAGGCGAACCCGGCGAACGTTCTGACGAAATTCCAGGCCGTGGCGAAGGCCGGCAAACAGGTGGTGAAAACGGATGTCCCGCAGGGCATGCTGGGGTACTTCGTGAATCTGGCGGCGAAGACGAAGACCCTGCCGATCAACGCGGTCCCGCTCATCCCGGAGAACGGGGTGGACCCCGAGAACCCCGACTACGCCGCCATCAAGGTTCTCATCGACGCTGCGCTGGCCCCGGTGCCCACTCCCACGCCGTAGCAGCCGGTGGGGGCGGTCGCGGGGTGGTCGGGCGCTTACAGGTCCGCGTGTAGCTGCCAGACGAGTTCGGCGGAGTCTCGCCAGCTGAACGCCTTGGCGCGGTCGCTGCCGTAGATGCGCAGGCGCTGCTCCAGCTCGGTCTCGGTCAGTACCCGCGACAACGCCGCAGCCAACCGCTCCGAGTATCCCTCGGCATCCGCTCTCGCCACGACCAACCCGGCATCGCCGGCCGCCTCGACGAGCGCGGGGGCGTCGGAGTGCACGACGGGTGTCCCCAGGTGGAACGCCTCAATGATGGGCAGCGCGAAACCCTCCTCCAGGCTCGGGTACACGAAGACGGCGGCGCGAGCAATGACAATCGCGAGATCCTCATCGCTGAGTCCCGACACTGCCCGCACCCGGCCGGGCTCGAGCCCCGCCTCGTCGGCGACCGACGCGATGTCGAGTTCGCCCCACGAGTCCGGGCCGATCACGACCAGCGGCAGGTCCGGCGCTCCGGGGAGTCCCAGCGCCGTAATCAGCGCGGTGATGCCCTTGCGCGGGTCGAGCGTTCCCGTCGCTGCAATGTACGCCGACGGAAGCCCCAAGGCGGCCACGCGGCCGGACACGAGTGAGCCCGAGGGAAGAACCAGTCCGCTGCCCACCGCGCTGCCAATCACGCGCACGCGGTCGCCGAAGTCCATGATCTCGGTGAGCTGGGTGGCGACGGCATGGCTCGGCACCACGATGGCGTCGGCGTACTTGCGGGCACGCTTCGCCATGGTCTTCGTCCATGCCACCGTCGTGGGTGTGAGCGACTCCGGATGCGTCCAGGCCATCACGTCGTGAATGGTCACGGCCACCTGCGTGCCGTCGCTCAGCCGGTCGTGGCGACGCAGCGGCGCGAGCAGCGACGGCGCATGGATCATGCCAGAGCCGGATGACGCTGTCACGCCCAGGCTCCACGCCACGGCGAGTTCCCGCCGCGCGAGCGTGGTCTTCGTGAGCGAGACCAGGCCGGGCAGCGCGGCCTCGATCTTCTCGTACTGGTCGACGGGGGACGACGAGACAATGCCCTGCACCTCGCACCCGGCCGGTGCCGTCTCGATGAGCGCGCGGGTCAGTTCCTCGGTATAGCGGCCGACGCTACCGGGAACGGGCGCGACCATCTGATCGACGACAACACGGAGGGTGATCATTCGGTGCGGAACGCTCCTTCGGCGGCGGCCTCGGTGAGGGCCTCCTCCCATGGGCGCATCGGCTCGAGGCCGGCCGCGCGCCAGGCGTCGTGGCCGAGCACGGAGTACGCCGGCCGGGGCGCGGGACGCACGAAGGCGGAGCTGTCCGTGGGCAGCACGCGCGCGGGGTCGAGTCCGGCCGACACGAAGACGGCTCGGGCGAAGTCGAACCAGGTGGTCTTGCCGGAGTTGGTGCCGTGATAAACGCCGGCCGGGGCATCCGCGTCGAGCAGATAGACGATTTGTGCGGCGAGGTCGCTGGTCCAGGTGGGCTGGCCGAACTGGTCGTTCACCACGCTCACCGTGTCGTGCGTCTCGGCCAGACGCAGCATCGTCTTGGCGAAGTTGGGGCCGTGCTGGCCGTAGAGCCAGGCGGTGCGCACGATGTACGAAGCGGGCGCGTTCTTGGCGAGCACAAACTCCTCGCCGGCGGCCTTCGTGCGCCCATACGCGCTGATCGGGTCGAGCGGCGTGTTTTCGGCGTACGGGGTGGTGGCACTGCCGTTGAACACGTAGTCCGTCGACACTTGAACGAGACGCACACCGGCAACGGATGACGCGACCGCCAGGTTCTTGGCACCCACGGCGTTCACGGCATAGGCCGCATCTTCGTTCGTTTCGGCGTCGTCCACCTTCGTGTAGGCCGCCGCGTTGATCACCACGTCGTGGCCCTCAACCGCGGCTGTGACAGCGTCGAGGTCGGTCACATCGAGGTTCTCGCGCGTCAGCGCGGTCACGGTGTGGCCGGCCAGCGCCGCCTGCAGATCGCGGCCAAGCATGCCGGATGCGCCGGTGATCAAATACTTCATAGAGCTCCTCTAAACAATGAAAAGTTGGATCTACCCCGTTCGAAAGTACCGTGAAATCGGAGTTGACGGTGGGGCTAGTTGTCGAGAGCGGCGCGAGCCTTGAGGGGCTCCCACCAGCTGCGGTTGTCGCGGTACCACTGCACGGTGTCGGCGAGGCCCTGCTCGAAGGGAACCTCGGGCGCGTAGCCCAGCTCGGCCTGGATCTTCCCGATGTCTACCGAATAGCGCAGGTCGTGGCCGAGACGGTCGGCGACGCGGTCGACGTACGACCAGTCCTTGCCGGTGGAGTCGAGCAGCATCTGGGTGAGTTCCTTGTTGGTGAGCTCGGTGCCGCCGCCGATGTTGTAGATCTCGCCGGCACGGCCGTTCACGAGCACCATGGCGATGGCGCGGGTGTGGTCGTCGACGTGCAGCCAGTCGCGAATGTTGTTGCCCTCGCCGTAGAGCGGAACGTGCAGGTCGTCGATCAGGTTGCTAACGAACAGAGGGATGACCTTCTCCGGGAAGTGGTACGGGCCGTAGTTGTTCGAGCAACGCGTGATCGACACGTTGAGGCCGTGGGTGCGGTGGTAGCTGCGGGCGAGCAGGTCGCTGCCGGCTTTCGACGCCGAGTAAGGGGAATTGGGCTCGAGGGCGCGCTCTTCGTTCCACGAACCCTCGGCGATGGAGCCGTAGACCTCGTCGGTGGAGACGTGCACAAAACGCTTCAGGTTGTTGCGCAGGGCGGCGTCGAGGAGCTGCTGCGTGCCGAGCACGTTGGTCTCCACGAAAATGGACGCGTCGCGCACCGAGCGGTCCACGTGAGACTCGGCGGCGAAGTGCACGACCGCGTCAATGTCAGGGAACAGGGTGTCGAGCAGGGCGCCGTCGCGGATGTCTCCGTGTACGAACGAGTAGCGCGGAGAGTCGGCGACCGGAGCCAGATTCTCGAGGTTGCCCGAATATGTGAGTGCATCCAGCACCACGACCTCGGCGCCTTCGAGGCCCGGGTACTTGTCTTCAATCGTGCGTCGGACAAAGTTGGAGCCGATGAAACCGGCGCCGCCGGTGACGAGGATCTTCATGTAGAGGTACCGTTCCGTTCGCTGAGTGGCCCCCGCGATTCTACCGGAAGCGCTTGGTAGACTCCCACTCGTGCAGATCCGCGAACTCTCCATCCCAGACTCTTACGAAATCACCCCGAAGCAATTCGGCGACGACCGGGGAATATTCCTCGAGTGGTACCGCTTCGACAAGCTTGAGGCCACTATCGGGCACTCGCTGAGCCTCGCGCAGGCCAACACGTCGGTGTCGAAGCGTGGGTCCGTGCGGGGCATTCACTTCGCCGACATCCCGCCCAGCCAGGCGAAGTACGTCACCGCCGTGCACGGCGCCGTTCTCGACTACATCGTCGACATTCGGGTGGGCTCGCCCACCTTCGGTCAGTGGGACAGCGTGCTGCTCGACGACACCGATCGGCGGGCCGTCTACATTTCCGAGGGAATCGGCCACTGCTTTGTGGCCCTCACTGACAACGCCACGGTGAGCTACCTCGTGAACAGCACCTTCAGCCCCGGGCGCGAGCACGGCATCAACCCACTTGACGAAGAGGTCGGACTCGTCTTCCCGCCCGAGGCCGGCGAGCTCTTGCTGTCCCCCAAGGACACGGATGCCCCCGGCCTTTCTGCTGCGGTGGCCGCCGGTCTCCTGCCCACCTGGGATGCGGCCCGCGCCTACTACGACTCAATCAACGACAGGAATTAGCGACATGCGCGGAATCATTCTCGCCGGCGGTTCGGGCACACGCCTGTGGCCGATCACCAAGGGCATTTCAAAGCAGCTCATGCCCATTTACGACAAGCCGATGATCTACTACCCCCTGTCGACGCTGATGATGGCGGACATCAAAGAGATCCTGATCATCACCACGCCCGAGTACAACGAACAGTTTCGTGCGCTGCTCGGTGACGGGTCAGAGCTGGGCATCCGCATCGAGTATGCCGTGCAGCCGTCGCCCGATGGGCTGGCGCAGGCCTTCATCATCGGTGAGGAGTTCATTGGTGACGACAGCGTTGCCCTCGTCCTCGGCGATAACATCTTCCACGGCGCAGGCCTCGGCTCTGCCCTCCGTGGCAACCGCGACATCGAGGGCGCCCGCATCTTTGCATATCACGTCAGCAATCCCACGTCGTATGGTGTCGTGGAGTTCGACGAGAGCATGACCGCGATCTCCATTGAGGAGAAGCCGTCGACGCCGAAGAGCAACTACGCGGTTCCGGGGCTGTACTTCTACGACAACTCCGTCATTGAGATCGCAAAGACCATCGAGCCGAGCGCCCGTGGAGAGCTGGAAATCAGCACGATCAACGAGCGGTACCTGGAACAGGGCACCCTGCACGTGCAGGTTCTTGACCGCGGAACCGCATGGCTCGACACGGGAACGTTCGAGTCGATGATGCAGGCCTCCGAGTACGTGCGGGTGATCGAGGACCGCCAGGGTTTCAAGGTGGGCTGCATCGAGGAGATCGCGTGGCGTGCTGGCTGGATCACCGACGCACAACTCGCGGCGTTGGCCGCACCGTTACTCAAAAGCGGCTACGGGCGCTATCTGGCGGGGCTTGTCGCCTAGGCGGTCTGAGCGCAAGGGGCGAACTCGCCCCGCAATGGTTGCCGCCATCAATCGCCCCATTCGGAGTGAGACGCGCTAGTGTTGGAACGCTATTTTCAGATGTGACTGAGAGGAACGCGTAGTTACTTGTCTAGAACGAACGCCGAAGTACTTCTGATCGGTGCTTATGAAAGAGATAATTTCGGAGACCTGCTGTTCTTTCAGCTGACGAAGGAATATCTCGCCGGTCACCAGGTCGTGGCTGGCTCCATCATTGGCGCTGACATGACTGCCTTGCTCGGCACAACTGTCCACGCGCACAATCCGCTTCTCGCTCAACGCGCATGGGATGCTGTGTGGGTCGTCGGGGGTGAGGTGGGCGGCGTCACTACCGAAAACGCCCTGGCGATGTCTCTCGGCTCGGACGAAGGGGATATCTTCGATAGCGTTAGTGCGCACGGCCGGGAAGTTGTCTCGGAATATTTGGCAGACGCCTCGGCGCTTGCCCCCGCGTACCTCCCGGAATTGAAACGATTCCCGCTCAATTTGGATACTCCTCTCGTTATTAATTCGGTGGGCTTGGGCACGATGTCCCCGGTTGGCAGCTCCCCCGGTGCGAACGCCGCCATTTCCGCGCTTCGCAGTTCAAGGTCGCTGAGCGTCCGCGACCCGTCTTCTCTTCGGTTCGCGCTGGCCTCTGGACTCAATGCAACTCTGTCGCCTGATATGGTTCATGCAATTCCAATCCTGTATCCGGAACTTGCAGAAGGAATTGGGCGGCACGAAGCCCCCTATTTCCTCTTTCAATCCAACGCCCACCTCGTCGAGAAATACGGCGCCGAAGCGATTGCCAAGTCTCTCGCGGGGATCGCACTAGCCACAGGGTGGCGTCCAGTCCTCTTCTTGGCGGGAATAGCGCGGCATCACGACCGTGCAGATCAGTATGATGAGGTCATCTCCATGCTCACAGCCATTGCGCCAAACCTGAATCCCACGGTCATCGCGACGCGTGCCCCCCTGGAGCTGGCTGCCTGGATCGCCGGGTCTGAGATGTGGATAGGCTCATCGCTCCACGGACGTATCATTGCTGGGTCGTTCCTTAAGCCGCGGGTCAGTCTCGTGAACTTGAAAGTTGCTACGTATGCGTCCCATTGGGACAGCGAATTCCCAGCAGAGGTCGAGGTCGGGGACTTGGGCGATGCCGCTAGCGTGGCGATTTCCGCGGCGCAGGCTCCAGCGGCCATCTCGCAATCCCGGGAACTTTCGCGCGCGGCGGACCGCGCAACGCGGCAGCTGGTAGAGGAGAACGTGTGACCGAGTCGAAATCCCTCGACATTGAGGCTGAAGAGGTTCGACGTCGTCGGGCGGTCTTGTTCCAGGCTGTCGCAGACTATGAGCACGCCCAGAAAGACGCTGCCCGTCGCATTGCGCGTCTGGTGGCCGAAATGGAGCAGGAGCGCGAGCAGGCCGTACAGCTACGTGAAACTATCGCACATCACGAAGTCGACATCGCCGATCTTGCCCAAAGTATCGTTCAAATCCGTGCGAGCGCCTCGTGGCGTTTCACACTTCCACTCCGGGCCGTCGGTCGCGTCATCAGACGCATAGCGGGGCGCTCGTAGCCCGTCGCGAGGTCTAGTGGGCGCGCCGTTCCTCAACGCGCGCTCGCAGGCCCAGCCCAATTTTGAGAACGACGCGCACCGGCCACATGTGGGCACCGGAGTACTTCTTAGACAAGAACTTGGTTGCGCTGTCATGGTGCGCTCGAATCATCTCGGCAGCGTTCTCCTGGGTTGAATGCGCTCCGGTGTGAACTACGACCGCGGCGGGTTCGTAGACGTTGCGTAGGCCCAGTTTGCCGATGCGATATCCGAGGTCAACGTCCTCGAAGTACATGAAGTAACTTTCGTCAAAGCCGTGCAGTTCCAGCAGAACGTTCCGGCGCACCAAGAGGCAAGCTCCGGAAAGCCAGCCAGCGTCGCGCCGCAGGAGGCTGGCACCGGCGTCGGGACGATATGTTCGAGTCCAGGGGTTCCGCGGCCAGAAATTCGCGAAGAGTGCGTGACCTACGCCTGAACGGAGGGAAGGAATGGTGCGCGCTGAGGGGTAAACTTCCCCGTTCGAGGAGAGGATGCGCGGGCCGATCGCGCCCACGGTCGGGTCATCGTCGACTGCGTTGATCAGCGTGTCTATGGTGCCAGCACTTAGTGTGACGTCGGGATTGCTAATCAAGACCCACTCGACATCAGGCCGAAGTCCTTTGACCGCCGCATTGATTGCGTGCCCGTAGCCTCGGTTGGAGGCGAGAGGCAGGTAGCACGCACCCGCCGCCGCCGCCATCATCGCAATGTCGTTCACTCCGGTGGACGGTTTGTTGTCAGCGACGACGATGTCCACGGCACCTTGGGAGGCACCCGGGATAGTGGCAAGAAATGGGCCAAGCACGTCGGCTGACCCGTAACTTACGGTCACCACAGCAACACGCGTGGGGGTTGTCTCGTGGAGGCTGATGGTGACCATTCGATTCATAATCGTAATCGTTGTCGTGCAGTGGATGTAGTTCTAGGTTAGGTCAAATTGCTGATACCGGCCCAATGTGTGATTGCGGCCCGCATATGGGTGTCGTGCCCATGGTACCTACAGCGTCCCTTGCTAGACTGAATGTATATGGCTAGATACAATCAGGATCAGCAGCCGATAAGGGTCGAGGAAAACTTTTGAGCATGTTTAACAGGAGTTTTCGCATCATTCGCGAACACGGTCTGAGAACGTACATCGGCAAAGTGCTGCACATTGCACTTCGCCCGGGGCGCATTTTGCGTGCGGAGGGCCCCCGAGCTTTCGCGGCACGAAGCTTTCGGAAGGCCGGCGCCAAGCTGACTCGCCACGTGCCGATCATGCTGGTCGCGAGCGACGATGCTGCTCGGTTGGATTGGACTCAAAATCCCGATTGGCTGGGACAGATGACGACGGTTGAGGATGGCCCAGTCAATATCGGCTGGATCATGTCTCCTCCCGGGCCAGAAAGCGGCGGTCACCAGAACCTTTTTCGGTTTATCGACATCGCCGAAAAGGCGGGCCACCGTTGCTCAATCTATCTCTACACAACGGGCGCGCAAGATGTAAGCATTACGGACATACGGGCCATGCTTAAGTCCTCTTCCGCGTACCCGGAGGTCGCAGCGAGTATCGCGATGTACGACCCCGCACTGGGAGTCGCCCGTGACACTCAGGCGCTGTTCGCCACCGGCTGGGAAACGGCCTACCCAGTATTCCTGGACAAGACCAAGGCCCGACGATTCTACTTTGTGCAGGATTACGAAGCCAGTTTCTATCCCCTAGGCAGTGAGTCGCTTCTCGCAGGAAATACGTATCGCTTCGGCTTCCACGGCATTACGGCCGGGGGCTGGCTGTCCCATAAGCTCGCAACCGAGTACGGGATGACGACCGACCACTTCGACTTCGCGGTCGACAAGACTCACTACAGCGTTACCAACCTTGTGCGACGCAATGAGGTGTTCTTCTATGCGCGCCCCGTCACGCCTCGACGTGCATTCGAATTCGGGTTGCTTGCATTGGAAGAGTTCGCTCGAATTAAACCCGATGTGAAAATCAACCTTGCAGGTTGGGATGTGTCCAACTGGGTGATCCCGTTTGAGTACACGAATCTCTCAAGCCTGGATATATCCGAGCTCAACGCCGTCTATAATCGCTGCGCGGCGGGGCTAGTCATGTCGCTCTCAAATATGTCGCTACTTCCTTTGGAATTGCTGTCGAGCGGTGTGACTCCGGTCGTCAACGACGGCCCGAACAACCGGCTTGTGTCGGACAATCCGTTCATCGAGTACGTGCCGGCTTCTCCGAAGGCTATCGCTCGCAAGATGGCCGAGGTCTTTGACCACCCAGATGCCGTCGCTCGTTCGGTGGCGATGTCGGAGTCCGTTGCCAACATCAACTGGTCAGATTCGGGAAGCCAATTTCTAAGTGCATTTGAGGGAGCCATGCGTGGCTAAGGTTGTCGTAATCGGGGCCAACGGCTTTATTGGATCTCATCTGGTAGATGCGTTGGTGCTCGCGGGACACGAGGTCTCCGCGTTCGACCGATACAGCACAAGCCGTCCCACCTTCGTTGCAGCAGGTGTGCGCGTCATTCAGGGTGAGTTTCTCAGCCGCGCTGATTTGGAAAGCGCGGTGTCCGGGCAGGAGTATGTCTTCCATTTCCTGTCGACCACGAGCCCCGCGACAGCGGAGGCAGATCCCACACTAGATATACGCACGAACATTGCTCAGACCGTGGAATTGCTCGAATCGTGTGTCGCGGCCGGCGTGAAGAGATTTTATTACGCGTCAACAGGTGGTGCCATCTACGGCCCCCAGAACAAAGCCGAGTATTCGGAGACCGACCGCGCCCTTCCTATTTCTCCTTATGGTATCGGGAAGCTGTCTATCGAACATTATCTCCACTACTTCCGCACGAAGCACGGACTCGAATCCACGTCGCTGCGCATCTCCAATCCCTATGGAACGAGACAGAAACCCAACAAGAAGCAGGGCCTGATTCCGATAGCCCTGAGGCAGATTGTTTTGGGCCGGCCTGTAATTCGTCTAGGCAGCGGCTCCATGGTGCGCGACTATGTGTATGTCGAAGATCTCGTCCGGATGGTCATCCCCATGGTCGGTGTTGAAACAGGGCACGACTTGTACAACTTGGGGAGCGGTCAGGGACATTCGGTGAGTGACATAATCGAGTCTCTTCGTCGTGTCACGGGACTTGATTTTGACGTAATAGAGAGGCCCAAGCCCCCAACCTTTATTGATCGAGTCGTGCTCAACATCGAGCGCTACCGATCCGAATTCGGACCGGCTGACCTCACGGCCCTCGACGAGGGGGTTCGCATGACCTACCAAGAGATTAGGGGTCAGTCCATTGACTGAGCAGCCACTGGTGACCGTAGCCATCCTCACCTACAACGGTGAGGTCTACCTAGAGCAGATATTGAGGGAGGTGTCGGCACAAGACGTTGCTGGCGATATCGAAGTCCTTGTGATCGATTCCGGTTCGACGGATTCGACATTAGACATCGTCGGACGCTTTCCGAACGTGAAGCTGCACGAAATTCCGAACTCGGAGTTTGGACATGGTAAGACGAGAAATTTGGCCGCGCAGCTCGGGACCGGCGAGTACATCGCGTTCCTCACGCACGACGCCATTCCGGTGTCAAGAGAGTGGCTTCGCGAGCTCCTCGCGCCCTTTGAGTTCGATGAGAGCATCGTTGCGGTCATGGGCAAGCAGATTCCTCGAAGGGGCTGCTTCCCGCTCCTCAAGTACGAAATCAACGGCGTCTTCGCGGGTTTCGGACCAGACTTCGGAACGTCGATCTTCTACAAGGATCAATTCGTTCAGAGCGAGGGCGTTCTCAACGCCATCAGTTTCTACTCGGACGTGAATTCTGCGGCGCGGCGTGATTTTCTCGTCAACACGCTGCCGTATCGGGACGTACGTTACGCGGAAGATCAGCTGTTCGGAAAGGACCTGATCGAGGCAGGATACAAGAAGGCATATGCGGGACGTGCCGCCGTTGAGCACTCTAACGACCTTACGCGGGACGAATACCGCCGTCGCATCTTCGATGAAACGGTCGGACTGCGGCAGATTGGATTCCCGATCCCGGTGCTGAGCGAGAAGGGGCAGATTAGGCTCACCCTCCGTGGCATCGCGGGGGACACCGTGCGGATTCTGCGTGACGGAGACTTCGGCTGGAAGCGCAAGCTGTACTGGCTGGCACTTAATCCCACCTACCAGATTGTCAAGTGGAAGAGTTATCGTGCGTCCACCCTTGTTGATCTGGGCGATGCTGAAGCTGTGAAGTCAGGCTCGCTCGAGCACAGTCGTAAGTCGCGCTGACCGAGCCGCCACCCCGGCACTGACACTGCGAGAAGTGTATGGGGCACCAGGTCAGCAGATCTGGTGCCCGTGACGTCAGATTGCCTTGATGGCCGGATCCACTTGCCAGTTCGGACGAATCCGGAGCAGCCCCGTGGAAAACTCGTCGTTCGGCATGTCAAAGGCAGCCGCGTTGGGCCGACGGTCCACGGTCTCTCGCGAGGCCAAGGCGACGCCGACGCTTACGAGATACTTGCCGGCTCCGAGCCTGACATCCGGAAGGACCACCTGAATAGTGTGACGCCCGATGCTCGTGGGCATTGCGTGCTTGAGAGCAAAGGTATCCGAAGAGTAGATGCGCATGCCCAAGGTGGTCTCGATGGCGATACCCATGCCCCAGCCAGGAGTCGCTTCCTGAACATCTACGGTCACAAGCACCACAACGTCAACTGAGCCGTCACCGATAACGGTGTGACTGGTCACATCCTCAATCGAGATTCGTGAGGCCTGAGGCTCAACTTCCCGTGCGAGCTGAAGGTCGCTCATTCTGTCCGCTTCATAGCCGTCGCGCAGCACGCGGATACCCTCTGCCGGGTCACCATCATGGATCATCGAACCTGATTGCATTACCACCACGCGGTCGCAAAGGCGCCCGACCTGGTCCGACGAATGACTGACGAGAACGATCGTGCGGCCCTCAGCCTGGAACTCGGCAATTTTGTCCATACATTTGCGCTGGAACGGTTCATCACCGACCGCAAGCACTTCATCCACCAAAAGGAGATCAGGGTCGACGTGCACTGCCACGGAAAAGGCCAGCCGCACGTACATGCCAGAACTGTAAAACTTCACTTGGGTGTCGATGAAATCTTCGATCCCTGAAAACTCAACGATCGCATCGAAATGACGGTCTGTTTCCTGATGGCTCAGGCCCAGAATGGCGGCATTGAGGTAGACGTTTTCACGACCGGACAGGTCAGGGTGGAATCCTGCTCCCAGCTCAAGAAGGGCGGCCATCCGTCCGCGGCGAACGACCGAGCCGCTCGTCGGCTGGATGATGCCGCCGATGACCTTGAGCAGGGTTGACTTGCCCGAGCCGTTGTGGCCAACCAAACCGACCGTGGAGCCGGTAGCGATGTCCATTGAAACGTCCTGCAGAGCCCAGAAATCTTCCACCCGCTTGCGGGCGCGACCAAGGAACATTACTCGTTCCTTAAGGGACTTGTCCTTGTGCAGTAGGAACCGTTTTGATACGTCCTCTACTTGGACGATGCTCGGGAAATCGTTCATGGTCAGTTACAGCTCCTGTGCAAAGTTGCCTTGAAGGCGTGAAAAGACACGTTGGGCCACCCAGAGCAAGACAATGCTGATGCCAAGGGAGACCCACAGTCTCAGTGCAAGTTCCGGCGGAAAGTTTACTTGGGCGGACTCGGTTGATCCAGCCAGCCAGAGGGCTTTTTGCATGCCCAGCACGCTGAGTGTGACGGGATTCGCTAGGTACACCTGTTCGAGCCAGGTTCCACCGATGGCCTTGTTTACAAAACTGAACGAGTAGACCACGGGGGAAGCCCAGAAAAGCACGGTCAGCACCACTTCGATCAGGTGCTGCAGGTCCCGCAGATACACGGTCACCGCTGCCAGGACCATGCCGATCGCTGCCGCGAAGACGACGATATTGGCCAGAGCGAGGGGTGCCAACGCCAAATCTCGGCTGAGCGGTATCTGGCCGCCAACTATGGTCGCGGTGATCAGAATTATTAGCTGCAGAGCGAAGTTGAAGAGTCCGCCACCCACGGCCGCCAGTGGGAATATTTCCCGTGGCAGGTAGACCTTCTTTACTAGGCCGGCATTGTTAACGATTGACATCGTTCCGCTGGACACGATTTCGGTGAACAATCCCCACACGGTCAGCCCGACAAAAACGAAGATGGCGAAACTTGGGATGTTCCGGGCTACTCCGAGAATCTGGCCGATCGCAAAGTAGTAGACGAGAAGCTGAGCCAGAGGTTTGACCAGGCTCCAGACGAGCCCCAGGGAGCTGTCCTTGTACCGCGCCTTGATTTCCCGACGCACGAGAAGCCCGAGGAGCTCCCTATGTTCCAAGGTCTCCTTTATTGATGACCACGTGCCCGTGATAAAACCGGTTGACTGTCCAACCGGCAGCAGCGGTTCCTGAGCGATTCGCAGGGCTCGTTCTTCGGCATTCAGGCTGGGCATAGATCACTTTCGATCGTGGCGGAGGGACATCAGGAGTCTAGGTGAAAACTCTGGGAGGACCCGAGTCGAGAATTCTGGCCAAATGGGGGGTATACTAACATTCTTGTCTGGCAAAACGATGGGTGCTCTCTAACGTGAATCAAGCAACGCATGGTGTAGCGCGTTCGTGGGCGCCCCTCCTTCTCGTCACCATTTTCATGGGGACGATGACTGCTTGCAGCCCGGGGAACATTCCGGTTAATGGATCTACATCATCATCGTCGCCGGTGCCATCCGACAAACCGAGTGCGACGCCCGTGTCAACGCCGGCAAGTGAAGCCGTGATCTCTGTGGCGGGCGTGGACGTGGACGGACTCAACGTCTCGGCTTCTGGATACGTTTCAGGAACCATTGAAGACGCCGGCATATGCACCTTCACCTTCACTGGGCTTGAGAGCGAGACCTCTGCCACGAGTACAGGGAGAGCCAATGCGTCAACGACTTCCTGCGGCTTCGTCCAGGTTTCGATGAGTGATCTGGCTCGGGGTTCCTGGCAAGTTGTTCTCGCCTATTCTTCTGAAACCCTGACCGTTTCGTCGCAGCCTATGACCCTGGAGATCCCGTGAACATCAAGAAAGTACTCGGGACGGCCCTGGCTGTCACGCTTGCCGCAACGCTACTCGTGGCAGTGTCGCCCGCGACGCAGGCGGAGGCCGCCAACGCTTCCTTCTTTGATCCGGGGAACATCATTAGTGACGCGGTGTTCTTCGACGGAGGGTCCATGAGTGCGGGTTCCGTGCAGACGTTTCTCAGCGACCGCGTGACCACCTGTCGCAGCGGTTACACCTGTCTCAAGGACTACCGGCAGGACACTCCTACAAAGTCAGCCATTGCTGGACGATGTGCAGAGTACTCCGGGCGCACCAGCGAGAGCGCAGCGGACATCATTGCCAAAGTGGGAGTGGCGTGTGGAATCAGCCAGAAAGCCATACTCGTGCTGCTTGAAAAGGAGCAGGGACTTGTCTCGGATACCTGGCCGACAAGTCGCCAGTATCGGAGTGCCACCGGTTACGGCTGCCCTGACACTGCGGATTGCGACGCAAACTACTACGGATTCTTCAACCAGGTCTATGCAGCGGCATTGCAGTTTCAGTATTACGCGGCGAACCCGACTCGCTGGAACCACGTTCCTGGCCGTGTAAACTCCGTTCGCTTCCACCCCAACTCGGCATGCGGTTCGAGTTCCGTCTTCATCCAGAACCAGGCGACCGCCGGATTATATAACTACACGCCGTACCAGCCGAACCGCGCCGCACTCTCAAATCTCTATGGGACCGGAGATTCGTGCAGTTCCTACGGAAACCGCAATTTTTGGCGGATGTTTAGCGACTGGTTTGGGGACCCCACGACCGGGACAAGCCTCCTGAGAACAAACGCGGACGCAACCGTCTATCTGATTTCAGGACAGAACAAGTATCCGGTCACGAGCGCGAGCGTTCTGACTGCACTCGCGCCTCTAGGGAAGCTCGGCTACGTGTCGCAGTCCTACTTGGATCGTTACACCACCGCACACGTCGTTGGACGGGCAATTCGCAGTAATGCGGGAACGATCTATTTCTACGACGGTGGAGTCAAACTGCCGTTTTCGTCGTGCGGGCAAGCCGTCGATTATGGTGCGTCATGCGCGAGTGATGGGTACGTTCAGCTCACGGATGAACAGATCAACGCCTTCCAGAGTGGCCCCGTGCTCAGCTCGATCCTCGGGACCGTCGAAGGCAGTCGCTACCACATCAAGGGTGGCAAGAAGGCTGAGATTCTTGACGACGAGTCTCAGAGCTTGGCGGGGATCTCCGGTTCGATGAACGTGCTGACGGAGAACGCCGTTGCTGCGCTTCCTCTTACGATGCCGATAATTCGAGATGGCGCCTTCGTAAGGTCCCGCTCGACGGGGAGCTCATACCTGCTCTCGGGCGGACTCCGATATGGAGTCAAGGCAGGATCTGAATCATCGCTCGGCGTGACACCTCGCACCTTTGGGTCATTGGTCTCAGCGAGCCTGTTGATGGTTCCGGCGGCGCCAGCGAATTTTGGCGGCCTAGTTCGAGCTGCCGGAACGGGGCCGATCACGGCTGTGAGCTCCGAGGGGCGGTACGAACTCGCTGCTGGCGGAGTCAAAGCATTGACAGTGCCCGTTCCGCAGGCGCTGATTGATAGTTACGAGTCCAGGGGTACGGTAGCTGCCGGTTCCTTCGTCAAGTCGCCGAACGAGGCAAGCGTCTATGTTGTGATGCCGTCAGACATCCGTCCGATCAGCGGATGGGATGCTCTTCTCGCTCTGACCCCGGACGGTAATCCGGTCATCACTACCGTCCGGTCCGATGTGATCGCTGCTTTCGCCGTGGGGCCGGTTGCTCTTCGTGCGGGTACGTTGGTTCGCTCACCGGAGGACGCCACGGTCTTCTTCGTGAATGGCGTAACCAGCCGGATCGCGCTGTCGAGCTTTCAATTTCCCACCGAAGCGGGGTTCACTGACTTCACCTATTCCACGCAGGAGCGCATCCTGGCGTATCCTCTCAGCGACAAGCTCATGACATTCGGGCTCGCCTGTGGAACAGCGAAATTCGTGGCGGCGGGCGGTCAGGTGCACGCTGTGGATACGACCCAAGAAGGGCTCTATCCGTTCGTGTACGTGCCTATGGATCAGTTCACATGCGGGCAGCTCAACAGGGGTTCCGCCGCATCGAATCTCATCAGAACGCCTGACGGCTCCGTGTACCTGTTGGAAGCAGGCAAGAAGCGGCCTATCTCCTCTATGGCACGCTTGGGCGAACTCAGCGTAAACGCGACGTGGTTAGAAGTAAAACCGGCATTCGCGGCGGCCATCCCGACGGGAGCGAACGCTTAGGAGCGTGGGGCGGTAGTCGCGCAATCGGTTTTGTGTCTCATTGTGTAGCGGCCATGCGGCACCGGGGCGGCCTGACCTGTTCAACATCCACGCCAATGTTCGTCAACGTCGTGGCGACGATGACTTGGTGATCCTGATCAACGATGGCCTGCGCGTTATAGGCGTAATGAAACGATCCGTCGGCGGTCTTCATGATCCGGGCATCCGGATCGGTGAAGTTGCGTTGCGCCTTCGGAGCGACGACCGCGTTCGTCGCCGCATCCTCCCCCTGCTTCGCGACCGTCTCGTCGTCGTCGCCTTTCTCGCGGGCCTTCTTCTCCGCATCTTTCCGCGCCCGTGCGGCCGCGTCAGCTTCTAACGCGGCCCGCGCTTCGGCGAGTTTAATCAGGCGGGATTCCCGCCGCGCCAGTTCCGGGGGCAACTCGTCGCCGCGTTTATCCTTCCCGAACCGGGCGTCCTCGGCCTCATCTGTCGCGTCCGCGTCAGCGAGTAGCGCGGACACTTCATCCGCGAGGACTTTCTGCTTCTCCGTCAGGCGCGCGTAACTCATCGCTTTGCGCCGGGAGGCGTTCGCACGCACCTTCGTTCCATCGAGGGCGACCTGCCCCAGCGACACCATCCCGGCCGCTCGGCACAGTTCCAACGCTTGCAGGAACACGTTCCCCAGCGCCGAGAGGTGCCGTTTTCGAAACCGGGCAATGGAACGAAAATCGGGTGCTTGCTGCGCGGCCAACCAGCGAAAAGCGACCACATCCACACACACCCGCTCCAACTCGCGGGAGGAGCGCACCCCCACGCAATACCCATAGAGAAGAACACGGACCATCAACCGCGGGTCATACGGCGGTTGGCCTTTCGTCTTCGCATACGACGCATCGAACTTCCGCAGGTCGAGCTGAGTTTCGACGATGTCCGCAATGAACCGCGACAGATGATTCTGCGGCAACCACTCATCCAGTGACGGCGGCACCAGCATCACCGCGGCCGGCTCAAACGCCCGGAACCGCTTATTCATGCCCGCCCCGGCCTCCACCCCACCCTCGACGGGGTCGACGTGCTCAAGCTCAGCCGCGGGAAACAAGCCATCCGAATCGCTCATAACCAATTTTTGGCGAGTAGCCCTTGAAGGTAGCACTAGTCCGACGACACGGTAGCAAGATTCCGGGAACACGGTAGCGCTGATGCTGCCAATCTGCTCTGCTGTGGAAGGACAACGCGCAAGGCGTTGTCCTTCCATTGTTAAGGGCGGGTCATGGCGGATTATCGGAAAATATTGGGGTTGCTGCTCGAGGGGCGCAGCTACCGCGACGTCGTCGAGATCGTGGGGTGCTCGCATCGCGACGTGGCTCGGGTGCGGCAGGAGGTCGAGGCTCGGGGCCTGACCGCGACCGTTACGGTGAGTGATACCGAGTTGGCGGAATGGTTCCCCGACGGGCGTCGGAAAGTCTCAGACGAGTACGACCAACCCGACCTGGCACGGGTGCTGGCGGCGATGAAAGCAAACCGGCACTTCACGTTGCTGCTGGCCTGGCGCCGCTACGTCGACACCACAGATGCGGGCAAGAAGTACGGGTACTCGCAGTTCTGCGCCCTGTTCACCGGTTATCTTCGCACCCACGATCTCGTCGCGGTGCTCCGCCACGAGCCGGGACGGGCGATGTTGGTGGACTGGGCCGGCGACACGATGGACATCGTCGACACCATCACCGGTGAAGTGGTCCGGGCCATCTTGTTCGTCGCGGTGCTGCCGTTTTCGGGTCTGATGTTCTGCCGCGCCTACGCGGATATGAAATCCCCCGCCTGGCTCGACGCCCACGTTCACGCATTCGCGTTCTTTGGAGGCGTCACGCAGATCATCGTGCCGGACAACCCGACGACGTCGACCCACCGAACCCACCAAGGCGATGCGGAGCGGGTCGTGAACGCCCGATATCAGCAACTCGCTGACCACTATCAGACAGCAATTGTCCCGGCCAGACCGAAAAAGCCGCGCGACAAGGCATCAGCCGAGAATGCGGTGAACGTCGTCAACAAACGCGTCATCGGCTATCTCGAAGACGATGTCTTCACGACCCTGAGCGAATTGAACACCGCAATCGAGGAACGGGTGCGAGAGATCAACCACGACATTCGCCGCGCCGACGACACCACCCGGTGGGAACGCTTCGACACCGAAGAGCGCGAGCTTTTGGGCTCGCTGCCTGATATCGGGTTCGAGGACGTCGAGTGGAAAGAGTTGAAAGCTGCCCGGAACTACCACGTCACCGCGGACACGCAACGCTATTCCGTGCCCTTTGCCCTAGCGGGCAAGCTGCTGCGGGTCCGGGTGACATCGTCTCGGGTGACGATCTTCGACGGCAACGACAGCATCTGCGAACACCCAAGGCTGACAGGTCGGAAGGGCCAGTACTCGACTCTTCCCGAGCATGTTCCGCCGCAGCACCGCGATATCGACGGGTTGTGGTCTAGGCGCTGGTTCATTGACCGGGCGCGCAGCGCCGGGCCGGCGACCGTCACGGTGATCGAGCAGATCCTCGACAGCCAAGCAATCGAAGCGCAAGGATACCTGTCCTGCCAGAACATCCTCGACGGCCTCGGCAAGAACAACCGAGAACGCTTGGAGGCCGCCTGCCAAGACCTCGTCAACCGCAAAGCCCATCCGACGTATTCCACTCTGAAACGGTTGATGGCGGCCATTGATAGTGACGTGAAAAAGCCCCGACCGGTGACCCCGGCGGCCTCGACACGCAAACGCAGCAGCACTGTCATGTTCCGCGACACCGTCACGGACGTCTATGTCCGTGACGCCTCCCACTACGCCCGAAACGAGGACGGAAAGTGACGTTCACCAGCGTTGACTATGACAAGTTCCGCGCACTGCGCGTAACCCACGTCGCGACCCGGCTGGAGGAACTCATCCAAGACGAAGCCAACGACACCCTCACGCCAGAGCAGCTGTTCCTCACTGCGGTCGATGACGCGTTGGAATCCCGACGCGTCAGCCGGGTCGACAAACTCATCCGCCAGGCAGCCCTCCCCATCCCTGGCGCCACCGTCGCTGAGGTCGACTACCGCGAGGGACGCGGCATCACCGCCGTCAGAATGCGGCGCTATGCCGCCCATGACTGGCGCTTGGATGCGACCAACCTGCTCATCATCTCGCCTACCGGTGGCGGGAAAACCTACCTCGCCTGCGCGCTGGCCATCGGCGCTTGCCACAGTGAGCACTCCGTTCTCTACTCCCGGATGGACGACCTCGCCCGGAGACTCGTCATCGCTCGCGGCGACGGCATCGCGCATCAGAAACTGTTGAACGAGCTCTCCAACATCGATTTGCTGATCATTGACGATTTCCTGACCGTCGGTGTTGACAGCGACGCAGCCAGCGACTTGTTCGCGATCCTCGCGAACCGGGAGCACCGACTGCCGACGATGATCGCCTCGCAGACCGGACCCGCGCATTGGGTCGCCGAGCTGCCCGACCGCGTCGCGGCGGACTCAATCGTGAACCGCCTCGCCAACAACGCCCGCATCATCAACCTCGGCCAGATCGACATGCGTCAGCACCGAAACGACCAAGCCCGCGCCGAGAAGAGCTACTGGGAGTAACACCGGAGCGGCTCGGGCGCCAAGCTCGGGCCGCTACCCCCTCGTCAGAACAGCGCTACCACGTGCTCGGACGTGCGCTACCGCCAGGGGCTACTCGTCACAATTTTCCCAGACCCACGCTCGAAGCCCGGGAAATCGGGCGGCGTTTTAAACTTTGCCGTTACTGACCCACGCTCCTAGTGCTTCCGGCGACGGCAGCAACATCGCGGTGGAAATCCGGCGCCAGAGCCTGGGCCTGATGATTGTCCCCCTGTGAATCGGAATCCTCACGGCGTTGGAGTCAGGAGACCGTTAGCAGTCTCAGGAAGCACGCTAGCGGAGCTGTTTGCCTACTTTGCCTTCGTCTCAACGATGTTGGTTCCTGCAGCTAGCGACCCCACAGGGAGTGGCGTCGCTGCCCGACGGTACGTTAGCCAGACGGCCGCTCCGACGGCAACTGCCATGAGAGCAGTCAGTGCCTGCCAGCTCAGAGGTGGCTGCCATTGCGGCTCCAAGAGCATTTCGCGCAGTCCGCCAGTGACGCTGACGACGTAACGGCGTAACGTCGTCAGGAGACTGAACACGTGGCCGAATGCGAGGAGAACCAGCATGCCCATGAGCGCGCGTTTGAGCGCTAGCGGCAACACTGGTAAGCGATCGCTATCGTCAATGACAATCCCGCAGGCCACCAAGAGGCAAAGGAGCAGGGCGAGCATGTAGCGGCCTTGCCAGATGTAACCTGTGCTGGATATCAGGACCACTTGAGTGATGGCGGGTATGAAGATCATCAACAGAGCCAAGGCGAGCACGGTGAGGCGTCCGCGAGCAGTTCCCAATACCAAGGCCGCCGCAATCGTTGCCACGATTGCGAAGCTCCAAGCAATCACGCTGAAACTCGGCGACGGCGTGTCCACCCACCCGAACAAACCGACATAGCCGTCGGCGAAATCCAGAGTGCGGCTGAGCATCTCAACGAATGCGACACGAGGGCTGGTTCCGGCACCCTGGAACTGCTGGGGACTAAGTCCAGCCGGGTGCAAGTACCAATACGCAGTACCTGCAGCGAACAGGGCCGAGAGTCCCACCGCAGTCCAGGCCGCTGGCTTGCGCAGAAGCTGACGCACAATTGTCTTGTCGCCCAAGGCGAAGGCCGCCGCAATGATGAGGAGGACCCACAACATGGCAATGCTTCGCGTGCTGAGCAACAAAGCCGCAGAGACCACGACGAATCCCGCGCGCTCCCATAACCCAGCGCGGCTGGACGGAATTCGAAATGTGGCTGTCAGAGTGACAAGAAGCGCTCCGGCGGCGGCGATCTCCAGTCCATTCGGATTTATTGCACCACCGAGGTAGATGACCATGGGGGTGACCGCAATATAGGTCGCCACCAACGCCCATCGAGATCGGCGGAGCAGGGTCAATTGCATGATCATGAGGGCCAGGGTTGCGGCCGTCAAGACCGCGTTGACACCGCGCATTGCGTAGAGCGCAGGCGTGCCGTCCAGGACCAACGTGGGAATTCCGACGATGGCGTAGTATGCGGGGCTGTTCGTTCCCGCTGAGTGCCCGGTTGTCACAATCTTGAGAGGATCGCCGGCCACCGGGCGCATGCAACCGGCCGAGATCGTGGGATCGAACGCGTAGCAAGTCAGCTCGTGAGCGTGCGCAACGTAGCGCGGCACGTCGGCTCGGGCGAGTTGCGTGTTCTCGGACCACGGCACGCTGGATATCTCGCCACGCACGACTGCAGCGGCGCGGATTGCGTGGGATGGCTCGTCCGGGACGGACATGAGGGGAGACGCAAGAGTCCAAAGCAACATCGGCATGAGAATGGCCGTGAATGCGACGATGAAGACTTTCCAGCGCCCGCGATGGGCCACATTGCTGGCGTCGGATTCAATTGACAAGCTCTTGGGGCTCACAGCGTAATGCTCATGCACATTTGGTTCAGCTTTCTAAGCAGGTGCCGTCGGGCCGAAATGACGGCGGTTCTTTCCCGAGACTCCTCGGATTCACGCCAGGACCAAATGGTGCGGCAGAGAACCACAACAGCCTAGTCGGTGTGGCGAATCTCGATGAGGGCTCGCTCCATCTCGTCGATGCGGGCGTGTTGCAGCGCAGAATTCTCAGCCAATACTCGAGTCTTGTCCTCCAAGTCCGTAAGTTCGCCGCTGTGCTGAATGCAGACAAGAAAGAGAATGAGCAGGCTCAGGAAGAAGACCAAGTTGGTGGGAATCTCAACCCCGACAAGGGTCGACGCCCAGACAAGGGTTTGCGGAAAGATTCCAACGACCAGAGCAAAAACGCCAGCGAGAATCCACCACACGGCGTGGCGCTCGCGCAGTCGACGACGACGCAGCATTTCGACAATTACGGTAAGCGCGAGAACTGCTGCCACGATTCCGAACACGTAACTGGCGACGTTCACGAGGCGCTCCGCCCGTCCGTCAATGGAACCCTCGGGCGCATAAGGGCAATCAGGAGAGCCATACCCGCCCTGCCGAGGTACGCGGCGGCCTTGAAGGGGGCGTGCGAGGGTACCCCGCCAGCGCGTGGACGCATTGCGACAGGAAGTTGTCGGATCGTGCACCCGGCGCGAGCAGCGATGACCAACGACTCGATGGTGTCGCCCAGATATTCTGCGGGATAGTGTTCCGCGAAGAGACGAACCGCTCGCGGGCCCGTGGCACGAAATCCTGAGGTAGTGTCCGTGAGTTTCGTTGCGGCCAGTCGACTGATGATTCGCGCCAATACGAGCATCGCCCACTTTCGGGGACCGGTGACGAGATAGTCTCCTTCGCCGGCAAACCGAGCACCCAGCACAAGGTCTGCGGAATCGAGCCCGGCCAGCAGTTCCGGCACTCCGGAAGGGTCGTGCTGGCCGTCGGAATCAACCTGTACGACGTTCTGAAAATCGTGCAGCATGGCGTATTTAAAGCCTGCCCGCATCGCGCCGCCAACACCCAAGTTGAACGGCAGGCTGATGACGGTCGCGCCGGCACTTCGCGCCTCCGCGACCGTTCGGTCGGTGGAGCCATCATCTACGACGAGGACGCTGATGCCGGGAAGCTTGGTGAAAACTTCGGTGACGACGGCGGCGACCGACTCCTCCTCGTTGAATGCAGGCATCACTATTAGCGTGGCCTTGAGAGAGCTAGTCATACTGGGAATCCTACCAAGTGAGTAATCAACTCCCGGTTCTTCGGTAGGCTCGTCTGGTGGAAATTCCAGCAGCTAAGACGCCCCGCCCGATGGTTTCGGTCGCCCTGTGTACTCATAACGGTGCTGAATTTCTTGGCGCTCAGCTACACAGCATTTTGAACCAAACGAGAGTCCCCGATGAAATTGTCATCAGTGACGATGCGTCTACCGACGCGACTCTTTCTCTGGCCCTCGAGATTTTTGGGGACCGTACCGCGCCTGCGCTCACCGTGATGCAAAATTCCACGGCACTTGGTGTCACGGCGAATTTTGCGCAGGCCTTGGCAGCCTGTTCCGGTGATCTCTTGGCGCTTTGCGATCAGGACGATGTGTGGAGCCCCGTCAAGATGGAACAGATGCTCGCCGAATTTGCGGGCCGGCCAGGACTGCTTCTCCTTCACTCGGACGCACGACTGGTGGGGCAGGACGGGGAACCAATGGGGGCAACGCTCTTCGGGGCGCTGTCCCTGTCCGCCGAAGAGAAACGCTCTGTCCACCAGGGCATCGCGTTTTCCGTTCTCCTTCGACGTAATATCGTGACAGGAGCCACAGCCATGTTGCGCCGAGAGCTTCTGGAGCGAGCGGAACCATTTCCCGCCTCTTGGGTGCACGATGAGTGGCTGGCCATGATCGCTGCAGCTACGGGAGAAATGGACATGCTCGAGGCCCCGCTCATCGACTACCGTCAGCACGGCAGAAACGAGATCGGTGTCAGCAGCCTGACGTTGCGCATCGGCATCAATCGATTACGCGTGTCACGTGCTGATCGCAACGCGCGCTTGTTGAACCGGGCCCAGTCCCTCGCCGACCGGGTTGAGTCCTCGGGCTTCGCTTTAACCGAGTCAGATGCTCAAGCGATCGAGGAGAAACTTTGTCACGAGCGTATTCGCAGCGGGCTACCAGCCAGTCGCGCGAGGCGCCTTCGGCCCGTCGTAGCAGAATGGAGCACGGGTCGTTACGCGCGGTATGGGCTCGGTCTGCAAGATATCGTGCGCGATCTCACCCAGCCCGCGTAGTTGCCAGCCGTGGACCCCTCGGAGGTGACGCCCGTACAAGCGTCGTTAGGATGAATTCCGTGAACAAACCCGAGCTCAAGCGGCTTCCCAGAGCGAAGGTGTCTGGCTTCACTCTCATCTTGGGAGCGACCGGGATTGCGGGTGTCGCGTCGTACCTGGTCATGTGGATTGTTCCGAACCAAATCGGCCTCGCGGGCTACGCTGTCTTCGCCTCCCTCTGGTCATTTCTCTACCTCGTCGTGGGCACGCTCGGCGGCGTCCAGCAGGAGGTGACGCGAGCGACACTTCCCATCGAGAGGATGCCTGGAGGGCGCGCGAGCAAGGCCCGCAACTTCGGTTTGTGGGCTGGGCTCCTGGTCTTTCTCGTCATCGTGTGTACTTCGCCGCTTTGGGTCGGGTTTGTCTTCCCAGCGGACGGCTGGAAACTTGTGTGGCCGTTGGCTGTTGGTGCATCGGCATCCGTAATGGTTGCGGTGCTGGCCGGCACACTGTACGGCGCTTCGAAATGGAAGGCCGTGGCTCTCATGGTTAGCGTTGACGCGGTCATGCGACTTGTGGCTGTGTCCGTTGTGCTCATCTGGACAGACGATGTCGTGGCTCTGGCATGGGCCGTCGCGCTGCCCTTCCCTTTGACTCTGTTGATCCTCTGGCCGTTCTTCCGGAATTCGATTGTAGGACGCACCCAGCTGGATGTGGGATACCGAGCGCTCACATGGAATGTGTCGCGAACCATGGTTGCAGCAGCTGGGACCGGAATTATGGTCAGCGGATTCCCTCTGGTTTTGGGTGTCAGCTCGGCGGGCGAAGCCCCGGAACTTCTTGGTCTCTTCATCCTGACCATTACGTTGACACGTGCGCCCTTGATCATTGTCGCGATGTCGCTTCAGAGCTATTTCCTCATCATGTTTCGCGACAATGTGGAGAGCTTCTGGAAGCGGTTTCTCAGCATCCAGGCCCTTGTATTCGGCGCCGCCATCGTACTGGCCGGCGCTGGGTGGTTGATTGGCCCAGCCGTTTTCGGTTTCCTTTTCCCAGGGCAGCTCCAGCCGGAAGGATGGTTCATCGCTGTGCTGGTTTTCTCCTCAGCCTTTGTCGGCGCGATGTGCATTAGCGCCCCGGCGGTTCTGGCTCGGTCCCAACATTTTGTCTACACATCAGGCTGGGTCGTGGCAGCCATGGTTACGGTGTTGGCGCTTCTCATGCCGCTCGACTTCACGGCACGCACGTGCCTGGCCTTGGTGGCGGGTCCGGTTGCTGGGCTACTGATCCATGGGATCTTTCTCGCAACATCTCGGCGGTCCCGGCCGCGCCTCATTACTCAATAAGCACCGGTAGACTCCTCTCGGCTTCACCTATGCGCGGTCGCGCGCGATTCGGGGGTTACCCGGGTGAGGTGTGAAGAATCCTCAGTCCACCACACGTGAAAGGCACGCGGTTTCCGCAAGCTCATGAGCAGTTCAGACATCCTCGTCGTATTACCGACACTCGGTGACAGGCTCGACAGCCTTCGCGAGACGCTTGAAACGGTGAAGCACCAGCGTCAAGAAGTTGCACTCACGCTCGCAGTTGTAGCTCCGCTAGGCGCAATCGAAGCGCGCGCCATAGCCGTCGAGTACGGTGCCACTGTGATCGACGACCCCAAGACCGGTATTTCTGCGGCTATCAACTGCGGCCTGGCCGCACGCACCAACGAGCGCTACTACGCATGGATCGGCGACGACGACCTATTCCGCCCCGGGGGCCTCAAACGACTACAGGCCATGCTCGACAATGACGCGTCGGCAGTGCTGTCATTCGGGGGCTGTGAATACATCGACCCCACGGGCAAGAAGCTCGCTCTCAGCAATGCCGGAGCTCTGGCCACGTTCCTGTTGGCATGGGGCCCCGACCTCATCCCGCACCCCGGGACCATGATTCGTCTCGATGCGCTGGAAGCGATCGGCGGATTCGACGTAGGGCTGAAGTACGCCATGGACCTCGACGCGTTCTTGAAGCTGCGCAAGTACGGCAAGTTTATTTCGACGCGAGTGCCTGTCTCAGCCTTCCGTTGGCACCCAGACTCCCTCACCGTGGCCAACCGATTGAACTCCAGCGTCGAATCCGAAGCCGTCAAGCGCCGACACCTTCCAGCCGGCCTGCGCCCACTTAGCCCGATATGGAACTACCCGATTCGCTGGGCATCGGCGTTCGCCGCACGGCAAGTCAGCGCCCAGGCCTGAGCTGCGGCCGCCCCGCGGCGATGGCTTCCGTGCGGCGTCATTGTCACCGCGCTCAGGTCAGACGGCACTGACGTCTCTACTAGGGGTTCGGATTGTAGCCGCTCGAACCCATGGCGTCGCGTGCCTAGCCCCAGTATCAATGTTTCATCATTGCCCACAGTCGCCGGGACGCTGGTTTGCAGCTCGGTCTCCGCGGCCCTGAGGGCATCGCGGAGCGGATCGTTGCGTCTGTGACCCCTAGTAATCGGCTGCCCGGGCCGGGCTGCGGCCGGTGAGGAGGAAGACGGTTTGGGAGCGTGTGGTGACATCCAGCGTGATGGTAGATGCGAGCAGCCAGGACTGCCCTCATCCATTTCGACCGGTTCGTGACTCTCAAAGACGAGGCGTATTCATGGTCGGGGTGTCGTCTCCGGGGCAGCCGGTGCTGGATTGATCGGTAAGCTCTATGGGTCGAGGGTTCGGCTGCAGTGGGTGACCGCGTGCACGGCCGAGCCTTTCCAGCCACATAGTAGGGAACTTCATGGCCAAGCGCGCACTAATCACCGGAATTACCGGACAAGACGGTTCATACCTCGCTGAGCTTCTGCTCGGCAAGGGCTACGAGGTTCACGGCCTGATCCGGCGGGCGTCTACGTTCAATACGTCTCGTATCGATCACCTCTACGTTGACCCGCACGATACCGGCGCGAAGCTGTACCTGCACTACGGCGACCTGAGCGACGGGTCACGTCTGTCGACGTTGCTGGCGGAGATCAAGCCTGACGAGGTCTACAACCTGGCCGCGCAGTCGCACGTGCGCGTGTCGTTCGATGAGCCCGAGCACACGGCTGACACGACGGGCATGGGAACCATTCGCCTGCTCGAGGCCGTGCGGATGTCGGGCATCCACTGCCGTTTCTACCAGGCCTCCAGCTCGGAGATGTTCGGCGCGACGCCGCCGCCGCAGAACGAGGACACCCCGTTCTACCCGCGCTCCCCGTATGGGGCCGCGAAGGTGTATTCCTACTGGATCACGAAGAACTACCGCGAGGCCTACGGCATGTTCGCCGTCAACGGCATCCTCTTCAACCACGAGTCGCCGCGCCGTGGTGAAACGTTCGTGACGCGCAAGATCACCCGCGCTGTGGCCGCGATCAAGGCTGGCACGCAGAGCCACGTGTATCTCGGTAACCTCGACTCCATCCGCGACTGGGGCTACGCGGCCGAGTATGTGGAAGGCATGTGGCGCATGTTGCAGGTGGATGAGCCCGAAGACTTCGTACTCGCCACCGGTGGCAACTTCACGGTGCGTGACTTCGTGCAGACGGCGTTCGAGCATGCGGGCCTGGACTGGGAGAAGCACGTCCGCTTCGACGAGCGTTACCTGCGCCCCACCGAGGTGGATGCACTCGTGGGCGACGCCTCGAAGGCGGAGGTCAAGCTGGGCTGGAAGGCCACCGTTGACACGGCAGAGCTCGCCCGCATCATGGTTGACGCCGACATTACCGCGCTCAGCCATGCCGGTGGGCGTTGGATTGATGAGGTCAAACTCGCCAGCTGGGGGACCAAGTGACGATGACCGAGAGTGATGAACGCGACCACGTGGACTTCACCCCCGGCTCCTTGGACCGCACCGGCACGTTCTACGTGGCTGGGCACCGCGGCCTCGTCGGCTCCGCCATTTGGCGCCGCCTGCAGTCCGAGGGGTTCACGGACCTCGTCGGCAGGTCGTCGGCTGAGCTTGATTTGAAGGACCGCGACGCGGTTTTCGCGTTCTTTGCCGTGACGAAACCGCGCTTCGTGGTTCTTGCTGCGGCGAAGGTCGGTGGGATCCTGGCCAACAACACGTACCCGGTTGACTTCCTGAGCGACAACCTGCGCATTCAGGTGAACGTGCTCGACGCCGCGTTGAAGCACGGCGTGGAGCGACTCTTGTTCCTCGGGTCGAGCTGCATCTATCCGCGGCTCGCGCCCCAGCCGATCCGGGAAGACTCTCTGCTCACTGGGCACCTAGAGCCGACGAACGACGCCTATGCGATCGCGAAGATCGCCGGAATCTTGCAGATCCAGGCCGTGCGGCGCCAGTACGGGCTGCCGTGGATCTCGGCGATGCCGACGAACCTTTACGGCCCGGGCGACAACTTCTCCCCGGCGGGGTCTCACGTTCTGCCAGCTTTGATTCGCCGCTACGACGACGCCGCGAAGTCTGGTGCGACGTCCGTGACGAATTGGGGCACCGGAACTCCGCGCCGCGAATTCTTGCATGTCGATGACATGGCTGAGGCGTGTCTGCACCTGCTGGAGCACTACGACGGCCCGGAGCAGGTGAATGTCGGAACTGGTCGCGACGTGACGATCAAGGAGATCGCCGAGACGATCGCCCGTGTCGTTGGCTTCGCCGGCACCACAGAGTGGGACACAGGCAAGCCGGACGGAACTCCGCAGAAACTCCTCGACGTCTCCAAACTTGCCAACGCCGGCTGGACAGCCCGCATCGGCCTTGAAGCGGGTCTGCGCTCCACGGTGGACTGGTACCGCGATCACGCCGACACCCTTCGGCAGTAGGCTTGTGGCGCGCTCTCGGAGGGATTAACCATGCTCGACAATCAGCCAGCGCGCCGCAAGCCGATGGCGGACGATCAGGCTCGTCGTCGCAGGCTGCGCATCGGCGTCGTCGTGGCCGGCAGCGCCTTCGTTCTCGTCGGCATCGCCCTGATCGTGACCGTACTCATCGTCAGCACCGCGCAGCGCGAGACCGACCGAGAGTCCTCCGGCATCCCGGCGGCCCACAGCAGCGTCGCGCTGAACGGCTTCAGCTCCGAGTCTTAGACGCGGGTGTGTCGGACTCGCGCGCCCTGTGTGGGCGGCTGTGCGAAGCATCCGTTGGAGAGTGGCTAGCTGGCGTCGCTCTTGAAGGGGAGCGCGCTGCGCCAGCTCAGGCCCTGCGCGGCTTTGACCGAGCTGATGCACAGCAGGAGCCATCCGGACTCCACGAGAAGGGTGCTTTCGGCGGTGCCGTTCACGAGCAACGCCACGAGGATGAGGGCGGGCCACACATATACGAGTGAGCGTTTGTTGCTGGCGAGCAGCCACGAGCGCACCAGGGCGAGCGTGACGAGCACGAGGAAGGCCAGGAAGCCGATGACGCCCACCTGGAAATACACGTCGACGTAGGCGTTGAGGCCCGAGGTGTGCGCGACGCCGGTCGTGAAGTCGAGCCAACCGTAGGGGCTGACGTTGCTGGGCCAGATTCCCGCCCAACCCCACCCTTCGAGCGGATGCAGCTTCACGAGCCGCCACATCTCGGTCCAGAGCCCGTAGCGCACCTCGAACTCGCTTCCGGCGTTGAGCTGGGTGATGAGCACACTGCGGCCGAACCAGACGGCCAGGAGGGCGAAGAGCATTGCCGCGAGCAGGCCCAGCTGCAGACGCCAGCGCGCGGCCACGGACGTGCGGCGCAACCACATGAGCGCGAGGGCGGCCAGGACCACCACGACACCCACCACCACGATCACCGGCGAGCGGGTGAACAGCAGGCACACCGCCGCAAGCCACAGCGACGCGATGCCCTTGCCGCGTGGGATCGACCGGGCCCGGAGCTCAACGGCGAACGTGATGAGCGCGATGAGGGCCATGAGACCCAAGACATTCCGGGAGCCGAATACGCCCTGCATGGGGCCGAGCTCGGCGATATCGCCTTGGATCCCGAGGAACGTGATCGGCAGGTCGAGCAGCAACCCGGAGAGCACTTCAAGCCCAATCGACAGTCCGAGCAGCACCCGGAGTACGTCACCCGAAGCCCGAACAACCTGGAACGTGTCGCGCACGAGCGCCACGTAGATCGCGAGGAAGCCGAACGCTATCTGGTAGCCCACACCGGCGAGGGTGTGCAGCGGGTACCCGCTCCACACCAGAGAAATCGCGCACCAGGCCACGAACACGATGATGGAGATGGGCAGCAGGCCGTGCCACTCCACAATGGGTCGACGCGCCAGGAGCGAGAGCGTGGCGAGTAACACGAGCCCCACAATGATGCCGTCGAGTCCGGCCCAGCCCATCATGCTGCGGAGCAGGTGCGTGGAGAATGCCACCCCGAGAATGACCAGGGTCATGGACGCCGCGAATTTGGGCGACGCGAGCACACGTTTGATCGCCTCGAGGAGGACGGGGGGAGTGGTGCGTGGCGACGTCATGGATTTCCAATTTATCTGTGTCGGGCGGCGCTACGGCATTGGCGCGGGCGTGCCCTGTTGTCGCTTGGTCATTACGGCCATGACCACGAGCAGCAGCCACCCGTATTCGATCAGCAGGCGACTCTCCGCCACGCTTTGCGCAATCAGTGCGGCCATGATCAACAGCGGCAGCAGAGCGGATGCCCGAAAAGGTGCGGTATCCGCAACGCCGAGCCGCGGGCGATCGATCGCCAGAAACCACGCACGCCACATGGTGGCGAACACAAGCGCCGCAAACAGGATGAGGCCCACGATTCCGAGCTGCAGCCACACATCCAGCCAGGCGTTGTGAGCCTGCAGGTAGGTGACTCCCTTGCGCACGGCGAGCCCCTGGAACGGCTCGACCCACGGTGCCCAATACCCCACCCAGCCCCAGCCGAACCCGGGACGTTCGCTCGCCAGCTCGGTGACGCTGTACCAAATATCGAAGCGACCCGTGAGGTCAGGACTTCTGCCGAACAGCTGTGTCAACAGGGGGAAAAAAGCCAGCGACGCGGCCACGCCAGCCACAACGGATGCCGCGGCAACGACATAGACCGGCCGCCGGGACTGGTGGTGCACGCTTCTCGCCCAGAGAACGAAGCCGAGCACCACAAGCACGACGAGGGTCGCAACGGTGACGGTGGCCGACCGGGTGAGCAGGAGCATCGCGACGGCAAGTGCCAGCCAGGCCACGCCCCAGCCGCGCTTGACGGTGCGCGCGGCCAACTGCACGGCGAACACGATCACGGCGATCAGTGCCAGAAAGCCGAGGAGGTTGCGGTTGGCGACGATGCCCTCGATGGGTCCGCCCTCGAGCAGCAGCCCTCGGGACCAGTAGAACGCCAGCGGTATCTTGCCTTCGTACTCCACGAAGAAGGGGAGCACGGGCTGCTGAATCACGACGATGACGAAGAGTTCGAAGGTGAGGGAGAGCGCGAGGATCCACCGGAGGGCGACCCCGAGGGTGCGCAACAGCTCTGACCAGGTCAGGATGAGGGCCACGAAGAGGGCCGCGAAGGTGGTGCACCACTGCAGCGCGACGCCGAGGAGGCTTACCCCCTGGTAGAACGACCACAGGATCGACAGGGTCGCGAGCAGCATGAAGAGGATCAGGGATCGGGGGAACCGGCGCCATTTCCAGTCGGGCTTCTCAAGGATCAGGCCCACCACGCTCCCGGCAACCACGATCAGGGCGATGGCGCCGAAACCCCACCAGCCGCCCAGGTTGCGCCAGAATTGGCCGGCCAGCACCGTGAACAACACAAACGTCGCAAAGGTGCGAACGACGAAACGACTGCGAACGGCGGACATGGTCATAAGGTTACCGGCCCGGGCCGGTGTGACTGGGCTCGCCGCGGCATCCGTCTGCGGTCTGTGCACGCGCGTGGGGCCGACAAGCGTGTGATGGCGCCGGTTCAGGGAGTGGATGCCGCCGGGCCGTCTGTGGGCGCGAGCGACGGGGGTTGGCGTATTCCGTATTCGTGATGGAGGGCGCTGAGGGCGGCGCGGTATCCGGCGAGGCCGTGCACGCCGGGTCCGGGCGGCGTCGACGAGGAGCAGAGGTAGACGCCGGGCAGGGGAGTGCGCCACGGGTCGGTTGACAGCACGGGCCGCGCGATCAGCTGGCCGATCGAGACCGAGCCGGCCGCGATGTCGCCGCCCACGTAGTTGGGATTGTGGTTCTCCAGATCAACGGCCGTTCGGCTCGCCGAGGCGAGAATCGTGTCGCGGAACCCGGGCGCGAACCGTTCGATCTGGCGGGTGATGCTTTCGGTCTGGTCTTCGGTGGAACCGCGCGGAACGTGCGTGTAGGCCCACAGCACGTGCTGGCCGGCGGGGGCGCGCGTGGAATCCATAACGCTCGGCTGCGAGACGAGAACGTAGGGCTCCGCGGCGTGCCGTCCGCGCGATACGGTGTTCTCCGCGCGCGCGATCTCGGCCCGGGTGCCGCCCACATGTAGGGTCGGCGCGTCACGCAGCTCGGGCGCGCTCCACGGCACCGGTCCGGAGAGCGCATAGTCCACCTTCGCCACGGCGTTGCCGTAGCTGAAGCGCGCGAGCTGCCGCGCGTAGGCGGGCGGTAGGTCGGCCATCTGCGCGAGCGCCCGCGGGGCCACGTCGAGCAGCACAATCTTGGCCGGCGGCAGGTCGGCGAGGCGCCGCACGAAGGTGTCCGTCACGATCTCGCCGCCGTGTGCGATCAGGTCGTCCACAAGGGCGCCCACGATGGTGCCACTGCCGCCCACCGGAATCGGCCAGCCGCGAGCGTGGCCGTGCAGGGCAAGAATGAGTCCGGCTCCCGCGGTCGAGAGGCTCGGGAGTTTCTGAATCGCGTGGGCGAACGCGCCGGTGAGCAGCGCGGGGGCCGCGTCATGGCGAAACCGGAGGTTCCAGGCACCGGTTCCCTGCTCGAGCACGCGCAACCCGAACCGGGTGACCGTGAGCGGATGCCGCGGCACGCGCAAGAGCTGATTCCCGGTGAACTCGGCTACGGCATCCACGTCGCGCAGTAGCGGACGGAAGAGGTCGAGCCAGGCGCGCCCGTCGACGGGGCCGAGGGTCGCGGCGGTGCGTTCGAGGTCGCGGTAGGCGATGCCGGCGCGGCCGCCCGCGAGCGGATGGCCGTAGGAGATGTCGGGGACGAGCATCTTGACGCGGTCGGTGATGCCGAAGCGCTGGAAGAACTCCGAGGCGAGGGCCATGGGGTGCACGGCGGAGCCGATGTCGTGGTGGAAGCCGGGGAGGGTGAGCTCCGCGGTGCTCGCGCCGCCGCCGGGGATCGAGTTCTTCTCGTAGACGCGCACGGAGAGCCCGGCGCGGGCCAAGGTGACGGCGGCGGCGAGTCCGTTCGGGCCCGAGCCCACGACGATCGCGTCGACCTCGCTCAACGGATGCCCCGGTCGGACGGTGCGCGCCTACCCACGTGTGTCATACCGCGAAGGTAGCGCGCGCACATCCACTGCTGCAAGCCGCGTACCCGCCCGGCCCGACCCCACCCGCCCACGCAGGCCCTCCACAAAACCGGACATTCTGAGACACGCCGGACCGATCTGCCGTCAAACGCGGCGTGGCGCGAGAATCACCGGTTTTGCGGGGAGGAGGGAGGAGGACAGAGGGAGGGGAAGGAGGACGGAGGGGGAGAGGCTAGATGAAGGCGGCCTTTCCGGTGATCGTGCGGCCCACGATGAGGGTGTTCATCTCCTGGGTACCCTCGTAGGAGTAGAGCGCTTCGGCATCGGCGAAGTGCCGGGCCACGTTGTATTCCAGTGCGATGCCGTTGCCGCCGAACAGTTCACGGCACCAGGCCACGGTCTCGCGCATGCGACTGGTCGTGTACGTCTTCGCGAGGGCCGAGTGCTCGTCGCGCTGGGTGCCCTCGTCGAGCAGCTGCGAGACCCGCACGACCATTCCGAGGCTCGCGGTGATGTTGCCGAGGCTTTTGACCAGAAGATCCTGCACCAGCTGGTGGCCACCAATCGGCTTGCCGAACTGTATCCGCGACTTGGAGTAGGCAACGGCCGCATCGTAGGCTCCGACCGCGTTGCCCACGGAAGACCATGACACCTCGGCGCGGGTGAGGCGCAGAACCTTTGCGGTGTCTTTGAAGGAGTTCGCGTTCTGCAGGCGCATGCTCTCGGGAACCTCAACGTTCTCCAGCGTGATGTCGGCATTCTGCACGGTACGCAGGCTGATCTTGCCCTCAATCTTTGTGGCCGTGTAGCCGGGGGTGTCGGTGAGCACCATGAAGCCCTTCACCTGGTCGTCGGCCTCGTCGCGCGCCCAGATGATGGTGACGTCGGAGAACGTGCCGTTGCCGATCCAGCGCTTGGCGCCGTTGAGCACCCAGGTGTCGCCCTCGCGCCGAGCCGTGGTCTGAAGGCCGCGCGCCGCGTCACTTCCCGACAGCGGTTCGGTGAGGCCGAACGCGCCGACCAGCTCGCCCGACGTGATCTTCGGCAGCCACTCCGCGCGCTGCTCCGGCGAACCGCAGACCGCGATAGAGCCCGCGACCAGGCCGGTCTGCACCCCCGCGAAGGTGGCCATGGATGCGTCGACGCGCGACAACTCGAGCGCCACGAATCCGCGAAACACCGCCGAGTTCTCGAACGGAGCCAGCTCAGGCCATGAGTAGGAATACACTCCCAGCTGAGCGAGAGGCTTGATGACCTGCATGGGGAATTCGGCACGCTCCCAGCATCCGTTGACGATCGGGCGCACCTCGGCGTCGAGGTAGGCGCGCAGTTCGCTGAGGGCGGCCTGCTCGCGGTCGGTCAGCAGATCCTGATAACCCAAGAAGTCGCTCGTGGTCATATGGTGCTCCGTCCGTCGGGTTCGCCGCTGCCGCCCAGGGTTGGGCGAATCACGCTGGCAAATGCGTGCGAGCCTAGGGGGAGGTAGAAGCGTCGACAAACTGGTTGGTAGTTTGATCCAAACCCCGAGGGAAAGAGTCAGTCATGTTTGTGGGCATCACCAATACACCTCGAAATTACGCCTGGGGATCGGCCATGGCCATTGCCGATCTGATGGGCCATGAGCCCTCGGGTCAGCCCGAGGCCGAGCTGTGGCTTGGTGCGCACGCCGGATCGCCCTCGAAGATTGAAGACCCGGGCCAGGTGGGTGGTGCCACGAACCTTGCCGAGTGGATCGCCGCAGCGCCCGAGGTGGCGCTGGGCGCAGCGCTCGCCGGAGCCAGCTCTGTGGGCGCTGCGGGCTCCGCCCCCCTCGCCGGTGGAGCCGGCGCCACGGCGGCGTCGCCGCGCCTGCCGTTCTTGCTCAAGATTCTCGCCGCAGACCGCCCGCTCTCCCTGCAGGCACACCCCACATCGGAGCGCGCGCTCGAGGGCTTCGAGCTGGAGAACGCCTCGGATGTGCCCGTGGACGCCGGCACCCGCAACTATCGCGACCCGTTTCACAAGCCCGAGCTTATTTTTGCGCTCAGCGAGACGTTCGAGGCGCTGAGCGGATTCCGCGACCTGGGCGAGGTGCGGCGCATCATCGACGAGCTGCGCGCGCTCGACGTGGCGACCGACGACCCGCAGGCCGGCGCACTCGACGCGCTCGAGAGCCGACTGACCGGTCCCGACGCGGTGCGCGACACCGTCGACTGGCTGCTGCGCGATGGCCGCGGCGGCGACTCGGGCGAGGTGAAGTGGCTCGTGGAGCGCGTGGTGGTGCTCGCCGAGCACGCGGTGTTCCTCGCCGGTGGCGGTGCGGTGATCACCTTCGCGCGGGAGCTCGCCACCGTGCAATCTCTTGCTGCCGAGTACCCCGGCGACCCGGGCATCGTGATAGCCCTGCTCGTTAACCGGGTGTCGTTGAAGCGTGGCGAGGCGCTGTATCTGCCGGCCGGCAATATTCACGCCTACCTCTCCGGTCTCGGCATCGAAGTGATGGCCGCATCCGACAACGTGCTCCGCGGCGGACTCACCCCCAAGCACATCGACATTGACGAGCTGCTCGCCGTGCTCGACTTCACGCCCGTGGCTCCGCCGTACCTGGTACCCACCGTCGATTCGCACGGTGTCTCGGTCTTTCGTCCCGACGTGCCCGACTTCCAGCTCGTGCACATTGTGGCCGAGGCGGCTGCGGCTGCGGCGGTTCCGGTGATGCGGCAGTTCACGCTCACGGGCCCCGGGATCGCGATCTGCACGGCCGGTGGGTTCCTGGTGGCGGGAGCGCAGGCATCCGTGCAGCTCAAGCGCGGCCAGTCGGTGTACGTGACGCCCGACGAGGGCACACTTACCTTTGCGGGCACCGGCGAAGTTTTTCTCGCCACGACGGGCACCTGACTCCCGCAGGTGCGGCGGCTCCGTGCCCGAGTCGGAGCCGAGAGATAGTCTGAAGGGGCGTCAGCACCGGGCTGCGCTTGAGTCGGTTGTGAGAGTGAATATGGCCTGGTTGGTCACTGGTGGAGCCGGATACATTGGATCGCATGTCGTTCGGGCCTTTCTGGCCGAGGGAATCCCGGTAGTCGTTCTGGATGACCTGTCGAGCGGTCATGCCGAATTCGTACCTCCGATGGTGCCGTTTGTGCGCGGAGACCTGCTTGACGGCGCGCTGCTGATGGACCTTTTCGCCGACCACCAGATCGACGGTGTCGTGCACGTGGCTGGATTCAAGTACGCGGGCGTGTCCGTGCAGCGTCCGTTGCACACCTACGAGCAGAACGTCACGGCTACGGCGACGCTTCTCGCGGCCATGGAGACCGCGGGGGTCGCCCGCATCGTGTTTTCGTCCAGCGCCGCCGTCTACGGCACCCCGCACACGGATCTGGTGACGGAAGACACGTCGAAGAGCCCCGAGTCGCCGTATGGGGAGTCGAAGCTGATTGGTGAATGGCTGCTGCGCGACCAGGGTATCGCCACCGGACTGCAGCACACCTCCCTGCGCTACTTCAACGTCGTCGGCTCGGGCGCGCTCGACCTGCGCGACACGAGCCCGCACAATCTCTTCCCGCTCGTCTTCACCGCTCTCCGTGAGGGCCGCACGCCCCGCATCAACGGCAACGACTACCAAACGCCCGACGGCACGTGCGTGCGCGACTACATTCACGTGGCCGACCTGGCCACCTCGCATGTGGCTGCCGCCCGGCGACTCGCCGCGGATGAGGCGATCGCCCCGGTCTACAACCTCGGAAGCGGCGACGGGGTGTCGGTTGGCCAGATCATGACGACCGTGTCGACCGTTACCGGCATCGATTTTGAGCCCGATCTGGGTCCGCGTCGCGCCGGGGATCCCGACCGGATCGTGGCCTCAGGGGAGCTCGCCGCCCGCGATCTGGACTGGAAGATGCGTCACACACTCGAGGACATGGTGCGCAGCGCGTGGGCGTCGGAGCAGGCGTCGGCCGCCGCCGCGCCGCAGGCGAGCGCGGGGCTCGAAGACGGAGAATTCGTTCATTCGGAGGCATAACCTCCCCAACGACCGACTTTGACCCTTTGGGCGCGTCGCAACTATCGATCGAGTATTGAGGGTTTACGATAAACGACTTGACGAAATGGAACTACAACGGTGTAATTAGGGAGTGGCGCGCAACCGGGGTGTCACCTGATCGGTGGGAGACGATATGGCTGTATCCAATTATCGTTCTGGGGTTCCCGAGGACTGGTTCGTCGACCCTGTTCGGCTGGGTGTTCCCGGCGTGCGATCGGACGAGGGCGAAGGTAATCCGCTCTCCTGGCAGACGGATTCCCTCTGCGCGCAGACCGATCCCGAGGCTTTTTTCCCTGAAAAGGGCGGATCGACCCGCGACGCGAAGAAAATCTGTGCGTCGTGCGAGGTTCGCGCTCAGTGCCTGGAATACGCGCTGGCCAATGACGAGCGTTTCGGCATCTGGGGCGGTCTCTCCGAACGCGAGCGCCGCAAGCTGCGCAAACGCGCCTAATCCTTTTTCGGGCATACTTCGACGGACCTGATTTTGAGGCGCGCCCTCCCACCTGGCCCCCGTGGGTGATCCCCGACTTAGGCTGTCTACGTTATGCAACCGAGAGTCACTGCCATCCTTGTCGCCCGTAACGGTGCGAAACACCTTGAGCGAACTCTTGAGGCGCTCGCTCGCCAAACCCGTCAGCCCGACATTGTGATCACGGTTGACGGCGGGTCAACGGATGCCACAGCCAAGCTTCTCGGCGACTTCGGCCCCACCAAATTCATCGCGGCATCCGCCGGTTTGAGCTTCGGTGAGGCGATTTCTGCCGGGGTGGCCGTCATCACGCCCCCTGAGCACGACCGCGAGATGCTGTGGCTGCTCGCGCAGGACAGCGCCCCCGAGCCGGGCGCCCTCGCGGCGCTGCTGGCACAACTCGAGATCTCCCCGTCGGTGGCCGTTGCCGGACCCAAGGTGATGGAGTGGGAGGCCCGGCAATACATTCACGATTTCGGTCTCACGATGACACCCAGCGGAACCACGGTGTCGCTCGTGGAGAGCGAACTCGATCAGGGCCAGCACGACGGCCTCAGCGACGTGCTCGCCGTCAGCGCCGGCGGCATGCTTGTTCGCCACACGGTGTGGAACCAGCTTGAGGGCTTCGACGCCGCGCTGCCTGCTGTCGACGACTCCCTTGACTTCTGCGTGCGCGTTCGACTCGCCGGATTCCGAGTGTCGGTCGTCGCTGCCGCCCGGGTCGTCTCCGCCGGTGACGGCGTGGCCGGCCCCAACCAGTCCTCTCGAGGACGCTTGCGGCGACGCCGGGTGCGCGCGGAACGCGCAGCGCAGCTGCACCGACGGCTCGTGTATTCGCCCAGCTGGGCGTTGCCCATCCACTGGCTCTCCCTGATCCCCCTCGCTTTTCTGCGCTCCATCGGGCAACTCCTCCGGAAAGAACCGGGCGCGGTGCTCGGCGAATTCGCTACCGCGTTCGGTGCAGCCTTCCATCTGGGAAGAGTCGCCAGGGCGCGGCGCCGCCTCGCCGCCACGCGGACCCTCGGTTGGGCGTCTATCGCGAGCCTGCGGGTGACGAATGCCGAAATGCGACGCCGCCACGCCCTGCAGCGTGAAGCGAGTCTCGCGGGAATCCGCGGAGACCGCCCCGAGATGCGCTTCTTCGCTAGCGGCGGCGCGTGGACCCTGCTCGCCGCCGGGCTGCTGTCCGCGATCATGTTCGCGTCCCTGCTTAACGCGCGCACCCTGACCGGCGGCGGGATGCTGCCGCTGTCAGCCAATCTCACCGACCTCTGGAGGAGCGCCACGTACGGCTGGCGCGATGTGGGTCTCGGATTCGTGGGCGCCGCCGACCCCTTCAGTGCAGTGCTCGCTGTTCTGGGTTCGCTCACCGCGTGGGCACCGTCCTTCTCCATCGTTCTCGTGTACCTGCTCGCCGTGCCCCTCGCCGCCTTCGGCGCATGGATGGCGTCGACGCGCTTCACCGAACGCGGCGCGTTGCGTGCCCTCGCCGCCGTCATGTGGGTCCTGGCCCCCACGTTCCTGAGTGCGCTCTCCACCGGGCGCCCCGCCGCGATTCTCGTGCACCTCCTGCTTCCCTGGTTGTTCTTCGCCGGGTTCTCGGCTGCGCGCTCGTGGTCGGCATCGGCATCCGCTGCCCTGCTTTTTGCCGCGATTGTGGCGTGTGCCCCGTCGCTCGCGCCGGCGCTGCTCGTGATGTGGCTCATCGCCGTGGCGACCAGCGGACGCAGCATCATGCGGTTCATCGGCATTCCACTGCCGGCGCTTGCGCTCTTCGGTCCGCTGATCATCGAACAGGGCGCTCGAGGCAACTGGCTCGGCCTGCTCGCGGACCCCGGGCTGCCGGTCTCCACCTCGCCCGTGAGCGCCGCGCAGCTCGCGCTCGGGTTCCCTCTGGGCGAGCTGGGCGGATGGATTCCGATGCTGGACAGGCTCGGACTGTCGGCTGTGAACGCCGAGATCCTGGTGCCCGCGCTGCTCATCCCGCTTGCGCTGCTCGCCCTCGTCGCGCTGCTGCTCAATGGTGCGCGGAGCGGCGCGATGGCCCTGCTGCTCGGCCTGCTCGGTTTCGGCACGGCCCTCGCCGCGAACCACCTCAGTGTTGCGTCGGTCGGCTCCGAATCGATCGGTGTGTGGTCGGGTGCCGGCCTGAGCCTCTACTGGATGGGAATCGTCGGCGCCGCGATCATCGCGTTGCGCGCCCTGCGACGCGTGGCGCTGGCTCCTGGCCTCACTGTCGCCTTCGCGCTCGCCCTGGTGGCGGTCCCGCTTTTGGCCGCATATCCGCTCGGCATGTCGGTGGTCGACAAGGGACAGGGCCGCACGCAGCCTGCATTCGTCGACGCTGAGGCCCAGATCAATCCGAGGGTCGGCACGCTGCAGATCACGCCGCAGGCCGACGGCGGTATTCAGGCCGTGGTGGTGCGGGGAACCGGCGCGGTTCTCAACCAGCAGTCCACGCTGGAGAGCACCGACCAGACCCCCACTGCGAATCAGCGGGAACTCGCGGTCCTCGCCGGCAACCTCGCCTCCCGCAGCGGCCTGGACTCGGCTCAGGGACTGGCCGACTTCGGCATCCGTTTTGTGGTGTTGCAGGTCGAAGCGGCGCCCGAGAACGGCGTGGTGGCCACTTTGAGCCCCGCGGCTGCGGCCACGGCAATTCGCACGGAAACCGCCCTCGACGGCAACGCGGCGCTCGCGCCGGTTGGGGACACGAGCTTCGGGCGACTGTGGCAGCACGAGGCAACGTCCGAGGAGCCTGCGTTCGCGGAGATTCCGTCGAACGCCGGCGGTCTCTATGGTCTGCTTGCCACACTCGCTGTACTCGTTGTGATCGGCATCACCGTGCTGCTCTCCGTTCCTACCGGCGCCGGACGTGAAGCCGTTCGCCAGGCCAACCGCGAAGCGATCCGCCGCGCCGCGCGCGAGAACGCCAAACCCAAGCGACGCATTGGCCGCACCAAGGCTGCGACACCGGATGTCCCGGTGCCCTCAGCCGCACAGGCCGCGGCCACGGGCGCCTCGGCTGAACCGGCCGATTCCGCGCCGGGCACACTGCCGGCGGACGCACCGAAGAAGGTCTCTCGCGCCGCGTTGAAAGCGGCGGCCAGCACTGCGAAGTCCGACGCCACCGCGGCCAGGGCCGCGGCCAGGGCCGCGGCCAGGGCCGCGGCCAAAACTGACGCCAGCGCTGCGAAGGTCGCCGCGAAGGACGACGCCAGCGCTGCGAAGGTCGCCGCGAAGGACGACGCCACGGCCGCGAAAACCGCCGCGAAGGACGATGCGACCGCGGCCAAAGCCGCATCAAAGGCGGACGCCAGCGCTGCCAAGGCCGCGCCCAGTCGGGACGCGTCGACGGATACGGCTGACGCGGCCACGCGGGCAGCAGAAGAAGCGCCGCGCAAGGCTGATTCGGCCACGCTGAACGCTGAGAGGTGGGCGCCCCCAGCCCCCGAGGCGCCCAGCGCCGACGAGCCAGTGCCGACCGCTGGCCCGCGCCGATCGACCTTCGAATCACCCGCTGACAGGCTCGAACGTAAACGCCAGCAGGCATTCGCCCCGCGTCAGCAGTCGCCCGACGCCGAAACGGACGCAAGACCACGCCAGGAACCCGCGGCCGGCCCCGACAGCACCCCGACGAAGCCCGAGGTGGCCGACAATGCCCAGTAACTCCGCACCGGCGCGCATCGGTAAGCGCGCACTCACCGTCACCGTCGGCCTTGCAGGGGTCGCTCTCACCGTCGGGATCGTGGGTGGCGGCGTCACGCTGCCGTGGCCGACGATCACCGCGTCCCCAGCGTCCCCAGCGTCCCAGGTCGTCGCGCCCATGCCGAGTGAGCAGCAACGGGTATGCCCTGGTCCCGTTTTGAACTTGGCGGAAGATTCGAGTCAAGCGCAAGCCGCAACATCCGTTGGGCAAGCCGAAGCCGTGCACATCGCACGTTCCACGGCCGCGAGCGACACCGCTCTCCCAATCACCGAGCGGGACCTCACAGGTGTCGATGACTCCTCCGGGGCGGCGGCACCGCTGGTGCTGAGCCTGCTCGCCGAGCCCGGGGCGACCGAGGCGCCGCTGATCGCCGGAAGTCAGTCGCAGACCCTGGCGACCGAGACTCTGGCCGGATTCACCGCTGCGGCGTGCGCCGAGGCCACGAGCGACGCGTGGCTCGTGGGCGGCTCGACCGATGTCGGCCGCACGAGCCTCGTGCTGCTGAGCAACCCCACGACCGTGCTCGCCACGGTTGATATCAGCGTTTTTGGTGAGGCCGGCATTGTGGATGCTCCGGGAGCGACCGGCATTCTCGTGCAGCCCGGCGAGCAGCGCATCGTCTCGCTCGCGGGACTCGCCCCCAACCTCATGTCTCCGGTCGTGCACGTGCAGTCGAGTGGCGGACAGACGTCGGCCACGCTTGAGCAGAGCAGCATTCGCGGTATTGAACCGGATGGCCTCGAGCTCATTGCGTCGTCGGCCCGCCCGGACTTCAGGCAGGTCATCGCGGGGGTGCGGCTCTTGTCGTCGCCCGCGGCAGATGCGAACGGCACAGACGCCGGATTGCCTGAGGGTACGCCGAGCGTGCGCGTTCTCGTCACGGGCACGGAGCCGGCCACGGTGCAGGTCGGCGTCGTCAGCACGACCGCGGGCACGGCGGGAACGTCAAGGGAGGTCGAGCTGGAGCCGGGCATCGCCACGGATATTCCGCTGCCCGATCTCACCGAAGGAACCTTCTCGATCGAGGTCACATCCGACCAGCCCGTCGTGGCCGCCGCGCGCACCGAGACGACGGGCACCGCGAACAAGGACTTCTCGTGGTTCACCGCCTCGGAGGCACTCACCGATGACTTCCTCGTGAGCGTTGCACCCGGCCCCGGCCCCGTGCTGCACCTCGTGAATACCGCCACAACGGATGCCCGCATCTCACTGGCACCCGAGGGTGGGACCCGCGTGACGATTGCCGTGCCCGCGGGGGCCCCGGTGGACGTGCCGCTCATCGCAGGCACGAACTACGCGGTAACCGGAGCTGAGGCCATCGTCGCCGCGGTCGGGTATTCCGGCGACGGCGCGCTCTCCTCGTTCGCAGTGCGGCCGGCGGGTCCGCTCGCGGCGCCCATCACCGTCTACGTGCACTGACCCGCGTCGCTCGCTGATTCGGATCGGCAGCCGCCAACCCTACTCAGCGCGAGGAAGTGGCGGCGTGTGGCGCGGTTCACGTGCCCCGGCAGCGGATGCCGTCACGGCACGCATTAGTTTCCGCGGCACTCGATAGGTCGAGTGCCGCGGGTTTCAAGGAGTGCCGAGACCGTGATTCTCGCGCCGGGCCACGTCACGAACGCGACTGGTGGGCGGGACATGACCCTGTGGATAACTCCACAGAAGTTCCGATGTGTTCTACATTGACCGCATGCGCACTCCTACTCGAGGGTTTCTAGCCGCTTCGATGGTGGTCGCGGCGACGACCCTGGCCGGATGCTCCGCGCCCCTCGTTCCCGCGTGGACCAACAGCCCCGACCCCGTGGTCGAGCCGGTCTTCGCCTCGAACGACGAGGCCCTCGCCGCTGCAATCACGTCGTATGAGGCCTACGCGACGATGTCGAACCAAATCACGAATGAGGGCGGCGCAGATTCTGAGCGCATCACTGAGTATGTGAGCAGCGGATACCGAGCAGAGGTGATCGCTGCGTTTGCGAAACTCGAAGAGTCTGGACGTATTGGTTCTGGCGCATCCACCATCGATACCGTCTCGCTGGTGCGTTATCACGATGTTGCCGTGGGCTCTGCTTCCGTGCGCGCGTATATGTGCGTGGACGTAACCGATGTCCTCATGCGAGACGAGGAGGGGGCCGTGACCACGACGGCGAGTCGACCGAACCGCATTCCTCTGCAAGTCTCGTTTGTGTCAGGCCCGAGGGAATCCACCAGGCTCATCGTGGAAAAGGAGGATCTGTGGTCCGGTACAGATTTTTGCTAGTGGGTTTGACGGTTATGGTCCTTGTGGCAGCACCGCTTGCGCTCCCTGCAGCATTCGCATGCTCGCTCACTCAAATCAGCGACGGACTGTGCGGCGCCAGCAGCAACGATACGAGGGTTGACCTGTTTGCAGAGGGGAGCACGTCGACCCCGGGGTCGACGGGCGGCGGCAGTGGCGGGTCCAACGGGAGTGGCGGCGGGAGGAACGCCGCGGGGAACGCCGGGGGGAACGCCTCGGCTCCCTCACCCGTCTTTGTCCCCGCGAAGTTTGGGATGGGGGGTTCTTTTGGCAAGCCGGAGCCGGAGCTGGTGCTGGTGCCGGTTCCAGTGGCGGTGACGCCGGTGCCGGGGTGTGCCACGTGCACGGCGCCGACGATCACGAGCGTGAGTGATCTTGTTGGATTTGCCCCGTTTGCACCGACACAGTCGATGGAACCCAATGGTTTGGCTCTTGTGGGGTTGGCAGCCAATTTTGTGGGTGCGGCATCGGTTCATGTGGTGTCGGGCACGTTGCTGGGCAGCACGGCTGAGGTCCGGTTCACTCCGGTCGCTTTTCATTGGGATTTCGGTGATGGTGGCGGGCGTACGTCGGGGTCGGGTGGGGCGTCGTGGGAAGACCTGGGCGTTCCGGAGTTCTCGGATACGGACACGAGCCACATTTATGATGTGCGCGGTGATTTCGTGGCTGGCGTCACCGTGGAGTACTCGGCGGAGTATCGAGTGGGTGGTGGCGCATGGACTGCGGTGTCGGGCACGTTGTCTGTGGCGGCAAACCCTCTGCCGGTGGCGGTGCGGCACATCAAGACGGTGCTCGTGGCACACGATTGTCTTCAGAACCCCGCCGGTGTCGGCTGCTAGTGCTCAGTGGCGGCGGTGGTCAACGAAGGACATTTTGGGACCGTGCCGGGGCTTCTGTGCGGTACCGCTCGCTTCGAGCAGCCGCACGACGCGATAGCGGTGCGGTCGCCATTTCTCCATCGCCTCCACCATCTGCTCGTCGGTGAGGGGCCGCCCAAAGAGGGAATGTCCGATGATGCCGGCCAAATGGAAGTCACCCACCGCCAGGGCGTCAGCATCCCCGAATGCTCGCTGCGCAACCTCAGCGGCGGTCCACGCGCCAATGCCGGGCACGACGCGCAGGCGAGCGGATGCATCCGCTGTGCTCAGCAGCGTGGCGGCCTCGAGCTGGCGGGCGAGGCCGAGACACACCTGCACAATGCCGGCGCGGCGCGGATCGACGCCGGCCTTGTGCCATTCCCACGAGGGGATGAGCTGCCACGCTCGAGTGGAGGGGACGACCCTCATGTTCAGTGGCGCCGGACCCGGAGCCGGCGTGCCGTAGGCGTTAACGAGCCGACGCCAGGACGCAGTCGCCTGCACGCTGATCACCTTTTGCTCGAGCACTGCGGGGATGAGCGACTCCAGGACCCGGCCGGTGCGCGGGATGCGCAATCCCGGCCACCGTCGGTGCGCGTCGCTCAGCCGTGCATCACCGGGCAGGAAACTCGAGGGATCGTCGAGGGCACCGACCATCTCCGGCGCGGCATCCACCGCGGCATGGGCGCCGAGGCCCCATGACTCACACCGGATTGTGTGTAATCCCGTCTGGGTGAAGCGCAGCGAAGCGGGGCCGTCGTTTGTGAGGGACGTGCGCCACAGCGCGCCGTCCGCGGCCACACCGTGAGTGGGGTCGAACGCGCCGTGGCGCAGGCTCGAGAGGGTGAGGGCGAGACTTGTCGCAAACGGTGCCTCCCAGGTGGAGGAGGCGTCCGGGCGCTGAGCCGACTTGTCGGGGTGTGGCGGGGAGGCAGCCATGATGTCCTTCGAATCTTCCCTTCAAGGATAGGCACGCGCACCGAAACAAACACGTTCCCCGACCCTCAAAAGGAGATGGAGGGGTGACCCGGCGTGAAAGACTGGATTCACGCAATTTCGACTTCCGGGAGCCATCTGTGACCATCACCACCCCCGCGAAAGCGGAGGTCGCCGTCATCGGCGGCTCGGGACTGTACAAGCTCTTCGACTCGAGCCTGTCCACCACGCACGAGATCGACACTCCCTACGGAACGGTGCAGGTCACCATCGGTGAGCGCGCGGACCGCACGGTTGCCTTTCTCCCGCGGCACGGCACCGGGCACAGCGAAGCACCGCACCTCATCAACTACCGCGCCAACATTTGGGCTCTCGCCTCGGTCGGCGTGCGCGCCATCATCTCGTCCGCGGCTGTCGGCGGCGTGAGTCCGGAGTACCCGCCGGGAATGCTCGTCGTGACCGACCAGTTCATCGATCGCACCACGGGACGCGCCGACACCTTCTTCGACCAGGGCTCAGTGCAGCACCTGGCCGCAGCCGACCCCTTCGACCCCACCCTGCGCCGCATCGCCATTGAGGCGCTCACGGCGCTCGGCGAAGATTTTGCGCCCACCGGCACCGTCGTCGTCATCCAGGGCCCGCGCTTCTCCACCCGAGCGGAATCCACCTGGTTCCGCTCCATCGGCGCCCATATCGTCAACATGACGCAGTATCCCGAAGTGGTCCTCGCCGCCGAGCTCAACATGGGCACCGTCAACCTGTCCTTTGTCACCGATGCGGATGCTGGACTGGCCCCGCTCGAAACCGCCGAGGCCGTCTCGGCATCCCTCGTGTTTCACCGGTTGAGGACGGCGCAACCGCGCATCCTCACGGCGATCGACGCGATTCTTCGGGGGCTGCCCGAGAACTTCGAACCACGTGAACTCGTGGCCAGTGCCGAGGTGAGCGCCGCGTTGGCGCGCGGAGTTGTCGGTAGCGCTCCGGTATTCGCTGTCTCGGACGCAGAATGACGCACCTTCTCGTCACAGGGGGAGCGGGCTTTATCGGCGGCGCCATCGTGGAGCAGGCCCTCGACCGAGGCTGGCGCGTGCGCGTGCTCGATTCGCTGCGTTCTGACGTGCACGGAGCGCCGCCCACGATCGACTCGCGAGTCGATTTCATTCAGGGTGATGTCACCAACCCCGACGATGTGGCGGCCGCTCTCGTCGGCATCGACGTTGTCTGCCACCAGGCCGCCAAGGTCGGTCTCGGCGTGGACTTCGCGGACGCCCCCGACTACGTCATGAGCAATGAGGTGGGCACGGCCGTGCTCCTCGCGGCGATGGCTGTCGCCGGCATCGACCGGCTGGTTCTCGCGTCGTCGATGGTCGTCTACGGCGAGGGCAGCTACCTCGGGCGCCACGGCCCGGCCAGGCCCGGCCCCCGTCGCGCGATCGATCTCGAGGCCGGCCGCTTTGACCCGGTCGATGAGATCACCGGCGATCGCCTGCACCCGGCCCTGATCTCCGAAGACGACCCGCTCGACCCCCGTAATGTCTATGCCAGCACGAAGCTCGGCCAGGAATACCTCGCCACCTCGTGGGCCCGATCGACCGGCGGACGAGTCATTGCGCTGCGGTACCACAACGTCTACGGTCCGGGCATGCCGCAGAACACGCCCTACGCCGGTGTCGCGTCGCTTTTTCGGTCGGCGTTGGAACGCGGCGAAGCCCCCACAGTGTTCGAGGACGGTGCCCAGCGCCGCGATTTTGTGCACGTGCGCGACATTGCATCCGCTAACCTCACAGCCGTCGACTTCACGGCGCACGCCCCGGCCGAGTTGTTTCGCCCGTTCAACGTGGGCAGCGGAACCGTTCACACCATCGGTGAAATGGCCGAGGCGCTGAGCGCCGCGGCGCACGGTCCCGCACCGGTGGTCACGGGCGAGTACCGCCTGGGTGATGTGCGCCACATTACGGCGTCTTCCGAGCGTTTGCGCCGGGAATTAAAGTGGATGCCGGCCGTCACATTCGAAGACGGCGTGCGTGAGTTCGCCTCGGCTCCCCTCCGGGCCGCGGTACAGCGGTAGGAGAGCCGAAGGTTGCGGATCGCTCCGGCGACCGTGCAACCGGCCGGGAGAGTGAGGGCCGGGTCAGGCGAAGGTGGGGGCTGTCACGTCTGTGGCGACGGGCAGCAGCACCTCGAAGCGACAACCCTCGTTGGTGTTCACCACGGACACCTCTCCGTGGTGCGCCCGCACAATTCCCTGCACAATGGCGAGGCCGAGCCCCGCGCCGCCGGTCGGCAGGCCGGGCGCGGCCGGGGTGCGCGGCTCACTGGCTCTCCACCCGGCCTCGAAGACACGCGGGAGGTCCTGCTCGGAAATGCCGCCCGCGAAATCGAGCACGGCGATCGACGCTAGCCCGCGGTCGTGACGGGTGGCCGACACAACGATGGGACTGCCCGGCGGCGAATGCTGGATGGCGTTCATCACCAGGTTGCCCACCACCCGGGACAGCTCTCGGGGGTCGGCGAGGATGGAGAGGCCTCTCTCGCCCTCAAACCGGAGGTCAAGCCATTTCGCGGTCGCCACCGGCGCGAGTTCCGCCACCGTGTCACTGATCAGGTCGTAGAGCGACACCTGCTCGAGGGAGAGGCGAAGCGTTCCAGCGTGAATGCGTGACAGCTCGAACAGGTCGTCGACCATGCCGGTGAGCTGGTCAACCTGCCCACGAATCTGCCGGTAGTACCGCACCGGGTCGGGCGCCATGCCGTCTTCGAGCGCTTCGGCCATCGCACGGATGCCGGCGAGCGGCGTGCGCAGATCGTGCGAGATCCACGACGCGAGTTCCCGCCGGCTTGCCTCGACCCGCACCTCGAGTTCCCGCGCCTCGGCGAGCTGACCGGCCGTGCGCGCAAGTTCCGCACGCGTCTCGGCCAACGCCACAGAGTCGGTGTCGATGTCGGCGATGCTCGTGGGAGCCGGCGCAAACGGGCGCGAAGCGGTCACCGCCTCCCGAGAGCGGATGCGCCGCGCCCCCACCACCAGCGCCACGAGAGCCAGCGCGGCGAGCAGGCACGCGCCGAGGAGGGCGACGGTGGCAATGGTCGCCAGGTCGCCCGGAGTCATCCGCCGGGTCCTGCCGGGGATGTGGACGACACGGGTCCCGTGGGCGAGAAGGGCACGGCGCCCTGGCCCGTCGGCACTGGATCGAAGCGGTAACCCACGCCCCACACGGTGTTGAGCAATTGGGGGTGCGCGGGGTCGGCCTCGATCTTCTCGCGCAGGCGGCGCACGTGCACCGTCACCGTGGAGAGGTCACCGAACTCCCAACCCCACACCAAGCGCAGGAGGTCTTCGCGACTGAGCACCTTTGACGGGCGCCAGATGAGGTAGGCGAGCAGGTCGAACTCCCGACCGGTGAGCACAAGCGCCACGCCGCGCAGCCGTACTTCGTGCGCCGACAGGTCGAGCGTGAAATCCCCGGCCGACATGACACCCTCCGGAATGTTTTCCTGGCCGGTGCGGCGCAGCACGGACTGCACCCGCAACACCAGTTCCCGCGGAGAGAATGGCTTGGTGAGGTAGTCATCGGCACCGGCCTCCAGGCCCTCGATGCGGTCCTGTTCCTCTCCGAGCGCGGTGAGCATGATGATGGGTATCGACCACGAAGCTCGGATGCGGCGGCACACCTCGATGCCGTCCAGCAGGGGGAGCATCCGATCAAGAATCACGAGGTCGGGCCGCATCGCCTCGGCCTGTTGTAGGCCACTGGGACCATCGGTGGCCGAATTCACCTCGAAATCGGCCGCCCGCAGGTAACGACACACCACTTCGGACACCATCTGGTCGTCGTCGATCACGAGGATACGGCGCCCGGCAAGCGCATCGGCGCGCGCGGATCCAAAGTACTGGGAGGGTGTCACCCCCTCAGGATAGGTCAGATGATGTCGCGTTTTTAGGACCAATTCAGGTTCCGTACCGCGGCTAACAGTGTTTCACCAGATCTTCCCACCTAAAGTCGAGCTATGACTCAGACACGGGTAGATGTGGTGTTCCCCTGCCTGAACGAAGCCGGCGCGCTGCCGTGGGTGCTCTCTCGATTGCCAAGGGGGTACCGGGCCATCGTGGTGGACAACGGTTCAACGGACGGGTCCGCCGACGTGGCCCTGGAGTATGGCGCAGTCGTGGTGCACGAGGCTCGCCGCGGATTCGGTGCCGCCGCACACGCCGGGCTCCTGCACTCCACCGCCCCCATCACGGCGTTCTGCGACGCCGACGCCTCCATGGACCCGCACGATCTGCCCCGCCTCGTGGGTCCGATCGAGGCCGGAACCGACGATTTGATGCTCGGGCGCCGCCGCCCCACCACGCGCGGTTCGTGGCCCGTGCACGCGCAAATAGCAAATACCTATCTTTCTTGGCGACTGCGCCGAATAACGGGCGTGACCATCCACGACCTGGGCCCCATGCGGGCCGCCCGGCGCGAAGCGCTACTGTCCCTTGACCTGCAAGACCGTCGCAGCGGCTATCCGCTCGAGATGTTCCTCCGCGCCGCCGACGCGCGCTGGCGCATCCGGGAGATCGACACCCCGTACGCTCCGCGAGTGGGGCGCAGCAAGGTGACGGGCACCGTTCGTGGAACGATCACGGCGATCGCCGACATGTCCAGGCTGCTGCGGGAGACGGCCTCATGACCGTTCTCGTTGTCATCGCCAAGGAGTGCCTGCCGGGCCGGGTCAAGACCCGGTTGCACCCGCCCCTGAGTCTTGAGCAGGCCGCCCTGCTCGCCGCCGCAAGCCTCGACGACACCCTCACTGCCGTCGCGAGCCTGCCCGCAACCCGCCGCGTGCTCGCCTTCGACGGCGACATCCCGCCGGCCGCGGCTGCGGGCTGGGAGATCCTGCCCCAGGTGAGCGGCAGCCTCGACGAGCGTCTCGCCGCCATCTTCGACACATTCGACGAGCCAACCGTGCTCATCGGCATGGACACCCCCCAGGTGACCGCCGAACTCCTCGCGCCGGTCTTCGCGTCCGATGCTGAAACGGATGCCTGGCTCGGCCTCGCCGAAGACGGCGGCTTCTGGGCGCTCGCCATGAACAAGCCCAACGGTGCCCTGATCCTCGGCGTGCCCATGTCCCGCGGCGACACGGGCGCCCACCAACTCGACCGCCTCACCGATGCTGGCCTGCGCGTGAGCCAGCTGCCTCCGCTCGTCGACGTGGACACGATCGACGACGCCCATTTCGTGGCGGCCGCGGCACCCCACGGGCACTTCGCAGTTACCCTCGCTACGATTCTCGACGCCACCCGAATCCTGCCCCTCTTGCCCGGCACCTCGCCCCGAAGGGATCACGTCGATGACTCTCGAATCCGCCCGTGACTACGGGGTGCCCGTGCAGACCGACGCCGCCTTCGGCGGCGGCGGCGCTGAACCGTATGCCGAGGCCCTTCTCGGCGCGTCGAACGTGTTGTACCTGCACGGAGTGCGCTCACCGGAAGGGTCCGGCGTGTTCGCTATGAATGCCGGCCGGTGGAGCGCCGATGCCGACGCCACCGATCTCTCGCTGCTCGCGGGTGCAGCCTCACCGGTGCTCGACATCGGCTGCGGTCCCGGCCGCATGGTGCGCGCGGCAACGACGCTCGGCCTGTCGGCCGTGGGCGTTGACGTGTCAGTGACGGCCGTGCGCATCGCGATCGCCGCCGGACTCACCGTGCTCAACCGCTCGGTCTTCGACCCGATCCCGCTTGAGGGCACCTGGGAAACCCTGCTGCTCGTGGACGGCAACATCGGTATCGGCGGCGATCCCCGGGCGCTCATGCGCCGGTGCGCCGCCCTGCTCGCCAGCGGGGGACTACTCGTCATTGAGGTGAGCGCCGACCCCGATCACGAGCTCAGTTATGAGGGCACGCTTGAAGATGCCCAGGGGCGCCGCAGCGCACCATTCCCGTGGTCCGAAATCGGTGCCAGGGCACTGGGACCGCACGCCGAAATGGCCGGTCTGCGCCTGGCTCAGGAGTGGCGCGTGTCGGGCCGCTCGTTTGTGCGCTTCGTGCGCGAGTAGAGCCACGCGGAGATCCCTGCGGCGAGCACGGCAAGCACCAGCCAGAAGATGGCCAGGTTGAGTCCGTAGTTGAGGGGCAGAACGGTGGGGTTGGCTGGCCTGTAATTGATGGCCACGATCGCGGGAACGACGATGAGCGACACGATCGAACCCACCACGATGAAGCCCTGAACCACAACGACGACGGTTCCGCCAACTCGCTGGCCGCCCCGGCGCAGCAGTATGCCGATCAGCAGCACGATCGGGGCCAGAATCGCGTCGTGCAGAACGGTCGCGGCGATGATCCACAGGGCCACGCCCGGCAGCCTCGTCACGCGCACCGTGTCGAGCATCACGTAGGCACCCCAGGCCAGCAGGCCAACGCCCAGTACAATCAGCCCCCAACGGATGCCGCGCATCACGCGCGTCTCCTCGACCTCCGGTGCCAGGGCGCCCCTGTCGGTACTCAGCTGATCGCTCATGCGTCTATTGCCTCGATTCGGCTGAGCCATTTGGTTTGCAGTACGCCGGGGCGACCCGGTGCGATCATGCGAGCGGGATAGCCGTGCTCAAGGTGGAGCGTGTCCCCGTTGAGTTCAAGCGCCACGAGGGTGAGCGGGTCGCGCACGTATTCGTGGCCCATCTGCGTTTTGCTGAAACTTCCACGCTCTTCGAGGCTGATCAGGCGGAACGAGGTGCCGGCATCCGCTCCCACCGTGTCGGCGAGATCCATCAGCCGTACGCCGCGCCAGGTGGCCATTTGACTCCAGCCCTCCACGCACGCGATCGGCAGTCGCACCTCGGTCTGCTCCATGGCGAGCAGTTGCGCACGCGTGAACCGGTGTTCCGTCCCGGCGTACACGACCGTGAGGGCCCAGCCGGCGTCCATGGCGACCTCCGCTACCTTGGCCTGTGTGGAGGTGCGGTTCACGGGCACGCCCTGCGGGCCGAGGCCCTTCTTGCGGGGCGCGAACACGTTCGTAGCGTCGAGGGGTGTGAAGGTCTGGCCGGCGGTGAGGCCCACAACCGCGGTGACGCCAACGGCCACGGTGGTGAGGAAGCCACGGCGACTCACTCGGCTTGGGGTGGCGGGGGTCGCGTCAATATAGTCGAGCAGGCGTCCGGTGATTCCGCCGGGGCGCGAGCTGCCCCACAGACGCACCTCTTCGAGATTCCTGGACCGGTCGGGGGATGCGGCTTCGGAGAGATGCTCGGGTTCGCTGGCGTCTGGCGCCTTGCGCCAGTACCGAGTGATGAGCGGGAGTTTCACCCCGATGTGAATGACCAGCAGGCCGATGAGCACCCAGCCGAGCGCGAAGTGCACCTGACGAAACGGGAACGGCCACGGATACCACTGGTAGGTGTTGAGCAGGCCGATGACGATCTGCACGAGCGATATTCCCACGAACAGGGCGATGGAGGTGCGCTCGAGAAAGTTCGCGAACGACTTCACCGGCGGCCACGCGAAGAGCGCGGGAAACACGATGTAGAGCTTGGCGAGCAGCAGCGGGAAACACGCGATTCCGGCGACGATATGCGTGCCCTGGGTGAACTGGTACAGATACGCGGGGCGGGTTGCGAAGTGCATGCCGGGGAGTGGCTGCTGCAAAAAATGGCTGTACAGACCGGTACCGAAGCAGAGGAGGAAGGCGGCGCCCAAGAGCCGCCCGATGACCGTGGCCATTCGGGGGTTTCGCACCGGCGACGCCAATGCTCGCTGGGCCTCGTACATCAATCGCCGCATATAACCAGTTCACACTACGCGCGCGCCCCAGGAGGGAGGAAAACATTACGGTGGGGTGACGGGCCGCGCGCACCGCGTCGCGTGTATCCGCTGACGTCGGAAGTCGGCAAGGATGACAGTGTGCGAATTGTCCTGGTCTCCGTGCTCCTCCTGCTGAGCACTGCCCTCACTGGCTTCACGGTTCTCACCTATGACAACTTCCGGCCGAATCCGGATTCGGCCGCGCTCATTGTATGCACGGGACTGTTGTGGCTTCTGTTCGTTCTTGCCCTGCTCGCGCTGCGCGGGGTCAGTGGGCGAGCCGTGGTGGTGCTTGTTCTCGTGGGCTCGGCTGCAATTGGCGGTGCCGCCATGGTGGGCCCGCCGAACACCAGCACCGATTCCGCCCGCTACGCCTGGGACGGCATCGTGCAGAACGCCGGCATCTCTCCGTACGCGTATCCGCCCACCGATGAACGACTGGACACGCTGCGCCCCGACTGGCTGTTCCAGGAGCCGGTCATAAACCAGCGCGGAGACGCCGTGTGCCCGGGGGAACGCATCCAGCGAGCACACAAGGATCAATCCGGTGAGCTGTTCTGCTCGGCGCTGAACCGCTCAAACGTTCCCACCATCTATCCGCCAGCGAGCGAGATCTTCTTCGCGGGGGTGCGGGCCATCGCTGGGCCGACCGCGCAATACTGGCCGCTCCAGCTCACGGGGTTGTTGCTGAGCGTGGGCACGACGGTGATGCTGCTGCTCGGGATGACGCGGCGGGGCATTGATCTTCGCTGGGCGGCAATCTGGGCGTGGTGTCCGCTCGTGGCCACCGAAGCGGTCAATAACTCCCACGTTGACATGCTCGGCGTGGTGTTCACGCTCGCGGCCGCCTTCTTCGTCAGTTCCGGCCGCCACTGGAGGGGCGGAATAATGCTCGGCATCGCCATCGGCACCAAACTTATCCCGGTGATCGCTGCACCCGCCATGCTGCGTCACCGGGGGTGGAAGGTGATCATCGCCTCGATTGTCACCTTCGGGCTGCTGTACGTGCCCTATGTGCTCGCCACGGGTATTGGTGTGCTCGGCTATCTGCCCGGCTACCTCAGCGAGGAGGGCTACCAGGACGGCTCGCGGTTCGCCCTGGTCTCCCTTTTTGCGCCCGGTGAGGCGGCGATCGTCGTCGCCGGGGTGCTGCTCGTCGGGATCGCACTGACCGTGTTCTTCACCACCAACCAGGCGGAGCCGTGGGTGGGCCAGCTCGTCATGATCGGCAGCACGCTGCTCATTGTCAGCCCGCGCTACCCCTGGTATGCCCTGCTGATGCTGCCGTTCATCGCCCTGAGCGGTCGATGGGAGTGGCTCATGGTTCCGCTCGCGCTCAGCCTGCGCCTGCTGGAACCCATGCCGGAAGTGACCCAGGTGGCGATGGCGCTCGCCGCAATCGTGATCGTGGTTGTGTCCCTGCTCCGCGCCGGACCGGGTGCCACCGGGCGCTTCTTGCGCGCCCCGGGGGCCTGGTTGAACCGGCGCGCTTCGGCCAGGTCCTGACCGACCGCTTCTGCCGCCTCTCCCACCACCGCGCCTGAGGCACCACCCCTCCGTCGGCGCACCGCCACCGCGCCCGAGTGGGGTGGCCGCTACGCCGAATCAGTAGTCCCCTCCGATTTCAGGGGCGGCCGCGAGCAGGATCGCGCGCTAGACGTACCCGGCCACGGCGTTGGTGATGCGGCCGCTCAGTGCGATGTCGCGCTCGTTTCACGCGCGTGGTTGCAGCGGCGACCCCAACTTCAGCGGCGATTTGCTCGCCAGGCGGATGGGCGTTCGGGTGGGGTCGGCCGCCGGTGGTGGGATCAGCCAGTACTCGGTGCCGGTGCGGGTGATCTCCCATAGGTCGTTGTGCAGGCGGAGGTGATCGCGGGCGCAGAGCAGGATGCCATCCTCAAGGTTGGTCAGGCCGCCGTCGGCGTTCCAGTCGTGCAGGTGATGCGCTTCGGAGTAGCTCGGTGGTCGGTGGCAGTCGGGCCACCTGCAGCCGCCGTCGCGGAGCGCCAGTGCCGCGCGTTGCGCCCGCGTGAAGAGCCGCTGTTCGCGTCCGACGTCGAGCACCGTGCCGTCTCGACTGAACAACACGGGAGTGAAGCCGGAATTGCACACCACTCGGTCGATCGTGGCCGACGGGGCCGCGTCCGGGGATCCTTCGATGAACCCGTTTCCCCAAGCCAGCGGGCCCGGAGCAGGCACTGCGGCCGTGGGTTCCGGTGCCGGCGCCTCGGTGACGACGAGTTTGACGGAGGGGCGGATGCGGCCGAACAGTGTGCCGGGGTCGGCGGCCGCGGCGACCTTGATCACCTCGATCAGAGCCTCCGCGGCGATCTGCTCCGTTGACCGCGGGTCGGCGATGATGCGCTGGGCCCGCTCCTTCTCACCCTTCTCCACAAACCGCGGCCCACCTTGGCGCGGGCCGGTGATCTGCAACAGAAAGTCCTTGAAATACGACCCGTTCTCCGGATCCAGTTCGAAGCTCCCGTGCAGCATCCCGTCGGGCTTGTCCCAGACCCGGAGGTATTGACGGGCTCGCATGGCGTCGGCGCGGGAGGCGATGCCAGCGGCATCAATGGAGTCCCGGCACTGCCGCGCCACCTTCGCCGCCTGGTCCGCGTTCACGGTGCGGCACTCGGCGATCAGGGCGACGACCGCGTCGGCGAGCATCTCATCGGTCACCCCGATCGCCGGTTCACCGAGGCCCCGGCGGATGGCCGTGGCGGCGTCGGTGCTGAGGGTTCCGTCGGTGACGGCGGTGCCGAGCGGGGCAAACCAGGGCACGTGCACGTCCACCGGCGGCGCCTCCGGGAGCTCCCGGGCCATTAAGTCCGCTTGTTCCTGTCGGTTCCGGGCGATTTCGGCTTGCGTGGCCATGGTGCCGGCCTCGATCAGGCGGCGGGCATCGGCTTTGGTGCTGCCGCCGCCACCGCCCAAGGCCTGCACGTAGTCCTCTGCGCTGGCGTAGCCCTTCTTGCGCGCGAGACCCTCGCGGCCGAGGGTCCAGTCGGAGCGGGAGGCGACGTTCGCCGCCGACAGTGCGACGTACTTGGCGACCTCGCGAGCGAGCTGCGCGATGGCCCGGTGGGTGTTCTCCGACTCGTCGTCGGACAACTCCGCGAAAGACGCCGCGGATATACCTGACCGGGCCAGCGACCCGGTCAGATCAACGAAAACACCGTCAATGGTGGTTGTCATGAAACAAGTGTGACAGCACCCACCGACACTGAGCCGACGGCCGATCAGGGCCCTCGCCTCGTCATCGCCAGTGAAGCACCCGGGCGCCCGGACCTCATGTCGGCATCCGGGTCAGGGCTAAAGTACCGACGTCATGTCCGGGGAGATCTAGCGAACGTACCGCAGCACGTTGACGCCGGTCAGGTGCCATTCCTGATCCACGTGCAGGCCGAGCGCGGCGAGCTTCGCGGTGACGCTGGGGCGCCAGTCCTGTTTGTCGCTCGTGACGAGCCACACTTCGTCCTTGCCGTCGAAACGGTCTGTCACCTGGGCCAGGGAGTACTGGTCCGCCCACAGCGTGCCGGCCTCGGCCCCAGCTGTCTTGAGGTTCACGTCCACGAGTCCCTTGAACGCGTCCGGGTACGAAAGCGCGATAAGGCGTGTGGTCGCCGCCGGGTGGTGTCGCACCGGGCCGTAAATAATGGCGCCGGTGGCCGGGTGAGTCCCGCGCGAGGTCGCCACCAGGGTAGCGACCTCGCTCCACGATGATTCCTGCTTGGCCTCGGGCAGCCGCTGGGCAACGTATTGGGGTGCGGCGAGGGCCACGAGCACCGCGAGGGCGAGAACGTGCAGCCACGTACGGCGAAGGGCGCCGAGCGCCACGCCCATGAGCAGGGCCACGGCGGGCGCACCGAACGTGAGGTAGCGGGGGGAGTAGAGGGGTGAGGCCAGCAGGGAGGCCACGATGAGACCCACGGTCGGAACGACGATCCACGGCACCGCGATGGCCAGCAGGCTCGGCGTCGATGACACGGGCCGCGCGCGCGCGCGGGTGCGCCGAGCGGCGCGAACGAGCAGAGCCACGCCCGCGATCACGAGGCTCCACCCGGCCACGGCGAACGCCGGGTTCAGGGCAAACCACTGCCACACGACAACGTCGATCAGCGTCTGGCTGCCGATCGGGGGAATCCAGCTCACCTGCTTGCTCTGTGAGGAGACGGCCAGGGCGAAGGGTAGGAGCAGCGCGCCAGCGCCAACGGATGCCCCGAACCAGCCGAGCAGGCCGACGCGGGTGGTGCGCCGCAGCGGCGTCGTCCCGTCGGAGCGGCGCTGGGCAAGCCCTGTCCACACCGCGGTCGCGCCGTGTGCCACCACGAGAAGTGCAAGGTAGAGGAAGACCCCGGTGCTGACGACCGCGAGGGCCCAGTAGAGCGCCCACCAGCGAGCACGCACCGCTCGGGGCGCGGCGCCGCGGCGCCACGCGGCGAGGAAGACGAGGGTGAGCAGAACGGCAAAGGTCGTGCCGAGGGCGAAAGACCGACCCTCCTCACCAGCCCACGTGACGCGGGGCAGCACGCTGAAGGCGAGCCCGGCGAGGATGGCCGTGCGACGGGAGGTGAAGGAACCCGCGAGCCACACGGTCAGTGCGGCGGCGAGGCCGGTGAAGATCGCGGAGGGAAGCCGCAGGGTGAAGGGGGAATAGGGCACGAGGTCGAACCACACGTGCATCGCCGCGTAGTAGACGCCGTGTACGAGGTCGACGCTGCTCAGCATTCGAAGCAGCTCGGGCCAGCTCCGGGTCGCCGAGGTGATCGTGGCGGCCTCATCGAACCAGATCGAGGGCACCCAGGAGAATGACATGGAGAGGATGAGGGCGATTGCGCCCACGACGGCTGCATCCCTCATGCGCGCTCCGCGGAACCGGCGTGCGGTCAACGCACGCAGAGTCCGGGCGGTCTCGAGGGATGCCGTCATGGTCTGGGTCCTTGCTGTGTTTGCGAGGTTGTGCACCCACGAGAATAGCCCGACGCAGCTGACATCTGGCCGGGCGCCGGGCGCCGGGCGTGAAAGAGGGGGCCCGTCGCGGTGTGCGACGGGTCCCCTTCGGGTGATCGGGTTATTTCGTGGCGACGGTGATGGTGGCGATGCCGACGAGGAGCTGGTCGGCGACGGCGTCGGTGTTGAAGGTGGAGTTCAGCAGGCCGGCGGCTTCGGAGGAGATGTGAACGGTGGTGCCGGTGAGGATGGCGTTGTCGCCGTCCATCTGGAGGGGCTTGAGGGTTCCGCCGTAGAGGTTGAAGAGAAGAACCTGGGTGGCGGCGGATTCGCCGTTGACGCTCACGTCGCCGAAGAGCTCCGAGGTTCCCGGGTCGATGGTGAAGTTGGTCAGTTCGACAACCGTGTCGCCGGCGGTCAGCGAGAAGCCGGAGCCCTCGTGCTCCAGTGAGCCCTGGACGTAGGGACGAACGGTGCCGTTCGGGTCGTAGTAGTCAACGTTTCCGCCGGTGATGGGGAAGTGCAGGCTTCCCTCTTCGAGCGTCGCGGTGCCCACGGTGCCCGGGTTCAGGCCCAGGGTGCCAAGAGCGGCAGCGAAGTCAGCGTCGAGCAGAACCGCGGTGTCCACACCGGAGAGGCTGGGGATCGAGGCGAGGGGTGCTTCGGCGGTCGGGGCGCTGGACGAGCTCGAGCCGGAACCTGAACCGGACTCGGCGGCGGTTGTGGTTCCCGTGGAGCAGGCGGCGAGACCGGCAACGAGAATTCCAGCGGAAGCGAGGCTGATGAGGGTCTTGGAAAAAGTACGCATGACGGGGGTGTCCTTGTCTGAGTGGCTGTGATTGTTTGGGATGGTGATGAGCTCTGCATGGTGTTCGGACTCATCCCCGAAAAGGTTTGGAACAAGTTCGTTCCGTCGCCATTCCGCCACCAAACACAGCAAACACTCAGCCACAAACCCCGCAACCACGCGGAACTGCCACCCTGCCCGCGTGGCCCGGGCGCACGCATCCGCTCGAGCCGCCGGAGGGCAGGTGGCGGTTCGAGCAGGGAGGTGAGCGCCTAGAAGTGGCGGAAGCGATCGGGAGCGAGCTCCCAGGGATCCTTGCCGAGCAGCTCGGCAATTCCGCGAAATACGCAGGTCTCGATGATCATGCGCTGGTGCAGCTCGTCGTTGTAGTGCAAGCGGGAGAGCCGCTGAATGGGCAGGCGATAAAAAACCACCCGGCGAGATGCGGGGGAGACCTTCCAGCGTTCGACGCCCACGTCAGCGACCACGGAGTGTGGGCCGGCGGCGGTTTCAAAGACGGCCCCGGCGAGTTCGTCCGGCCATACGCCCCGCAGGTATTCCACCGTTGACGCCACCGTCATGTCGAATAGATCGATGCGCGTGCGCAACGGGGGCAGAAAGGGTCCGGTCGCCGAGCTGCGCACACCGCGTCCGTGACGGTCGCGACCGCGACCGCGAACCGTGGGTTCAGGGATGGCGGAACGGCGGGATCTGGACATGCGCCCATCCTACTTCTGCCACCGCAGAGCATCCCTGAAGTTCCATTGAAAAGACGGACACGCACGAATTTCTTTTCTCGTCGGAAAAAAGTACGGCCAGGGTGGGTGCCGATATTCCCAGATGAGGGGGCGCGGCCGTGATCTACCCCTGGACGCCGCTAGCCTGAAGGTATGTCTAATCGGCCGTGCTCTCGAATCGCCTGCGGCAAACCCTCCGTAGCCACGCTGACCTTTGACTATGCCGATTCGATGGCGGTTCTCGGCCCGCTGGCGATCGAGCACGACCCGCACAGCTTCGACCTGTGTGACCGTCACTCCGCACGAACGACCGCGCCCCAGGGCTGGCAGCTCGTGCGCCATCGCGTCTTCACCGACCAGGCTGGCGCGGCAGGTTCCGCGACCTGACCGTCCCACAACTGCCTCGCCTCTGGGGCAGCTTCGGAGGACGCGCGCGCCGCTGGACGGTGACGCTGTGCAGCGCGTCGACGAGTCTCGTCGGGGTGCCGCATTCGTCGCCGTCGCCGTCGCCGTCGTGATGTTCGGGGCCGCCCGCCGCGCACCCGCGGCCCCGGCGTGGTTCAGGCTCCCGCTCCCGAGCTGGCCCTCGTGTAAAACGCTGGGAGCGCGGGTTCAAGCGGATGCCCGTGGCCGGAACCCAGCCCCTCGCATCCGCTCATGCCGACAATCTGCGTCATGTTCCGTCACCAGCCGGAAGAGACTGGCAGGATAGGGCCATGACTGTCGCCTCGCCGTCCACATCCGCTGCCTTCAGGTACAAGATCGCCGACATCTCGCTCGCCGAGGCCGGTCGGCACCAGCTCCGCCTCGCTGAAAACGAGATGCCGGGCCTGATGGCCCTTCGCACCGAATTCGGCGAATCGAAGCCGCTTGCCGGTGCCCGCATCGCCGGCTCGCTGCACATGACCGTGCAGACGGCGGTGCTCATCGAAACGCTCGTGGCGCTCGGCGCCCAGGTGCGCTGGGCAAGCTGCAACATCTTCTCCACCCAGGACGACGCGGCCGCCGCTATCGCGGTTGGCCCGACCGGAACGGCGGATGCCCCGGCTGGCGTGCCCGTATTCGCCTGGAAGGGCGAGACACTCGTGGAATACTGGTGGTGCACCACCCAGATCTTCGACTGGAGCGATGAAGCCGCCGCGGCGGGGGAGACGTGGACCGGGCCGAACCTCATCCTCGATGATGGCGGCGACGCCACGATGCTCGTACACAAGGGCCGAGAATTTGAGCAGGCGCGAGCCGTTCCCGCCGACTCGGATTCCGACAGCCAGGAGTACGGTGTGATCCTCGCTGCCCTGCGCGTGTCTCTTGCCGCCTCGTCGGATCGCTGGACCGGGGTGGCCGCCGACCTGCTCGGCGTCACCGAGGAGACCACCACGGGAGTGCACCGCCTGTATGAGCTCGCAGCGGGCGAGTCCCTGCTGTTCCCGGCGATCAACGTGAACGACTCGGTCACCAAGAGCAAGTTCGACAACAAGTACGGCATTCGGCACTCGCTCCCGGATGGCCTCAACCGCGCGACCGACGTGCTGATCGGGGGCAAGGTTGTGTTCGTCGCTGGCTATGGGGATGTGGGCAAGGGAGCCGCCGAGGCGCTCAAGGGCCAGGGCGCCCGCGTGATCGTGAGTGAGATCGACCCGATCAACGCGCTCCAGGCCGCGATGGACGGGTTCCAGGTGGCCAGGCTTGAGTCCGTGGTCGAAGATGTGGACATCTTCGTGAGCGGCACCGGTAACTTCAACGTCATCCGTACCGAGCACATGCTGCGCATGAAGCACCTCGCCATCATCGCCAATGTGGGTCACTTCGACAATGAAATCGACATGGCTGCCCTTGAGGTGCTGGCCGGTGCCGAGAAGGTACAGATCAAACCACAGGTCGACGAGTGGCGACTGCCGAGTGGGCGCAGCATCCTTGTTCTCTCCGAGGGGCGCCTGATGAACTTGGGCAACGCCACCGGCCACCCCTCCTTTGTGATGAGCAATTCCTTCACGAACCAGGTTCTCGCGCAGATCGAGCTGTACTGCTACCCGGAGAAGTACCCGGTGGGTGTGTACGTGCTGCCCAAGTACCTCGACGAGAAGGTGGCGCGTCTGCACCTCAACGCCCTCGGTGTGGAACTGACCGTGCTCTCACCCGAACAGGCCGACTACCTCGGCATCCCGGTTGACGGCCCGTACAAGGTCGATCACTACCGCTACTAACGGGTGCGGGCCGGCACCGCGCCCGTTTTCGGTGGGCGCTACGCCGGTTACCGTAGCGGCTCCCGATTTCGGGGGCGGCGACGGATGCCCGGGGCGTTTGGGGCGGCGGCGCGCCCGGGATGTGGGTAAATGGGTGTGGATTTGCGGCGTGTGGGGAATGGCCGTAATGTCTTCTAAGTCACCCCACAGGTGCGGAAAGCTGCTTAGCTTTTCGGCCTCATGCGGGACCATCTCGACGCCGTGAAGACAGCCGTTGTTCATCTTGTATGAATGTTGTCTCGTGGTTTAGAATTGTAAGTCTTCCATCTCGCTGGTTTCCTGGTCTGAGTCGTGGGTTTTGTGGTGTGCTTCGGCGGCCTGGAACGTGCGTTTCGCTCGACTTGACAGCGGCGAGCAGGGTGGCTAAGTTAGACAAGTTGCCTCAGCGAGATAGCCCATTAGGGTTCGAAGCTGGGTGCGTCCGATCCTTGAGAACTCAACAGCGTGCACAATGTCAAATGCCAAAAACCTCGTGGTTGTTGTATCCGTTTCTAGCGGGTGCGCAGCTAAGAGATTCCTTTGGAATAACAATTGAAGTCGTGGTTAATGACCACGCAAAATAACAAAAGCAAGTCAGTAATGATTTGTTCTTGCTAGTTTCAAACTTGCAGTTTCTTCGCCTATTCCGGCGGGTTTCTGCACTAGATGGGCACCTGGTTTCGACTGGGGAGCTATTCAACATTTACGGAGAGTTTGATCCTGGCTCAGGACGAACGCTGGCGGCGTGCTTAACACATGCAAGTCGAACGGTGATGAGGAGCTTGCTTCTCTGATCAGTGGCGAACGGGTGAGTAACACGTGAGCAATCTGCCCTTGACTCTGGGATAACTGCGGGAAACTGTAGCTAATACCGGATACGACCTTGGAAGGCATCTTTCTTGGTGGAAAGAATTTTGGTCAAGGATGAGCTCGCGGCCTATCAGCTAGTTGGTGAGGTAATGGCTCACCAAGGCGACGACGGGTAGCCGGCCTGAGAGGGTGACCGGCCACACTGGGACTGAGACACGGCCCAGACTCCTACGGGAGGCAGCAGTGGGGAATATTGCACAATGGGCGCAAGCCTGATGCAGCAACGCCGCGTGAGGGACGAAGGCCTTCGGGTTGTAAACCTCTTTTAGTAGGGAAGAAGTGACTGGGTTTTCCTGGAAGTGACGGTACCTGCAGAAAAAGCACCGGCTAACTACGTGCCAGCAGCCGCGGTAATACGTAGGGTGCAAGCGTTGTCCGGAATTATTGGGCGTAAAGAGCTCGTAGGCGGTTTGTTGCGTCTGCTGTGAAAACCCGAGGCTCAACCTCGGGCCTGCAGTGGGTACGGGCAGACTAGAGTGCGGTAGGGGAGATTGGAATTCCTGGTGTAGCGGTGGAATGCGCAGATATCAGGAGGAACACCAATGGCGAAGGCAGATCTCTGGGCCGTAACTGACGCTGAGGAGCGAAAGCATGGGGAGCGAACAGGATTAGATACCCTGGTAGTCCATGCCGTAAACGTTGGGAACTAGATGTGGGGACCATTCCACGGTCTCCGTGTCGCAGCTAACGCATTAAGTTCCCCGCCTGGGGAGTACGGCCGCAAGGCTAAAACTCAAAGGAATTGACGGGGGCCCGCACAAGCGGCGGAGCATGCGGATTAATTCGATGCAACGCGAAGAACCTTACCAAGGCTTGACATATACCGGAAACGGCTGGAAACAGTCGCCCCGCAAGGTCGGTATACAGGTGGTGCATGGTTGTCGTCAGCTCGTGTCGTGAGATGTTGGGTTAAGTCCCGCAACGAGCGCAACCCTCGTCCTATGTTGCCAGCACGTAATGGTGGGAACTCATGGGATACTGCCGGGGTCAACTCGGAGGAAGGTGGGGATGACGTCAAATCATCATGCCCCTTATGTCTTGGGCTTCACGCATGCTACAATGGCCGGTACAAAGGGCTGCAATACCGTAAGGTGGAGCGAATCCCAAAAAGCCGGTCTCAGTTCGGATTGAGGTCTGCAACTCGACCTCATGAAGTCGGAGTCGCTAGTAATCGCAGATCAGCAACGCTGCGGTGAATACGTTCCCGGGCCTTGTACACACCGCCCGTCAAGTCATGAAAGTCGGTAACACCCGAAGCCGGTGGCCTAACCCCTTGTGGGAAGGAGCTGTCGAAGGTGGGATCGGTGATTAGGACTAAGTCGTAACAAGGTAGCCGTACCGGAAGGTGCGGCTGGATCACCTCCTTTCTAAGGAGCACGTGCATCTCTCCTCTGTATACAGGGAGATCAAAGATGCCAGTCATGCCACGCCGAACGGTGTGGATGGCGCTCATGGGTGGAACATTGACATTGGTATGAGGACGGTCGTTCTCGAGTTAGTACGCTTTCCGGTGTTTACACGGGGGAGTTGGAGGATTCGGGTTCGGAGAGAATTGTATGTGCACGCTGTTGGGTCCTGAGGGACCGGAACATATCGTTGGTCGAGTTTGTTGAGACCGGGTATGAACTGTTCCTCTGGATCCTTTTCTGTTGGCATCAATGGCCGGCAGTTGGGGTACCGCCCGTACTTTGAGAACTACACAGTGGACGCGAGCATCTTAAATTTGACGGACTTTGGTCCGTTGGATTACAAAGATCTATGCACTTATTTATAAGTGCGTGATCATTGGTCAATTTCGATCATCACTTTCGAGTGGTGATACTTAATCGATTCAAACTCATGTGATTTCAAATTTTTAAGAGCAAACGGTGAATGCCTTGGCATGTAGAGCCGAAGAAGGACGTAGTAATCTGCGATAAGCCTCGGGGAGTTGATAAACGAACTGTGATCCGAGGATTTCCGAATGGGGAAACCCCGCCAGGCCCGTAAGGTGACCTGGTGACTCCCGCCTGAATATATAGGGCGGGTAGAGGGAACGTGGGGAAGTGAAACATCTCAGTACCCACAGGAAGAGAAAACAATAGTGATTCCGTTAGTAGTGGCGAGCGAACCCGGATGAGGCTAAACCGATCATGTGTGATAGCCGGTAGGCGTTGCATGGTCGGGGTTGTGGGACTTTTCAGCCGATTCTACCGAATGGCAAGGGTTAGAGCGTTGTATAGACGAACAGGATTGAAAGCCTGGTCATAGAGGGTGCGAACCCCGTAGTCGAAATGCAGTAATCACCCGAAGAGTATCCCAAGTAGCACGGGGCCCGAGAAATCCCGTGTGAATCCGTCAGGACCACCTGATAAGCCTAAATACTCCTACATGACCGATAGTGAACAAGTACCGTGAGGGAAAGGTGAAAAGTACCCCGGGAGGGGAGTGAAATAGTACCTGAAACCGTTTGCTTACAAACCGTTGGAGCCAGTCTGATTCTGGTGACAGCGTGCCTTTTGAAGAATGAGCCTGCGAGTTAGTGATATGTGGCGAGCTTAACCCGAGAGGGGAATGCGTAGCGAAAGCGAGTCTGAATAGGGCGATTCAGTCGCATGTCCTAGACCCGAAGCGAAGTGATCTATCCATGGCCAGGTTGAAGCGACGGTAAGACGTCGTGGAGGACCGAACCCACTTCAGTTGAAAATGGAGGGGATGAGCTGTGGATAGGGGTGAAAGGCCAATCAAACTTCGTGATAGCTGGTTCTCTCCGAAATGCATTTAGGTGCAGCGTTGCGTGTTTCTTGCCGGAGGTAGAGCTACTGGATGGCCGATGGGGCCCAAAAGCTTACTGACGTCAGCCAAACTCCGAATGCCGGTAAGTGAGAGCGCAGCAGTGAGACGGTGGGGGATAAGCTTCATCGTCGAGAGGGAAACAACCCAGACCACCAACTAAGGTCCCAAAGCGCGTGCTAAGTGGGAAAGGATGTGGAGTTGCGCAGACAACCAGGAGGTTGGCTTAGAAGCAGCCACCCTTGAAAGAGTGCGTAATAGCTCACTGGTCAAGTGATTCCGCGCCGACAATGTAACGGGGCTCAAGCACGCCACCGAAGTTGTGGCATTGATATTTTTGGTAAGCCGCCACCTTGTGTGGTTGGTTCAGCCGTGTTGATGGGTAGGAGAGCGTCGTGTGGCCAGCGAAGCGGCGGTGTAAACCAGCCGTGGAGGCTACACGAGTGAGAATGCAGGCATGAGTAGCGAAAGACGGGTGAGAAACCCGTCCTCCGAAAGATCAAGGGTTCCAGGGCCAGGCTAATCCGCCCTGGGTAAGTCGGGACCTAAGGCGAGGCCGACAGGCGTAGTCGATGGACAACGGGTTGATATTCCCGTACTGACGAAAAACCGCCCAAGCTAATCCAGTAATGCTAAGTATCTGAATCCTCTAGCTAATCCCTTCGGGGTGAGGCCAGGGGCCTAGCGTACGACCCGACACTGGTGCGGTTAGCGTATTAACAGGTGTGACGCAGGAAGGTAGCTGAGCCGGGCGATGGTTGTCCCGGTCTAAGGATGTAGGGCGAACGATAGGCAAATCCGTCGTTCATATAGCCTGAGACCCGATGGGTAGCCCGTAAGGGCGAAATCAGTGATCCTATGCTGCCAAGAAAAGCATCGACGCGAGGTTTTAGTCACCCGTACCCCAAACCGACTCAGGTGATCAGGTAGAGAATACTAAGGAGATCGAGAGAATCGTGGTTAAGGAACTCGGCAAAATGCCCCCGTAACTTCGGGAGAAGGGGGGCCTGAGGCGTGAACGGACTTGCTCCGGGAGCGTTCGAAGGCCGCAGAGACCAGTGGGAAGCGACTGTTTACTAAAAACACAGGTCCGTGCTAAGTCGCAAGACGATGTATACGGACTGACGCCTGCCCGGTGCTGGAAGGTTAAGAGGAACGGTTAGCCGCAAGGCGAAGCTGAGAATTTAAGCCCCAGTAAACGGCGGTGGTAACTATAACCATCCTAAGGTAGCGAAATTCCTTGTCGGGTAAGTTCCGACCTGCACGAATGGCGTAACGACTTCCCAGCTGTCTCAACCGCGAACTCGGCGAAATTGCATTACGAGTAAAGATGCTCGTTACGCGCAGCAGGACGGAAAGACCCCGTGACCTTTACTACAGCTTGGTATTGGTGTTCGGTGTGGCTTGTGTAGGATAGGTGGGAGACTGTGAAGCTTGGACGCTAGTTCAGGTGGAGTCATCGTTGAAATACCACTCTGGTCATATTGGATACCTAACTTCGAACCGTGATCCGGTTCAGGGACAGTGCCTGGTGGGTAGTTTAACTGGGGCGGTTGCCTCCTAAAAAGTAACGGAGGCGCCCAAAGGTTCCCTCAACCTGGTTGGTAATCAGGTGTCGAGTGTAAGTGCACAAGGGAGCTTGACTGTGAGACTGACACGTCGAGCAGGGACGAAAGTCGGGACTAGTGATCCGGCAGTGGCTTGTGGAAGCGCTGTCGCTCAACGGATAAAAGGTACCTCGGGGATAACAGGCTGATCTTGCCCAAGAGTCCATATCGACGGCATGGTTTGGCACCTCGATGTCGGCTCGTCGCATCCTGGGGCTGGAGTAGGTCCCAAGGGTTGGGCTGTTCGCCCATTAAAGCGGTACGCGAGCTGGGTTTAGAACGTCGTGAGACAGTTCGGTCCCTATCCGCTGCGCGCGCAGGAAATTTGAGAAGATCTATCCCTAGTACGAGAGGACCGGGATGGACGAACCTCTGGTGTGTCAGTTGTTCCGCCAGGAGCACCGCTGATTAGCTACGTTCGGAACGGATAACCGCTGAAAGCATCTAAGCGGGAAGCCGGCTTCGAGATGAGATTTCCATCCCTTAGGGGGAGAGGCTCGCAGCTAGACTACTGCGTTGATAGGCCGGATGTGGAAGTGGGGACTAAAGACCCATGAAGCTGACCGGTACTAATAAGCCGATAATTTGATAACACTCAGTTTGAAGAAGCTGCTTTAGCGTCCACTATGTGGTTCTCGATGTACGGTCGAGAACAACACCCCACGGTGTCTAATAAACATTGCAGGGGTCTATAACTAAAAAATATAGGTTCGAAACACGCATCACCAAGTGTTTCGGCGGCTATAGCAAGAGGGAAACGCCCGGTCACATTCCGAACCCGGAAGCTAAGACTCTTTGCGCCGATGGTACTGCAGGGGGGACCCTGTGGGAGAGTAGGACACCGCCGGACTTAACTTAGCAACACCATCAATGGCCACCCCACGCGGGGTGGCCATTTTTGCGTTAACCCCTCATACCGCCAGGGGCCAGGTCTCGGCAGACCCGACCAGCGGAAGAGTCGCTGCGAGGCTGGCTTGGGGTGAGGGAGACGGAGCCTAGCGGTTGGGGAACTCGTGGGGGAGGCCGTGCAGCACCGGAGCCAGACGCTCCAGGCGGCCGCGCTCGAGGAGCAGGGCGGCGTACTCCCGGTCACGACGTACCGCGGCCACACCGATCAGGAATGCCTCGGCTGGAGCGGACGGCACCGGGGAGACGAACGGTGCCACTTCGGCGGCCAGGGACGCGGCGAAGCGCTCCCGGGTTGCCGGAGTGAGCTTCGCAGCCTGCCGGAGGAACTGTGCCACGCGACGCGCGAGCGGATCGGGCAGCCGTGCCACATCCACCGTCTGAGACCAGCCGAGAAGCGGTAGAGGAACTCCGGTGACGGGCGCGGTATATGCAGGCACCCGCTCAAGCTGACTATACGTACCGGCAAGCAGATCACCGAGGCGTTGGGAGCGTGCGTTGAGGAGCCCCACGGTCGCAGCGAGGCCACCGAGGGTCAGGAAAATTTCCAGGATTCCCGTGAGGGAGCGAATGAAGGCATGACGCAGCGAGATCGCGCCACCGTCCACCCGCACGATCCGCGCACCAATGACGAGTTTGCCAAGAGATCGGCCCCGCATTGCTGTTTCGACGACCATGGGCGCGATCACAATGGATACGACCAGGCTGGCGATGGTCACGGCCTGATTGAGCGCGGGATCCGCCGCGTCGCCCAGCACGAATAGCGCAGACAGGAGCAGAACCGTGAAGAGGATGCCGTAGGCGACGACGTCGATGGCCGCGCCCGCGCCCCGAAGAATCAGGTTCGCCGGGAGCACATCGAGCGCGACTGCCTCGCCGGTGAGAAGTTCCTCGCTGGAGTCCGAGCCGTCATTGGCCGGATCAGTGGACTGCACGGTCTGCACCATGTCTACTATTGAACCAGATGGATCTCGACGCCTACACGGCCGCACACAAACAGGAGTGGAACCGCCTCACGGAGCTCGGCTCAAGGCGGCAGCTTTCCGGCGCGGAGGCCGACGAGCTCATCGAGCGCTATCAGGCTGGAGCGACACACCTGTCCGCCATGAAGACCACCGCCGGGTCAACGGTGCAAGGGGACCGCCTTTCCGTGGCGCTGTCCCGTGCGCGGTTGAGATTCACCGGGACAAGCGCCAACATGCTGTCCCTTCTTCCGGGTTTCTTTGCCCTGAAGCTGCCGGCAGCCCTGTATCGAATTCGCTGGCTCACCCTGGCGGTCGCTCTCGTCACATTCGCGGTCGCGGGACTCTATGCGCTCTGGGCGCTCAGTGATACGCAAGTACTGGCGAACCTCGGCACCGACAAGCAACTCGCGCAGGTCGCGAACGAAGACTTCGTGGGGTACTACTCGGATAACCCCGCCGCGTCCTTCACCGGTTTAGTGTGGACCAACAATGCCTTCATCGCGGCGCAGTGCATTGCATTCGGCATTGTGGGCGTCTACGTTCCGTTCATCATCCTGCAGAACGCGCAGAACATTGGCCTCACAGCGGCCATCATGTTCTCGCAGGACAAGGGCGACGTCTTCTTCCTCTACATCGCGCCCCACGGCCAACTCGAACTCACCGCAATTTTCGTGGCGGCTGCGGCGGGCCTGCGCATTTTCTGGGCCTGGATTGCGCCCGGCGCTCGAACCAGGGGGCAAGCCCTCGCCGAGGACGCACGAGCACTGTTCACGGTGGCCATTGGCCTTGTCCTGGTGCTGTTCGTGTCGGGCGTCATTGAGGGGTTTGTCACGCCTGCTCCCTGGCCATGGCCGGTGAAGATCGGCATCGGGACCCTCGCACTCGCCCTGTTTCTCACCTACATGATCGTGGTCGGTGGGCGCGCAGCGCGCGCGGGGGAGACCGGCGACCTCGGCGAGTACGAGGCTGGCAGCACGCGCATTTACGCCGCCTGAGGTCCCGCGGCGCTTCCTACAGGCGGCCGGTGGCCTTCAGCAGTATGTAGCGGTCGGCGAGGGCGGGAGGCAGATCGGCGGGTGCCCCCGTCACGACCTCCGCGCCGAGCCGGCGAATGGCGGCGGAGACCCGTGCCACATCGAGCATGGCCCGTTCGGCTGCGGCGGCCCGGTAAACCTCGGAGCGGGTGGCGCGCTCTTCAACCGCTGCGGCCGCGATGGGGTCGGTCACGGAGGCGACAACGACCGTGTGACGCCCGGTGAGCTGGGGGAGCACCGAGAGCAGGCCAGTGGATGCCCCCGCGGCGTCGATCGAGGTGATGAGCACGACGAGCGCGTGCTGGCTCGTGATGCTGCGCACCTGCGCGGGAACAGCGGCCCAGTCCATCTCGATCAGTTCGGGCTCGATGAGGGCCATCGTATCGACCATCTGCGACAGCAGCGCAGCACCCTTGGCGCCGGCCACCCGACCGCGAACGCGACGATCGAAGGCGAGAAAATCAACCCGGTCTCCGGCCGGGGCGGCCAGGGCAGCGAGAAGCAGGCTGGACTCGAAGGCGGTGTCCAGGCGGGGCTCATTGTCGATTCGCACGGCAGAGGTGCGCCCCGTGTCGATGAGAATCACAACCCGTCGGTCGCGTTCCGGCCGCCAGGTGCGCACCATGACATCGTTGCGCCTGGCCGTGGCGCGCCAGTCGATCGAGCGCACGTCGTCGCCGCGCACATACTCACGCAGGGAATCGAACTCGGTACCCGGGCCGCGCACCATCACGTGCGTGCGTCCGTCAAGTTCTTTGAGCCGCTGGATGCGGGACGGAAGGTGCTTGCGGGAATGGAACGGCGGCAGCACCCGAATGGTTCCCGGCGCGCTCAGGGTCGCCTGCCGGTTCCACAGGCCGAGGGGACCGCGTGCCCGTGCCGTGACCTGGCCCACCCGACGCTCTCCCCGTCGAAAGGGAGTCAGGGCGATCGCCACGCGGCGGCGCTCTCCGGGCGGGATGGAGACGGCCGAACGATTGTTTCCGGCACCGGCCGACGGCTGCCAGGCATCCCGAATCACCGCATGCAGATGACGGCGACCGGTGTTGGTGACGAAGAGCTGGCTCGTGACCGTTTCGCCCAGTCGCACCCTGGAGGGCAGCACGCGTTCCAGAAGGAGGGCGCGCGGCGAGGCGGCAAGAAGCAGATCGAGGCCGCCGAGCAGCGCCATGGCGAGGAGCCACAGCCCCAACACGGCGACTGCCCGCGTGAGCGTGTCGCCGAAGAGCACCACGGGGATGACGCCGAGCGCGAGGAGCGCCACAAATCGGCCGGAGAGAGTCATGGGCTAGATCGGAACCTGCACCTGCTGCAGCACCCCGCGCAGGATCGCATCGACCGAGACGCCCTCGAGCTCGGCCTCCGGTTGCAGCATCAGCCGGTGGCGCCACACCGGCAGCACCATCGCCTGCACGTGATCGGGCGTGATCGACTCGTAGCCGCTCAGCCAGGCCCATGCCTTGGCCGCCGCGAGCAGGGCAGTGGTTCCTCGCGGACTCACGCCGAGTTTCACCGAGGGGCTGGAGCGTGTGGCGCGCGCAAGGTCCACGACATAGGCGAGAACATCGGCGCTTGACCCGACGGATGCCACGGCCGCCTGTGCCGCCGCCAGCTCGGCTGCACCCAGCACGGGTGTGACACCCGCGCCGGCGAGGTCGCGTGGGTTGAAACCGGCCGCGTGTCGACGTAACACCTCAACCTCATCGTCGCGCGCTGGAATGTCGAGGACGAGTTTGAGCAGGAACCGGTCGAGCTGTGCCTCCGGCAGGGTATACGTGCCCTCGTATTCGATCGGGTTCATCGTGGCTGCCACAATGAACGGGACCGGCAGCAGGCGCGTGGCCCCGTCCACGCTCACCTGGCGTTCTTCCATCGCCTCGAGCAACGCCGATTGAGTCTTCGGGGGAGTGCGGTTGATCTCGTCGGCGAGGAGGATGTTCGTGAAGACCGGTCCGGCACGAAACTCGAATTCACCGGACTTGGCGTCATAGATGAGCGAGCCGGTCACGTCGCCCGGCATCAGGTCCGGTGTGAACTGGATGCGCTTTGTGTCGAGGCTGAGGGCATGGCTGAGTGTGCGCACGAGCAGCGTTTTGGCCACGCCGGGAACGCCTTCGAGCAGCACATGGCCTTTGGCGAGCAGGGCGATGATCAACCCGGTGACGGCGCCGTCCTGCCCGACGACGGCCTTGCCCACCTCGGCACGAACCCGGGTGAGGGACTCGCGCAGGGAATCGGTGCTGATGGCGCTGGCGGGAGTGATCATGAGTCCATTCTGCCGTGAGGCGGGAGGTCGTGAGGTGCCGGGGCGTGAGGCGCCGAATGCGGGGTTGTCGAGTGCGCGGAGACCGCGGCCTGCGTCATCCGCTCCATCTCCTGCAGGCGGTTGGCGAGCCGCATAAGGTCGGCGTCGCCGGTTGGGTGCTCCTGCACGAGCACACCTCGCACGTCGGCAGCGGCCAGCCCGGTGAGCGCGGCGACGCTGTGCACAACGTCGTCGAGCCGCGCGCTGCGGCCGAGCCCCACCCGACCGGCCAGACGCTGCACCGTTCCGATGCGCAGGGCATCGAGAGCGCGCAGGCGGGTGTTTCCGCGGGCGTAGAGCCGAGCCCGCCCCTCCAAAGTTTCACTCGCCTTCACCGTCACGGGCAGGTTCTCCGCCACGAGGGGTCCGAATCGGCGACCTCGCCACAACGCTGCCGCCGCGGCGACGAGCCCGAGCAGAATGAGCGTCGGCGTCACCGATCCGGGGGTGAGATCGCCGATCGACGGCGGCCCCGTGCGCGGCACGTCGGCCAGGGTCGGCAGGTACCACACAACGGTGTCGCTGGGCCCCAGCAGGTTGAGGGCGAAGGCGGCGTTTCCGAAGTCCGCGATCGTTTCGTTGCTGAACACGGCCGCGTCGGGCACGAGCGTGAGCGTGTGATCAGCCTCCGCTCGTTCGATCACCGAGAACGTGGTGTCGCTGCTCGGGAAACAGCCGGTGAGTGTTGCGCCGGATGCCGGGGTGCTCTCCGGGGTGCCCTCCGGGATGCTGAGCGTGCCTCCCCCCGGGGAGAGTGACCCGGCCCGCGCCGCCGCAGGCACCGAGCACTGCGGCGTGAGGTCAGTCGCCATCGACAACCCACCGAATCCGACCTCGGGGGACAGTGCCTGCAGCGCGGCGAAATCGGGCGCGGCGATAACCGTGCGCGGGGCGAGGGACCCCAGCGCGGTGAGGCGTGACGCGTCGAGGAATCCGTCGCCGTCGAAGACGAAGAGCGTGGGGGCAGCCGCTTCGCTGGTTGCCGAACGTGCCTCGGCCAGGGTGTCGACGGTCACGACCGTGACCCCCTGTTCCCCCAGCACCGCGACCAGGGCCATGGCACCAGACGGTGCCGCGCTGTCGGCGGCGAGCCAGCGTCCCGTTGCGGGGCCACCGACCAGCAGAACGACCACGAGAGTGACCAGAACCGTGCCCGCAGCGGCGATGATCCAGAACCGGGACCGGCGCACGGACTCTCGTACGGTCGGCGTCACCGCGGTGGCGTTGGCCGCCGAGTCATCGAGGACGAGCGGACGCGGTTCGACGACGAGCGAGCCGCTCACGAGCTGACCTGCCGGGCCGCGACGCTCTGCTCGGAGGGCGTCGCGAGCCGGGCCGGCGCGGCGCGGCGCAGCTCGCCCTCAAGCGCTTCGAGGGTGCGGAAGTCGGCCTCGGCGCCGGACACGCCCAGATAGCGCACGCGGTCGAACACGTCGGCAGCACCGATGAGTCCGTCGCGCGCGGCAGGAAAAGCGGCAGCCGCGCGCTCGGCGAAACCGTGCGCGGTCGTACCGGGTGTCACGCTCACCACCGTGCGTTCGAACATGTCGGCGGCAAGCGCGCGGAAGATCTCTTCGGCGGCCAGGCTCCAGTTGCCTGCCTGTGCGGCGGCCTGCGCGGCGCGGCGCATGTCCGCGGCGCTGCGACGGTCATCCGTGCCGAAGAGGTCGGTCGCCTGGGCACGCCGGCGATTACGACGCGGGACTCCGAAGATCAACCAGGCGGCACCGATTGCGACGAGTACAACGGCGATCACAAGGGCGGGCAGCCAGCTGTTCCACACGCCGCCGTCGGGAAGGCGCAGCGACCCCAGCCAGTCGAAGAACGACTGTGACAGGCGGTCGAACCAGGTGGGCCGCGCCGCCTCGTACGGCGCCTTGAGAAGTTCGTCCTGCAGCCAGCGCTGCGCCTCTGGACCATCGGGTGTCACCGGAATCTCTGCCGGCCGTAGACGAACGGGACTGATCATGCCTGGGGCGAGGTGGGCGTGATGAGGTACGGATCCGGTATGACGGCACCCGTCTGCGTGCCCTCCACATACCGGGCGAGCTCGAGGTCGAGCCCTTCCTTGCGCATCCGGAGGTCGAGATAGATGAGAGCATTCGTGGCGGACGTGATGACGGAACCGATCGCACCCGCCACAACCGTGACAAAGATGACGCCGGCATAGGAGATGAAAGCGGGGACGTACGCATCGACGGAGGCTGTCGGGTCGACAAGCGACATCAGTATGGAGAACACAATCGCGAACGGGGTGGTCACGAGCTGTACGAGCAGATTCACCGCGATCGTCACGAGCGCGAGCACCCCGAAAGTGCGCCAGAAGTAGCCCCTGGTGAGCGACCAGGACCGCCGGATCGCGGCCCGCACGGTGAGACGCTCCAACACAATCAGGCTGGGCACCACGGCTGTCTTCGTCGCGATCCACAGCGTGACAGCCAGTATCGCGAGGCCACCGATCACGCCCGTGAGAATGGCCAGAATCAGCCCGCGCGTGTCGCCCAGGAGCGCGAGCAGCGCCACGGCGAGAACGAGGATTCCGAGGCCAATGATCAGCGCCGTGAGCAGGAGCAGGGTCCAGAGCACCAGCGTCCACAGACGGGGCCGTGCCGCACGCCACAAGCGCCCCAGGCGCAGCTTTTCCCCGAGCGTCGCCCGGGCCACCTCCGTGACGATCACGCCCTGGAGCAGGGCAGCGGCGATCACGCTGAGAAAGAGGGGCACCAGCGCCGAGAGCAGGATGAGGAGGGCCCCGCCCGATTCGATCTCGCCCTGCTGGTCGGTCGGCGCGGTTGAGATCCGGTCCGTCACCCAGTACGTGACGGGACCAACAACGGCGATGGTCGCGAGCAGCACAATGCCCTGGATGATCAAGGCGCTGCCGAAGGTGGCGCGCGGGTTGCGACGCAACACCCGCAACGGCGCAAACAGGAGGGCGCCGAATCCGAGCGGGCGGAGCGGGATCAGGCCCGGCTTCGGCGGCGGCGTCCAGCCGGGAGGAGGGCCGCCGAGCGGTGCGCCGACGGGTGGTGCGCCGACGGGTGGTGCGCCGACGGGTGGTGGAATGGGGCCCCCGGTCGTTCCGCCGAGAGGCGCCCCGATGGGCGGGCCATGCGGGGGCGTCTGCGGGGGCGCTCCGAACGTGGGCGGTTGCCAGTTCTGCGGGTCGGTCACGACTCCCATGCTGGCACACCTCGGTTCCAAGCGCGCTCCTGGTCTCTCGACTATTCTGGAGACCGGAATGAACTACTCACCGGGTAATCCGCAGCTTCAGGGGGGCGGCGACGTTCAGGCGTCGGAGCCGACGAAACGCACGATGATGGCAAAGAGAGAATAATGACCTCACGTATTTTGGTTGTCGACGACGACACCGCGCTGTCCGAGATGATCGGCATCGTCTTGCACAGCGAGGGATTCGAGCCAAGTTTTTGCGCGGACGGGGCGCTGGCTCTTGACGCCTTTCGCACGACCAAGCCCGACCTGGTGCTTCTCGACCTCATGCTGCCTGGCATTGACGGCATCGAGGTGTGCAGCCAGATTCGAGCGGAGTCCGGCACCCCGATCATCATGCTGACAGCGCGGACGGACACAACGGATGTTGTGCGCGGGCTTGAATCCGGCGCCGACGACTACATGGTCAAACCGTTCAACCCCAAAGAACTCGTGGCCCGAATTCGCACCCGGCTGCGCCCCACGCCCGACGCCTCGACCCTCAGCCTGCAAATCGGTGACGTTGTCGTCGATGCCGCGGGCCATGAGGTGAAGCGCGGCGATCGCAGGATCAATCTGACTCCCCTCGAATTTGACCTGCTGCTGGCTCTGGCCTCCAAACCGCAGCAGGTATTCACGCGCGAGATGCTGCTCGAGCAAGTGTGGGGTTACCACTACAAGGCTGACACTCGCCTCGTGAACGTGCATGTGCAGCGCCTCCGGGCGAAGGTCGAAGAAGACCCCGACAACCCGAAGATCGTGATGACCGTTCGCGGCGTCGGGTACCGGGCCGGCGCGGTCGGCTAGGCCCTTGATGGCTCCGACAACGGGCACGGACGTCACGTGGCGTTCGAGAATGCAGGTGCGGAACTGGCGATCCTGGCCCCGAGCCGTCGCCACATCCTGGCGAGCATCCCTGCACTTTCGTACCGTCACCATCTCGGTCGTGCTGTCGGGTATGGCCATCCTCGTGGTCGGTGTCTACATGTCGGTGAGCATCGGCAACGACCTGTTCCAATCGAGGCTCAACCAGGTGCTGCTCGACTCGAATCGAGCCACGAATGCCGCGCAGGGAATCCTCGACGCCTCAGATGCCGTGGACCGCGTGCAGGTGCGCGCGCTGCTCGGATCGGCGCGCACGTCGATCACCGCGGCATCCTCGAGTCGGCTCATTGCCGTGCTGCGCGTGCCCGGCCAGGATGCGTCGACCGTTGCGCCGCAGGATTCCTCGACCTTCGGCGAGGAGACCGGAGTCGTCTCGAACGATCTGCGCCGCGCGGTGCAGGCGAGCTCCGACGAACAATTCTGGCAGTCAGTGACCCTCACCGACGACCTCGGCACCGAGATCCCCGGCGTCGTCGTTGGGTCGCAACTCACCGTTCCGGTTGCCGGGCGGTATGAGCTCTACATCGGCTACAGCCTGCAGGACTCGGAGTCGACGCTGCTCTTTGTGCAGCAGACCCTGGGCGTCGCCGGCCTGGCCCTCGTGCTGCTCATCGGCGGTGTCAGCTGGGTGATCGTGCGCTTCGTCGTGACGCCGATTCGCGTGGCCGCTGAAACGAGCGAGAAGCTCGCCCGCGGCGATCTCGAGGTGCGCATCCCCGAGAAGGGCCAGGATGTCATTGCCACCCTCGCCCGATCCTTCAACGGTATGGCCGACAGCCTGCAGAGCCAGATCCAGAAGCTCGCCGACCTCTCCGAGGTGCAACAACGTTTTGTGTCGGATGTCTCGCACGAGTTGCGCACACCGCTCACCACCATTCGCCTCGCCGGCGACGTACTGTACGACCAGCGCGCGAGCTTTCCCCCGGCAACCGGGCGCACGGCAGAGCTGCTGCACACCCAGGTAGAACGTTTCGAGGTGTTGCTGAGCGACCTGCTCGAGATCAGCCGATACGACGCCGGGTCCGTCGAACTCGAGAGCGAACCGACCAACCTCGTGCACCTCGCGGAGGACGCCATTGACGGCTTACGAAGTCTCGCCGAGTCCAAGGGCAGCGACCTGCGGCTTGTGGCCCCCGGCGGATACCTGAATGCCGACGTCGACCCGCGTCGCATCCGTCGTATTCTGCACAACCTGGTCGGCAATGCCATTGAGCACGGCGACGGCAAACCCGTGGTCATCTCGGTCGACAGCAATAGCGATTCGGTCGCGATTGCGGTGCGCGACTATGGGATGGGCATGAGCCAGTCCGAGGTGACGCATGTTTTCGACCGCTTCTGGCGAGCCGACCCCAGCCGCAAGCGCACCATCGGCGGCACGGGCCTTGGCCTGTCGATTGCCCGCGAAGACGCCACGGTACACAATGGGTGGCTGCAGGTCTGGGCGTCGCCCGGTCACGGCGCCTGTTTTCGCCTGACCCTGCCTCGTTTGTCAGGGGGAGTGCTCACCTCGTCACCGATCCCACTTCCGCCCGCCGATGCCACGTCGGAGCTGGGTGACTTGGGACCCAACCACGGAATCCCGGAGGGAACTCATGCGTAGAGTGCCGATTCGGGCTGCGGGCATCGGTCGCGCGCTCGCCGCGGTTGTGGCCGCCGTCATCGTCCTGACCTCGTGTGGCGGGATCCCGCGAGAGGGAAACGTACGCGCGGGACAGGCCGACCTCGTCGACGAAAGCCCGGCCCAGGTGTTTCTGCCGTCCGGGCCGCAGCGTGACGCCAGCGCGGAATCGATCCTGCTCGGTTTCATCGACGCGGCGTCGAGTCCGGAGAACAACTACGCCATTGCGCGCGAATTCCTCACCCCAAGCTTCAGCGCGGACTGGGACCCGACGGCCGGCGTCATCGTGGACGACGGCATCGGACGCGTCGTCACCGCCCGGGACGAGCAGACGATCCAGGTCATGGTGACACCGATCGCGGAGGTGAGCGCGACGGGCGAATACCGTGAATCGGATTCGACGCCCGTGCCGCTCGGCTACCAATTCGTGCAGGTCGACGGGCAGTGGCGAATCCAGGCCGCCCCCAACGGAACGGTGATCGACGAGAACACGTTCAACGACGTCTTCAGCGCATCCGCCCTCTATTTCTTCGACCCCGGCTTCGACATGCTCGTGCCCGACCTGCGCTGGTTCCCTCGCGGGGCATCCGCTCCGACCAAGATCGTCAACGCCGTGCTGAGCGGCCCGAGCTCCTGGCTCGTTGGAGCCGTCGCCACGGCATTCCCGGACGGGACGAAGCTCACCGCCGATGCCGTGCGGGTCGTGAGACGCAACGCCATGGTCGACCTCAACAGCGAGGCGCTCAACGCGGACCGCATCACCCTTGAGCGGATGAAGGCGCAGCTCACGGCGAGCCTGCCGTCGGGGATGAGCGTGAAGGTCACGATCGACCAGAACCCGCAAGACATTGCCGATCTCGGTCCCGCCGTGAATCCGCGCGTGGACGCGCGGGCGTTGATTTTGCGGGAGGGAGACTTCGGGTTTCTTGCCGCCAGCGGACAGGCCGTGACCCCGGTGGACGGTGTCTCCGATGCCATCGTGGGACTCGCCCCCACGGCGGTATCCCTCGCGGCCGGCCAACAAGCTGCCGTGGCCCTCGCGGAGGGCGGAGTCTGGCGGGTGAGAGCCGGCAACGATCCCGAGCTGGTCGACTCGCGTGCCGGGCTGATTGCGCCGTCGATTGACAACGACGGGTACACTTGGTCGGTGCCGATGAACCAACCGAACGACATTGTCGTGACGGGCATGGACTCCGCGGCGGTGAGTGTTGCCTCACCCTGGCCGGAGGCCACGACGATCCAGGCCATGAAGGTTGCCCGCGACGGTACCCGCATCGTGGTGGCGTACACGATCGGCGCCGAGCCCCGACTGGCCGTTGTGGGGATTCTTCGCAAGGATGGTTTGCCGATCGGCCTCACCGCCCCACTGCAGCTCATGGCGGATTCAACCCCTGCCCTCGATGTGGCCTGGGTTGATGAGTTGACGGTGGCCTCGCTCAGTACCCTGGCAACCGGGGCCAAACAGATCTCCGCCCGCGAGCTCGGAGGCGCGAGCCTCGTGCTTGAGTCGCCCCCTGACGCCGTGGCGCTCGCCGGAAGCAACTCGTTGCGCGACCTCCGGGCGATCACGTCATCCGGAGGGCTGCACGTGCAGCGTGGCGTTGGTTGGCAGAAACGCCTCGACGGGGTGACCGTGCTCGCCACCCAGCAGGGCATCGACAAGTAGCCGGTCCTCCCCAGCTTCCGGCTGTGCACCGTGGCCGGCGCGGCCGTCACTGTCGCGGAGTCGCGCGGCAGTATGGGTGGCATGCATGGCAAGGCGCTGTTTGCAGGACTGCCCGCGGCGCTTCTTGACGCCTGGGCCGTTGTCATGCCCACGGAATGTGTCGGGTGCCATGCCGCCGATCGGGCGCTGTGCCCCGCGTGCCGGCAGGGCCTCCGTCCCGAGGTGCACGAGGCGAGGCGCGAGGGAGTTCCGGTGTGGTGCGGCCTCGACTATTCCGGTGTGGCGCGGCACGTGATCGGGGCTTTCAAAGACGGCGGCAGAACGGATGCCGCGGGTGCGCTCGCCATGCCCCTCCGGTTGGCCGTGACGGCCGCCCTCGGAGTCGCGACCCCGGCTTCGGCGCGGCGGGGAGTGCGCCTCGTGGTGATTCCATCGTCCACGGCGGCATGGCGGGCCAGGGGATTCCATCCCGTCGAGCTGATCCTGAAACGCGCGGGACTGACGGCCACGACGGCTCTTCGAACGGTCGCACCGGTTGCGGACCAGGTCGGCCTCGGACGCGAGGAGCGCACCGTGAATCGTCGGGGATCTCTTCGGGCCGTGCGACGGCTCGACGGGTTCGCGTGCGTCGTGGTTGATGACATTCTCACGACCGGCGCGACCCTCCTCGAGGCGCGGCGCGCCATCAGTGAAGCGGGCGGACACGTCGTCGGGATGGCTGCACTGGCGGAAAGACGGCGACTCCATCCGGTAACCGAGCCGTCACTGAAATCTCATTGACAAAAGCTGTGACATATTCAGTCCACCCGGCTACGGTTAGGAACACAGGCGCGCAATGATCGCCCATACACAGGGCGATCCGCCAGATCAGGAGGTCGTCATGGAAACTAACATTGTCGGACGAAACCTAGGGATCACTGATCGCTTTCGGGAATACGCGACGGAAAAGGCCGAGAAGATTGCCGGTCTTGCCGATAAGGCGCTCGCTCTCGAGATCAAGGTAAGTCGTCACCACGAGAAGAATGGTGCCGCGGCTGGAAAAGATCGGGTCGAGCTGACCCTGATCGGCAAGGGTCCTCTGGTTCGCGCAGAAGCGGACGGGGCAGACAAGTACGCGGCATTCGACATTGCATTGGGGCGTTTGCTCGAACGAGTTCGTCGTGCAAAGGACCGCAAGAAGGTACACCGTGGCGGGGCGCACCGGCCCACGTCCCTGCAGGAGGCCGCATCCGTTGCCTTCAGCGTGATCGACATCGTTCCGGCCTCCAGCGAGAGCCTTGATCGTGTTCGTACCGGTGCAGTTCCGATCGTGTCCCCGGATAGCGTCGATGGCGACGCAAGTGCCGAGGCCGAAGAGGACGAGGCCTACTGCCCCGTCGTCATCCGCCGCAAGGTTTTCGCTGCGGCACCCATGACGGTCGACGATGCCCTCTACTTCATGGAACTCGTTGGGCACGATTTCTACCTGTTCCAGGACTCGGAGACTCACCGACCGAGCGTGGTCTACCGCCGCAAGGGGTGGGACTATGGCGTCATCGAGCTGGATGATTCCGCAGCGGAGTTGCGAGAGGCCCCGGCTGAGGCCGGCGTTCGGTCCAACTGACCACCTGGCATTGCTATAGTTGCCGGTTAGGTCGGTGCTCCGGCGCCGACCAGACGACAGGTGTCGGCTGCGCGGTGTGAAAACACGGCGCAGCCACATGCCGTGACGACTACTGGAGTGCATTCGTGGCCTCAATTTTGGAAAAGGTTCTTCGAGTTGGCGAAGGGCGCGTACTTAAGCGCTTGGAAAACTATGCGAAGGCCATCAACGCGCTGGAAGACGATTTCAGCCACCTCACCGACGACGAACTCAAGAATGAGACCGTCACACTGCGGGAGCGCTATTCGGCCGGGGAGTCCCTCGATGACCTGCTGCCTGAGGCCTTCGCCGCGGTGCGCGAGGCGAGCACCCGCACCCTGGGGCTGCGTCACTTCGACGTTCAGCTGATGGGGGGCGCCGCGCTTCACCTGGGCAACATTGCCGAGATGAAGACCGGTGAGGGCAAGACGCTTGTGGCCACCACGGCCGCGTACCTCAACGCCATCACGAGCCGGGGCGTGCACGTCATCACGGTGAACGACTATCTCGCGAGCTACCAGAGCGAGCTCATGGGCCGCGTCTTCCGAGCCCTCGGTATGACGACCGGATGCATCGTCTCCGGCCAGACGCCTCCCCAACGTCGCGAGATGTATGAGTGCGACATCACGTACGGAACGAACAACGAGTTCGGCTTCGACTACCTGCGCGACAACATGGCGTGGCAGGCCTCAGACATGGTGCAGCGCGGCCACGCCTTCGCCATCGTTGACGAGGTCGACTCGATCCTGATCGATGAGGCACGGACGCCGCTCATCATCTCGGGTCCGGCATCCGGTGAAGCAAACCGTTGGTTCTCTGAGTTCGCAAGCCTCGCCAAGCGACTCGTGCCCGACGAAGATTTCGAGGTCGATGAGAAGAAGCGCACCATCGGCGTGCTCGAACCCGGCATCGAGAAGGTCGAGGACTACCTCGGCATTGACAACCTCTACGAGTCCGCGAACACTCCGCTGATCTCATTCCTGAACAACGCCATCAAGGCCGACGCCCTGTTCAAAAAAGACAAGGACTACGTCGTGATGAACGGCGAGGTGCTCATCGTCGATGAGCACACCGGCCGAATCCTCATGGGGCGCCGCTACAACGAGGGCATCCACCAGGCCATTGAGGCCAAGGAGGGCGTTGTGGTCAAGGCCGAGAACCAGACGCTGGCCACGGTCACCCTTCAGAACTATTTCCGCCTGTACTCGAAGATCTCCGGCATGACCGGTACCGCCGAGACCGAGGCCGCCGAATTCATGAGCACCTACAAGCTCGGTGTCGTAGCGATCCCCACGAATAGGCCGATGCAGCGCATCGACCAGTCCGACCTCATCTACAAGAATGAGGAGGCGAAGTTCAATCAGGTCGTCGAAGACATCGCGGTCCGTCACGAGAAGGGGCAGCCGGTTCTCGTCGGCACCACGAGCGTCGAGAAGAGCGAATACCTTTCCCGGCTGCTCGCCAAGAAGGGGGTGCGCCACGAGGTGCTCAACGCCAAGAACCACGCCCGTGAGGCCGCCATCGTCGCGCAAGCCGGACGCCTCGGCTCCGTGACGGTCGCCACAAACATGGCTGGCCGTGGCACCGACGTGATGCTCGGTGGCAACGCCGAGTTCATGGCCGTGGCCGATATGAATGCCAAGGGCCTCAGCCCCGTGGAAACCCCCGAGGAATACGAGACAGCCTGGGACGACGTCTTCACCGCCGTCAAGGACAAGGTGCGCGAGGAAGCCGAGAAGGTCATCGCGGCCGGAGGCCTCTACGTGCTCGGCACGGAGCGCCACGAATCCCGCCGTATCGACAACCAGCTGCGTGGACGCAGCGGCCGCCAGGGCGATCCGGGGGAGAGCCGCTTCTACCTCTCGCTCACCGACGACCTCATGCGCCTCTTCAACGCGGGAGCCGCCGAAAGCCTCATGGGCCGACAGGGGGTCCCCGACGACATGGCGATCGAGTCCAAGGTCGTCAGCCGCGCCATTCGCAGTGCGCAGGCGCAGGTGGAGGGACGCAACGCCGAGATTCGCAAGAACGTGCTCAAATATGACGACGTGTTGAACCGCCAGCGCGAGGCGATCTACGGTGACCGTCGTCACATCCTTGAGGGCGACGACCTGCACGAGCGCACCCAGACATTCCTGGACAACGTCATTGACGAGGTCCTCGACGTTCATGCCGGTCAGGGCAACGGCGATGACTGGGACTTCGACGCCATGTGGGTCGAACTCAAAACGCTCTACCCCGTTGGCATCACCATCGACGAGGTCGTTTCTGAGGCCGGCGACAAGGGGCGGATCAACCGCGACTTCATGCGCCGCGAGATTCTCTCCGACGCGAGGGAGGCGTACAAGCGCCGTGAGGAGTCGCTCGGTTCGCCCGCCATGCGTGAACTGGAACGTCGTGTCGTCTTGTCGGTCATTGACCGTCGCTGGCGCGACCACCTCTACGAGATGGACTACCTGAAGGACGGCATCGGCCTGCGCGCCATGGCCCAGCGCGACCCGCTCGTGGAGTACCAGCGTGAGGGCTTCGCCATGTTCCAACAGATGATGGGCCAGATTCGCGAGGAGACCGTCGGATTCCTCTTCAACCTTGACGTGGAGGTCAGCCAGGCTCCGGGATCAGTGTCGGCTCCGGTCGTCGCAGCCAAGGGGCTCGCCCCCGCCGACCAGGCAGATGCGAAGCTCAGCTATACGGCGCCGAGCGATTCGGGCGGAGTAGAGGTACGCAACCAGCGCGGCCAGATCCAGCAGGCGGCAACGGATCGTACGCGCCGCTTGGCGACGGAGGATTCCGCTCCCGCCGACGATTCCCCGGCCGAGGCGACGCCGGCCCAGCGTGGTGCCTTCGGCCAGCGCGACAGCAGCGACGCGACTCCCGCGAACCGGGCCGAGCGTCGTCAGGGCAAGAAGAAGTAGCCGCCGGACCGTTCGACCCGAACGCTCCTGAACACTCGTCGCCTCCCTTCCGCCACTGCGGGACGGGGGTGACGAGTGTCTGTGCGGCGTCGCCCATACGGCTTCGGAACGGCGGGTACGCAGCTCATGGGTCGCCGTCAATGGGTCGTCGTTAATTGACCGCGGTCAATGGGCCGCGGTTAATCGGCCGCGGTTAATCGGCCGCGGTTAATCGGCCGCGGTTAATCGGCTCAGAGCACGTTGATGGCACTCGCTCGCCACCGGGTGCCAACCGTCTCGAGTCTGAGGGCGACACACTGCACGCGGGCCTTGCCGTGAACCATCACAACGGCCTCAATGACACCGGGGCGGGGCTCGTAGATATGCACGCGACCAATGGAGATGGTGGGCCGTTGGGGTATGCGGCCGGTAACCGCGCGGGCCCTCGCGGATAACACGACTCGTCGGAGCAGGTGTTTGTACACATCGTCGCTGACCCATCGCGCGAGCTGGTCGAGTTCACGGGCGCCAGCGAGTACCTCCATCACCCCGCGGGTCAGATTGATGAGCAGTGGCTCGGGGTCGGGCAGGACAGTGCCCGGAACGGACGCTCGCGGGGAAGCCTGCTCGGGGAAGGAATCGGGTGCTGGCTCTGGATACAGGCTCATGACTACTCCGCTGTCGGTCTGGTGCCCGGGGTGTCTCCGTGGCGATCACTCAATCAGTCGGAGCTCACGCTGTCCAGCGTTTTTAACCCCTGTGGATAACCCCACGACGCCTTGAGCAGCGGGCTAGGTTCGTCGTGTGCGCTGGGACAACCTATTTGACGATCTTGAGGGTCAACTCGAACGCGAGCTGACCGCGGAGGAGAGTGACCTGCGCGCGGAAGAAGAACGGCATCGCCTCGGACGCCTCACGTTGCGGTCGCGACTCATGGTCCTCAGCCTCGGTCCGGCGGGCCCCGCGGCGATTCGCGTCGTGCTGGCAACGGGAAACACCGTCGTCGTGCGGGCAACAACCTTCGGTCGGGATTGGTTTGCCGCTGACCTCTTCACCGCAGACCTCTCGGACGTGGAACGCCCCACCGGGTTGCACGCCGACCGCGCGCGGCGTACAGCGCAGTGCGTGGTGCCGCTGGCGAGCATCGCCGGGCTCGCACTCACCGCCGACCAGGTGGACCGCTCTCTGGGTCCTGAGATTGAATCGCCATCCGCAGCGCGCTTGTCCGACCGTATCGGCCTCTCCTTCGTTCTGCGGGACCTGTGTCGTCGCCGAGCCGGCATTGAGCTGCACACGCGGACAGGCCTGCTCACCGGCACAATTGACCGGGTGGGCCGCGATCATCTCGACCTGGCCGTTCATCCTCCGGGGACCCTGCGCCGCACGCCCGCTGTGGAGCACTACCGCGTCGTCCCCCTCGAACAGGTGGCCTTCATCAAGCTGACCTGAGCGCCCCCGATGATCGCAGCGGACTATCTCGGAGAGTCGCTGGGGTGGGACCGTGGGCGCATGACGCGACCTCCAGAGATCTCCGGAATGTTGCCGAAATCAGACTGTTCCCACAGCGAGAGCCGCCGTGCCTCTTCGTACTTTGCCTCGATATACGACTCGAGTATGACGCGCTCGACCCGCCAGAGGTGCGACGAACCGATGCGAATGGCCGGTAGTTCGTTGCTTCGCACGAGTTCAAGGGCCTCGGCGGGCGTGATGGCAAGGATCTCGGCGGTATCCGACAGAGTGAGAAAACGCCCCAGTGCGGCTGCGTCTGAATCGTCCATGCGTCGATTATCCGTCAAACCGGTAAATTTGGGTGGGAATGAATCTGCCCTGTGGATAACTCTCCCGCTGGCCCCAAACCCGGGCACCATAGAGCGAGCCGGCAGGCGGTGACAAGGAGTGAGGATGCGGATGACCAACTCGGCAGGCACAGGCACAGGCACAGGCACAGGCACAGGCACACGAGCACGAGCACGACTCCGGTTCGACCCGCGATTCGGCATCGGCCTCGTCCTCGTGGCGGCGTCCGTTGCGGGAGTGGCGGCACTCGTCACGACCGCCGACCGCACAACCGAGGTCTACCTCGCCTCCTCCGCGCTCCTCGTGGGGGACCACATCGACTCGGGTGATCTCGAGCTGGCTCACGTACGGCTGGGGGACTCCGCGCAGAAGTACCTGACTCCCGGGCGGGTGCCGTCCGACGGCCTCATTGTCACGCGCACCGTTCAGGCGGGTGAGCTGGTTCCGGCGGGTGCGGTCGGCACGGTCGCCGGGGCATCCGTTACGAGCGTTGTTGTCATGGTGCGTCCCAACCTCGCCGAGTCGATTGTGCCGGGCTCATTCGTGGATGTGTGGGCGGCCCAGAAGACCGCCGCCGCCCAGTACGCGCCGCCCGAGGTGCTCGTACCGTCCGCGACGGTGGTGCGCGTGATCGCAGCGGCCGGCCTGATGGCCTCATCGGAGGGGCAATCTGTGGAGATCCTCGTGCCGAAAGGTCTGGTCGGGCCGGTGCTGGAGTCGATTGCGAACGGCGATGTTGTCTCCGTCGTGGCGATCGACACGCCCCTGGGCGTGCCGCCTGCAGGTGGCCCCGATGTCTCGGAGACGCCAACACCGAGCGCGACACCCGAGGGCACCACGACCGGGGGCAACTGACCATGGCCGGGCTCGTGCTTGTGCTCGACCGGCACACCGAAGACCGACTGTTTGCGGATATCGTGGAGCACGGTCACTCGGTCCTCGCCCAGGTGCGAACGGTCACCGAATTCGTGCTCGCCCTGCCGCAGCTGCGCCCGGATGTCGCGGTTGTGGGGGCCAGACGCGAGTCCCTGACCGGCGAACTGATCGCAGCGTGTGACGCGCGTGGCATCCGGGTGATTGCGCTCGCCGCCTCCGACCGGGATCGCCGCTACGCGGCCACCCTCGGGCTGCTTGAGGTTCTCGATGCCGCGGTGGGCTGGCCGGAGATCGATGCGCTCGTACATGCCGGGGTCGTGGTGCCGCTGCGGGTCGGCGACCGTGGACGTTCGGTTGGCGCTCCGCGGTCCGGCCTCGTGGTGGCGGTGTGGGGTCCCACAGGAGCCCCGGGGCGCACGACCCTGGCGATCAATATCGCGGCGGAGATCGCAGCGGCGGGGCACACCGTGGTGCTCGCTGACGCAGACACCTACAGCGGGTCGGTCGCGGCAAGCCTGGGGATGCTCGACGAGGCGCCGGGATTCGCGGCGGCCTGTCGCCTGGCGGGATCGGACAGCCTGACCCAAAACGAATTCGAACGCATCGCGCAGCGCTACAATTCGCCTCAAGGTGCCTTCTGGGTGCTCACCGGCATCGGTCGGCCCTCGCGATGGCCGGAGTTGTCGTCGGAACGCGTGACTCGAACGATCGAGGCGCTGCGGCATTGGGCGGACTACGTCGTCATTGACACTGGGTTCAACCTGGAGAGCGACGAGGAACTCTCAAGCGACATGTTCGCGCCGAGGCGCAACGCCGCAACGGTGACGGCGTTGCGCGCCGCAGACCACGTGGTGGCGTGCGGGCTCGCCGATCCGGTGGGCATGGCGCGTTTTCTGCGCGCCTGGAGTGACCTGACCGACGTGATCAGCGACACCGCGGTGAGCGTCGTGATGAATAGGGTGCGGTCGAGCGCCGTGGGTCTCGACCCGGCGGGGCAGGTCATCGGGGCACTGCGTCGCTTTGGCGCTATCGAGGCGCCTGTGCTGGTGCCGAATGACCAGCCCTCGCTCGACGTCGCTGTGCTGACGGGGCGCACGTTGCGCGATGCCGCGCCGAAATCGCTCGCGCGGGCGAGCATCCGTCGCTTCGTGCTTGCGAAACTCGTGAGCGCCCCGGCAACGGCCGCGCCGCGCCGGACTCGGCGGCGGCGCCGTGCCCTCGCTCCGCAATAGGGCCAGCGGCGCCGGTCAGTCCTGGAGGGGGATGACCTCGAGCCGGCCGCCTTTCCCTGCCACGACGAGAACGCGCGCGGCGGTGATGGGCCCGAAAATGCGGGCGAGTTCTTCAGCCGTGGGGGCAGCGGCATCGTGGGCGGGAACATCCGCTCGTCGCAACAGCGTCACGGTCGCACCCGTCGCGTCGACAAGGGCGCGCACGAGAGGTTGCGGATCGGTGCCGGCCACGAGAACGATGCGTTGGATCCGGCGTGGGGGGCGCGCAGGAACAAGGGCGCGGTCGCGTCGCCAGATGGCGAAGTGATACCCGGCCACCAGGCCGGTGGCGACGAGGAGTCCGAGCGGTGCCCGTACCCGGGTGAGCAGGTCTGTTGCGTTCGGGTCGCCGAGCGCCGACTCGAACAGGCGATAGCCGATGACGAGTAGGGTGACGATGGCCGCGATCGCGCTCAGCCCGAAGACGAGCACCAGGTAGAGGCGCCGTCCGGCGCTGGCCGCCTCCGCGGGGTCGACGGGCGCGGCCGGTTTCCACGCGAGCCACCACGCCGGGCCGCTCACGACGAGTGCGCTCAATCCTCCGAGCAACAGGGTGCGCGCGTCGGAGCCGACGAACGACGGAGCAAGCGTGGCGAGCAGGGCAGTGACGATCACTCCCACCCCTGATGCGGCACCGATCAGGCCCACCGCAGCGGTCACAATGCGCGTTGCCAGCACGACGGCCGCAGAGCGGAGCGCGGCCTGGCGCTGGTGATATGCCCAGACGAGCGCTCCGATGGCGGCGGCGGCCAGGGCGAATCCCAGCGTTTCGATCATCTGTTGCACGGACTCGGTGCGGTCAAACGTGAGGCGCAGCACCCGGTACAGCACGGTCCCCGCGCCGGCGAGGGTGAACGCCACGGACACCGCGATGCCCACGACGATGAGGGCCACTGTGGCGAGGCCACCGCGCAGTCCGCGGGCGTCGTCACGGAACCAGTGCAACCACCACACGACGGCGCCGCCCAGGGACCAGAGCAGCGCCTGCAGGGTGAGCCGCCACCAGGGGTCGCCGATGGTGACCGCGGCCGCGAGGCCGCCCAGCGCAGTATCGATGAGCGACGAGAGCGCGGTGAGGGCGCCACCGGCGAACAGGAGCAGGCCGAACACCGCGCCGAGAACGGGCGCGACACTGCGCAAACGGGTGGGTGCCTTGTCGGCGTGCCGCGACATCCGCCGGTGCCATACCCACACGCCGGCCCACACCAGACCGGTAGCGAAGGCGTTTGGTTGCCAATCGGAGCGCACGAGCGCTGCGGCCGTGACGAGCAGGGCGGAGGAGAAGACGATGAGTGAGACCGTGGACATCAGCGCCACGTAGAGGCCCCAGGCGACGGATGCCCGCTCCGCGTTACCGAGGCGGCGCCACTGCACCCACCACAGAACCGCGGCCAGGGGGCCGGCGATGAGCGTGAACGCCAGTGCGCGCGCGAGACCGGGCACATCGTTGGAGACGAGAAGGTCACTGCGGTCGAGGAGCCGGTTGAGCAGCCCGGCGAGGCCGATCGCGGCGATGATCACGAGCGCAAACAGGAGGGTGAAAACGACAACGCGGCGGGCAGTGGGCTGAGTGGTCGTTTCGGCCGACGAGTCGGCTTCGGCGCTCATCGTGTCACGGTGGGGGTCGGGCACACGGTGAGCTCCCAGGGAGCGCTCTCGATCCGCCACGACCCGTCGGTCTTCACGAGGCTCACGGTGCCGTCAGAGTCGTAGCTCGACGGCCCGAACAGGCCGCCGTCGTACGTGGTCGTCATCGTGACGACGACGTCGGCGGTATCGCCTCGTATCGTCGTTGACGCGAGGGTGATGCGCATGTTGTCGTTCGGGGGTGACCGGTCACCGGGCATGCACAGGTCTGGGGCATCGGGGCTGAGGTAGCGGGCAGCCGTTGCCTCGTCTCCCGTGATGATCGCTGCGGCATACCGTTGCACGATTCCCGCGGGCGTTGACTCGTCGAGCGGAGCCGGGGCGCCCCGGGAAAACACCACGGCGAGGGCGACCGCCGCCAACGCGGCGATGATGCCGATGATCACCATCAGGGTTCGATCTGGTCGAGACTGTGTGGCATTCATAAGCACAGCATGCACCCGTTTGCCCCCCGGGACTATGCGCGCTCGGGACCGACTTGGCAACAGTCATCGCCGCGGCCCTCCGGGCACCGTTTGTCCGCAATCGTTACAGTCCACGAGGCACGTGCGGACGCTCGGATGCAGCTGGCTGGCCTAGGCTATTGATCGTGTCGACGCTCAGTGATCTCGTACTTGCCCATGGCCACAGCACGGCGGAAGACGTGGACTGGCTGCACATGCTCGTCGCGGATGGCCAGCTGCTGGCCGACCTTGCCTTCGCCGATATTGTGGTGTGGGTACCCACCGAGAGCGGCAGCTTCGTGGCTGTCGCCCACGCGCGCCCGTCGAGCGCCGCAACGCTGTTCTACCGTGACTTCGTGGGCCAGAACATTAAGGTGGACTGGCGCACCCAGGTGACCGAAGCCTTCGAGACCGGAAAGATCGTCGACACGACCGCACCGGACTGGTACGAGGAGACGCCCACCCGAGTGCGAGCGATCCCCGTGCTTCGCCGACTGAGTGTGACGGGCACCGAGGTCGCGCCCGTCCCGGTGGCCGTGCTCACCCGACACACGAACCTGAGCGAGGCGCGCACGCCGAGCCGCCAGGAACTCACATTCAACGACTGCGCCAACGACCTCTTCGACATGATCGCCTCGGGTGACTTCCCCGATCTGGGCGCACCGACCGGTCCCCGACGCGGTGCCCCGCGCGCCTCTGACGGGCTGATTCGCGTTGACGTCGACGGGTTGACCACCTTCGCGAGCCCCAACGCACTCTCGGCCTTCAACCGCATGGGCTTCGCCGACGAGCTTGAGGGCGAGTCTCTCGCCGAGGTCACCACGAGCCTGCTCGCGGGCACCGGAAATGCCGTGGTCGACGAATCGCTGCCGCTCGTCGTCACCGGCCGCGCCCCGTGGCGCACCGACGTTGAGTCCCGTGGCGTCACCGTCTCACTGCGCGCGATCCCCATCCGCAATCACGGCCAGCGCGTCGGCGCGATCGTTCTGTGCCGCGACGTGACCGAACTGCGCCACCAGGAACGCGAACTCATTACCAAGGACGCGACCATTCGGGAGATTCACCACCGGGTGAAGAACAACCTGCAGACCGTCGCCTCACTGCTGCGTATTCAGGCGCGCCGAACCCAGTCCGACCGTGCCCGTGAGGCGCTCACCCAGGCCATGCGTCGCGTCGCCGCGATTGCGGTCGTGCACGACACGCTCTCCGAGGGACTGAGCCAGATTGTGGACTTCGACGCCGTGTTCGACCGGGTGCTGCTGCTCACGGTTGAGGTTGCATCCGCTCACAACACGACCGTGCACCCCAAATCGTCGGGCAGCTTCGGTACGCTTCCGAGCGCCTATGCCACCCCGCTTGCGCTCGTGCTCACCGAACTCGTGACCAATGCCGTGGAACACGGGCTGGCTGGCCGCGAGGGCGAGGTCTCCATTGAGGCGCAACGCACTGCCGAGACCCTCACGGTGACGGTGCGCGACACCGGTTCCGGATTGCCGGAGGGCAAGGTCGGTTCCGGGCTCGGCACCCAGATCGTGCGCACGCTCATCCAGGGCGAGCTGGGCGGCACGATCGATTGGCACACCATGATGGGCAGCGGAACCGAGGTCACGATCGAGATTCCCCTGCGCTTCATGCACGAGGGGTAGCGGATGCGCGCTCCATGCCGGTGCAACAAGAAGAGCCTGGGCCCGCCGGTAAGACCGGTGGGCCCAGGCTCGAGATGTAGGGTGCGGGTGCTGCAGTGCTTAGGACGCGCGGCGGGCGCGTGCGGCGCGACGCTTCAGGGCGCGACGCTCGTCTTCGCTCAGGCCACCCCAGACTCCGGAGTCCTGTCCGGTTTCCAGTGCATACTGGAGGCACACCTCAGTAACGTTGCATCGAGCACAGACCGACTTCGCCTTCTCGATCTGGTCCACTGCGGGACCAGTGTTGCCAACCGGAAAGAAAAGTTCCGGGTCGGCGGTGAGGCAGGCAGCTTTATCGCGCCAGTCCATAGAGATGCTCCTTTATTGCGGGGTGCACGGCCGAATGGCCAGAATTGCAGGGGTACGGTCGGTTGCAGGAAAAAGCTCAGATCTAAACAGATTAGAAAAACTCACGTCCCTGTGAGCGTCAACCGGACCTCAAATATCGTCCCATAATAGGGGTGTCAAATCAATACTTTGGGATGGAATGTACCTGTGAATCAGCGAGAAGAGCCAGATCAGGGCCCGTGGACGCGCCTTCGACGGCACGTGAGTGACTTTGGCCGCGCGCCCGGGCTGGCCTTCTTCACCGCACTCCTCGCCCTCGAGGCCGCGGTGCTATGGCTCCTCGCCGCCTGGCTCGTTGTCGAACTGCTCACGCAGACCCCCGCGTCCCTCGGTGGGGGGCTCGCCATCCTCGCCCTCGCCGCCCTGGCTGCCGTGTGGGTGAGCGCCATCACCGTGGGAACACTGCGCCGCCGCCCATGGATCCGCGGCGGCGCGATCACCTGGCAGCTCGTGCAGATCATGGTCGCGGTCGGCTGCTTCCAGGGGCTCTACGCGCGGCCCGACGTGGGCTGGGTCATTCTGCTGCCGTCTCTCGTGGTGCTCGCGCTCGCCTTCACCCCGAAGGTCGTGGCGGCCACGAGCCACCCCGTCGAATAGCCTCAGGCGTCGATTCCGAGTTTCTTACGCAGGCTCGCCACGTGTCCGGTTGCCTTCACGTTGTACAGCGCGAGCTGCACGAGACCGGCCTCATCGATCACGAACGTCGAGCGCAGTACCCCGGTGACAATCTTGCCGTAAAGGTTTTTCTCTCCCCACGCCCCGTAGGCGCGATGCACGTCGAGGTCGGTGTCGCTCAGCAGCGGAAAGTTGACGGCGTCGTGCTCCTGAAAGGACTTGAGCTTGCCGGGGGTGTCCTTCGAAACGCCGAGCACCTGGTACCCGGCCGACGCGAGCGAGCCGAGGTTGTCTCGAAAGTCACAGGCCTGCTTCGTGCACCCGGGTGTCATGGCGGCCGGGTAGAAATACACGACGACCTTGCTTCCCGCGTAGTCGGCAAGCGAAACGGATGCCCCATCCTGGTCGGTCAGTGTGAACAGGGGGGCCGTGTCGCCCGCCGCGAGTCGCGTGGTATCCGTCATGACTCCACGCTAGTCGGGTCTCCCGCACGTGCGGTTCCAGCGAGCGGGTCGCAGGCGGACGGGGAATGGTCAGCGTGCTGGCGCGAACGTGGCGAGCAGGCGCTGCAAGGAGTCCAGCCGCACCCGTCCGGTTTCACCGAGTTCGCCGGCCTCCACAGCCTCGATGATGGCGCAGTCGGGGGAGCTCGGCAGATGCGTGCAGCCGCGTGGGCAGCGTTCGGAAATCGTCGCGAGGTCGGTGAAGGCCTTGAGAATGTTGGCCGTATCGATGTGCCCCAGGCCAAAGGACCGCACGCCGGGGGTGTCGATGACCCAGCCGCGGCCGGCATCCGTTTCGAGGCGCAGCGACACCGTTGACGACGACGTGTGACGGCCGCGCCCGGTGACCGTGTTGACGACGCCGATGGCGCGGTTGGTGCCCGGTACGAGCGCGTTCACGAGCGTGGACTTGCCCACCCCCGAGTGACCCACGAAAACCGTGTCATGGCCCACGAGAGCGGCGGAGATGGCGTCGATGGGCATCTCGCCCTCGCTGCTCTGGAACACGGGCAGGTCGAGGCCGGCAAAATTCGCGAGGAAATCGCTCGGATCGGCGAGGTCGGTCTTCGTGATGCAGAGAATCGGGGAGACGCCCGCGTCGTAGGCGGCCACGAGGTAGCGGTCCACGAGACGAATGCGAGGCTCAGGGTTGGCCGCGGCGACGACGATGAGTATCTGGTCCGCGTTGGCCACGATCACCCGTTCCACGGCGTCGGTGTCATCGGCGCTGCGGCGTAGCAGCGTGTCACGGTCGACGATGCGCACGATTCGGGCGAGCGTGCCCTCGTCGCCGGTGGTGTTGCCCACAATATCGACCCGGTCGCCGTTGACCACGGCTTTCTTGCGCAGCTCGCTCGCGCGGGCCGCGGTGACACGCCGCTCGGTGGGCAGGTTCTCGTCGAGCATCACGGTGTAGCGACCGCGATCCACGGTGAGGATGCGCCCGGTCAGCGCATTTTCGTGCTGGGGCCGGGTCTTGGACCGAGGCTTCGTCCCCTTGCGTCCGGCGCGCACGCGCACGTCGGACTCGTCGTATTTCGGTTCGTCTTCGTCGGGCGTCGACCACCAGGCCTCGGCGTCAGGCTCGTGCATCTAGAGCTGCGCCTCCGGCAGCATCGCGTTCCACAGCTCAGGAAACTGTGGCAGCGTCTTGGCGGTGGTGGCGATGTTCTCCACGAGCACGCCGGGAACGGCAAGCCCGATCAAGGCGCCCGCCGTGGCCATGCGGTGGTCGTCGTAGCTCCGCCACTCGCCTCCGGTGAGGGGACGCGGCTCGATGTGCAGGCCGTCAGGCAACTCGGTGACGTTGCCGCCGAGCCGGTTGATCTCGGTTGCGAGCGCCTCGAGCCGGTTCGACTCGTGGTGGCGCAGGTGGCCGATACCGGTGATCGTGCTGGGCGAGTCGGCGAGGGCGGCCAGCGCCACGAGCGCGGGAGCGAGTTCGCCGCCGGCCCCCAGGTCGAGTTCGACCCCACGGATGCCGTTGCCCGCGGTCACCGTGAGGTGATCGCCGTTGAGATCTACGGTGGCGCCGAAGAGAGACAGCAACTCCTGCAGGTGTGCGCCGACCTGGGTCGTGTGCGACGGCCAGCCTGAAATGGTGACGCTTCCGCCGGTCACGAGTGCGGCTGCGAGGAACGGTGCCGCGTTGGAGAGATCGGGTTCGATATCAATTTCCGCACCCCGGATGATGCCGGGCTCCACAATCCACTCGCCCACCGTGGGGCTTGCAACGGTGATCCCGCGATTGGCGAGCGTGGCAATGGTCATCTCGATGTGCGGCAGGCTCGGCAACCGTTCACCGGAGTGTCGCAGGTGCAGGCCCTGGTCGAAGCGAGAGGCGGCGAGGAGCAGGCCGGAGACGAACTGGCTCGATGCGCCGGCGTCGATCGTTACCTCGCCGCCAGTGACGGCTCCGCGACCGTGCACCGTGAAGGGGAGGGCGCTGCGGCCGTCGTCGTTGATGTCGGCGCCGAGGTCGCGCAGGGCCGTGATCATGGTGGACATGGGCCGAAGGCGCGCCCCGGGATCGCCGTCGAAAGTTGTCGGGCCGAGTGCGAGCGCGGCGAGCGGCGGAACGAAGCGCATCACGGTGCCCGCGAGACCGCAATCCACCGTGGTGGAGCCGAGGAGTTCGTCCGTGGGGGTGATGCGCAGGTCGTTCCCGAAAGCGCCGTCTCCGGGAACGGCCTCGATCGTGGTGCCCATCTGGCGGAGCGCGTCCACCATCAGGTCGCTGTCGCGGGAGTGCAGGGGGCTGCGCAGCAGCGAGGGAGCGTCGGCGAGGGCGGACAGCACCAGCTCACGATTGGTCAGCGACTTCGACCCGGGCAGGGACACCGTGCAGGCCAGGGGCGCGACCGCCGTGGGGGCCGGCCACCAGGCATCCGTCTCAACGGGCACGTTGTCGCCGTAAGGATCGAACTCTGGCTTGGAATATCTCGAGATCAACATCGGTTATCAGAATAGTCGGGATATGACGTGACGGAAGGATTCTATGACGGTGTCGATGCTCTTGGAGCGAACCAGCACGGCGCTGATCGACGGCCTAGAATGGCCGGTGATGACTTCAGACATGCCCGTGGGACCTGATCTGGCCGAAAAGGCGGACACAGCTCGCGAAAAGAACCGGAACCTGTTCGAAGAGCAGGCACTTCCTTTTATCGACCAGCTCTACGCGGCGGCCATGCGCATGACGCGCAACCCCTCGGATGCCCAGGACCTCGTGCAGGAAACCTTTGTGAAGGCCTTCGCCGCCTTCGCGCAGTACGAGCAGGGCACCAACCTCAAGGCCTGGTTGTACCGGATTCTCACGAACACCTTCATTAACATTTATCGCAAGAAGCAACGTGAGCCGTACCAGGGCACGATTGACGAACTCGAAGACTGGCAGATGGGCGGTGCCGAGTCGACCACGGCCATGTCGGGGCGCTCGGCCGAGGCCGAAGCCATCGACCACCTGCCCGACAGCGCCGTCAAAGACGCCCTGCAGTCCATTCCAGAGGATTTCAGGCTCGCCGTGTACTTCGCTGACGTTGAAGGCTTCTCCTACCAGGAGATCGCAGAAATCATGAAAACCCCCATTGGCACCGTGATGAGTCGCCTGCATCGCGGCCGGCGCCTGCTTCGCGAGCTGCTGGCCGAATACGCGAACGGCCGCGGGCTCGGAACCGGAACCGGAACCGCACAGAATTCCAGGAGCGCAGAATAATGACCGATTGTGGATGCGAGAGGGCCAAGGCCGAACTCGAGGAATACCTGCACAACGAACTCCGCAAGGAGGAGGCCGCCGATATTCGCGACCACCTTGCGGCCTGCACCGATTGCAGCAGCGAGCACCTCGTGGGGGTCACCCTCACCGATGCGGTGCAGCGTGCCTGCAAGGAGGCTACGCCTGAGGACCTCCGCGACCAGGTGCTCCTGCGCCTGCGCGCCATCCAGTCCACCCACTAGCAGAGCAGGCCCCGGCCGCATCAGGCTCAATAGTGTCCGAGTCGGACGACTGTGCCTGGTGCGCCGGGAACAGTGGTCAGTTTCGGGCACCGTCACGCCCCGGGGCATCCCGACGTCAATGAAAACGGCCCTCCCGCGAAACCGAGGTTTCGCGGGAGGGCCGTTTTTTTGCCGTGCGTGCGAGCGTTACAGGGTCAGTGCGTCGTGGATCAACGCGGTCTGCTCCGTGGCATGACGCTTGGCGGAACCGGCTGCCGGTGACGCGGACGCCGACCGCGAGAACAAACGCACCGGGCGCGGGCCCAGCTTGTTGGTCTCGAGGTAGAAGAACGGCCAGGCACCCTGGTTCTCCGGCTCGTCCTGCACCCAGGCGAGCTCCGCCGTGGGGTACTGGTCGGACACCGCCTTGAGCTCGGCGGAGGGAAGCGGATAATACTGCTCCACACGCACGAGGGCGATCTCGGGGTTCGGGTTCTTCTCGAGGTCGTTGAGCAGGTCGTAGTAGATCTTGCCGGCCAGGAAAAGCACGCGCTTGACCGCGCTCTTGTCCTGGATGCGGGCATCGTCAATGACCGGTTCGAACTTGCCGCTCGTGAGGTCTGCGACCGAACTCGTCGCTCCACGCAGGCGCAGCATCGACTTCGGGGTGAAGACGACGAGCGGGCGGCGCGGCCGCATGTACGCCTGGCGGCGCAGCAGGTGGAAATACGACGCGGGTGTCGACGGACGAGCGACGGTCATGTTGTTCTCGGCGCAGAGCTGCAGGAACCGTTCAATCCTCGCCGAGGAATGGTCGGGGCCCTGACCCTCGTAACCGTGCGGCAGCAGCAGTACAACGGATGACCGCTGGCCCCACTTCTGCTCGGCCGAGGACACGAACTCGTCGATGATCGTCTGGGCACCGTTGGCGAAGTCGCCGAACTGGGCCTCCCAGAGAACGAGCGCGTCAGCACGTTCCACCGAGTAGCCGTATTCGAAGCCCATGGCCGCGTACTCGCTCAGCAGCGAGTCATAGATCCAGAATCGGGCCTGGTTGTTCGTGAGGTTGGCCAGTGGCAGCCATTCTTGACCGTTCACCCGGTCGTGCAGCACCGCGTGGCGCTGAACGAAGGTGCCACGGCGGGCGTCCTGCCCGGCGAACCGAACGGGGGTGCCCTCAAGCAGCAGGGAACCCAGGGCGAGCAGCTCACCGAAGCTCCAGTCGATGTTGCCGTTGCGGCTCATGTCGAGGCGCTTCTGCAGCAGCTGCTGGAGTTTGTTGTGCACGGTGAAGCCCGCGGGCTTGTTGTTGAACGCGTCACCGATCAGGTGGATGACAGACTCGGCAACGCCGGTCGTGGCCGGTTCCCCAGCAGCGGACTCCGCTTCGATCGCACGCTTCTCGGCCTCGGCCTTCGCAGCGACCTCCGGAGTGATGATGGGGATGGATGCGGTCTGGGCAGCGTGCGTTTCCATGAAGGCGCGCTCGAGGCGGTCCTGGAAGTCGCGGTGTGCGGCTTCGTACTCCTCCTCGGTGATGTCGCCACGGCCGACGAGCGCCTCGGTGTACAGCTTGCGAACGGAGCGCTTGGCTTCGATCAGGTTGTACATGAGCGGCTGGGTCATCGAGGGGTCGTCGCCCTCGTTGTGCCCGCGACGGCGGTAGCAGATGAGGTCGATGACCACATCACGCTTGAACTCCTGGCGATATGCGAACGCCACTTCGGCGGCGCGCACGACGGCTTCGGGGTCGTCGCCGTTCACGTGCAGCACGGGTGCCTGGATGGTCTTGGCGACATCCGTGGAGTAGACGGACGAACGCGCGTCGCCGGGCGTCGTCGTGAAGCCGAGCTGGTTGTTCACGACCACGTGGATCGTTCCGCCGGTGCGGTAGCCGCGAAGCTGCGACATCTGCAGCGTCTCGAGCACAACGCCCTGGCCGGCCATTGCCGCGTCACCGTGAATGAGGATCGGCAGCGTGGAGAACGTTCCCATCGGCTTGCGGTCCTGCTTGGCACGCACGATGCCTTCGAGCACGCCGTCGCCGGCCTCGAGATGGCTCGGGTTGGCGGCGAGCGAGACGGGGATCTCGGCGCCATCGTCGCCGTGGAACGTGCCCATGGTGCCGAGGTGGTACTTCACATCGCCGGAACCGTGCACGGTGCGCGGGTCCTGAGTTCCTTCGAACTCGCGGAAGATTTCGCCGTACGTCTTACCGGCGATGTTGGTCAGCACGTTGAGGCGACCACGGTGCGCCATGCCGATGGCGACCTCGTCGAGGCCCTGCTCGGCTGCGCTCTGCAGGATGGAGTCGAGCAGCGGGATCGTGCACTCGCCACCCTCAAGGCTGAAGCGCTTCTGGCCCACGTATTTGGTTTGCAGGAACGTCTCGAAGGCCTCGGCCTCGTTGAGCTTGGCGAGAATACGCATCTGCTCGACGTGAGTCGGCTTCACATACGCCTTCTCGATCTTCTCCTGAACCCACTTGCGCTGGGCCGGGTCCTGAATGTGCATGTACTCGATGCCCGTCGTGCGGCAGTACGAGTCACGCAGCACACCGAGGATGTCGCGCAGCAGCATCAGCCGCTTCTCACCGAATCCGCCGGTCACGAAGGAACGGTCGAGGTCCCAGAACGTGAGGCCGTGGGTGGCGATGTCCAGGTCAGGGTGCGACCGCTGCTTGTACTCGAGCGGGTCGATATCGGCCATGAGGTGACCACGAACGCGGAAGGAGTTGATGAGCTCCTGCACGCGGGCGGTCTTGTCGACGGCGCTCGCGAGGTCGACGCTGATGTCGGGCGCCCAGTGGATGGGCTCGTACGGGATGCGCAGGGCCGCGAAGATCTCCTCGTAGAAGTTGTGCTGGCCGATGAGCAGCTCGTGCACAATCTTGAGGAATTCGCCAGAACCCGCACCCTGGATCACGCGGTGGTCGTAGGTGCTCGTGAGAGTGATGGTCTTCGAGATGGCCAGGCTCGTGAGCGTCTTGACGCTCGCGCCCTGGAACTCGGCCGGATAGTCGAGGGCGCCGGCTCCAATGATGCAGCCCTGCCCCTTCATGAGACGGGGCACGGAGTGAACCGTGCCGATGCCGCCCGGGTTGGTGAGCGAGAGCGTCGCGCCGGCGAAGTCATCCGCCGTGAGCTTGTTCAGGCGGGCCCGCGTAACGAGTTCTTCGTAGGACGCGAGGAACTCGCCGAAGGTCATCGTGTCGGCGCGCTTGATCGTGGGCACGAGGAGGGCGCGGGTGCCGTCGGGCTTGGGCATGTCGATCGCGAGACCCATGCCCACGTGTGCGGGGGCGATGACCGACGGCTTGCCGTTGACCTCGTCGTAGTACACGTTCTGACTTGGGAACATCTTGAGCGCCCGGATGAGGGCCCAACCGATGAGGTGCGTGAACGACACCTTGCCACCACGGGCACGCTTCATGTGGTTGTTCATCACGATGCGATTGTCGATGAGCAGCTTCGCCGGAATGGTACGCACGCTTGTGGCGGTGGGCACGGTGAGGCTCGCCGCCATGTTCGTGGCGAGGGCCTTGCCCATGCCGCGCAGCGGCGTGATTTTATCTTCGGCCACGGTTGTCGCGGCATCCGTCATGGCCTGCATCGGGCTCGTGACCGGGGCGTCAGCGGGAACCGGGACCGGATTCGGAGCAAGTGACGTCGTGCGCGCGGTGGGCTGGTTCGCGGACGGAGCCTCGACCGGGGCCTGGGCCTTGGCCTTGGCCACGGGCTCTACCGGGGCCGCCTTGGCCACGGGCTCTAACGGGGCCGCCGGGGCCACGAGTGCTGCCGGAGCCTCAGCCGCCGGCGGCGTCGCACCGCCGTCTGCCGGCGTATTTGCTGTCTGGTGGTAGCTCTCCAGCACGGGCCACCAGGACTCGTCCACCGAATTCTTATCGACGAGGTACCGCTCGTAGAGCTCGTCCACGAGCCACTCATTAGCTCCGAATTCGCCCGACGTTTTTTCGTCAGAAGCTCCACCGGTTACCTGGCTTGACACCGTCCGATCGCCTACTCTCCGCGTTGATTTTGGATGTCCTGGCGATGACACTCGCCGGGTCAGTCTGATCATCAAGCCTAATCCCATTACTGGCGGCTGCGTTCCCCCGCGCCAACGGCTAACTTTCTTATATGCGGTTCTATGGAACGACTCCCACAAGCGACCTGACGTATTCCGACGTTTTTCTCGTACCAGGCCAATCGAACGTGACGAGCCGTATGGACGTGTCGCTCGCCCCGCCGGACGGCACCGGAGCCACACTCCCCATCGTCTCGTCGAATATGAACTCCGTCACCGGCCCCCGCCTTGCAGCGACGCTGGCCCGCCGCGGGGGGCTGGGCGTACTGCCCCAGGACATGCGGCTGCAGGATCTCGATGCGGCGATTCGCTGGGTGAAGGCCCAGTCCGTGCGCTTCGACACTCCCTTCGTGTTCGGGCCGGACGACACCGTGGAGGTGGCGCTGAGTCAGGTTCCACCGGTCGACGGGCAGGGACTGGTCATTCACACGGCGAAGGGCGAGTACCTCGGCTGCATCGTGGCGTCCCGGCTGCGTACCGCGCTCGGTGACGCGCGGCTGGGCGACCTGCTGCGCGGCCCGATGACCTCGCTCGACGCCGACGACGTGGACGGACCCCGCCGCGCCTTCGACCTGATGACCGAAGCCGAACTCGATTTCGCCCCCGTTCTGCACCACGGTGTCGTCGTGGGCACGCTCAGCCGCAAGAGCGCTCTGCGCTCCACTCTCTATGCCCCTGCCATCGACACCCAGGGGCGCCTGAAGGTCGCCGCCGCCATCGGCATCAACGGCAATGTGGCGGCGAAGGCCAGCGCCCTCGCCGCCGCCGGTGTGGATGTGCTCGTGATTGACACCGCGCACGGCCACCAGAAGGGCATGATGCGCGCGCTCAAGATCGTCGCCGATCTGAACCTGGGGCTCCCCATCGTGGCAGGCAACGTCGTGACGGCCGAGGCCGTGCAACATCTCGTCACTGCGGGAGCAACCATCGTGAAGGTCGGCGTGGGGCCCGGCGCCATGTGTACGACGCGCATGATGACGGCGGTCGGTCGACCCCAGTTCTCTGCGGTGCTCGAGACGGCCGCCGCGGCCTCCGAACTCGGCGCGCACGTCTGGGCGGATGGCGGGGTGCGCTACCCCAGGGACGTGGCACTCGCCCTTGCCGCGGGCGCGGCATCCGTCATGATTGGCTCCTGGTTCGCCGGCACGGCCGAGGCGCCCGGCACTCTCAAAACGGATGCCGCTGGTCGCCTCTACAAGGAAAGCTGGGGGATGGCCTCGACGAAGGCGGTGCAGAGTCGCTTCGACCGGCTCGACGCCTATGAGCTCGCTCGTAAGACGCTCTTCGCCGAGGGGATCTCCAGCTCGAAGATCTACCTCGACCCGCTGCGTCCCTCGGTTGAGGACCTGCTTGACATGATCACGGCGGGCGTGCGCAGCTCGTTCACGTATGCCGGTGCGACCTCGGTGAGCGAGTTTCACGCGAAGGCGCGTGTGGGGTTGCAGTCCGCCGCCGGGTACGACGAGGGCAAGGCTCTCCCGGTCTCCTGGTAATGCGGTCGGCTATAGTTGGGGGAATAATGGACGACCCCCCAGCGACATCAGAACCCACACATAAACCCTCGCCCGTGAGCGACGGTGGTGACCGTGCTTGAGTGGTTAATGCTCGGGTTTGGTCTGCTTCTCACCGTCGGCACGGGCATCTTCGTCGCAAGCGAGTTCGCGCTGGTCAACCTGGACCGCTCAGAACTCGAAGCGCGCCGCGATCGCGGTGAAACCCGCCTCGGACTCACCATCGCGGCCCTGAGAATTACGTCGACGCACCTCTCGAGCGCCCAGCTCGGGATCACGCTCACCACGCTGCTCACCGGTTATGCCATGCAGCCGGCCCTCACCTCCCTCATGTCCGGGCCGCTCGGCGCCGTGGGGCTGCCCGCGGCGACAGTGCCGGCGATCGCGACGATCGTGGCGATCGTGGTCGCTACGCTGCTGTCGATGATCATTGGCGAACTCGTTCCCAAGAACTTTGCCCTCGCCCTGCCGATTCAGACGGCGAAGCTCGTGATACCCGCTCAAACTCTGTTCACGACCGTGTTCAAGCCCGCCGTTCTTGTGCTGAACGGCAGCGCAAACGGTCTGCTGCGCGCCGTGGGCATCGAACCCAAGGAAGAGCTGTCGGGGGCGCGCTCTGCGGAGGAGCTCTCCTCCCTCGTGCGCCGTTCGGCGAAGGCCGGGCTGCTGGAGAATGACACGGCCACGCTCCTGCATCGCACCCTGCTCTTCTCCGGACACACGGCATCCGACGTGATGACGCCGCGTCCCCGCGTGGCGGTCATCTCGCGCACGGCATCCGCTCAAGAAGTCATTGAGCTCACCCGCCAGACCGGGTACTCGCGCTTTCCGGTGATCGATGAGAGCGCCGACGATATCGTGGGGATCGTGCACGTGAAGCAGGCCGTGGCCGTGCCGCGGCAGCGCCGGGCCGCTGTGCCCGTGTCGGCGCTGCAGACCGAAGCCGTTCGCGTGCCCGAAACGATGAAACTCGACAGCCTGCTCGGCGACCTGCGCGGTCGCGGCTACCAGATGGCCATCGTCGTCGACGAGTACGGCGGAACGGCTGGCGTGGCCACCCTGGAAGACCTCGTGGAGGAGATCGTGGGGGAGGTCGCCGATGAGCACGATCGCGCCAGAGCCGGCGTTGTACGCTCCCCGGGTTCGATGACGTTTCCCGGCATGCTGCGCCCCGACGAGCTGCTGGAACGCGCGAGCCTCTCCGTCCCCGACGACGGCCCGTATGAAACCGTGGCCGGATTCGTGATGAGCCTGCTCGGCCGACTGCCGGTGGTGGGGGACACCGTGGCCATGGAGGGCGGGGAGCTGCGGGTGGAACGCCTCGATGGGCGCCGGATCGACCGCTTGCGGTTCACTCCCGTGGCGGCGGTGGCGCCTGGGCCCAAACCCGAGTCGGAACCGACCACAGATTCCAGGAAGAAGAATGACAAAAAGAGCGAGGTGACGAAACCATGAGTGATTGGGCGGGAATAGCCTGGCTCATCGTGCTGCTCGCGGCCAACGCATTCTTCGTGGGTGCCGAATTCGCGGTCATCTCCGCGCGCCGTTCCCAGATCGAGCCGCTCGCCGAGGCGGGCAAACGCAGCGCCAAAACGGCCCTGTGGGCGATGGAACACGCCACCCTCATGCTTGCCACCACCCAGCTCGGTATCACCGTGTGCTCACTGCTGATCCTCAACGTTTCTGAGCCGGCGATCCACCACCTGATCGCGGTTCCGCTCGAGTTGACCGGTCTGCCCGGTGAGCTCATCAGCACACTCGCGTTCCTCGTGGCGCTCGTGCTCGTGTCGTACCTGCACGTGGTCTTCGGTGAGATGGTGCCCAAGAACCTGTCATTCTCGGTGCCCGACCGAGCGGTGCTCATCCTGGCGCCGCCGCTCGTGTTCATCGGGCGCATCTTTTCGCCCGTGATCGTGGCCCTCAATGCCACGGCCAATGCCGTGCTGCGTCTTTTCGGGGTGCAACCCAAGAACGAGGCCACGAGCACGTACACGCTCGATGAGGTTGCCACGATCATCACGCAGTCCAAGAAGGAGGGGGTGCTCTTCGACGGGACGGGTGCGCTCACCGCCACGTTCGAATTCACCACCCGCAAGGTGCGCGACGTGGCGGTGCCGATCGGCAACATCATCAGCCTGCCGGAGTCGGCCACCCCGGCCGACGTGGAGAAGGCGGTCACCCGCCACGGTTTCTCGCGCTTCGTTCTCGTGAACGAGGCCGGCGATTCCACGGGTTACGTGCACCTGAAAGACGTGCTCGACATCGAGCTGGCCGAGTACAAGAACCAGATCCCGACCAAGCGCATCCGTCAGCTCGCGTCCATCTTCGAAGACACCGACCTTGAAGACGCCCTCGCCACCATGCGTCGTTCGGGTGCGCACCTCGCTCGCTCGTTCACCGAGATCGGCGAAACCACCGGCATCCTCTTTCTTGAGGACATCATCGAGGAGCTCGTGGGCGAGGTGCAGGACGCCACTCGCCGCGAGTGACCCCCGGCTTTCGCCGGTCTGGTTCGCACGATCGATAGGTAAACAATCTATCGTGGGGGCATGGCGAAACCCCGTGGCTGGCTGGAATGGAACGCTGAGCAGGCGCGCAACTGGATCCGTGTCCCCGGCCCTGCGGATGACAAGTACACGCGTGGTGTGCTCGGCATGCGCACGGGATCGAAGGATTACCCGGGCGCGGCCGTGCTCGGCGCGGAAGCCGCCGCGCGCACGGGCGTGGGCATGGTGCGCTACCTGGGACCGGGACGGGCCAGCGACCTCGTGCTGCAGCGGAGACCGGAGGTTGTGACGGTTGCCGGGCGCGTGCAGGCCTGGCTGCTCGGCTCGGGAATCAACGCGGACACCCGCGGTGAGACGGTGACCCGCGCCCTCGACGCGGCGCTCGCCGAGGGACTGCCCACGGTGGTCGACGCCGGAGCGCTCGATCGTGTGGCCGGTGGGAGCGATTCCCCGCGACCGATCGTGATCACCCCGCACTACCGGGAACTCGCCGCTCTTGTGAACGGGCGAAACGGCACCACAAAGACCGTCACCGCTGGGCAGATCGCGGCCGATCCCGGCGAGTGGGCCACCCGAGCCGCTCGAAACCTCGGTGTCACGGTTCTGCTCAAGGGCAGCGTGACCCGCATCGCCACTCCGTCCGGTGTCAGGCTCACGGTCTCAAACGCGACCGCGTGGCTGGCGACGGCCGGTTCCGGCGACGTGCTCGGGGGCATCCTCGGGGCGCTTCTTGCCACCAACGCGGGACGTATTGAAGCTGATCCCGACGCTCTCGCCGCCCTGGCCGCCACCGCCGCGCTGGTGCACGCTCGCGCCGCCGGTATCGCTTCGGCCGGCGGACCGCTCGCGGCACTCGACGTGGCCGAGGCCGTTCCCGCCGTCATTCGGGCGCTGCTGGCCGTTCCCACCGAGCGCAAACACTAGGCCTTGCGGCAACGCAGCCCGCTGCCGCTACAGTAATCAGGTGCCACGACCCATGCCGCATCGACCCGTGCCGCTCTGGGGCGCGTTCGTTCTCGTTCACGTCATCATCGTGTCCCTGGCGCTCTATGGCCCGGGCAATTCGCTCGGTGACATCGCCGTCGTCTATCGAGGTTGGGCGAACGGGCTCCGCGACGGCATGATCATGGGGATCACGACGCCGTTCGTCTACCCCGTGCTTGCCATGGTCCCCATCGCTGCCGCGTCGCTGGCGGGCGATGCTCTCTACGTCTACACCTGGTTCGCCCTCGTCACGGTGGTCGACGCCGTGGCCTTCTTCGTGCTCGTGCGGGGCCGGCGAGCCCGCCGCGTCTCGGCCGCGTGGTGGTGGCTCGGGTTCCAGTTGCTGCTCGGCCCGATCGCGCTGGCGCGCATCGATGCCATCACCGTTGCGATGGCGATCATCGGACTGCTCTGGCTCGGCTCCAGGCCGTTCTGGGGAACCACGCTCCTCGTGCTCGCCACCTGGGTGAAGGTATGGCCGGCCGCGGTGCTTGCCGCACTTGTCGTGCTGTCGCCCAAAGGCTGGCGGATGCTGCTGCTCGCATCGGGAATCAGCGTGGCGATCGTGGGCCTCGCGCTCGCTCTCGGCAGCGGTGCCAACGTGCTGAGCTTCATCACCGCGCAGACGTCCCGTGGCATTCAGATCGAATCGCCCGTCGGCGGCGTCTGGATGTGGCTGACCGCGCTGCAGGTGCCGGGCAGTTCGCTGTATTACGACCGCGACATCCTCACGTTCCAGGTGCGGGGGCACGGCGTGGTCGCCGCGAGCAGGGTCATGACCCCGCTCATGGCCGCGATGGTCGCGATCGTCGTGCTTCTCGGCGCCCGGGCCAGACGCGCCGGTGCGGCCTTCGCGACGGTATTTCCCCCGCTCGTATTGGCCCTTACCGTGACGCTCCTGGTCTTCAATAAGGTGGGCTCGCCGCAGTTCATCTCCTGGCTCGCGGGCGCCGTCATCCTCGGGCTGGTGTGGCACGGCTCCGCTTGGCACACACCGGCCCTGCTCGCCATCGGGATGGCGGCCCTCACCCAGCTCGTCTACCCCTATCTCTACGCCTGGTTGATTGTGGCCGACCCGGCGCTGGTGCTTGTGCTCACCGTGCGCAACCTGCTCGAAATCGTGCTGCTTGGGTGGGCGGTGCGTGAACTGTGGTCGTACGATCGCAGGAGCGAAAGCTCACCCGCGTTGGAACGGGTGTCACCGCTCGACTAAAGGAGTTCTCATGCTGGTTGCATTCTCGGTTGCCCCGTCCGGAGCCCAGGACGAAGAGGGATCGGTGCACAACGCTGTTGCCGCCGCTGTTAAGGTTGTGCGTGACTCCGGGCTGCCCAATCACACCGATTCCATGTTCACGACCATCGAGGGCAGCTGGGACGAGGTCTTTGCCGTGGTCAAGGCCGCGACCGACGCGGTGGGCGCGTTTGGGCCACGCGTTTCCCTCGTGCTGAAGGCAGACATCCGTCCCGGGCGCACCGGCGAGCTCACCGGCAAGGTCGAGCGTCTCGAGGCTGCCCTCACTTCCGACGCGTAGCAGCCAGGCGACCTGGCAAACGGATGCTCGGGGCGGCTCGGGCGCTCGCACGCTCGCTCGCACGCTCGCTCGCTGGGTGATGTTGCTACTTCAGGAGATCCGGCCGGGAACATCCGCTCGCCCGCGAGACTACGCGGCGGTCGGGTACTGTCGACCGCGGATCTCCTGAAGTAGCAACCAGGGGGGCGGATGCCGGGGGCGCGTTCGGAGTGCGGCGCTGGGCGCGCTGGGTGCCCATCTCCGGGCCGAGGATTGGCCGGTAGGCGGGCTGCGTTGGCGCCCGGAACCGGCGCCAACCGCGCCCGTGGGGCCGCTGGCGGGCTCGTTTGCGGACTTCGGCTGGCAGAATTACTTACTAAGGTCTATAAAGAAACAGGTGAGCAACTCTCGCTTTTACGTTCGATTCGCGCTAAAATGGGGGTATGTTCACGACGGTGAAGTCCGGAGCTGAGATGGTCGCCCTGCTACTGCAGGCCGGCGAACTCGTCACGGCCGCCCTCGCCGGAGTGCAATTCAGCCTCCTCGATGAGGACGATGCACTCAGCGTGATGGGCGCGTTGGAGGCCGTGGGGCGTCGGGTGGATGGTGGCCGGATCAGCTCCGCGGCCCATGTCGGGTTTCGCGCCGATTCCGGCCTCGGGCATGACTCGCTCGCCTGGAAGAACGGATGCCGCGGCAAGTTCGAACTGATCACCGGGGTGACGCGTATCTCGAGTAGCGAGGCGAAGCGGCGGATGCGCCTCGGCGGCACCATCACCGGGGTCTCGTCCGCGACCAGCGGCCTGGTCGGGCAGGTTGTGCCGGTGCTGCACCCCGCCGTCGCCGAGAGTCTGGCCGCTGGGGAACTCGGCATCGACGCCGCCGACGTGATCGTGACCGCACTGGAACAGATTTCGACCCGGGTCGCCCCCGATGACCTCGACCGGGCCGAACGCGCCCTGGTGGCGTCGGCGACCGGGGCGATCACCCCGGAGACCGAGGGCCTCCCGGGCGCGGGGATCGCGTTCAGTGCCGACCTCATTCGGGCGCAGGCCCACGAATGGGCGGCGATGCTCGACCCCGATGGGGCCGCGCCGAGCGACGACAAGACCGCCGCGAAGAGCACGTTCGGGTTCGGGCTCCTGCGGGATGGGCTGTATCCGCTGCGCGGCGGCGTGACGCCCGACCTCCGCGGCGTGATGAACGGCGTGTTCAACACGTTCCTGTCAGCCCACGCGGCACCGGCGTTCCCGTCGGCGGAGGACCAGGCGCGCCTGGAGGCCGGGGAACTCATCCCCGGCGCCGAAGAAGCCGTCGACGACCGCACCGGCGGGGAGAAATGCGCCGACATTCTGCGGGCGGTGTTCGAAAAGACCGCCCGAGACCCGAAAACCCCGACCATGGGCGGCGCCGCGCCCGTCGTGATGGTGCACGTGAACGCCCGCGACCTGAAGAACGGTCGCGGCGTCGGCTGGATCGACGGCGTCGACGCCCCGATCAGCCTCCGCAGCGTAAACCAGCGGCTGTGCGCGGGCGGCTACCAGCAGGTCATCATCGGCGACGACGGCCACGTACTGCACCTGGCAGCGAAGGAACGATTCTTCAGCCCCGCCCAGCGCCGCGCGATCGCCGCCCGCGACGGCGGCTGCGTCATCCCCGGCTGCAAAATCGCCGCCGCCTGGTGCGAAGTGCACCACGTGATTCCGTGGCAATCTCAGGGACTTACCGACGTGGAAAACGGTGTGCTGTTGTGCTGGTTCCACCACCACACCATTGACACCGCCGGGTGGGACATTCGAATGATCAACGGGAGGCCCCACCTGCGCGGTCCCGTACTCTTCGACCCCACCCGAACCTGGCGACCAGCCGCCGCACACCGCGCCAACACACCCAGCAGTGACCCGCCGTGGAGCAAATCGAAAGGGTGAGATCACCGTCCCACGAGCCAGGCCGTCAGTAGAATGATCGCCATGGCTGAGAGAACACCTGAGCGCACTTCTCCCGGTGCGCCTGCCGTCCGCTTTGAAGCGACACTGCTGACGATCGCTGACCGGCCCATCGTGAAGTTGCCTAAAGAGGCAAGCGCCCAGCTGCCATCCCGCGGCCAGGTGGCGGTCACCGGAATACTGAACCGCCAAGCCTTCGAGACAGTTCTCGAACCGGATGGGATGCGGGGCCATTGGCTTCAGGTCGACAAAAATGTGCGACAGGCCGTGGCTCTCAGCGTCGGCGATACGGTGGAGGTTGAACTCCACGTGTCCAAAGCGTGGCCCGAACCCGAGATGCCGAAAGACTTCCAGGAGGCGCTGGCGGGCGCTCCCGACGTCTCCGAGCTCTGGAGGGACATCACGCCGATGGCGCGCTGGGAATGGGTGCGCTGGATAAACGCCACCAAGAACGTTCAGACTCGCCAGCGGCGCGTCGAGGTTGGTCTTTTGAAGCTTCGATCTGGCAAGCGACGGCCTTGTTGCTTCGATCTCGCATCCTGCACCGACCCTGAACTGTCGAAGAACGGCAAGCTCATAGACGCAGTGTAGAGAATGTCCATTTCACCGGTTGGTGCACAATCAGTCGAAGCTGAGGCTGAGCTTGCGGAGGAGGGTGGCGAGGCGGTCCTGCTCGCTCGTGGAGAGGGTGCTCAGCAGCGCGGCCTCGGCGTCCACGAGTCGAGTGATGGCGGCATCCACTCTCGTGAGGCCCCCCGGAGTCATGCCCACGAGGATGCCGCGACCATCGTGAGGATCGGTGTGGCGAGTGACCAGGCCGCGTTCGACGAGCCCGTTGATGCGGTTGGTCATGGTGCCGCTCGACACGAGCGTCTGCTGCAGCAGCGACTTGGGGCTGAGCTCGTAGGGTGCGCCGGCCCGGCGCAGCGCGGAAAGCACGTCAAATTCCCAGGATTGCAGTTCTGACCGGGAGAAGGCCGTGCGGCGGGCCCGGTCGAGGTGCTTGGCCAGGCGGGCCACCCGCGAGAGAACCTGGAGCGGGGCGAAGTCGAGATCCGGTCGTTCGCGCAGCCATGAAACTACGATCCGGTCTACTTCATCATGGTCAGGCATTGCTCCATTATCCCGGGTGTGGCCGTGGGGGAGCGTGCGGGCCCCGTCATCTGGCACACTTGAGAGTGTCGTCAGCTCTCGGCTGACGCCTTCCGCCGTGGTGTAATGGCAGCACGACAGCCTTTGGAGCTGTTAGGTCTAGGTTCGAGTCCTGGCGGCGGAGCACTATTTTCTCCCATATGTAAACACGCAGAGGACATCCCCGTGACAGACGCCCACCTCGCCATCATCGTGCTCGCCGCCGGCCAGGGCACGCGAATGAAATCCAGCCTCCCGAAGCTGCTGCACCCGCTGGCCGGGCTCCCCATCGTGAGTCACGTGCTCGCGACGGCTCGCTCGCTCAATGCGGCCCACATCGTGACCGTCGTGCGCCACGAGCGCGATCGCCTCGTCGCCGTCGTTGCCGAGGAGCTGCCGGAGAGCCTCATCGTCGACCAGGACGAGGTCCCGGGCACCGGCCGCGCCGTGGAGCAGGCCATCGCCGCTCTGCCCGCCGGGTTTGACGGTGACGTGCTCGTGATCAACGGTGACGTACCCCTGCTGGATGCCGCCACCCTCGCCACCTTCATCAACGCGCACCGCTCGAGCGCCGCCGCCGGAACGGTGCTCTCCGCCTTCCCCGACGACTCCACCGGCTATGGACGCATCGTGCGGTCCGCCCAGGGATCGTTCGACCGCATCGTGGAACAGAAAGACGCCAGCGCCAATGAGCGGGCGATTGACGAGATCAACGCCGGCGTATATCTCTTCGGATTCGCGGCCTTGCGTGAGCAGCTCGCCCAGCTGACAACCGAGAACGTTCAGGGTGAGAAGTACCTCACCGACGTGATCGGTTTGCTGCGTCAGGCCGGTGCCGAGGTAGCCGCGGTCCCCGTTGAGGAAGCCTGGCTCGTTGCCGGCATCAACGATCGCGCGCAGCTCAGCGACGCGGCCCTTGCCCTCAACCAACTCATCGTGCGCGGCTGGCAGCTTGCCGGGGTCACCATCCAGGACCCGGCGACGACGTGGATCGATCTCAAAGCGAAGCTCGCGCCCGACGTCACCATCCTGCCGGGAACCCAGATCCTTGGTTCCACCGTGGTCGAGACGGGCGCGATCGTCGGCCCTGACACGACCCTTACGGATTGCGAGATCGGTGAGGGAGCGGTCGTGAAGCGCACGGACGCGACGCTCGCTGTGATCGCGGCGGGAGCATCCGTTGGCCCGTTCTCGTACCTGCGGCCCGGTACGCTGCTCGGCGCAGACGGCAAGATCGGCGCCTTCGTGGAGACCAAGAACGCCACGATCGGTGCGGGCAGCAAGGTGCCGCACCTCAGTTACGTGGGCGACGCCGTGGTGGGTGAGGGATCGAACATCGGCGCTGGAACCATCTTCGCCAATTACGACGGTGTAGCCAAGCACCACTCGAACATCGGGTCGCATGTGCGAACCGGGTCACACAACGTCTTCGTGGCGCCGATTACAATTGGCGATGGAGCATATACGGGAGCGGGTTCGGTCGTTCGAAAGAACGTGCCGGCGGGGGCGCTGGCCATCAACGTTGCACCGCAACGCAACATGGACGGTTGGGTTCACACCAACCGCCCCGGCACGGCCGCTGATGCGGCCCAGGCCGCAAGCCAGAGAAGTACCGAGAGCGGAGAATAAGTGTCTGAAATCAAGACCAGCGGCGATAAGCGACTTGTATTGGTCTCGGGGCGGGCGCATCCACAGCTTGCCGTCGACATCGCCACGGAGCTTGGCTCGGAACTGCTCCAGACCGATGCGCGCACCTTCGCCAACGGTGAGCTGTACGCACGGTTCGATGAGAGCGTTCGCGGCTCCGACGCGTTCGTCATCCAGTCGCACACGGCGCCGATCAACGAGTGGTTGATGGAACAGCTCATCATGGTCGACGCCCTCAAGCGCGCCTCGGCGAAGCGGATCACCGTCGTCGCGCCGTTCTATCCCTACGCCAGGCAGGACAAGAAGGGTCGCGGTCGCGAGCCGATCTCTGCCCGCCTCGTCGCCGACCTGTTCAAGGTTGCCGGAGCCGATCGCATCATGTCGATCGACCTGCACGCCGCACAGATCCAGGGCTTCTTCGACGGCCCCGTCGACCACCTTTTCGCGATGCCGGTGCTGCTTGAGCACTTCCGCGAGAAGCTCGACCCCGCAACCCTCACCGTTGTCTCGCCCGACATGGGCCGCGTTCGCGTCGCCGACATCTGGAGTGACCGCCTCGGGGTTCCCCTCGCCATCATCCACAAGCGTCGCGACCCGCTCGTCCCCAACCGCGTCTCGGTACACGAGATCGTCGGCCAGGTGGAGGGACGTGTCTGCCTGCTCGTCGATGACATGATCGACACCGGCCGCACGATCGCCCTGGCCGCCGAGGCGCTGCGCGATGCCGGCGCCATCGGCGTTGTCGTCGCTGCCACGCACGCCGTGTTCAGCGACCCGGCCGTTGACATGCTGCAGAACCCCGCCATCTCGGCCGTCGTCGTCACCGACACGCTCCCGATCCCGGAGGAGAAGCGCTTCCCCACGCTCACCGTCCTGCCGATCGCCCCGCTGCTGGCGCGTGCGATTCACGAGGTCTTCGACGAGGGTTCCGTCACCTCAATGTTTGACGGCGCCGCGTAGCCTGCGTTCTCCCTGCGGGGGCCGGTCATCGTGCTTCGATGACCGGCCCCCGTGCTGTGTGTGGCACCGCTAGTTTCGACCGAGCACCTTCACGAGTACGCGGCGAATCGCGTCGGCCCGGCTCACGAGTCCATGCGTGCCGACCGGCTCGACACTGGCCACGAGGCGCCGCAGACCGCGCACCCCGAGCGTCAGGTCTGAGGAGAGCACGAGGGTGTCCTGCGCGTCGTGCACGGCGAGCTCCACCGTGTTCATATCGCCCCAGGCATCCCAGCCGGGGTCGTCCGTCAGGTCCCGTCGGGCGCTCAGGCGCAGCCACGCTCCGTCGTGCAGAATCCGCGCCGTGTAGGTCACACGCGCCCCGTCGATGTCGACGGCCCCGCCGGCCAGGAAAATTCGTGCGCCCCATGGGGCGTAGTCGAGAAAGCCCGCGAGCTCCGGAACGGCCGATTCACCGGGCAGCGGCAGAACGACGGTGACCGACAGGGTCAGTCGCACACCGTGCACCTTGGCGCTGAGCCCTTCGACGTAGCGGATGCCCGGCGCATGCTCCGTCATGGCGGTGCACGCCGCATCCGCCGGTACACCCGTCGGACTTGCCGCATCCAGGTAGGCACGGGCATCCCGATACCCCATCGCGATGAGGGAATCGGTGCTGATGCGGCCGAGAAAATACTCGGGATCCAGCGGCAGCGGATGCTGCGGCTTCACCACGTGCAGCACGAAGCGCCGCCCCGCCGCGGCGGCCTCGGCGAAGTCCGCGAGCAACGCCCCGGTGGCGCTCATCTCGATCATGTGCACGTACTGTTCGAGCGGCCCATCGCCGTAGTAGCCCGTGTTGCCAATGCACCACACGAGCCAGATCTCCTCCGCGCCACGACGCAGGGCCTCCGCCACGTTGGCGTCCCTAATCCACACCGCATCGGTGTACACCACGCCGTCGCGGCGCAGCGGCGTCATGAAAATGGGCAGCGACATTCCTGCGGCGAGCAGCTCGGCGTCGATCTCGCCCGCCTCGAAGGCGATCGATCGCTTGTGCGTGAAATCGGCCACGTTGAACGTGCCCGCAATGTCTGTCGAGCGGATGCGGGCCACGTCGATTCCGAGTCCCGGGAACACCTGGTCGCGAATCCCGTCGGCGTCCCCGAACGCCTGAAGCGACCACGGCCCCTTCAAATACTCCTTCAGCGGCAGCCCCGAGGCAAAGTCGCCCACGTCGAGCGCGCTCCACAGCGCCACCATGTCGTCGGCGCGAAGCCCGGAGAGCAGCATTGCTGCCGTGAGGATTCCGCCACTCGTTCCGTCGTAATGGTCGAAACTGAGTCCCTCCTCGGTGAGGGCCTTGACCACCCCGGTCTGCCACGCCACACGCATGCCCCCGCCGGCCAGCACCAGGGATCGTTTCATGATCGGTCGTCGTCTGCAGTGCGCAGCCGCCTCCCGTAGACAAAGAGCAGCACGGCGGTCGCCAGGTCAAACAGGGCCACGAGCAACGCAATCGGCCCGAAGAGCTCATTGGCGACGCCGATCGACACCGCCACGACCGCACCGAACTTCTGCACGCCCGCCCAGAGCACCACATCGCGGTTCGGAACCTGCCGCAGGAGCGACCGGGTGAGCAGCCCGCCCACGACCAGCATGAACAGTCCGACGGTGCCGAACAGCTGGGCGGCGAGCGGCGTGGGGCTCGCCCCGAGCAGGACCAGCAGCCCGCGCGGCACCACAATCTCGGCGACGCCGGTGATCGCGGTGATCAGGGCGAGAACGACCAGTACGCTCCGCAGCGGATGCTGCCGCAGCCAGTCCCGCACGCTCGTCGGCCGTCGGCTCACTGGCCGGTTCATGAGAACGCCGCCGCGAGCTGTCCCTTGTCGACGATGTAGCCCACAATCACGAGCCACAACACCGTGGAACCGTAGAATCGCAGGTCGTTGAGCCACATCCAGCGCCGGAGCAACGCGCGCAGCTCGTCGACCCCCGCGTACGTGCCGGCTCGAATCTTCTTGTTGATCGGGATGATCAGCACCTGGCCCACGTAGGTCAGGAAGATGATTCCCGCCACGCACACCCAGCTGAGCCACACGCGCGGGTGGCCCCACTCCGACACCACGAGCACCGCGCCGGCCACCAGCATGAGCGGAACGACGAAGGTGAAGAACTTCGTGGCCGCGAGCGTGGGAATGGCGAAGTGAACCGGTTCGGTCTCCGGGGTGAGTCCCCGCCAGGTGGGGTACAGAAAGAACTTGAGCACCCACATCGTGCCCATGTACATCGTGGCCCCGAAGAGAAAATACAGGGCGTTGACGAGCAGCAGCCACCCGCCGGGTCCGGCTTCACGCATCGTGTCCTCACATCTCTACGTCGCTGCCGCGGTCGGAGGTGTGCCGTCGAGGCGGCGCGAGCCACTGCTGGCTGTTCGTCAGGTGCACAACGCTCCCCAGGCCGTCACCGCGGTGACCCGATGCCGCGAGCTCGCTCGTGTCCGCCGTGAGGAACCATCCCTCGTAGTGGTCGTCGAGCACACCGTGCGCCTCGGGCATATACGCGGTGAAGAGGGGTTTGCGGGCGACGTGCAGCGTCTTCAACGCCTGAACGCCGGGCGCGTCGCCGAGAACCAGTCGCGCCTGCGCCCGGCGGCCGACCGCGACATCCGCTCGGGCCTCGAAGTAAATGGAGGACTTCATCAGCTGGCCGCGGAAGGCGCAGTAGTTGACCGCCGCGAGCTTGAGCGGGAGGTTCGTGTGCGGCGGGCGTTTGATGTCGATCGTGCACCCGTGCATGCCATTGACGGCATACATCGCGGAGACCTTCTTCGGGGTCACGAGGAAGTCGAGGTTGGCCTGGTGCTTGGGCATGCCCCAGATACCCTTGCCGCCCTTCACGGAGATCTCGGAGCTCACCGGAAGGTCGACCACGTACTGGCCCGTGCCGTAGGTGCCCATAAGCAGTGCCGGCAGCAGGGGCGGGGCGGGTTTCGACCCGTGCGTCACGGCGATGGCGAGGGAGTACTCGATGTATGTGCCGATGTCGGTGGCGAGATAGTTGACCACCGTCACAACGAGTAGTCCGCGGCCAAACCCGATGCCGACCGGATGCAGTTCGGTGCCGGGCAGCAGACGAGCGGCCGCTGAACGCCGAATGGGAAAGGCGGCCATCAGCACGGGGGAATCATCGGAGTTGACCGGCATCGTGTACGGGATACCGTCAACGAGCGCGTGTTGGCCGGTGAGCCGTGCCTGACGTTCCGGCACGGGAGAGGGCAGACGCAAAAGCGTGCCCTGGAGGAGACCCTGCAGCGAACGGCCCAGGGCCGCGGTGGCGGCGTTCATAGTGCCAGCTCCCTTTCGATGATCGGGTAGGTGTCGCGCCACGCGTTGACCCCGAAGAACACGTCGAGGTGCCCGTAGCGCGGAATGAGGTGAAAGGTATCTTTTCCGGGGCGATGCCGGTTGAAGAACTCATAGCTGCGGCGCTGACTTTCGGGCAGGAAACAGCGGTTGTCGGCCCCGGTGAGAAAGACGAAACGCGCGTCGGTCTGCGGGGCCGCAGCCGTGAGGTCGACGGGCAGCTCGTTGTGCACGCCTGAGTGAACGAGATGGCCGGCATCGAGGCACTTCTTCATCTGGGCGAAGAACGTCATGGGCGACTCGGCGAATTCGCCGGTGATCCAGTCGTGCGTGGCCTGGTCGAGGTTACGGTGTGCCCAGAGCGCCGGGTGTCCGCTGCCGTAGGTGAAGCTCACCATGCGGCAGACGGTGTTGTCACACTCGGGGTGGCTGGCTCGCACCAGGCCGCGCACGACGCGGGAGAAGTATCCGTTGGACTTGTAGCCCCAAGCGGTGTTGAGGTATGGGCTGAAATGATTCACGATGGGCGCGAGCCGCGTGATTTTGAAGCGTGACAGGGCCGGAACAACCGGGTGCAGCGACACCGAGTTGGTGATGACGGTATCGACCTGGGGGAGCAGGCCGGCGACGGCTGCCATCGTGAACGACGTGGAACCCTGGCAGTGCACGACGGCCTTGAGGGTATCGGCGCCGGTGGCGCGCAGAATGTGCGCGACGGCCGTGGGGTAGTCGTACACGGCCGCGTCGTCCAGCGTCCACGGCAGCGGGTCGAAGTCGATGGATGCCCGCCAATTGAACATCCACACGTCCCAGCCCTGATCGAGCAGGGCGTCCACGAGCGTGCGTTTGAGCGGAGGGCGGAACAGCTCCGAACGCACCCCGGCACCGTGCACGAGCATGACCGGCCCCCGGGGCGGATGGCGTCGAATGCCCGCTGTGGTGACGTGCACGAGGGAGAGCGGCGCGCCGTCGGGAGCGGTGAGTGGAATGACCTGCGTCACATGGTCGGCGCGGGTGACCGGTGCGGGTGTGGCGAGTGGTGATGTCATGCGCGGAAGCCTTTTCGGGAGACGAGGATGGGCGGCTCAAGAAGTCGCGGCGTGAGGGGTGAACTGGGGACGGGCCGCTTCTGGCCGTTTGCGGCGTCGACGAGGGTCCAGTCACGGCACACAGTGTCGATGACGAGAGGGAAGATCTCGAGGTCTCCGTTGCGGTGCAGTCGCATGCGCAGGAAACCCTTGTGGTCTTCGACGGCCTGGCTCGACATCTGCCAGGTGAAGATGCCGCCGGAGCGCTGGGTCAGGGTGAAGAGGGCGAACACTTCGGTGCCGAGCAGGGCTCCGCCCGCGCCCACGATGATCGCGGCGACGACCACGTTCTCGGCGCCAGACCAGGTGATCGGCCAGGGAACCGAGAGGGTCAGGATCACGAGGGTAAGAAGCACGGTGATCTGGAGGCCCACGGCGGCCACCGCCGGAGCGGTGCGGGGCAGCCATTCGCGCGGGGACACGGCAGCGACGATCGAGACCAGCAGAACCGCCGCGGTCAGGATCATGAGAATCCCGCTCACGTCGAGACGGCTCGCGGCGGCGTCGTCGTTCGGCATCGGCGAGGGAACGGTACCCGGCTGGTTGATGCCGAGCAGCCAGACGAGCGGAAGGAACACGAGCAGGTGCAGGCCGCCGAGGAGCGGCGGGAAGGTGGGATTGCGCCAGCCGAGCCAGAATCGACTGAAGGGGTTGGCGGTGCGGGCACTCATCCGGAGCGAGCTCGCCCTATCCGGGTACGTTGTGGGCGCTTGCCGGTACTCGGTGCCCTGCTGGTCTTTGTCGCGCATGCGCGACTGCGGAGACGGGAGGGTCAGAGCAGACGGTAATTTGTGTGTTGCGGCGAGGAAGGCGCCGCCGAGCCCACAGGTGATGAGCTGGGTTGCGCGGGGATCCCGGGCGCCGGTCGGCCACCCGGACGGCTCTTTGGCGGCATGGCGTGGCGGCACCTGCTCGTACCGCGTGTAGTGGTGGGAATCCCCGCTGAGCCAGACACGCACGTGCGCCCCCGTGGGCCTGCTCGTTCCGGTATCGGGGTCGTATCGGTTGCGCAGAAAATGCCGCTCGAAGTAGTGCAGCTGGTTGAAGGCGTCGGGGTCGTGCGTTTTGGTGCCCACCCAGGTGGGGGATGCCGTGCAGAGAATGATCGCGTCCCCCGGGCGCAGCCGGTTGGTCAGCTGCTGGCGAAAGTAGTTCAGCTGTGGTTCGTCGATGTATTCACCCAGTTGACTGTCGAGGCCCGCGAGCCACCAGCCGTGGCCCAGGCGAAGAGCGAAGTAGCTGCGCGTCTGAATGGCGTGCCAGGCGCCGAGTCGCCGCGGTCGCCTGAAAATGCGCAGAAACGCGCTGAGCCCGTCGTACCAGTCATGATTACCGGGCAGGGCGAGCAGGCTCGGATGCTGGTTGCCCGGGCGCAGGGCGGTATCGGCGGGGAGCGCTGCGGCGTAGGGGCCGAGGGTACGGTTCTCGTAGCCGCTCGCCGAGGCGGTGGGATAGACCTCGTCGCCGCCGAGGATGAGCAGGTGCCCGCGGGGCAGGGTCGCTGTCAGCCCGGAATCGCCCGGCGAACGCACGGACAGCTCATCCTGACCGAGGAGCGACGCGACGCTCGCAGTGGCGTCGAAGCCGTCACCGAGGTCGGCCGTGAAGTCGATCCATAGGTCGCCCCGCGGACGTTCCTTCAGCCGTAGCCGGCGCTTCGAGAAGACCTCCTGCAACTCGCGCTTGTCCCCATAATTGGCGAAGATCTCGGCGAGCACGACCTGCACGGCCGTGCGCAGCAGCTGACCGGGTGCGAGCCACCGCACGCGGTCCTCCGGCAGGAAACCGAGCTCCTTCTCATGGCGAGCGAGAGTGCGTCTCTTCATCGGTGCCTTCTCCTCGGCATGTCGGTCAGTTCGTGTCGAGGCTCTTCCGGGCCCGAAGGTAGACGTGCGCGACTTCTGCGAGGAACAACCGTCCGAAGGCCCAGAGCGCGCCGCGACCGGCGGGGCCGCTGACGCGGAATGTGGTCAGTTGTCGGGCTAGGGCCAACGGCGAAATGTGCAGGATTCCGGCGGCTCGAATGCCGCGGTCGGGGGCGAGGAAGGCGGCCTGTCCGTTCAGGTCGGTGAGGGGGGTTGGCGGGGCCACATGCCCATCGAGTACGTGGGTGAAGAGGGTCGTCGTGTCTCTCCAGGGAGTGAAGCCGTCCCGGTTGGTCACGTCCTTGTACCCCACAAGGGTGAGCGGCGTTCCCCCCACACCGCGCAGCCAGAGCCGGTACAGCATCCGGCGACCAGTCGATCCCTCTGGCCGAACGAACAGATTGAACCAGCCCCGCTCCACGTCGAGGCGCCCGCCAAGCACGTCGCACATGACGTAGCCGCTCGCTTGAGCAGGGTGCAGGGGATCTCGCGTGAACGCGGTCACATCGGTCGCCGTGATCGTCAGTTCGAACATGAGGTCGTGGCCGCGAATGCGGCCCGTGAGGGCGCCCCGTTCCGGGTCGGGCACGCCGCTCGTCGCCGCACCGCGCATCCGCTCGGTGAAGCTCAGTGATGTGGGAGCTAGTAACGGGGGTGTGACCGCTGGCGTGACCGCTGGCGTGACCGCTGGCGTGACCGCTGGCGTGACCATTGGTGTGACGGCGGGCGTGGCTGCGCCCCGCGCGTGTGACCCGGATGCCGTCCATTTCGTGTCGAGCATATGTTCGCTGGCCCGATCGGAGAACGCGGCAATCGTGAGAGAGGGATTGGCCCCCACCGGCCCAGGCATCGCGGCACCGTCCAACACGTAGAGGCCTGGGTAGCCGAACACCTCCCCGAACTGATCGCACACACCCTCCTCAATCTGCCGCGCGGCCGGGGCGCCACCGAGCGGGTGCACGGTGATCACCCGCTTGGCCCACCACAGCGGGTTGTCCTCGAACCGGGCCTGCAGCGCCGTGGCGATCTCGGCCATGGTGGAGCGCATGCGATCGTAGTAACCGTGGGAGGTGGCGAGCGTCCAGTTGATCTGGAGTCGCCCCTGGGCGAGTGTCATCACGCCGTCGGGCACGTCCCGACCCATTCCCAGCAGAGGAAGTGCGCTCGCCGAGGCATGGCCATCACCGAGGGCCGCGGCGAGGTCCCGCGAAATGTTGGAGCGCTGACCGTGAAAGAGCCGGTTCAGGAAAAGCTGCCAGGCGACGGGACCGATGCGGGCCACCACCTCGGGCAGCTGCGCGGTTTCGAGCAGCCAATTCAGAAACCCGGGATACCCGGCGTCTTCGATGTAGAAACCGCGGCCGGAGCCGCCGTCCACGGTATCCGGCACGCGAATGGCCGTGGTGATCACCGGGCCACGGTCGCTGGTGAGGTTGCGTACGCCGCCCGATTCGGTCTTCGCGTTGAGCAGGAGCGTGAGCAGATCGCCGTTGCCGCTGAACCGGCTGCCGAGCAGCGGGCTGATGGCGGGCAGGGAGGCCCGGTTGCTCAGCAGCAGGAACGTCGAGCCGAACGTGCCGGCGCCCAGGATCAAGCGGCGGCAGCGGATGCGTCGAACCGGCAGTCCGGCGGTGCCGCCGGGAAGCCCCCGCGTCGCATCCGGATCGTGCACCACGTAACGCACCTCGTAACCGCCGCCGTCGAGGGGGCGGAACCCGCGCACCTCGTGCAGGGTACGGATGCTGGCGCCGTGGTGCTGGGCGGCGGAGAGGTACGTGTGGTCGAGGGTGTTCTTCGCACCGACGTTGCAGCCCACGTCGCACTCGCCGCAGAGCAGGCAGGTGACCCGGCGGTGACCGTGCAGGTTGCCGTATTCCGCTGCGGCAATCTGCAGGTTCGGTTCGGCGTCGGCATAGCGAGTGGGACCGAACGTCACCGCGATGGGCGGCCGTTCGATGTGGAGCCCCAGCGATCTGGCGGCCGCTTCCATGGCCTCGGTCTTCGGGGTGTCCTGGTAGGGGTACGGCACCGGGTTCAACATCTCTTCCACGTGCGCATAGTGCGGGTCGAGGTCGGCCCGGCTGAACACCCAGTTCTCATAGCCGCCGCCCGGAACCGGTGACTCGCGCACGAACCACTTCTCGTCCTTGCGCAGCAGCACATTGGCGTAGATGAGCGAGCCGCCTCCGAGACCGCTCGACACGATGCCCTCAAGCCCGCGAAACGTCCACGCGTCGAACAGGCCGTACATGCCAGCGCTCGGGTCCCAGAAGTTCCGCCCCATCTGGGCGGGGGTGCGCGCGAAGCTGCCGGGCGGGTACGGTTTTCCGCGTTCGAGTACGACCACCGACTTGCCGGCAGACGCCAGCTTGAAGGCCGCAACGGATGCCCCGAAGCCAGATCCGACGACCACGGCATCCACGAATTCCGAATCAGACGATTCGTTCGTCAGGGCCACCCCCTCGGGGACTTTCAGGCGCTGACTTCCTGAGTCAGGCCCGAACCAGGCCGGTGCACGACACACACCGGTATTTTTCTCAGTATTTTACCACCGGGTCGGCGAGTCGTCCAGCAGTTCCTCAGCTGGGTTGGCCTGGGGCGACCGGCCGCGGCGCGGAGGGGATGATGCCCAGCTGGCTGACAAAGGTCTCCCGCTCATTGCGGTCGATGGCGTAGCACTGCCATCCGAAGCCTCCCGGCCCGCTGAGCTCGAAGCGAGCGTCGGTGCCAGAGGCGAACGGGTAGTACCGCGCCACATCAACGTTGCAGGCTCGGCTCGCCGTGTTGGAGGCCACGTTGATGGTGGTGAGCACACCGGGAATGACGAGGGCCAACAGGCCGAACACGACGACGATGCGCATCAGGCGTGTCACATGTTTGCTGCGCAACGGGCGCTGGCGGTCGTTCGGCTCATAGCCGGACAGTTCGGGGTAATTGTCACTCATGATTCAATCCAGTATTCCAGACGGGCCCGCCCGGCGCCGCAGATGACAAAACGACGGAGATCCCGTGCAAGGCGGACTCTCCCGGTGGGAAAGCCGCGTATGACCAAAATCTCCGTCGTTTCGGGGGAGAGGGCGTGGCTAGTGGGTCGACGCCTCGGTCTCGATTTCCGTGCGGTCTCCGGACCACAGGGTGTGGAACGTGCCCGGCTGATCGGCGCGCTTGTAGGTGTGTGCACCGAAGAAGTCGCGCTGTCCCTGCACCAGGGCAGCCGGCAGGCGCTCACTCGCGAGCGAGTCGAAGTAGCTCAGCGCCGACCCAAAGCCGGGAACCGGGATGCCCGACAGCGCGGCCGTCGAGACGATCCGGCGCCAGGCTGCCTCACCGTCGGCAACGGCCTTGGCGAAGTACGGGTCGACGAGCAGCGTCGGGATCGACGGGTCGTTCGCGTAGGCGTCGACGATGCGGTTGAGGAACTGGGCGCGGATGATGCAGCCGCCGCGCCAAATCGTGGCGATGGCGCCCTTGTCGATCTTCCAGCCGTACTTCTCGGCACCGGCGATGATGGCGTCGAAGCCCTGCGCGTAGGCGACGACCTTGGAGGAGTAGAGCGCCTGGCGCACGTCATCCTCGAAGGTATGGCCGACAACCGCGATCTCCGGGCGGGCGTCGACGACGGCGCGGAACGCGACGCGCTGTTCCGGGTGGCTCGACACGGCGCGGGCGAAGACGGCCTCGGCGATGCCGCCGACGGGCACGCCCAGGTCGAGCGCGTTCTGCACGGTCCAGACGCCGGTGCCCTTCGAGCCGGCCTCGTCGAGCACGATGTCGACGAACGGCTTGCCGGTCTTTGTGTCGACCTGGCGCAGCACCTCTGCGGTGATCTCGATCAGGTAGCTCTCGAGGTCTCCGGAGTTCCACTCGGTGAACACGTCCGCGATGGCGGCGGGGGAGTGTCCGCCGACCTTGCGGAGCAGGTCGTAGGCCTCGGAGATGAGCTGCATGTCGGCGTACTCGATGCCGTTGTGGATCATCTTGACGAAGTGGCCAGCGCCATCCGTTCCCACGTGGGTGACGCAGGGAACGCCGTCTACGACGGCGGCAATGGATTCGAGGATCGGGCCGAGGGTCTTGTATGCCTCCACCGAGCCGCCGGGCATGATGCTCGGGCCCTTGAGCGCGCCCTCTTCGCCGCCGGAGATGCCGGCGCCCACGAAGTTGAGTCCCTTGGCGCTCTGTTCCTTTTCACGACGGATGGTGTCGGTGAAGTCGGCATTGCCGCCATCGACGATGATGTCGCCGGGTTCAAAGTGTTCGGAGAGCGATTTGATCACGGCGTCGGTTCCGGCGCCGGCCTGCACCATGATGATGGCGGTGCGAGGCTTCGAGAGTGACGCGACGAAGTCGGCGATGGTCTCGGAGGCCACGAAGTTGGCCTCGGGGTGCTCGGTCGTGAGCAGGCGCGTGCGCTCGGGGGAGCGGTTGAACACCGCGACCGTGTTTCCGTCGCGGCTCGCGAGGTTGCGGGCGAGGTTGGATCCCATCACCGCCAATCCGACGACGCCAATGTTTGCCTGTGTTGCACCGGTTACTGACACGTTTGCTCCTTTGGGGCTGTTATTTCCAGACCAATCTAAAGGTTAGTCGGTGGCCTGCGTGACCCGCACCCCGGACGGAAGGTCGTTTGACGGGACAGACATTATGGGTAATATTAATCAATGTAATCTGATTTATTGCGCAGGAATTGCAAAATGATCCGATGTAATGAAGCAACGGCCCATGTAGCGGAGCGTCAATGACTGATGAAATCCTGAACCGTACAGCCCCCAAATCGTCTACCGGGAGACCGATCGTGGTGATGGGCGTGCAGGGCTGCGGCAAATCAACCGTGGGCCAACGCCTGGGCGATGCCCTGGGGATGCGCTTCGCCGACGGCGACGACCTGCACAGCGCGGAGGCCCGCGCCAAAATGGCGGCAGGGCATCCGCTCATCGACGCCGATCGCATCCCGTGGCTCACCCTGATCGCCCACACGATTGCAGAGTCCGTGGCGAACGGTGAGCCCAACGTCGTGGCCTGCTCGGCGCTCAAGCGCAGCTACCGTGACCTGCTGCGCAGCATCGTGCCGACGCTCGTGTTCGTTGAGCTCTTCGGTGACCAGGCGCTCGTTGCCGAGCGGCTGACCCACCGCAACCATGAGTACATGCCTGCCGCGCTGATCGACTCGCAGTTCGCCGCGCTCCAGCCGCTCGCGGCTGACGAGGCCGGCGTGCGGATCAACCTCACCAATACTCCCGACGACATCGTCGGACTCGCAGTTGAATTTCTGCAGTACCACGCTGCACCAGTAACACGCCGTACCTGAAAACAGAAAGAGATACCCGACGCATGACCGATCTTGAAATGAACTGGGTGTTGTCGACACCCGCGCTGCTTGGCGTTGCCGCCGGCGCCATCGCACTCCTGCTCGTCTTGATCATGAAGTTCAAGGTTCACGCCTTCCTCTCCCTGATCATCGTGAGCCTGCTCACCGCCGTTGCAACCGGCATCCCCACGGACAGCGTCATCCCCACGCTGCTCGCCGGATTCGGCGGAACACTCGCGAGCGTCGCCCTGCTCGTGGGCCTCGGGGCCATGCTTGGCCGGATGCTCGAGACCAGTGGCGGGGCTACGGTACTCACCGACGCCCTGATCAGTCGTTTCGGCGAGAAGCGCGCTCCGCTCGCCCTCGCGGTCGCCTCCCTGATGCTCGGATTCCCGATCTTCTTCGACGCGGGCCTCGTCGTGATGCTGCCCATTATCTTCGCGGTCGCCCGTCGCCTCGGCGGGTCGTTCCTCGGCTACGCCTTCCCCTCGGCCGTGGCCTTCTCGGTGATGCACATCTTCGTGCCGCCGCACCCCGGGCCCGTCGCCGCCACCGGGCTTCTCGGCGCCGATGTCGGCCTCGTGCTCATCTTCGGACTGATCGTTGCCCTGCCGACGTGGTATTTCGTAGGTCACCTCTTCGGCCGGTACGTGGGCCGCAAGTACGACATTCCCGTTCCCTCCATCCTGAGCGGCAGCACCGGCAACTTCGCTGAGTTCGAGTCGACACCCAGGGTCGGTACGGTCCTCACGCTGCTACTGCTTCCGATCGGCCTGATCTTCCTCAACACCGGCCTCAACATGGCCGCCAGTGCAGGCCTGGTCTCCCTCGATGACTCGGGGGTGCAGATCCTTCGCACCCTGGGTGAGACCCCGGTTGCCCTGCTCATCACCGTGCTGCTCGGAATGATTCTGCTCGGGTGGAAGAAGCGCAAGTCCGCCAACCTCGTGGAAGCTGTCGTCGACAGCGCGCTCGGCCCGGTGTCGTCCGTCATCCTCATCACCGGCGCCGGTGGCATGTTCGGTGGAGTGCTGCGAGCGAGCGGCATCGGCAACGCGATCGCGGAGTCCCTGGATGCCGTCGGGCTCCCCGTGATCGTCGCTGGTTTCGTCATCGCCGCCGTGGTGCGCATCGCCCAGGGTTCGGCGACCGTGGCACTGACGACATCCGCTGCCCTGCTGCAGCCCGTCGTCATGAGCAACACGACCTTCAACCCGGTGGAGCTTGCCGCGATCGTTCTCGCCCTCGCCGCCGGTTCGGTGTTCGCCGGCCACGTCAATGACTCAGGCTTCTGGCTGGTCAGCCGGTTCTTCGGGATGGACACCAAGACCACACTGAAGACCTGGACCGTTGGCCAGGCACTCGTGGGTGTCATCGGCTTCGCGATCGCCCTGGCGATCTACATCGTTGCCGGACTGTTCTAAGCAGCCCTATTGCGGCTCGCCGTCCTCCCAGATCGAACTCATCTCGTCGAATGCGCGTTGCATGATGCCGAGCATGGCGGCCTGGGCGGCCGCGGCGTCACCGCGCTGAATGGCACTGGCGACGTCGACGTGCAGCTGAAGCGCCTCGTTGTGCGGACGATGCGGCATGAGCCCGTAGTGTGTCCGGCCCGTCAGAACCTCGGCGACGAGTGAGTTGAGCTTGGCGAACATCTCGTTGCCTGAGCACGCGAGCACCAGGCGGTGGAACTCAATGTCAAGAACGAGGAAGGCCGCGGGGTCATCGGCCTGTCCGGCGGCCCAGAGCTTGCCGGCCAGGCCCATGAGCTCGCTCGCGTCGGCCAACGGTGCCCGGCTAGCGGCCAGCCGCGCCGCCTCCGGCTCGATGGCGGTGCGCAGCTCGGTCAGGGAGCGCAGCTGGTTGATCCGGGCCGGGGAGGCCAGGCGCCAGCGAATGACCTGGGGATCGTAAAGATTCCAGTCGGTCTCCGGCAGAATCTGCACGCCCACGCGGCGGCGTGAGGCGACCATGCCCATCGCAGCGAGCACCCGGATGGCCTCCCGCACGACCGAGCGGGAGACGCCGTAACGTTCCTCCAGCTCCTCGATGCGAAAGACCGACCTGGTGGGCAGCTCGCCGGCACAGATGGCCAGGCCCAGCAGATCGAGAATTTGAGCGTGCAGGCCGTTCAGGGCGGAGTTGTCGTCGAGCTCCCGGGGGAGGGCTGCGAGCGAGTCGGGTTCCGTCGCCCGCGCCACTGCATTTACGTTATCCGTCATGCCACACATCATATCGTTTTGATTACGGGGTTGAATAAGTATGTTTTATTGCTGTAACGTCACCCTCTGAGACAGATGTAAAGATGCATCGGTTGGGAATCTGTGTGAAGACGCACTGGTTCCTCGAATGGAGACACAGTGAAGCGTCATTCAGCTATTCGTGTTGCGGCCATCGCCGCAGCGACATTTATCGCCGCAGGCTCGCTCACCGCCTGCAGCACCGCTGCCGGTGCCGGTGACGGTGACGGAGCCTCGAAGACGCTCCGCGTCACCCTGGCCAACCACGTCTGGACCGACACGATCAAGGACAAGCTGCCCGAGTTCGAAGCGGCCACCGGCCTCACGGTCGAACTCAGCCAGTACGGCGAAGACCAGCTGTCGGATCAGTACAACGTCAAACTCAATGCGGGTACCGACGAAATCGACGTCATGATGTATCGCCCGCTCCAGGAGGGCAAGCTGTTCGCCAAGAACGGCTACCTCGCCGACCTGAGCGACGACGTCGAGTCGAATGCCGACTGGGACTGGAGCGACTTCCAGCCGGGTCCGGTCGGGTCGACGACCTACGACGACAACGTGGTGGGCGTGCCCATCATCACCGAGCAGGAAGTGCTGTACTACCGCAAGGACCTGCTGGCTAATGCCGGACTCGACGTTCCCACCACAATGGTTGAACTCGAAGCCGCCGCCCAGGCGATCAAGGAGCAGAACCCCGGCGTCGCCGGATTCGTTGCCCGTACCGGCAAGTCCGCCGCCGTCACCCAGTTCTCGAGCTTTCTCTACAGCTTCGGCGGTGACTTCATCGACGACAACGGCGACTCCGGCATCGCCAGCCCCGAAGCCAAGGAAGCGTACGCGTTCTACGGAAAACTCATCCGTGAGTATGGCCCCGAAAACGTCAGCACGGACATGAGCTGGCCAGAAGCCATGGCCATCTTCACGCAGGGCCAGGCCGGTTTCTACACCGAGGCCGACAGCCTCTACAAGAACGCGACCGACCCCGAGACCTCCAAGGTGTCCGACACGGTCGGCTTCGCACCGATGCCGGCCGGCCCCGGCGGTTCCGTCGCCTACAACGTGCCGTCCTGGGCGCTCGGCATCAACGCCGAATCGAACAACTCGGCTGAAGCATGGAAGTTCATCGAATGGGCGACCAGCCAGGACCTGACACTGGAGGTGCAGCAGGACGGCGTTCCCGGTGCGCGCCAGTCGGTCTGGGAAGACCCGGCCGGCACGTCGACCTACCCGGCCGACCTGGCCGCGGCGATCGCCACGAGCACGAAGAACGGTGTCGGCCATGACCGCCCGCTCGTCATCAAGGTGCCCGAGGCTCGCGAGATCGTCGGCGACCCGATCGTCATCGCCATCACCGGCGGCGACTCCGACGCGGCCGCGGACGACGCGGATGATGCTTTCCAGGGCCTCCTCGACGACGAATAACCACTGAACAACGGGGGTGGACGGTCGGCAACGATCGTCCACCCCCGGCAGTCCCCATCCTTCTGAACGTGCAACACCAAGTGTGAGGTGAAAGATGACCACGATGGTCACCACCACGCCCTCAATGTGGAGAAACTACTCCACCTGGGCAAACCGGAATCGGAAGTGGCTCTTCGCCTCTCCCGCAATGATCTTCGTCGGCCTTCTCATCGCTGTCCCGCTGGGCTGGACCCTGTATCTCAGCGTGACCGACTCCGAGGGCTCCGTCCGCGCCAAATCCAACCTGGTCGGACTCAGCAACTATTTTGAGGTGCTCACCGACACGGACCGCTTCTGGCCGGCCGTGATGCGCACGTTCGTGTTCACCGGCGGTTCGCTCGCCATCGAATTGATTCTGGGCATGTGCATCGCGCTGCTGCTCTGGCGACCGTTCCGCGGTGAGAAATGGGTGCGCGTCGCCATCCTGCTTCCGCTGGTCGCAACTCCGGTCGCCGTCGGAATGATGTGGCGCCTCATCTTTGACCCGAACATCGGTTTCGCCAACCAGGTACTGAGCTGGATCGGTATTCCGGCCCAGCCCTGGCTCTCCGGCCAATACACCGCGCTGCCCACTCTCATGTTTGTGGACATTTGGCAGTGGACCCCGATGGTCGTGCTGATGCTCCTCGCCGGCCTCACCTCGCTCTCCGACGAACCCGATGAAGCGGCTCGCATCGACGGAGCCAACTCCTGGCAGCGATTCTGGTTTGTCACCCTGCCGTTGATGCGCGCCACCGTCATCGTGACCATCGTGCTGCGCGGCATCGACGCCCTGAAGACCTTCGACCTCCTGTACGCGACCAAGGGCAAGGGCGGTGGCTCGTTCCACGAGGTCGAGACGCTCAACATCTACGCCTTCGGCTTGAGCTTCGACTACAACGACTATGGGATAGCCTCCACCGTGCTGATCCTGTTCTTCCTGCTCATCATCGCGATCATGTGGGTACTCACCTACCGCAGAAAGGCGAACCGGTCATGACCACGACGCTGCAAACTCGTCCCGTCACCGAGACACCGCGCCCGGTCAGAACCGCGCCGCGGCGCCGCAAACCGCGCGCCTACAAGATCTTCCGGGTTGTCGCGCTCACCCTGACCGTGCTGCTGTTCATTGCCCCGCTGGTTTGGATGTTCATCTCGTCGCTCAAAACCAACGTCGACATCTATGACGCGAGCAAGACCCTGTTCTTCACGCCGACCTTGGACAACTACGACAACGTGCTCGGCCGAAACAACTATTTCGGATTCATCTTCAACAGCTTCTGGGTGGCGTTGCTGTCCACTATCTTCTCCCTGATCATCGGGGTTCCGGCCGCCTACGCGATGAGTCGCTTCACCATGCATCGCTCCGCGATCGTTGTGCTCATGGCCCGCATCATTCCCGGGGTGAGCCTGCTCGTGCCGTGGTACTTCATTTTCGCCAACATGCGCATGGTCGGTGGTTTCGGCGTACTCATCCTGTCGCACATGTTCGTCGCCCTGCCCCTCATCGTGTACATCATGATCAGCTACTTCGACTCGACCCCGCTCGAGCTGGAGGAGCAGGCGCAGGTCGATGGACTCACCCACATCGGAGCGTTCCTGCGCATCACCCTGCCGTTGTCGGTTCCCGGACTCGCGACCGCCGGCATCCTGTCGTTCATCTTCTCGTGGAACAACTTCATGTTCGCCCTCGTGCTGTCCGGCGCCAACACCAAGACCCTGCCGGTGGCGATCTTCAACTTCGTCTCCTATGCAAGCATCGACTGGGGCAGCCTGATGGCCGCAGCCGTCGTCGTCACGGTGCCCATCATGGTGATCGCCCTCTTCACGCAGAAGTACATCGTGTCCGGCCTCACCGCCGGTGCCACGAAGGGATAGGCGTGTACGCCACCATCCCGCCCATCGTCATCATGGGGGTGCAGGGATCCGGCAAGAGCACCATTGGAGTTCTGCTCGCCGAACGGCTGGGCCTGCCCTTCATCGACGGCGACAGCCTGCATTCCGACGAGAACAAGTCCTGGATGACCTCCGGAAAACCCCTGACGGACGCCCATCGGCTGCCGTGGCTGCACCAGGTCGGCGATCGTCTCGCGGGCAGCGAGGGGTCGGGCGTCGTCATGGCCTGCTCGGCCCTTAAACGGAGCTACCGTGACCTGCTCCGGGAGCATGCTCCCACCCTGGTGATCGTCTTCGCCAACGGCCCCATCGAACTGATAGCGTCTCGTCTCGCCGCGCGCCAGCATGAGTACATGCCTCCGTCGCTGCTGCTCACCCAGTTTGCCGACCTTGAGGTGCTGGAGGACGATGAGCCGGGCCTCACGCTCGACATTGCACAGACGCCCGAACAGGTCGTCGATCACATTGTCGCCGCCGTCCAGGCAGGAAGTGTCCTCAGATGAAAATCACCCGCGTTGAAACGTTCATGGTCGCCCCGCGCTGGCTCTTCGTGCGGCTGGAAACGAACGACGGGGTCGTCGGTTGGGGCGAGGCGAGCCTCGAGGGGCATTCCGATGCCGTGCGCACCGTCGTCGAACAGTTCGCGGAGTACCTCGTCGGCTCCGACCCCGGCCGAATCGAGGACCACTGGCAGGTGATGACCAAGAGCGGCTTCTACCGCGGCGGGCCCGTCTTCGGCAGTGCTGTCGCCGGTATCGACCAGGCCCTCTGGGACATCAAGGGCAAGGCCCTCGGGGTGCCCGTGCACGACCTGCTCGGCGGGGCGGTGCGCGACCGCATCCGGATGTACGGGTGGGCCGGCGGCGACGACCCGAGCGGCATCACCGACGCGATCCAGGCCCAGCTCGACGTGGGGCTGACCGCCGTCAAGATGAATGCGTCGGGGAAGATGGGTCCGATCGGCACCGTCGCCGAGATCGACGGAGTGCTCGAGCGCGTCGCGGCGGCCCGCGAGGTGCTGGGTCCTGACCGTGATGTCGCCGTGGACTTCCACGGCCGTTTCACCCTCGCCAACGCCCGCCGGATCGCGCCGCTGCTGGAGCCGCTGCGTCCGTTCTTCATTGAGGAACCCGTCGTCCCCGAGAACTCCCACCTGATCAGGCAGTTCGCGCAGGCGACATCCATCCCGATCGCCACGGGGGAGCGGCTTTACAATCGCCAGGACTTCCTGCCGGTTCTCCAGGCCGGAATCGCCGTCGCCCAACCCGACCTGTCCCACGCCGGCGGAATCTCGGAGGTACGCCGCATCGCGGCCCTGGCCGAGGTCTACGACGTGCAGCTGGCGCCGCACTGCCCGCTCGGACCGATCGCGCTCGCCGCCTGCCTGCAGGTCGGCTTCGCCACCCCGAACTTCCTGATCCAGGAGCAGAGCATCGGCATCCACTACAACCAGGGCGCCGAACTGCTCGACTACGTGCTCGACAAGTCCCCGCTGCGGTTCGTGAACGGCAACATCGAAAGGCTCACCGGGCCGGGCCTCGGTATCGAGGTCGATGAGGCGGCCGTGCGGTCAGCGGATGCCCGGGGCCACACCTGGCGCAGTCCGCTCTGGCGGCACAGCGACGGTTCCGTGGCGGAGTGGTGAGCGCCGTGACACACGACTTTCTCGCCCAGCTGGGGCGCGACCGGCTGCTGGCCATCATCCGGGGTACCGACCCCGGGGCGGCGGTCGCCGCATCGCTCACCCTGTTCGACGCCGGCATCCGTTTTCTTGAGGTGTCGCTCGTGACCACGGATGCCCTCGGCGTGATCGCAGAACTGGCCAGGCTCGCCCCCGCCGGCTGCGTCGTCGGCGCCGGCACCGTCCTCACGATTGACGATGTCACGAGCGCCGCCGCCGCCGGGGCAACGTTCATGGTCACCCCGGCCGTGACCGAGAGTATCGCCGAATCCGTGCGGCTCGGTCTGCCGGTGCTGGCCGGCGCGCTCACCCCAACCGAGGTGGTCGCGGCCCGCCGCGCGGGCGCGACGGCCGTGAAACTGTTCCCCGGCTCGTTCGGTGGTCCGGCCTACCTGCGCGCCCTGCGCGACCCGTTGCCCGACGTGCCATTCGTGCCGGTCGGCGGCGTTGACGCCGAACGTGCCGCCGCGTACTTCACGGCCGGCGCCGTCGCGGTCGGTCTGGGTAGTCCACTGCTCGGCGATTCGGTGCGGGGCGGCGACCTTGACGCCCTGCGCGAGCGGGCCGCCGAGTTCCGCAACGTCGCAGCGGCAGCCGGGCCGGCATGACCGGCGTCGACGTGCTCACCCTCGGCGAGACGATGGTGAGCCTGCGCACCGGCACCGCGTTGCGGCTCGGCGGCACGCTGGAGATGACCATGGCCGGCGCCGAATCCAACGTGGCGATCGGACTCGCCCGCCTCGGCCACAGCGTGCGCTGGGCCGGTCGGGTCGGCGTCGACGAAGTCGGTACCTTCATCCTGCGTTGTCTTCGCGCCGAATCGGTGCTCGTCGACACGGTCACCCTCGACCCCGATCGACCGACCGGGCTGATGCTCGCCGAACGTCGCATCAATGACCTGTCCCGGGTCAGCTACTACCGGGTCGGGTCGGCCGGCTCTGCCCTCTGCCCGGCGGATGCCGCCGCGAGCCTCACCCCGGTTCCGCGTGTTCTGCACGTGACCGGTATCACGCCCGCACTCTCCGACACGGCCGCCGCCGCCGTGCGTGAGGCGGTGCGGCTCGCCAAGGCCGCCGGCGCCCTGGTCAGTGTTGACGTCAACTACCGGGCGAAGCTGTGGACCGAAAAGATTGCCCGACCGGTGCTGTCGGCGCTGGCCCGCAGCGCCGACCTGGTCATCGCCTCCGACGACGAGCTCGCGCTCTTCGTCGACGATCCGCTCGACGAAGCCGCCGCGTGCGCCGAACTCGCCACGTTCGGGGTGCGCCAGCTCGTGATCAAACGCGGCGCCCACGGCGCCAGCGTCTGGCACGACGGGCAGGTCGAGCATGCCCCGGCCATCTCCGTCAGCGTTCGAGACACGATCGGCGCCGGCGATGCGTTCACCGCCGGTTACCTGTCGGCGATCCTCGACGGATTGTCCCCGGTGGAGGCCCTGCGCCGCGGCACTGTCACCGGCGCCTTCGCCGTCGCCACCGTCGGCGATTGGGAGGGAGCGCCGACCCGCGCCGAACTCGGTCTGCTCCAGGAACCGCCCGGAGCGACGCTGCGTTAAATGCAGGGGCCCCGAGAAACGTGTAAAGTTAGAAGCTGAACTTCGGCGAGGGATGTCGCCACCCCGGGTTACCCGGCCCATGGCATCCGTTATCGACGCGGCGGACGAGACTTTGGGCTTTTCCTCACGCTGACATGCGTTCGAGTTGAACACCAAACAACGACCACGGCCCTTAGGCCCGCTAGGAGATGCACCATGGCTAAAGAGATTTACAAGGTTGAGGTTGACCTGCGCGAGAAGTTCGGCAAGGGTGCGGCCCGCAAGCTGCGCGTGCTGGGCATGATCCCCGCCGTCATCTACGGTCACGGTACCGAGCCGGTGCACGTGTCCCTTCCCGCCCACCGCATGGGCCTGCTGCTTCGTCGCGCGAACTCGATCCTTGACCTCGACATCAACGGCAAGAGCCAGCGCGTTCTGGTGAAGGACGTTCAGAAGGACCCGGTTCTCGCCATCGTCGAGCACATCGACCTCATCGTCGTGCGCACGGGCGAAAAGGTTCAGGTTGAGGTCCAGGTCCACATGACCGGCGAAACTGCTCCCGGAACCATCGGCGGCTTCGACACCAAGACGCTTCTCCTCGAGGTTGAAGCGACCGACATTCCCGAGAACGTCACCGTCTCGGTCGAAGGCCTCGAAGACGGCGCCCAGATCCACGCGTCCGACATCATCCTGCCCGACGGCGCCGAGCTCATCTCCGAGCCCGACACCCTCGTCGTCGTCGTGTCCACCCCGCGTGGCGAGGGCGATGCTGAGACCGAGGTCATCACCGCCGGCACTCCCGCCGCGTAGTCATCCCTTTCTGGTTCCGTCGTAAGCGGAGGATTCCACTGGACGAGAATCTCTGGCTCGTAGTCGGGCTCGGTAACCCCGGGCCCGACTACTCCGGTAATCGCCACAATGTCGGCCAAATGGTGCTCGCGCAACTTGCCGAGCGCATGCGGGCGAATTTCAAGAACCACAAGACCGCTTCATCGGTCGCCGAAGGTCGCAGTGCGCCCGGCGGCCCGAAGCTCATCCTGGCCAAGCCGAATACCTTCATGAATGTGTCCGGCGGGCCCGTCGCAGCGCTCCTGCGCTTCTACTCGCTCCCGCCCTCGCAGCTCATCGTGGTGCATGATGATCTCGACATCCCCTTCGACACCCTCAAGCTCAAGGTCGGCGGCGGCCACGGTGGGCACAATGGTCTGCGCGACATCATCGCCGCGATCGGCACGGGCGACTTCGTGCGGGTGCGCATGGGAGTCGGTCGGCCCCCCGGCCGCCAAAGCGCCGCGGACTTCGTGCTGCACGACTTCACGTCGACCGAGCGGGGCGTTCTGCCCAATATCCTCACGGACGCCGCCGACGCGATCGAACTCATCGCGGCCGACGGCCTCACCGCCGCGCAGCAACGCTTCCACGCACCCTCCTAACAGAGCGGATGCGCGTGCCTCGCAGGCGTAGACTCGACCGGTGATCCTTCAGGGCTTAATTTCAGCGCTCAAGCGCGCCTCCACGTTCGATAACGCCCTCACCTATGCGAGCCGGGATGCCGATTTCTCCCTCACCGAGGGGTTGCGCGCGCCTCTCCTCGCCGCCCTGCTTGAGCAGCGCCACGACGAGGCCCAGGCCCTCTTCGTGATCACGGCCACGGGCCGGGAAGCCGAGGCGCTGCGCGAGAACCTCGCGTGTTTCGCCGGCGAGGCGGAGATCATCGACTTTCCCGCCTGGGAGACGCTGCCGCACGAACGTCTGAGCCCGAGCGCCGAGATCGTCGGCAACCGGCTTCACGCCCTGCGGCGGATGCGGCAATGGGAAGAGACCCCGGTCGCCGAGCGTCGCCCGCTCGTGGTGGTCGCCTCCGTGCGCGCCGCCCTCCAGCCCGTGGCCGACAACCTCACGGATTATGAGCCCATCGAACTGCGCGTTGCCGCCCGCGGCCACGACCTGAGCGGGATCGCCCTTCAGCTCGTGAGCGTCGCGTATGCCCGAGTGGACATGGTCACCAGGCGCGGCGAATTCGCGGTGCGCGGTGGCATTCTCGACGTGTTCCCGCCCGTGTCCTCGCATCCGTTTCGCATCGAGTTCTTCGGGGATGAGGTCGAGCAGATTCGAGAGTTCACGGTCGCCGACCAGCGGTCCCTGCCCGAACCCGTCACGGCGGTGTCCCTGCCCCCAAGCCGCGAACTCCTGCTCAGTCCCGCCGTGCGCCAGCGTGCCCGCGAGATGGAACACGAGTTTCCGAGTCTCTCCGGCATGCTCGCCAAGATCGCCGAGGGCATCCCGGTGGAAGGCATGGAGAGCCTCGCGCCCGCGCTCGTGGATCGCCTCGTACCCGTCACGCACTACCTGCCGGCGCGTGCGGCTGTGGCTGTCATCTCGCCCGAGCGTGTCGCGAGCCGCGCCATCAGCCTTGCCGAGACCAACCGTGAATTTCTCGGGGCGGCGTGGAGCGCGGCAACCGCGGGTGCCGACTCGCCGATCGACCTGGCCTCCGGTGACTTCCTCACCCTGGGCCGCCTGCGCGAGAGCGTCACGTACACGGCTCCGGGAGCACCGGCATCCGCTCACAACTGGTGGACGCTCAGCTCGTTCCAGGCCGCCCCCACGGACACCGACGTGCTTCCGGAACATCGCGAGATGGATGACCTGCTCACGATTCGCATTGACGCCGACACCGTGCCGAGCTTCCAGGGCAATGTCGAGGGTGCGGTCGGCCACGTTGCGAGTCGGCTGAAGGACGGCTGGACGGTGGGAATCGTCGCCCAGGGTGCCGGCCTCGTGGAACGTGCCGGCGATGTGCTCGCCGAGCACGAGCTGCCCGCACGCGTCGTCGATTCCTGGCCGGACGAGCCGGAACCGGGCATCGCCTACCTGCTCAAGGCGGGGGTCGACCATGGCTTCGAGCTGGCCGAGACCAAGCTCACCCTGATCAGCGAGTCCGAATTCTACGGGCGCACCGCTGGGTACTCAGAGCGCCAGGTGAAGAAGCTGGCCAGCCGCCGCAAGAACGTGGTCGACCCGCTGCAACTGAAGACCGGCGACCACGTCGTGCACCAGACACACGGTATCGGCCGCTTCCTCGAGCTCACCCAGCGTGAGGTGTCGAGCGGGGGGCGCAACCCGATCAAGACCACGCGCGAATACCTGGTACTCGAATACGCGCCGTCCAAGCGCGGGCACCCGGGCGACAAACTGTACGTGCCCACCGACCAGCTCGACCTCGTGAGCCGCTACGTGGGCGGCGAGGCGCCCGCCCTGAGCAAGATGGGCGGGAGCGACTGGTCAGCGGCCAAGACGAAGGCTCGCAGGGCCGTGCGCGACATTGCCGTGGAGCTCGTGAAGCTCTACTCGGCGCGCATGGCGAGCAAGGGCCACGCCTTCCCTCCCGACACCCCCTGGCAGCGCGAACTTGAGGAGGCCTTCCCCTTCGTGGAGACCCCCGACCAGCTCACCACCATCGATGAGGTCAAGGCCGACATGGAACGGCCCATCCCCATGGACCGGCTCTTGTCGGGCGACGTGGGATTCGGTAAGACCGAGGTCGCCATTCGCGCCGCCTTCAAGGCCATCCAGGACGGCAAGCAGGTGGCGATGCTCGTGCCGACGACCCTGCTCGTGAGCCAGCACATGGAGACGTTCAAGGAACGTTTCGCCGGCTTCCCGGTGCATCTGCGCGCCCTCTCGCGGTTCCAGACTGAGAAGGAATCGAAGGAGGCCATCGCCGGAATGCTCGATGGCACGGTGGACATCGTCATCGGCACCCACCGTCTGCTGTCGCCCTCGATCATCTTCAAGGACCTCGGACTCGTCATCATCGATGAGGAGCAGCGATTCGGTGTTGAGCACAAGGACTCGCTCAAGAAGCTCAAGACCAACGTCGACATCCTCGCCATGAGCGCGACCCCGATTCCGCGTTCGCTGGAAATGGCCGTCACCGGTATCCGGGAAATGTCGACGCTCGCGACGCCACCGGAAGATCGGCACCCGATCCTCACCTTCGTGGGCCCGTACTCCGAGCGGCAGGTGGGTGCCGCCATCCGTCGTGAGCTCCTGCGCGAGGGCCAGATCTTCTTCGTGCACAACCGGGTCTCGAGCATCAACCGGGTTGCCGCGCAGCTCGCCGAGCTCGTACCGGAGGCCCGCATCGCTGTGGCACATGGGCAGCTGCCGGAGGCACAGCTGGAACAGGTCGTTGGCGACTTCTGGGAGCGCAAGTTCGACATTCTCGTCTCAACGACGATCATCGAAACCGGCCTCGACATCGCCAACGCGAACACCATCATCATCGACAGCGCCGACAGGTTCGGCCTCAGCCAACTGCACCAGTTGCGTGGCCGGGTGGGTCGCGGGCGTGAGCGCGCCTACGCCTACTTCCTCTACGACGGCAACAAGCCGCTCTCCGAAACGGCACACGACCGGCTGTCCACCATCGCCGCGAACAACGAACTCGGCGCCGGAATGCAGGTGGCGCTGAAGGACCTGGAGATTCGCGGCGCCGGCAACTTGCTCGGGGGGGAACAGGCTGGCCACATCGCCGGCGTTGGCTTCGACCTCTACCTGCGGATGATCGGCGAAGCGGTGAGCGCGTTCCGTGGGGACGTCGCCGAGGGTCAGACCGAGCTGCGGCTCGAGCTCCCCGTTGACGCGCACATCCCGCACGACTTCGTCGACAGTGAGCGACTGCGGCTTGAGGCGTACCAGAAGCTCTCGAGCGCAAGTTCCCCCGCCGCTGCAGCAGGCCAGATCGACCTCGTGCTCGAGGAGCTCACCGATCGTTACGGAGAACCGCCCACCAGCGTGCAGAACCTGGTCGCGGTGTCGCGGTTGCGCTGGCACGCGCAGCAGGCCGGGCTGAGCGAGGTCGTGGCCATGGGCTCGAACCTGCGCCTCACGTCTGCGGACCTGGCCGACTCGATCCAGATCCGCCTGCGCCGCATGTACCCGGGGGCGAAGTACACGCCCACGAACGGGGCGCTGATCGTACCGCTGCCGCGCACCAGCACCGACGCCCGCACGAGCGAGCCCGTTGACGATGCCGCCCTGATCGAATGGACGGATGCGCTGCTCGGCGCAATCTTCCCGCGACCCGTCGAGACGGTGGTGCCCGGCACCGGTCGGTAACGGGCCGAGACGTCCGCTGAGCGAAAAAACACCCCCGTTGACTCAACGGGGGTGTTTTTTCGTGCCAGTGAATACCTGTCGGGGCTAGTTCTTCGTCTCGAACACGTCGGGCACGCCGTCCTGGTTGGCGTCGAGGGCCTCCTTCTCGGCGACCTCCGCGTAGTGCTGGTTACGACCGCGCAGGATGACGGCGGCCAGCAACGCGGCCAGCAGCGAACCCACCAGAATGGCGACCTTCGCGTGGTCATCGTGCGGACTGCCCTGGCCGTACCCGAGCTCACTGATCAGCAGGGACACGGTGAATCCGACGCCGGCCAGCACGGCAACCCCGGTGACGTCGATCCAGGCGAGGTCGGGATCGAGCGTCGCCTTGGTGGTCTTGGTGACGATCCAGGTCGCCAGCAGCACTCCGATCGGTTTGCCGACCACGAGTGCGACGACGATGCCGATGGCGACCGGATCGGTGATGGCGCGAAGCATGCCTTCGGCGCCCCCGATCGCGACACCGGCAGAGAAGAACGCGAAGATCGGAATGGCGAATCCGCTCGAGAGCGGACGCAGGCGGTGTTCCAGCGTTTCGGCGAGGCCGGGACCGGCGTCCGGGCCGCCGCCGCGCCTGCTGCGCACCACCGGAACGGCAAAGCCGAGCAGAACACCGGCCACCGTCGCGTGAACACCGGAGCCGTGCACGAGTGCCCAGACGATGAAGCCCAGCGGCAGAAGAATCGTCCAGGCGGCCCAGGCACGGGTGCCGAAGAAGTGCGAGAACTTGTGCGACAGGATCCAGTACAGGGCGAGCGGGATGAACGCCAGGAACAGGAGAAGGAAGGAAATCTCGGAGGTGTAGAAGAAAGCGATGATCGCAATGGCCAGGAGGTCGTCGACCACGGCCAGGGTGAGCAGGAAGATCCGCAACGCGGCGGGCAACCGAGAGCCGATGACGGCGAGAACAGCCACGGCGAAGGCGATGTCGGTTGCGGTGGGAATGGCCCAGCCACGGAGAGCTTCCCTGCCACCGTTCAGGTTGATCAGCGTGAAGATGAGGGCAGGAACGATGACCCCTCCGACCGCTGCCGCGACCGGGACGATGGCCCGGTTGACGCTGCGCAGATCTCCGGCGACAAACTCGCGCTTGAGTTCAAGTCCGGCCAGGAAGAAGAAGACGGCGAGAAGTCCGTCGGCGGCCCAGGTGCCGACGCTGAGGTTCAGGTGCAGGGACTCGATCCCGAACTTGAAGTCGCGTGCGGCGAAGTAGGTGTCCGCGAGGGGGGTGTTCGCCATGATGAGGGCGGCCACGGTCGCGAGCAGCAGGATTCCACCGCCGACGGTCTCCTTGCGGAGAATTGCGGAGATGCGCAGGAATTCCGCGTATCCGCCGCGGCGAAAGAGTGGACCGAAGTCGCTGCTCCGGTCGGAGGGAGGAATCTGGGGGGATTGTGACACTACAAATCCTTACGAGGTCTAGGGCGCTACATATTGACTGCCGACCAGGCTTCCCGGCTCACCACAGCCAGAATACACCAGGCTGCGGCGTCTTCCGGGAGGATCGGGGAGGGCCGAGCGCGCAGAGCCTACGATTGAATCGAAGAAGGAGACGCCGTGACAGACGCAGCACCCACAACACCCGGTACCGGGGACGAAGCCACAGCGAACTCGCTCGGCACTCTCATCGCGACCGTCGCACGCCTACGCGGACCCGGCGGCTGCGCCTGGGACGCCGAGCAGACCCATGAATCCCTCGTGCAGTATCTCGTGGAGGAATCCCACGAGCTTCTCGAGGCAATCGAATCCGGCAGCCGCAATGACCTGCTCGAGGAGCTCGGTGACGTGCTGTATCAGGTGCTCTTCCACGCCGACCTCGCTGCCCACACCAAAGGCGAGAACTTTGACATCCAGGACGTGGCCCACCACATGAATGCCAAAATGATCGGCCGGCATCCGCATGTCTTCGGCGACCTGCGACTGGACACTGCTGCCGACGTCACCGCGGCGTGGGACGGGTTCAAGTCCGAAGAGAAACCAGAGCGCACGAGCGTGCTCGATGGGATCCCCGTCGGTATGCCTTCCCTGGCCCTGGCCCACAAGGTGCTCGGCCGGGCCGAGAAGATCGGCCTGCTCGAAGCGGACGACGCGTTCCCCCTGCCGATCGAGAGTGAAGACCAGCTGGGTCCGCTCCTCCTGGCCATCGTGTCAGCGGCCCGGTCCAAGGGCCTGGATGCCGAGCGGGCCTTACGCGGCGCCCTCCGTGACCTCCAGGGCGAGATTCGGGAGGCCGAAACCGCAATGGCCCCCAACACGGAACGCGCGGTCGACGTCGATTCCTTCGATGCCGGCATCATCGGACTCCCCACCGCGCCCCAGCCTTAGGGTGCCCATGCTGGTGCTAGCCTCCACCGTGCGGGTAGCGTTATTGTATGAGCGAGACATCCTTCAATGCACTCCTGTCCACCCAAATCGGTAACGAGTTTGCCGCTTCGCAGCAGTACATTGCCATCGCCGTGTGGTTCGACACGCAGGCGTTGCCGCAATTGGCTGGCCACTTCTACCGCCAGTCCATCGAAGAGCGCAACCACGCGATGATGCTCGTGCAGTACCGCATGGACCGCGACCTTGACGTTGTCATCCCGGGTATCCCGGCCGTACAGAACACGTTCGGCAACGCCGTCGAACCGATCGCGCTCGCCCTGTCGCAGGAACGCCAGGTGACGACGCAGATCGAGGCGCTGTTCCGTGCGGCCCGTGCCGACGGTGACGCGCTCGGTGAGCAGGCCATGCTGTGGTTCCTCAAGGAGCAGGTCGAGGAGATCGCGTCGATGTCGACGCTGCTCACCATCGCAGAGCGCGCCGGAGACAACCTCTTCGATATCGAGAACTACATCGCACGCGAGACGGTTGGCGACGGGGGAGTCGAAGCCGGCGCACCCGGCGCGGCCGGAGGCGCCCTCTAGTCGACGACTGACCAGCACGAGCAGGGTGGCGTGACCTGACAGAATTGGCACATGGCCGTATCAGTAACCCCTCCCCGTGGCATGCGCGACTTCCTCCCGGCCGACAAGGCCTCCAGGGAGCGTGCCCTCGGAGTGATTCGGGAGAGCTTCGCCCTGCACGGTTTCGATGAGATCGAAACCCCGGTCATGGAGGACTCCGCTCGGCTGCATTCCGGCCTCGGGGGCGATAACGAGAAACTCGCCTTCGCGGTGATGAAGCGGGGCCTCCAAGCGGCGGATGTCGCGGCGGCCGTTGCCGGCGACGACCTGCTGTCCCTGGCCGACCTGGGCCTGCGCTTCGACCTGACCGTTCCGCTTGCGAGGTTCTACGCCAGCCACCGCGCCGAGCTGCCCGCCGTGTTTCGCTCGATTCAGATTGCGCCGGTCTGGCGTGCCGAGCGCCCGCAGAAGGGGCGCTACCGCCAGTTCGTGCAGTGTGACATCGACGTAATTGGAGAGTCGGGCCCCCTCGCGGAGATCGAGCTCATCACCGCGACCGCGGCGACCCTCGAGAAGCTCGGGCTCCGCGGCTGCTCCATTCGCATCAACGACCGGCGCATCCTCGCCACCATGCTCGCCCACTGGGGAGTGGCGTCCGAGCTCACCGAGCGCGCCCTGATCACAATCGACAAGCTGGACAAGATCGGCGTGGACGGTGTCGTCGCCGAGTTGGGCGCACTCGGTATCGCCACCGGGGGCGTTGCGGAGACGCTGGGCACCCTGAACGGGATCGACGGCTCCGGCTGGGACGTCGGTGCACACAATCCAGACTGGCTCGAGGAGGCCGCCTTCGCCGACCTCCTGGCCCTCCGCGCGGCGATGCCCGCGGTGGATCTCGTCTTCGACCCGACACTCGTGCGCGGGATGGGCTACTACACCGGGACGATCTTTGAGATCTCGCACCCCACCCTCGGCTACTCGCTCGGTGGTGGCGGCCGGTACGACGGCATGATCGGACGATTCCTGGGAACGGATGTGCCGGCGTGCGGTTTCTCGATCGGTTTCGAACGCATCGTCGACCTGCTCGGCGCCGACGAGGCATCCGCTGCCAACGCCGTCGTGCTCGTGCATGACAAGGACGCAGACCCGGCGCACCTGGTAGCCCTGAAAACTGCGCTGGTGGCCGAGGGACTGCGCGTTCGGCTGGAACGGCGCACCAAGAATCTCAAGGCATTGCTCGACCGGGCAGCTGAGGCAGGCTTCGGCAGATTCGCCTTCGTGACCGCCGAAGCAGTGAGCTCCGCGGACCTGGACTTCAAGGCCCTCGGCACCTGAAGCGCCTGAGGCTTGTGGCCAGATGCTTTGGCTAGACTGACCGAGGATGACACCATCACCCCAAGCTTTAGGAGACAGTTGTGGCCCTGATTGAGGCAGTAGACGCACGCGAAATTCTCGATTCCCGAGGAAACCCCACTATTGAGGTCGAGGTCCTGCTGGACGACGGCACCGTCAGCCGCGCCGCCGTTCCCTCTGGCGCATCGACCGGAGTGTTCGAGGCCTACGAGCTTCGCGATGGCGACAAGGGCCGCTACCTCGGCAAGGGCGTGCTCCAGGCGGTTGACTCCGTCATCGACGAGCTCGGCCTGGCCGTCGAAGACATCGACGCGACCGACCAGCGCGTCGTCGACATGGTTCTCAACGAGACCGACGGAACCGACAACAAGGAGCGCCTCGGCGCCAACGCCATCCTCGGCGTGAGCCTCGCCGTGGCCAAGGCCGCCGCGAGCTCGGCGGGGCTGCCCCTGTTCCGCTACCTCGGTGGCCCGAACGCCCACACCCTGCCGGTGCCGCTGATGAACATCATCAACGGTGGCTCGCACGCCGACAACGACGTGGACATCCAGGAATTCATGATCGTTCCCCTCGGCGCCGACTCGTTCCGCGAGGGACTGCGCTGGGGCGTCGAGACCTACCACGCGCTCAAGGGGCTGCTGCAGTCCAAGGGCCTCTCCACCGGTCTGGGTGATGAGGGCGGCTTCGCGCCGAACCTGCCGAGCAACCGTGCGGCCCTCGACCTCATCGTCGAAGCCATTGAGATCGCCGGTTACGTTCCCGGAAAAGACATCGCCCTGGCCCTCGACTGCGCCGCGAGCGAATTCTTCTCCGACGGAACCTACACGTTCGAGGGCAAGAAGCTCTCGGCCGAGGAACTGTCCGCGTACTACGCCGAACTGGTAGCCGGGTACCCGCTCGTGTCGATCGAAGACCCGCTGGAAGAAGACGACTGGGACGGCTACGTGCACCTCACGCAGCAGCTTGGCGACAAGGTGCAGATCGTCGGTGACGACCTGTTCGTCACGAACCCGGTACGCCTGGCGAAGGGCCTTGAGCTGGGGGCCGCGAACTCCATCCTCGTGAAGGTCAACCAGATCGGTACCCTCACCGAGACCATGGATGCTGTTTCGCTCGCGCAGCGCAGCGGATACACCGCCATCATCTCGCACCGTTCGGGTGAGACCGAGGACACATTCATTGCCGATCTCGCGGTGGCAACGGATGCCGGCCAGATCAAGACCGGCGCCCCGGCGCGCAGTGAGCGCGTTGCCAAGTACAACCAGCTTCTCCGTATCGAAGAAGAACTCGGCGAGGCCGCGGTGTACGCGGGTCGTTCGGCTTTCCCGCGCTTCACGGCGTAATCGCTCGACAACCGGGTCTCGACAGGCTCGACCAACGAATGAAGGGAGTTCCCGTGGCCACCAGACCCACGGTGCGGGAACTCCCGACCACCGAACCGGCCGAGACGCCGGTCGGCGGCTGGCTGCGCGGCATCCATTTCTCGGGTTTCTCGCTGGTCATGATGGTCATTCTCGTGTTGGCGGTCGTCGTGCTCGCGCCGAGCCTGCGCACCTTTGCGGAGCAACGCCAGCAGATCAGCGCGCTCAATGAAGCGGTGAGCGAGCAACAGGCCAAGGTTGACAAATTCACGGCCGAGCGGGAACGCTGGAACGATCGCACCTACGTCACCACGCAGGCACGGGACCGGCTTTCCTATGTGAAGCCGGGCGACATAAGCTTTCTCGTGATCAATGATCTACCGGTTCCCGTCGTGGGAACCGACGTGCCGGCAACGGTGAGCACAGACATTCAAGATACAAAAATCGATTGGTTGGGATCCCTGTTCGCTTCCGCGATGACGGCCGGTCTTGCACCCCAGAAGGCAGCGCAATGACCACGCCCCCGTTCGACCCCTTCACCGACGACGACATCGCTCTCGTCACCGCCCAGCTCGGCCGACCGGCTCGCAATGTGGTCGGTATCGCGGCCCGCTGCGTGTGCGGAGCGCCCACGGTCGTGGCGACCGCGCCGCGCCTCGCCGACGGCACACCGTTTCCCACCACCTACTACCTGTGCCACCCGGCGGCCACCGCCGCGATCTCGCAGCTCGAGGCCACCCAGGTGATGAACGAGTACAACCAGTTGCTCGCGGACGATGAGAATATCAGGGCCGCCTATCGCACCGCCCACGAAAGCTTCCTGGCCGATCGTGCACGACTCGGTGATGTGCCCGAAATCGCGGGTATCTCCTCCGGCGGAATGCCCAACCGCGTCAAGTGCCTCCATGCCCTGGCGGGCCATGCCCTGGCGGCCGGTGCAGGCGTCAACCCCATCGGCGATCTCGCGCTCGAGCGCTGCACCTGGACGCCAACCGTGTGCGAATGCATCGACTATTCGGTGGCGGATTCGGTACCCGAGTGACGGGAGCGTGGCGACGGCTCGGTGTGGGCCTCGGCGTATTGCTGGCGACCTCCGTCGTGGGCGGCTCCATCGTTCTCGACGCCCCCGCTGCCCACGCCGACCAGATACGGGACCTCCAATACTGGCTCGGTGACTACGGCTTCTCCGAGGCCTGGAACACGACGCGTGGAGCCGGGGTGACCGTGGCCGTCATCGACACGGGCGTCGACGGCAGCGTTGCCGAGCTCAACGGAGCCGTGGTGGGGGGAACGGATGTCTCGGGTCTCGGTTCCGGGAACGGCCAGACCCCGGTGGGCGGTGACGCCCAGGACAGCGGTCACGGCACGATGGTGGCTTCGCTTCTCGCGGGTCGCGGAACGGGCGACGGAACCGGTTTGATCGGCGTCGCCCCTGAAGCGGAGATCCTGTCGGTCTCCGTGGCTTTTGGCGAGTCCGCATCCACGGTGAGCAACGACGACCAGATCGCGGAGGGCATCCGCTGGGCGGTCGACAACGGTGCAGACGTCATCAACATGTCGCTCACGCGCAATACGCTCTTCTGGCCTCAAAGCTGGGATGACGCCTTCCTCTACGCATTCGAGCACGATGTCGTCGTGGTCGCGGCGGCCGGCAACCGCGGAAGCGGCACCACGGAGGTCGGTGCCCCGGCGACCATTCCCGGGGTGCTCACGGTCGCCGGTGTCGACCGCGAGAAGACGGCCAGTTTTGACGCTTCGTCGCAGGGCATCACCGTTGCCGTTGCCGCTCCCAGCGAACAACTTGTGGGCGCAGTGCCCGGCGGCAGCTACGTGCTCTGGGACGGCACGAGTGCCGCTGCGCCCATCGTGTCGGGCCTGGTGGCCCTCGTTCGTGCGGCGTATCCCAAGCTGAGCGCGGCCGAGGTGATGAATCGGGTGATCGAATCCGCTGATCCCAACGGACAAACCACGCCGAGCCCCATCTACGGAAACGGGCTCATTGACGCGAAGGCGGCCGTCACCACCTATGTGCCGCCGGCGGCCGTGCAGCCTCCGGCGGAGCTGCTGAACGAGTGGGTGCACCTGCATCGCCGGGCCGAGATTGAGGTCCAGCCCACCGAAACTCCCTCGGTGGTCGCCCCGCTCGCACCCAGGAAAGACCCGGCCGTTCCGACTCAGAACGACGCCGCTGCGTGGCTTCCCAACCAGCTCACGCTCACGTACATCAGCCTGCCGCTCGCCGTGCTCGTGGGATTTGGTATCCTATTAGGATTGCTCGGCATTGGCGCCACTCGGCATATCAAGCGAATTCGCCGCAAATAGTGAGTATTTGCGCAAAATAACCATGTAGGAGGCCCACTCATCGTGCCCAAAATTCTCATTGTTGGTGGCGGCTACGCCGGTTTCTACACGGCCTGGAAGCTCGAGAAATGGCTGCGATCCGGCGAGGCAGAGGTCACGATCGTGGACCCGCTGCCGTACATGACCTATCAGCCGTTCCTGCCGGAGGTCGCCGCCGGTTCAATTGAACCGCGCCACGCGGTCGTCTCGCAGCGTCGACACCTCAAGAAGACCAACATCGTCTCGGCCAAGGTGACGCACATCAACCACGCGGAGAAGAAGGCCACCATCACGCCTCCCACCGGCGATTCGTGGGACTTCGACTACGACATCGTCGTGGTGACCGCCGGCGCCGTGTCGCGCACCTTCCCGATCCCGGGCGTCGCCGACCAGGCGATCGGCCTCAAGACGATCGAGGAAGCGGTCGCCATTCGCGATCGTGTGCTGACGAACTTCGATAAGGCCGCAGCGCTTCCCGCCGGCCCCGAGCGTGACCGTCTGCTCACGTTTGTCGTTGTCGGTGGCGGTTTCGCCGGCATCGAGATCTTCGCCGAGCTGCGTTCCTTTGCGACCTCGCTGCTCACCTCGTATCCCGAGATCAGCTTCGACGAGGTGCACTTCCACCTGATCGAGGCAATGGGACGCATCATGCCCGAGGTCTCGCTGAAGACGAGCCTGTGGGTCATCGACAATCTCGCTGCCCGCGGCGCTCAGATCCACCTCGACACGCAGCTGAAGAGCGCCGTCGACGGTGTCATCGAACTCTCCACCGGCGAGACGTTCGAGACCGACCTCATCGTCTGGACCGCCGGCGTCATGGCGAACCCGACCATCGTGCGCCACACCGACCTTCCCATCGAGGACCGCGGTCGCCTGCAGGTGCGCGCCGACCTGCGCGTGGGAACCGAAGACGACATCGTCGCCGATGCCTGGGGTGCCGGGGACGTCAGTGCCGTCCCCGACCTCAGCGGCGGCGGAGTGGGCGGCAACTGTGTCCCCAACGCCCAGCACGCCGTACGTCAGGGCAAGCTCCTCGCCAAGAACATCGTGGCCGTGCTGCGTGGCGAAGGCCCCCAGGAGTATCTGCACAAGAACCTCGGAGCCGTCGCCGGTCTCGGCGTCGGAATCGGTGTCTTCCAGTCCGGCAAGATCGCGATCACCGGCCTGCCGGCCTGGTTCGCGCACCGTGGCTACCACGGCATGGCCATGCCGAGCTGGGAGCGCAAGCTGCGCGTGGTCTGGGGTTGGGTGAACAACTTCTTCCTCGGTCGCGACATCGTGTCCCTGAGCGCAGTTCAGACGCCTCGCGCCGCCTTCGAGGAGTTCGCCTCGCGTCCGAAGCCCCCGGTGGAAGCGTCTGCCCCGGCAGCCGCAGCGCCTCGCGCGCCGCGTGCGCCTCGTGCCCCGCGCAAACCCATCGTCAAGGCTGCCAAGCCCGCTGCGACGGATACCGCGGCCCTGTCGACGACACCCGAATCGGCCCCGACCGATGCGGTCGTTGACGAGGTCATCGCCGAGCGCGACGCCGCACAGGCATCCGCTTCGAAGTAACGCCCGTCGCGGTGCGTGCATCGCACCGCTTACGCTAGAAGCGTTCGAGAACGTTCGAACGCGCCCCCGTAGCCCAATCGGCAGAGGCAAACGACTTAAAATCGTTCAAGTCTGGGTTCAAATCCCAGTGGGGGCACCACGTCTTAATCCGCAGCGTCAGCGCAATGCGCGCGGCGGGCGGCGATGGCTGGCACGAGGCTCGCTGTTTCCTGCCAGCGAAGGTCCAGACGGCTGTTTCTGCCCGGTCCTCTCGGCCCTACGCGTCGGCCTTCGGTCGTCGAGGCCTGACGCTCGCGGTCAGGCCGATCAGGAGCCCCACGGTGATGGCCAGGAGCGTCTCCGCCAGGGCGCTGCCGGGGCCCCACAGGGTTGGACCTCGCAGCGCATCGAAAGTTTCGAGCGCGCCCGTTGTGATCAATGCGATCAGAGCACCGCCCGCCCCAAGACTCAGCGCGCGGCGAATCGGGAGGGGCCGCTCAACCCGGGCACGCACGTAGATCGCCGCACCGGACACCGCGACGAGCGGGGACTGCCGCACGGTCATCTGCGGGTCATGACCCGGCGGCACAGGGCGACGAACGGGTTTACGCGCGGTTCGCCGTTTTCCTGAACTGCCACGACGCGAACACCGTTGGAGAACGCGACGTAGTTTCGGATATTCTCGGCCGCCGACGTCGGGTCGGGGTAGTACCACGCGGCATTGGCGTTCTTCTGCCCGTCGACGGAGAGCGTGTAGTACTGCGCCGTTCCCTTCCACGCGCACTGCGACGTCAGGGACGCCTTGGAGAAGTGCACAGAGATCAGTGACGTCGGCGGGAAGTAGTGGTTGCCCTCCACCCGGATGGTTTCTTCGGACTCCGCCAACACGACGTCATTCCAGATTGCCTGGTACATGGGCTGCTCCCTGCGAGTTGTGTGCGGGAAGACCCGCGGATGTATCCACTGTAGGAACCGTGGAGGCGCGGGCTCCGTGATCTGGGACACACAAGGGCGCAGGACTGATTAAGACGATGCCGATGCGTTACCGGCTGAGGGCTTCGAGTGTCGCGATGATTTCGTCGCCACGGGCAAGGTAATCCTGGAGTTTGGTGCGACGTTCCAGTGCCTGCTCAAGGTACCCGTCGAGCTTGACGCGGGTTCCCGGCGTGTCGGCCGCCGCGTTGTCGCTTTGCAGCGTTTGGATGATGTGGAGGATGTCCGCCATGTCCTCGAGGGAGAACCCGAGCGCCTTGATCTGCCGAATCAGCAACAGCCGGTCCAGGTCGTCCGCGGTATAAAGGCGGAAGCCACCCTCGGAGCGGCCAGAGGGTTTCAGCAGCCCGACCTCGTCGTAGTGCCGAATTGTGCGCAGTGACATTTTGCTTTTCTCGGCCAGCTCGCCAATGTGCATGATCATGTTCGGCCCTTGCTCCGTCGTCATGTGCGGGTTCCGTTTTCCTCGTCGTGAAACTCTACCCTTACGTTAGGGTAGAGTGCGTACCAGGCCGAAGTTCCACAGTAAGCCAGTCTTTGCCACGTGCTGCCTCCGGCGCTCGTGGCGCGCTCGTCGCAGAGTGAAGCCCGTATTCCCGTTCTGATTTCGATCGGACGCTCGTTATCTGGAGATTTTCATGGCATTTGCTCCCCGGCCAGGTACGGCCAGCCGCTACACCCCTAATCCGTCTGTGATGACGGCCCTGCGGTCGCCGCGGTTGCTCACCCGGGAGGTGCTCGCCGGCCTGGTTGTGGCGATGGCGCTCATCCCCGAAGCGATTGCGTTCTCCGTCATTGCCGGCGTCGACCCGCGACTGGGGTTGTTTTCGTCGTTTGTGATGGCGGTTTCAATTGCGTTCCTCGGGGGGCGTCCGGCGATGATCACGGCGGCGACCGGCGCCGTTGCGCTGGTGATCGCGCCGGTCGCTCGGGACTACGGCATTGAGTATTTCCTCGCCACGGTGATCCTGGCCGGTATCTTCCAGATTTTGCTCGCCGTTCTCGGTGTCGCGAAGCTGATGCGGTTCATTCCGCGCAGTGTCATGGTGGGTTTCGTGAACGCCCTCGCCATCTTGATCTTCACCTCGCAGCTGCCGCAGCTGCTCGGGGTGCCGTTCATGGTCTACCCGCTCGTAGCCATCGGGATCATTATCATGATCGTGATGCCCCGCATCACGAAGGTGGTGCCGGCGCCGCTGGTGGCGATCCTGGTCCTCACCATCGCGACGGTCGTGATCGCCATCAACGTGCCCACCATCGGCGATCAGGGCGAACTGCCCACGACCCTGCCGCAATGGATCTTCCCGGACGTGCCGCTGAACCTTGAAACGTTCCGCATCATCGCGCCGTTCTCGCTGGGCATGGCGTTGGTCGGTATTCTCGAATCCCTCATGGCCGCCAAGCTCGTGGACGAGATCACCGACACGCATTCCCGCAAGACCCGGGAAGCGTGGGGCCAGGGTGTGGCCAACATGCTTTCCGGGTTCTTCGGCGGCATGGGCGGCTGCGCCATGATCGGCCAGACGATGATCAACGTCAAGGCGTCCGGTGCCCGCACCCGCATCTCTACGTTCCTCGCCGGTGTGTTCCTGCTCGTGCTCGTGCTGGGCCTCGGCGACCTGCTCGCCGTCGTGCCGATGGCCGCCCTGGTCTCGGTGATGATCATCGTGTCGTACCTCACGTTCGACTGGCACAGCATCCGCCTGTCCACCCTGAAGCGGATGCCCAAGAGCGAGACGACCGTCATGGTCGCCACCGTCATCGTCATCGTCGCCACCCACAACCTCGCCATCGGCGTCGTTGTCGGCGTGATCATCGCCATGGTGGCCTTCGCCCGCCGGGTCGCGCACCTCGTCACCGTCGAACGCTCGCTGCCCGAAGACGCAGAGGTTCCCACCGCGTTGTACACGGTGGACGGGGCACTGTTCTTCGCCTCGAGCAACGACCTGACCACCCAGTTCTACTACCACGACGACCCCGACAACATTGTGATCGACATCTCCGCCTCCCACATCTGGGATGCCTCCACCGTCGCCTCCCTCGACGCGATCACGACCAAGTACGAACGCCTGGGCAAAACGGTCGACATCATCGGCATGAACAAAGCCAGCAGCAAACTGCACACCCGCCTCGGCGGCCGCCTCGACGGCGGACACTGATCCTGCCCTTTCGGCACGCTGTAAGCTGAGTCCTCGTCCCTGAGCGCTCGTTGCGCAGGACGGACAATGTCGCTGGAGTCGGCGGCCGCTCGAAAGGAAACCATGAGCCTGATCAGGCTGAACGACGTCAGTGTTCGATTTGAGAAGACCCAGATTCTGCGCGAGGCGTTCTTTCGCCTCGAACCGGGTGACCGGGTGGGCCTGATCGGCAAGAACGGGTCGGGAAAGTCGACGATCCTCAAGCTGATCCTCGACCAGGTGTCGCCCGACGCGGGCACGGTCACGCTGGAGCCGGGCACCCGCGTGGGCTATTTCTCTCAATTCTCCGAGCTCAACGGTGCGTCGACGATCACCGAGGTGCTCGATGCCTTGTTCGTCGACGTCAAGGCGGTCGAGGCGGAGCTCGCTGCAATCGATGCGGCCATTGCGCGTGACTCATCCGCCAGTGCCGCCCTCGACGTCCTGATCGCGCGCCAGGCCGAGCTGTTCGAGGACATGGACCGTCTGGATGGCTGGGACTACAAGCGCCACATCGACACGGCCCTCACGACCCTCGGCTTTGATGAGGCGCACCGTGTGTGCGCCATCGACGACCTGTCCGGTGGCTGGCGCAACCGCGCCGCCCTCGCCAAGATCGTGCTCGAGGCACCGGACGTGCTCCTGCTCGACGAGCCGACCAACTACCTCGACGTTGCCGGTGTGGAGTGGCTCGAAGCGTGGTTCCGCGACTTCCGTGGCGCCGCCATCGTCGTCTCGCACGACCGCAAGTTTCTCGACGCCGTCGTCACCCGCATCATCGAGGTCGAGAATTATCACCTGCACGAGTACCCCGGTAACTTCGGCGAATACGTCGTGCAGAAGCAGTTCCGCCTCAAGACCCTCGACGCACAGTACGTGCACGAGTCAGAACTGCTCGCGTTCGAGGCGGAGGGCATCTCCGACCGTCGCGAGGCGGCGAAAGCGGAAAGCCGAAAGCTCGGCAACAAGCTCGCCCACATCAAGAAGTCCAGGGCTCCCCGCCCGGTCGACCAGATCATCACGGAGATCTACGGCTCGCTGCACGTCAAGGACGCACTGTGCCGGGTGGAAGAGCTGGGCAAGTCCTACGGCGACAAGGTGCTGTTCAGCGACCTGACGTTCGAGATCCGTCGCGGCAACCGCATCGTCGTGCTCGGCCCCAACGGAAGCGGCAAGACCTCGCTGCTGCGCGTACTGACCGGCGAGGAGCCGGCCGATTCCGGATCCGTCAACTGGGCATCCGGCGCGGGAGTCGTCTCGTACAACCAGGTCCTCGCCGAACTCGACGAGACCGACACGGTCAGTCACGCCGTCAACGCGATGCCGGGAAGCCTGGCCCTCATCGCCACACGCAAATCGGTGAACCGCTTCCTCGCAATGTTCCAGTTCTCCGACGCCGACCTCAAACAGAAGATCGGCAACCTGTCCGGTGGGCAGCGAGCCCGGGTGGCCATGGCGCAGTGCCTGCTCTCCGGTGCCTCTGTGCTGCTGCTCGACGAACCGACGAACCACCTCGACATGTCAAGCACCCAGGTGATGGAACGCGCCCTGCTGCACTTCCCTGGCGCCGTCGTCGTGGTCAGCCACGACCGCTTCTTCAGCGACAAGATCGCCAACCGTTTTCTCGTCTTCGGGACGGATGCCGCGGAGCCGGGCGAGATCGACGTTCGGGTCGCGTAACGGCGCGCGGCGCGGCGGCGGCGTCTTTTAGCTCAGGCGGTCGAGGTACCGAAGGATGATGCCTTCGCGCAGGGCCCACGGAGACACCTCCAGTTCCTCTGCCTTGAAGGCTGACATGGCCTCGCCCAGCACGATTCCGCCGGCGACGATTTGGAACGTGCGATCCGCGGTGATGCCAGGAAGCGCCGGTCTCGCGTCAGCCGGGATGCGGGCCAGGCGGGGGACCCAGTCGTTTAGCTGTGAGCGCCCGACGCGCAACCGATCACCGGAGCCGACGCCGTCGGACGTGGAGCCGGCGAGCCGGGCGAGCGACCGGATGGTCTTGGACGAACCGACGATGTGGTGGGGCGCCGGCAGCGCGGCAAACGCCCCGACGGATTCCTTGAGTACCTTCGCGGCGTGGCGGCGGAGCGCGGCGACCTCATCGGGCATCGGCGGATCATGGTGCAGAAAACCGATGGTGGACCGGCCGGCCCCGAGGGGCAGGGATAGGGCGACGTCGGGAACCTCGCCCGCACCGGATGCGATCTCCAGGGAACCGCCGCCAATGTCGAAGAGCAGAATATTCTCCGCCGACCAGCCGTACCAGCGTCGCACGGCGAGGAACGTCAGCCGAGCCTCGTCCGCACCGGAAAGCACCTGGAGGGCGACGCCGGTTTCGCGTTCCACGCGATCAAGCAGCTCCGGCCCATTGGTGGCCTCGCGGAGCGCCGACGTGGCGAAGGGCAGTAGTTCGTCGATCTGGTGCCCAGCGGCGAAGTCGGCGGCATTCTGCACGGCCGTGAGCACGGCCGCGACCCCCTCGTCGCTGATCGCACCGTCCGGCGTGATGTAGCGCATCAGCCGCAGCACCGCCTTATCGGCGGCCATGGGCAGGGGAGGAGCGCCCGCGTGGGCGTCGACGATGAGCAGGTGGACGGTATTCGACCCGACGTCGAGGACTCCTAAGCGCACATTTTTACGATAGCCCCTGTCAGAGCTGTGTTGGAGCCACGAACCGTTGCCACGCCCAGGCCCCTCCGCTCAGCGCGGCAAAGATACCGGCGGCCACCCAGAGCAGCGGCACCCGTCCGGCACTCTGCCACACGTCAATCACCGGGGACAGCACGGCAAAGAGCAGGGTGAACGCGGCGACCATGAGGCCAGCCCAGAACAGGGGCGACCACGCGAGCACGCTCCGGCCGCTCGTGCGGCCCAGGGGTACGAGAACGAGCACAGCGGACCCAATTGACGCGAGCACCACGGTGTTCACGATTTCCGCGACGAGGCTGCTCACCAGCCCGGCGGCCGTGGGGAGCGCGCCGAGGGTGGTCCAGCCCACGATCGCGAGGGCCATGAGGCTTGCGGCGCGAACCGCGGCGAGTTGTCCCCGCTGGGCAATCGTCGGCCCCGCGGCAATCGTGACGCTGCCGAGGAGACCGAACAGCAGGACGGGGTGAATGTCGAGCACGCGCGATCCAATCGCCGCCACGGCGACCAGCGCAAGGTAGCGCGGCAGGAATGTGATGGTCGCATCGATGTGCATCACCCGGGTGCTCCACCACAGGGGCACCACGGCGGCCGAGAGGTTGACGAGGAGCAGCGCGACGATCACGGCGACGAGCAGGCGCAGGTAGGCCGGCTGGGAGACGACCGGGCCCGACAACATCACCAGGGTCGCGGCGGCAACGAGCGCGGCTCCGCCGAGAAGCCACCGATTCAACTGTACGGTGGGAGCGGTTTCGAACTCATCGCGTGCCCGGTTGCGCCCGGCAATCGACGTGGCGCTCCACAGCGGGCGGCCGCCCCTGGCCCGCGAGATGGTTCCCGCCAGCAGGCGCGCAGGAAGGGCGAGCAGAAGCATCGCCCCGAGGGCAAGGAGAACGGCCTGCAGCCAGGGGAAGGGCGCCGTCGTGAACGGGGACGACACCGCTGCCGTGAACCGGGTCGGAGCATTCCACTGCCCGGGTGTGACCCCCGCGGCGGGGCCCTCGCTGGACGCTGAGGGGCTCGGAGTGGGGACCGGCGCGACGGGGGCGGCGTCGCCCGTGGCGGAGGGCGAGGGGATCGAAGCCTCCGGGACCGGTGTGGCCATTCCGCTGGGACGTGGACTGGGCGTCGGCGTTCGGGTGGCGGTGGGGGCGGGCGGTGCCACATATGCCACCCTGAGGCCGGGGCTGCCGCGGCTCACATTGCCGGCAGCGTCTTGCTGTACCGCCACGAGGGAGTACGAACCGACGGCGATGCCGCCGACGGTGCAGGTCCACGCGCCGGCGGTGACTGTCGTCGTGCACACCGAGTAGGCGCCGGCAAACACCGTGACCGTTGTACCGTTTTCACCGGTTCCCACGTAGGTGGTCCCCGCCACGGGAATCTGAGTCCCGGCGGCGGGGGCGGTGATGATCGGGGGATTGGGCCGGTCAATGTCGAACGCTATCGACACCGTTGGGCTCGGGTTCGACGAGTTCTGTCCGCTGTAGATTGCGCGCTGCCGTGCCGACACGTCACGGGACCCGCTCGACGTCACCCCGTCGAGGTAGCAGGCCCAGGCCCCTGAACCATCTGCCGTGGTCGTGCAGTCCGCCCCGTTCGCCACGGTCACGGTGACGGATGCCCCGGGGTGGCCCGTGCCGCGAACCAGGCCGTTCGATACCCCACCGGTCACCGTTGGGGGTGCAAGCACCGTGACCGTGATCTCGTCCGACAGCGTCGAATCGCCCGTGACGACAACGCGCAGCGTCACGGCTGAGAAACTTGGCAGCGACGCATTGCGGCAGGACCACCGGGTGGTCCCGTCCGGGGCGATAATGCACAGCGGATCACCGCCGGTCGGGGAGAGCAGTTGTACCTCGGAGGATGCGTCGCGGGTGCCGGACACGGTCGTGGTCGAGCTCCCGATGAAAGCTCCCGCTGAGGGGTTCGTGATGACGGGGGAGGCAACCTGCTGGGCCGTCGCGTTCGGAGTCGGGGTGGTGGTGGCCGTTTCGGCACCGTTCTCGGTGGTCGATGCGGCGAACGCCTGGTGGGGCATGGCGATGGGTATCAAGACGCTCGCGAGCGTGACGAGAACCAGCAGTGCAGCGCGAAGCACTCCGGGTCGCGGAGGCGACGTCGCGGAGGCGATATGTTTGCAGGAGGTCAGGTGGCCCACCCCACCATTTGACGAGGCGAAACGGCCAAAGTCAACTTGGAACCGCGCTTCGATGACACTTTTTTACGTGCCGGGAGAATGCGCAGGAAAAGGCTACCGACAACCGGTTTTCGGCGGGGTCCCGGCACCGGTCACAACCCTGGCCACCACACCCCGCATCGGGGGTCACCTGGAGGCAACCTAATGAAAGCTGCGTCGTGATTCTGCGTACGGCTCCGTGGCGTAACTGGGGTCGCACCGAGTCCGTGCGCCCGGTTCGGATGGAGCGTCCGGCGACGGTGGGAGCGGTGCAGCGTGCGGTGCAGGCCGCTGCCCGTGCCGGACTGCGCGTCAAGGCGGTGGGCTCCGGGCACAGCTTCACGGGGATCGCGCTCGCCCCCGGTGTGCAGCTCGACCTGCACAACCTCACGCTGCCCGCCGGGGTCGCCGGGGGAGACGCCGTGATCAGCGTCGATGCCGAGACGGCCAGGGTCACCGTTGCCGGCGGCGTGACCCTGCACCGGCTGACGCGGTTGCTTGCCGGGCACGGACTGGCCCTCACCAACCTCGGCGACATCGACATGCAGACCGTGGCCGGGGCCATTTCGACGGGCACGCATGGAACTGGTGGCCGGTTCCAGGGGATCGCCAGCCAGGTCGTGGCCCTCACGCTCGTGGTCGCTGACGGGACGCTGCTGCGCGTTGGCGATACCGAACATGCGGACCTGCTTCCGGCGGCCCGGCTCGGCCTCGGAGCTCTCGGCATCATTGTCGACGTCACGCTGCAGTGCGTCCCGACCTTTGTGCTGCATGCCGTGCAGAAAACCGAAGACCTCGACGAGGTGTTGGAGACCTACCTGCAGCGCTCCGCGTCAGGTGACCACTTCGAATTCTTCTGGTTTCCGCACACGACGCTCGCCCTGACGAAAACAAACACCCGCCTTTCTGCTGCGGCGCCCGGTGCCCGCACGTCCCGGGTGCCCCGCTGGATCGATGACGAACTGCTCGCCAATGGCCTGTACCGGGCCGTGTGCGATCTGGGCACGGCGATTCCCGCGCTCGTACCCCCCCTCGCCCGCATGGCCGCCACGGCCACCGGCAGCAAGGAATTCACGGATTCCTCGGCGCGGGTGTTCGCGACCAGCCGCACGGTGCGCTTCCGCGAGATGGAATATGCCCTGCCACGGAGCCGGGTGCCCGACGCCGTTCGCGCGGTGCGGGCGCTCATCGACGCGCGGGGCTGGCGCATTTCGTTTCCGATCGAAGTGCGCTGCGCGGCCGCCGACGACCTGTGGCTGTCGACCGCCAGCGGGCGGGACACCGGCTACGTGTCCGTGCACCGCTACGTTCGCGAAGACCCGGAGGAGTATTTTCGCGCCGTCGAGGAGATCATGCTTGAGCACGGCGGACGCCCGCACTGGGGCAAGCTTCACTACCAGGATGCCGACGCGCTGCGGGATCGGTACCCGCACTTCGATGATTTTCGTGCGGTTCGTGACAGGCTCGACCCGGAGCGTCGCTTCGCTAACCGCTATCTGGAAAGAGTCCTCGGCCCGTGAGTATGCAGTCCGCCCGCAACATCCGTTCGAAACCGCGCCCGACCGCCTCCGAATCCCGTGACTGGCCCCACCGCACGGCAGAGCTCGGTGACCTGCTGCCCGATGGTTTCTCGATGGGCGTCTCGACGACCGCGTTCCAGGTTGAGGGAGCAGCCAGAGACGGCGGACGCGGCGACTCCGTGTGGGACACGTTCAGCGCGGCATCCGCTCGCATCCGGGACGGGTCGAACGCATCCGTCGCCGCCGATCATCTCAACAAGCTCGCTGAGGACGCCACGCTGCTGCGGGAGCTCGGCGTGGACGCCTACCGGTTTTCCCTCTCGTGGCCGCGACTGCAGGCACAGGGACGCGGGGCGCTGAACCGCAACGGCCTCGCGTTCTACGACCGCCTGCTTGACGAGCTTCTCGTCGGTGGCATCAGCCCCACGGTGACCCTGTCGCACTGGGACACCCCGACGGCACTGCGCGGCGGCTGGCTCAATCGCGACACGGCCGGTCGCTTCGCTGATTACGCCCACGCGGTCGGGGAGGCGCTCGGAGATCGCGTTGACGCGTGGGTCACCCTGGACGACCCGGCGACCGTCATGCTCCAGGGCTACGCGCTCGGCACCGACGCACCGGGCCACGCACTGCTCTTCGACGCCCTGCCCGCAGCCCACCACCAGCTCCTCGCCCACGGCCTCGCCGTGCAGGGCCTGCGGGCAGCGGATGTGCAGGGCCAGATCGGGATCGCCAACGCCCACTCGCCCGTGGAATCGTTGACCGATCGGGAGCAGGATCGCTCCTACGCGGCGCTTTACGACCTGCTCCACAACCGGATCTTCGCCGACCCCGTGCTGCTGGGACGCTACCCGGACCCGCTCGAGCCCTTCGCCGTGGAACTGCGCGGCCTGCTCGAGGCCGATCCGGCCGACCTGGCCGTGATTCACCAACCACTCGATTTCTACGGCCTGAACTACGCCGGTCCGACGCGCATTGCCGCCGGTACGGGGCGCACGATCTTCGTGGATGATCCGGCACCCGTGGCACCGGCCTTCCCCTTCCACAGCGCGCCGTTCCGTGAGTTCCCGGTCACCGGTACCGGCCAGGTGAGCGCGCCGGAGTACCTCGGGGTGGCTTTCGCCGAGCTGCACACTCGCTACGGAGACCTTCTTCCTCCCGTGCTCATCACGTCCCTCGGGGCCGGCTACGGCGACCAGGCGGACGCGCGCGGCACCGTGCGCGACCCCTTGCGCATCGACTACCTCGGGGAACACCTGAAGGCCGCCGTCACCGCGGTACAGCCGAATGGCATGGCGGCGGGCGTTCGGCTCACGGGCTGCTTCGTGCGGTCGTTCCTCGACGGTTTCGAATGGTCCGCCGGGTATGCCGAGAGGTTCGGGCTCGTTCACGTGTCGTTCACGGATGGGATGACCACTCGCACGCCGAAGGACTCCTACCGCTGGCTGCAGAAGGTGCTGGCCGCTCGCTAGTAGAGCCGACGACGGTCGGCGCAGCAGCGTGATCGATCCGACCAAGACGGAACGCTCACGCACCCGTGCGCGCCGTTAGTGTGGCCTCCCACTTAGCTTTGAGTCTGGTGAGAAGCGGAGGGGAGCCTCAGAACTCTTGGTTAGTATGGTGCTGCATCGCGCGGAAACGCCGGCGACCCAACGGTCCCGCAACACCTGTGCACAACCAGAGTTCTCGCTCGGCTCAACATACAAGGAGACGCTGCCATGGAATGGCTCATCCCGGTCCTGATCGTCGTTGCCCTCGCTGCCATTGTCGGCATCTATCTCTGGGCAACGTACAACTCCCTCGTGACCCTCAAGGTGCGAGTTGACGAGGCCTGGAGCGACATCACCGTTCAGCTGAAGCGACGCGCCGACCTCCTGCCCAACCTGATTGAAACGGTCAAGGGATACGCGGCTCATGAAAAAGGCGTGTTTGAGAGTGTGACGAAGGCGCGTGCCGAGACGCTGTCTGCGCAGAGCCCCGCCGACGCATCCGTGGCGGAGAACCACATGCAGACGGCGCTGAAGAGCATCTTTGCCGTGGCCGAGGCGTATCCCCAGCTGCAGGCGAGCCAGAATTACCTGCAGCTGCAGGGCGAGCTGGTCGACACCGAAGACAAGATTCAGGCGTCACGCCGGTTCTACAACGGTGGCGTACGTGAGTTCAACACCAAGATCAAGGTCTTCCCGAACCACTTGTTTGCCCGCAACCTCGGTTTCTCCGAGCGTGACTTCTTCGAGGTGGCAGACTCCGCAGCGATTGCGGAGCCGCCTCGCGTGCAGTTCTAACGGGGCGCGCACATGTACAGCGCGATAGCCAGGAACAAACGCAACACCGTTTTCATCATGGTGTTCTTTTTCGCGATCATTGCCGGGCTTGGGTGGCTGGCAAATGTTACCTACGGCAATGGCGGTTACGGAATCCTCATTGCCACCGTGGTGATTGCCGGGCTGTATGTGCTGATTCAGTATTTCGCGGCCGGTCGGCAGGCGATCACCCTCGCCGGGGGAATCAAGCTCAACAGCAAGTCCGACAACCCTCGGTTGTGGCGCATCGTGGAGAATCTCTCGATCACAACCGGCACGCCCATGCCTGAGGTCTACATCATCAACGACCCGGCGCCGAATGCGTTCGCAACCGGGCGAGACCCGAAGCACGCCATTGTGGCCGCAACCACCGGACTCATCGAGATCATGGACGATTCGGAGCTCGAAGGCGTGATGGCTCACGAACTCGGCCACGTGCGGAACTACGACATTCGCGTGTCGATGGTCGTTTTCGGCCTCGTTGTGGCTATCGGCTTCATCTCGGACATATTTCTGCGCATGGCGTTCTTCGGCCGGGGCCGCAACGGCAGCCCCGTCGTCATGGTCTTCGGACTCGTGGCAATGGTCGTGGCGCCGATCATCGCCACCATCGTGCAGCTCGCCGTCTCCCGCCAGCGTGAGTACCTCGCAGATGCGACCGGTGCGCTCACGACGCGGCACCCGGATGCGCTCGCGAGCGCCCTCAACAAGCTCGGCGAGTACGGTCGCCCGATGCGCAAGCAGAACACGTCGATGGCGCACCTGTGGATCGCCGATCCGCTCAAACCCGGCATGATGAGCAAGCTCTTCGCAACGCACCCTCCGATTGCCGACCGCATCGAGCGTCTCTCGGCCATGGGTCGCAAGTTCTAGATCTACCAGGCATGGCGTTGGTGCCCTAAGCACTGACCCGGGTGCTGGCCGATGCGGTCCGGGGGTCCGTGTGATGCCGAGGCGATAGCGCAAGCGAGGGCGCTCATCGGCCGCCGTCTCAGTGTCGGTGGGTGGTGTCACACTTGTTTCATGACAACCACCATTGACGGTGTTTTCGTTGATCTGACCGGGTCATTGGCTCGGTCGGGTATATCCGCGGCGTCGTTCGCGGAGTTGTCCGACGACGAGTCGGAGAACACCCACCGGGCCATTGCCCAGCTCTCGCGCGAGGTCGCCAAGTACGTCGCACTGTCGGCCGCGAACGTCGCCTGCCGCTCCGACTGGGCGCTCGGCCGGGAGGGTCTCGCGCGCAAGAAGGGCTACGGCACCGCAGAGGACTACGTCCAGGCCCTGGGTGGCGGTGGCGGGAGCACCAAAGCGGACACCCGCCGCCTGATCGAGGCCGGCACGATGGCCGCCGAGGCCGAAACCGCCCGGGCCAGGCAGGAGCAGGCCGATACTCACGCCGTGGCACACCCGGAGTCGCCGCCGGTGGCCGTGTACACGCCGTGGTTCGCGCCGCTTGGCTCCGCCGTCACCGACGGAACCCTCAGCACCGACGCCGCCACGGCCATCCGCCGGGGCCTCGGCGAACCGGCGATCGGGGTGACGGAAGAGATGCTCGCCGACGCGGTCGTCGCCCTGATCGCCGAGTGCCGCACCGTGAACGCGGACCAGGCGGCGAAGGTGGCGCGGCAGTGCCGGGACTCCATTGATGCCGCCGGTGTCGCTTCCCGCGCCGACGCCATGCGAGCCCGTCAATACCTCCGGGTCTGGGACAAGCCCGACGGGATGCTGCACGGGAGCTTCGAACTGGATCCGGAGAACGGGTCGTATTTCAAGGACTTTCTGTTGCAGATCACCGGCCCGCGCCAAGGTGGGCCGCGGTTTGTGGAGAAGGGTGAGAAGGAGCGGGCCCAGCGCATCATCGCCGACCCGCGGTCAAACTCGTCGTCATTGAGGCCCCGGCACCGACACCGGCACCCGGGCAGAGCGCCTCGGGCCAACTGCTCCTGGCGAACGGGTTCGTCGAAGGCACTACCGATGCGGTACCGCCCGCCACGATCGATCGAATGGTGTGCAACTCCGGTTTCACACCGGTGTTATTCAGTCGAGACGGCACCGTGCTCGACGTCGGACGCGAGCAACGTCTCTTCACCCAGGCGCAACGCGCGGCACTCGCGCTCCGGGACGGCGGGTGCATGTGGCCGGACTGCCACCGACCACCCAGCTTTTCCGAAGCCCACCACCTGCACCGCTGGAACGCCGACGGGGGCCTCACCAATCTCGATGACGGCATCCTGCTCTGCGTTCGAGATCACCTCCGCCTCCACAATGACCGGTGGGAGATCACCCGCACCGGCACCGAGTTTTGGCTGATCCCACCGCCGACCGCCGACACCACCCGCACCCCCATCCGCCTGGTCAGCACATCAGCACTGAATCCACGGTCGCCACTCCGTCAACACGCCTGAACACGAGCGCAACGTCGCGGTAGTCGGTCGTGTCACCAACGGGACGGACGAGTACACCGAGCGCATCGCCTCGGCTCAGTTACCCGCAGCGGTTAGGAGCGCAGAGCGCGCGCCAGCGCGGGCGCGAGGGTCCCGCGGGGCACGACCACAATGTCGGACAGGTTCTGCCAGGCCGCGGCCTCCCGCAGAACCGGTGCCAGCCGTTCTGCGGTGTCGGCGGGGGCACCTGCTTCGCTCCAGGCCGCCTGCACGCGCAGCACACCGGCCTGTCGGTCGTTCTTGAGGTCGACCCGGCCGACGATGGCCTCGTCGAGCAGGATCGGCAGCGAGTAGTAGCCGAACACCCGCTTCGGCTCCGGGGTGTAGATCTCGATCCGGTAGTGAAAGTTGAACATGCGCAGGGCGCGCGCTCGTTCCCAGACCACAGGGTCGAACGGCGAGAGCACGGTCGCCGCCTGGATCCGGCGGGGGAGCCGTGCGTCCCGGTGCATCCACGCCGCGGCTGACTTCGTGCCCCACTCCGGTACGGTCACGGCCGTGAGGTCACCCGAATCCTCCAGCTCGCGGATGGCGTGCAGGGTCGGGGCTGCCTTGAGTCGAAAGTAGTCGGCGAGGTCTTTGGCGGTGCCGATGCCGTGCGCCCGGGCGGCCAGGCCGATGAGCTCTCGGTGCGCATCCGGTTTCGTCACCGTTCGGCCCAGCAGTTCGGGAGAGTACACCTGCTCCGGGAGCCCGTACACCCGCTCGAACCGGACACGACCCGCCGCAGCGACATCACCCCACCGAAAGAGGGTCTCGAGGCCGAGCTTCACGTCTGACCAGCCCCACCACGGGCCACTGCGCTTGTTGGCGTCGTGTTCCACCTCGCTCGCCCGCATCGGGCCGTTCGCGGCGAGGGCGGCGAGCAACCAGTTCAGCAGGGGCCGGTTGGCGGCCGCCCAGGAATCCGACGTTCGCGCGGCGAGCGAACGGTACTGCTCCATGCGCCAGCGAAACAGCGGCCAGGTGTCGAGCGGCAGATAGGACGCTTCGTGCGCCCAATACTCGGTGAGACGTGCACCCGGGCCCGTCGTGAGCCGGTCAAGCTGCGCCTTGTCGTAGTGACCGAGCCGACTGAACGCGGGCAGGTAGTGGCTGCGCTCGAACACGTTGACCGAGTCGATTTGCAGCAGGCCGAGGCGGTTCACGAGCGCGTGAAGCTGACGGATGCCCGGAGTCGTCGCCGTGGACCGCGCCCCGAACCCCTGCGCCGCGACGGCAACTCGTCGGGCGAGAGCCGCCGAAACCGTCTGCACCATCTTTCTCACACTAGCCGCAAGCGGCGTGTTACCCTGTGCTCGTCATTCATGCGGCGTTCACCGATCGTCCCCCCGAAAGAAATCTTGCCTTCGTACCCTCTGGGAGGTCGTTCGTGCACATCGCTGCGACCAGGCCCCTACCGGAGGAACATTGTCCATGAAACGCACGTTGACCGTCACGCTGGCCGCTGCGGCCGCTCTTACTCTTGTTCTCTCCGCCTGCTCGAACTCCCCGGCCCCCACTGCCAACGGTGTGGATGCAGCGACGGCCACGAGCCTGACCGCATTCGGAGATCTTGCGGGCCTCGAAGCCGCAGCCAACGCCGAGGGAACCCTCAACGTGATTGCGCTGCCGCGCGACTGGGCCAACTACGGAGCCATCCTCGATCGCTTCGCCGAGAAGTACCCGGACATCACCATCACCGAGGCCTCACCCGACGGTTCCAGCGCCGAAGAGATTCAGGCCGCCAAGAACCTCAAGGGCCAGGATACCGCCCCCGATGTCTTCGACCTCGGTCTCGCCGTCGCGGTCTCCAGCACGGACTTCTTCGCGCCCTACCAGGTGGCCACGTGGTCGGATATTCCCGACGCGCTCAAGGAAGCCAGCGGACTCTACACGGGTGACTATGGCGGATACATGGCCGTCGGATACGACCCCGATGCCGTGCCCGCTCCCGAGACGCTCTCCGATCTGCTCGGCAGCGACTACAAGGGCAAGGTCGCTATGAACGGCGACCCGACACAGGCGGGCGCTGCCTTCGCCGCCGTGGGCCTCGCCAGCGTGCAGAGTGGTGGGTCGGTCGACGACTTCCAGTCCGGAATCGATTTCTTCTCGGAGCTGAACCAGGCGGGCAACTTTCTGAAGGTTGACCCAACCCCGGCCACGATCGCGTCGGGGGAAACCCCGGTCGTCTTCGACTGGGACTACCTCAACGTGAGCTACGGCACGCAGCTTGAGGGGCAGCGCAACTGGAAGGTTGTCGTGTTCCCCGGAACCGGGTACGCCGGCTACTACAACCAGGCCATCAACAAGGATGCCCCGCACCCCGCCGCGGCGCGTCTGTGGCAGGAATTCCTGTACAGCGATGAGGGCCAGAACCTGTGGCTCGCTGGAGGAGCTCGCCCGGCCCGTGCCGACGCCATGCAGGCCGCCGGAACCATCGACACGGCTTTGTTCGATGCCCTTCCCCAGACGCCGGACACCACGGTCGTGCCGACCGAGGCGCAGTCTGCTGCGGCTGCGACCCTGCTCGGTGAAAAGTGGGCGGCAGCTGTCCAGTAAGTTCCGTGGAACGGCAGCAGCCCTCGGGCTGCTGCCGTTCGCGGTTTATGTGCTGCTCTTCCTCGCCGTTCCCACACTGATCGCCGTCGGTACGGGGTTCTTTGACAGTGATGGGGCGTTCACGCTTTCCACGATCGCCGCGCTTGGTGACCCCGTGGTGCTTTCCACGTTCGCCAGTTCCTTCTGGCTCTCGGCTCTCACCGCCATCGTTGGGGCAGTCGTGGGCGCTATCGCGTGTTATGCCCTGCTTGGCCTGAGACCCGATGGACCGGTGCGCGTCATGGTCGACTCGCTCAGCGGAGTGCTGGCCCAGTTCGGCGGCGTCATGCTCGCCTTTGCCTTCGTCGCCACCATCGGTATCCAGGGAATGATCACCGTGTACCTTCAGGACACGTTTGGGATCGACCTGTTCGCGAACGGGGTATGGCTGTACGAAACGCCCGGCCTGATTCTGCCCTACATCTACTTTCAGGTTCCGCTCATGATCATCACCTTCATGCCGGCCCTCCAGTCCCTCAAACCCCAGTGGGCCGAAGCGAATGCCACGCTCGGCGGGGGAACGCGAAGCTACTGGCTGAACATCGCTTTTCCGGTACTGGCACCGTCTTTTCTGGGCAGCCTGCTGCTGCTCTTCGCCAACGCCTTCTCGTCCTACGCGACCGCCGCGGCGCTCGTGAGCCAGGGGTCACAAATCGTACCGCTGCAGATTCGGGCAGCGCTGACGAGCGAGACCCTGCTCGGCCGGACGAATCTGGCCGGCGCCCTCGCGCTCGGCATGATCGTGGTCATGGCCATTGTCATGAGCGGCTATTCGATGTTGCAGTCCCGAGCGGCGAGGTGGCAGCGATGAACGGCGGCCTGCGCATGACGGGCGGGGTCGCGCACGCGCCGTCGAGGGCCACCCGCATGGTGATTCTCGGAGTCATCGGTTTGGTCTTTGCCGTGCCGATTGTGGCCATGGTCGAGTTCACCCTGCGCAAGGGCCTCGAAGGCGGCTATGACGCGGCGCGGTGGATCGCCCTGTTCCAGAATGGGTTCACGGGCGTCTACAAAACCGTTTTCGTTGGACTGAGCAACTCGGTCACCCTCGCCGTCGGCACGGTCGCCCTCGTTCTTCTTCTTCTGGTTCCCACCATGCTGCTGGTCCACATTCGGTTTCCCCAATTTCGTCGCGTGCTGGAGCTGGTGTGCATTCTGCCGATCAGCATCCCGGCGATCGTGCTCGTTGTGGGCCTCGCCCCCGTGTACGCGGTCATCGCCCGCATGTTCGGCAGCGGGGTGTGGACGCTCGCATTTGCCTACGGAATCACCGTGCTGCCCTTCGCCTACCGGGCCATCCAATCGAATCTGGATGGAGTTGACGTGAAGACTCTCAGTGAGGCGGCCCGCACGCTCGGGGCCGGCTGGGGCACCGTGCTCCTGAGAGTGCTCGTACCCAACCTGCGGCGGGGTATCCTTGCCGGTGCCTTCATCGCTGTCGCGGTGGTTCTCGGCGAATTCACGATCGCATCACTCCTGAACCGCATCAACCTTCAGACCGCGCTCGTCGTCGTCAGTAAGACTGATCCCTATACGGCCGTGATCCTGTCCCTGCTCGCGCTCAGCTTCGCGTTCCTGCTCCTTCTGCTGATTGGCCGCCTTGGGGCCTCACCCCGCCGGTCACGAAGTCCCCGTTCCTCGAAAGGCACCTTATGACCACCGCACCCTCCGCCTCCCGCGCGAACCAGGCGACGGTGCCCGGCACGGTCGTGGACTTCGTTGGCGTGGTGAAAAACTATGCCGGCAACCGGGCGCTTGCCGGCTTCGATCTCACGCTGCACGCCGGTGAATTTGTGGCTTTGCTCGGCCCGAGTGGCTGCGGCAAGACCACGGCGCTACGCGTGCTGGCCGGCCTCGAATCCGTCGATGACGGCAGCATCACGATCAATGGTGAGAACGTGTCACTGCTGCCGACGAGTCGGCGGGACATGGGAATGGTCTTTCAGTCCTATTCGCTCTTCCCTCACCTGAACGCCGGCCAGAACGTGGAATTCGGTCTGCGTATGCGCGGCATCAAACCCGCCGAACGACGGGCCCGGGCGCAGGCGGCCCTTGAGCTCGTGGGGCTGCACGAGCACGCCGGGCGCTTCGCCCACGAGCTCTCGGGTGGCCAGCAGCAGCGGGTGGCGCTGGCGAGGGCGCTCGTGACGGAGCCCCGCGTTCTGCTGCTCGATGAGCCGCTGTCGGCCCTCGACGCGAAGGTGCGAGTGCAGCTGCGTGAGGAGATCCGGCGGATCCAGTTGACTCTGGGCATCACAACCCTGTTCGTGACGCACGACCAGGACGAGGCCCTCGCGGTGGCCGACCGGGTTGCGGTCATGCGTTCCGGAACGATCGAGCAGGTGGGCACCCCTGAGGAGCTGTACAGCCGACCGGCGAGCCCGTTCATTGCTGACTTCGTGGGCCTGAGCAATAAAGTGGCCGGCACGGTTCACCGCGGCTTTGCCGAGGTCTTCGGCATTCGGCTCCCGCTCCTCGACCCCGCGCACCCCGACGGACCCGTGACCGTCTCCCTGCGCCCTGAAGACGTGGAATTTGCAGAGGCTGGCCTGGCCGGCCGCGTCGTGAGTTCGAGTTTTCTCGGAGCGCTCCGGCGCACGAGTGTGCGTCTTGATGAGGGAACGACCGTGTTCCTGCAGCATGCCGCCCGCATACGGCCTGTTGCAGGGGAGCGGGTTCTCCTCAGGTTGACCGGGGCTCCCGTGTCGGTCGAGGCTCAGGCGCCGCAGGCGGTCCTAGAATAATTGGGTGACGGAATCTTTGGGCAAATCGGGCACGGGTAGGCGCCTGGTCACGCGCGTGCGCGCAGAGCAGGATGCTCCGCCCCAGCCGGTGCAGGGGGCGCCCCACAACGGTGTCGACGAAAACATCCCGCCGGGGGTGCGGCTGGCCGGGGCCTGGTCGTGGCGCCTGCTCGTGATAGCTGCCGCGATCGCGGTGCTGATCTTCCTGATCATTCAGCTTCGGCTCATCGTCATCCCGCTCCTCGTGGCGGTCCTCGTCTCGGCTCTTCTCGTGCCCGTCGTCGCCTTCCTGGTACGGCACCGCTGGCCGAAGGGTCTCGCCGTCGCCGTGGCAATGACCGGCACGCTCGTGATCGTCGCCGGGTTGATAACCCTGGCCACCACCCAGATCGCCGAGGGGACAAGCGGCCTCAGTGCCCGGCTCAGCGAGTCGTACAACAATCTCAAAGGCTTCCTGTCGGCGGCGCCGTTCAATCTCAGCGAGACCGACATCAATAGTTACGTGCAGCAGGGATGGACGGCCCTGCAGAACGATAGCCAGGTCTTCATCAGCGGTGCGCTCTCGGTGGGAACCACCGTCGGACATCTGCTCACCGGCCTGCTGCTCGCACTTTTCAGCCTCCTGTTCATTCTGATCGATGGCAAGACGATTTGGGCGTGGATCGTTCGCCTCTTCCCCAAGCGCGCGCAGGTGGCCGTGAACGGTGCGGGTATCGCCGGCTGGACCACCCTCGGCAACTTCGCGAAGGTGCAGATTCTGGTGGCGTCCATCGACGCCGTTGGCATCGGGCTCGGCGCTGCTCTTCTGGGCGTTCCCCTGGCCGTGCCGATCGGCATTCTGGTCTTCCTCGGATCATTCATCCCGATCATCGGCGCGGTCGCGACCGGGTTCGTGGCCGTGTTCATCGCCTTGATTTTTAACAGCTGGGTGACCGCTCTGCTCATGCTCGGCGTCGTGCTTCTCGTGCAACAGGTCGAGGGGCACGTCTTGCAGCCGCTCATCATGGGAACAGCGGTCAAGGTTCATCCACTCGGCGTCGTGCTTGTCGTTGCAGCGGGGGCACTTCTTGCCGGCATTCCGGGGGCTCTCTTCGCCGTGCCGATCGCCGCCGTGCTCAACGTCATGACGTCATACCTGTCCGGCGGAACGTGGCGCGGCGGTACGGAAGCATCCGCGACCACCGCGAGTTCCATGCTCTGGCGCACCGTACCCCGGCGGCCCGGATACCGCCAGCGTTCGATTCAGATCAACCACGGAAAGCACTGAAAATGACAGAACTGACCATTGCCGGACCGAGTCTGGCCGAGTTTGAGGCCGCACGACTGGTTGTGTCCCGAGTGGCCGATGTGACCCCGATGGAGAGCTCACGCTACCTCGCGGACCTGCTCGGCGCGCCCGTATACCTCAAGTGTGAAAACCTGCAACGCACCGGGTCGTACAAGATCCGTGGCGCCTACAACAGGCTCTCCAAGCTCACGGCGGAAGAGCGATCGCACGGTGTCGTCGCTGCCTCGGCCGGCAACCACGCCCAGGGCGTTGCCTTCGCGGCGCGACAGCTCGGCATCAAGGCGACAATCTTCATGCCTGTCGGGGTGGCCCTGCCCAAGCTGCAGGCGACGCGGGCGTACGGCGCCGACGTTGTCCTGCGCGGCCACACCGTGACGGAGCCGCTCCTCGCCGCGGCTGAATTCGCGCGCGAGACGGGTGCCATTCTGATTCCGCCGTTTGACCACTCGGATGTCGTTGCCGGGCAGGGCACACTGGGACTCGAAATTCTTGATCAGGTTCCCGACCTGGAGACCGTGGTGATTCCCATCGGTGGTGGCGGTCTCATCTCCGGTGTTGCAAGCGCCCTGAAACTGACTGCTGCCCGCGACGGCCGTCGCATTCGGGTCATCGGTGTCCAGGCGGAGAACGCGGCCGCTTACCCGCCGTCTCTTGCGGCGGGCGAGCCCGTCGTGATCACCATCCTGCCGACGATCGCCGATGGTATCGCCGTGGCCAAGCCGGGCATTCTCAACTTCGAGATCATTCGCGATGTCGTCGACGAGGTCGTGACCGTGAGCGAGGACGACACCGCTCGGGCGCTGCTCGTGCTGCTGGAGCGCGCCAAACTTGTGGTTGAGCCCGCTGGAGCCGTCGCCGTGGCGGCCATTCTGGCCGGCAAGGTCACGTCCACCGGCCCGACCGTCGCCATTTTGTCCGGCGGCAACATCGACCCGCTCCTCATGCAGCGGGTCATCAGTCACGGGCTCGCGGCATCCGGGCGATACCTTACGCTTCGCATCATGCTCCCCGATCGCCCCGGTCAACTTGCGCGGGTTTCGGAATTGCTGGCGCAGGTGCACGCGAACGTCATCGAGGTGCTCCACACGCGCCACGGGGTGGGTCTGCAGCTCAGTGAGGTCGAGCTCGACGTGAGCGTGGAGACCCGCGGACCTGAGCACCGGGAACAGGTCGTCGAAGTTCTGCGCGAGGCGGGTTTTTCCCCGCAGATCGACTGACCATACGGGTACAGATGACACGTTCAATCAAAGAAAGCGGCCGTTCGAATCTGATCAGATTCGAACGGCCGCTTTTTCGTGCGTGGTTCCGGTGTTAGCCGTTGAAGGTTTCGACGTTGAAAATTTCAACGGCGATCTCCTTGCCGCTCGGGGTCGTGTAATTCGTCTTCCCGCCGACCGTGAGGCCCAGGATGGCAGCGCCGAGGGGGCTCTGCTCGCTGAACACGTCGAGATCGCTACTGCCGCCAATTTCGCGACTGCCGATGAGGAAACGGCTCGACTCGCCGGCAATGGTGGCCGTGATGACGGTTCCGGGAACAACAACGCCCGTGCTTTCGGGAGCATGTCCAACTTCGGCGTGGCGGAGCAGCACGGTGAGGGTGCGAATTCGCGCCTCCATCTTGCCCTGCTCCTCCTTCGCGGCGTGGTAGCCGGCGTTCTCCTTGAGATCGCCCTCTTCCCGCGCGGATTCGATCTTCTTCGCGATGTCGTCGCGCCCGACGGTGCTGAGGTCAGCCAGTTCCGTAGCCAGACGGTCGTGTGCTTCCTGAGTTAGCCAGGTGACCGTTGTGTCGGTAGTCACGGTTCATCTCCTTCATTGAGCTCGGCTGCACGTCGTCCAACCTTGAGTTGTGAGGTGCGCAGATGTAGTCGTCGCCCCAACTCAGTCAGGGCGAATATCCCATTTTAGGTCAGCCAACACTTGTAAATCAAACCCGTGTTGCTCAGGTCGGTTGTGCGCAGGACCTGCGTGAAGGAGCGCGTGTACAGCGGGGAGGGTGCCAGGTCGATGACCTTCCAACCCACCACCGTGAACGATTCATTGAGGGCCTGCACGGCGCAGCTCGCCGGGGAGTTGACCGGCATGGACACCTCAAACGTGACGCTCACGCTGTGGTCATCGATGATGGTATGGCGGGTATCGCGGGCTTCGATCTTCTCGGCGGCACCGTCGAGCCCGGTCCAGGCGACCCAGGCGGCGAGAACGACGGCGAAGACTGCGCCGAGTCCCCAGAGCAGTCTCTTGTCACGGGTGCGTGTGGCACGGGTTCGGCCATACCGATTCTCCAGGACGGAACTCTCTGGCTGCGCCGTGGCTGACGTTGCCGATTTAACGGACACTGGCGATTTCACACTCCCGGATCAACGATTAGGCTAGAACCTAAGGTTATCCGGCATTCCTGAGGAGTATGGTGACGCTACGACTTTTGGCAGTGCACGCGCATCCCGACGACGAGTCGAGCAAGGGCGCCGCAACGTACGCCCATTACACGAGCCTGGGCGCCGAAGTGCTCGTCGTGAGCTGCACCGGCGGTGAGCGCGGAAGCATCCTGAACTCGGCACTGGCCGACAGCGCCATGGCCGAACGCGACCTGCCCGGACTCCGTCGTCTGGAAATGCGCCAGGCGCAGCAACACCTGGGCGTGCAACACCGCTGGCTGGGCTTCGAGGACTCCGGTATGAACGACGATGGCTCTGTGCCAGCCAGCTCATTCGCCGGCATTCCAATCGAGTATGAAACCGAACCGCTCGTGAACATCATCCGGGAATTCCGGCCGCAGGTCCTCGTCACCTACGACGAAAAGGGCGGTTACCCGCACCCGGATCACATTCGTTGCCACGAGGTGTCGCTTGCCGCGTACCGAGCAGCCGCCGATCCTGACAGGTTCCCGGATTCGGGTGAGCCGTGGCAAATCGACAAGCTCTACTACGACCGCATTTTCAACCTTGAGCGCGTCGACGCGATGTACCTGAAACTCAGCGTTGCCGAACCGGACTCTCCGCTGCTCGAGCCGCTCGGTGCGGCACGGGAGTGGATGAAGGACTATCCCAAGCTGGCGACAACCCACGTACCGGTCGGGGAGTTCCTGGAAGCCAGGGATGCCGCCTTGCTGTCGCATGCGAGCCAGGTGTCACCGGAGAGCAGCTTCTTCTTCTGGCCCAACGACCTGGTTCGCAAGGCCTGGCCCTTTGAAGACTTCCAGCTCATTGAATCGAAAGTGGAAACCGTTATGCCTGAATCCGACCTCTTCGCCGGCGTGGAGATCACGACGTGAACCCTGTAGCGCTCCATTTGAGTTTTCTGCTCACAACCCACGCACCTATCGAGGTCGACCCCAACACGGTGACCCCCGGCGTCGTGGGCTTTTTCGCGATCGCACTCGTGGCCGTTGCCACTGTGCTGCTCGGCACCGACATGGTGCGCCGCATCCGTCGAACCACGTACCGGGAAGAGATCAGGGCGCGCCTTGCCGCCGAGGTGGCGGAGCGGGACGCGAACAAGCCCGAATAGCGGCCTCCCGCTAGGGGTACAGCGGGTGCGTGGCGATGACGGTGATGGCCGCGAAGTGGCACAGGAACGCCACAACCGTGAGCGTGTGAAAGATCTCGTGGAAGCCGAAGACACCCGGAATCGGGTTGGGCTTCTTGAGGGCGTAGATGACGGCCCCCACCGTGTAGCAGAGGCCTCCGACAAGGATGAGCGTCATCATGACGGCGTTGGCCGCGAAGAAGTCCGCGATGAAGATCAGTGCGCCGTAGCCCAGGAGCAGGTACAGCGGAACGTACAGCCAGCGCGGCGCATGGATCCAGAACACGCGGAAGGCGATACCCAGGATCGCACCGCTCCACACGATCGTGAGCAGGAGAGTGGATTTCTCAGGAGGCAGCGCCAAAACCGTGATCGGAGTGTACGAGCCGGCGATGAGGAGAAAAATGTTCGCGTGATCAATGCGTTTGAGAACGATCCGGGTGAGCGGCTTCCAATTGAAGCGGTGGTACAGCGCCGAATTGCCGAAGAGCAGCATGGAGCTGAGCACGAAAACGGCGGAACTCCACATGGCGGCGGGGCCCTCGGCGACAACCAGCAGAACGATGCCGGCAACAATTGTCACGGGGAACGTGCCGGCATGAATCCACCCCCGCCAGGTGGGTTTGACGTCTTCCGGATGAGCATCCGCAGCGTCGATGAGCGGCAGATTAGGGATGTCGTGCTCGAGTGCCATGCTGCCAGACTACGACAGGCTCCCCGGTCATTGCCGCGAATCCGCTCGGATAGGACTAGCGTGATTGTGTGCAGAAACGCCAGCCTCCCTCGTTCCGTGGACTTCTTTATCGGTTGTACCAACGTCGACTCCGGCGCGGGCTGACCCCTGACCTTATGCCTCGGCACGTTGCCATGATCATTGACGGGAACCGCCGCTGGGCGAGGCAGCTCGGGTTTGACTCGGCCGCCCATGGTCACCGCGCCGGCGCGGCGAAAATGCGCGAATTCCTCGAGTGGTGCGATGACCTCGGTATCTCCGTCGTCACCCTCTATCTGCTGTCGTCCGACAACCTCACACAGCGGCCGAGCGAGGAACTTGCCGACCTGATCGAGATCATCGCCGACCTCGCTGAGGAACTTTCCCACTACCGCGACTGGCGTGTTCAGCAGGTTGGGTCCCAGATGGGGCTGCCGGAGCCGCTCACGGCCGCCCTCAACGCCGCGCAGGCCCGTACCGCGGGCAAGAAGGGACTGCACATCAACCTCGCCGTCGGGTATGGGGGGCGCACCGAGATCACTGACGCGATGCGCAGCATTGTCGAGACGCACCACGCCCATGGCGGTACCCTCGAGGACCTCGCAGAGACGCTCACGCCTGAGCTGATCGGTCGGCACCTGTACACGTGCGGCCAGCCGGACCCCGACCTGGTGATTCGAACCTCGGGCGAACAGCGTCTGAGTGACTTCATGCTCTGGCAGAGCGCGCACAGCGAGTTCTATTTCGTGGAGGCCCTCGGACCTGACCTGCGCCAGGTCGATTTTCTGCGGGCGCTGCGTGACTTCGCGCGGCGTCACCGTCGTTTCGGCAGCTGATCGAGCTCGCTTCCGTAGCCGGCCCATTTCGGCGGGCCCTGATCGAAAGGTGCGCGCATGACCGCTCTCACTCGCTTCACTGATGGTTTCACCGAAGAGCCCGGATACCTGGACTATGCGCGCGTCGGCCCCGTCTCCGCCGTAGTCGCCGCAGAGATGCTGGGGCAGACCGAGGTGCTCGCCCGAGCCCGGTACGGAAGTCTCGACCATTTTTTTGACCAGGACAGGCTTGCTCGCGAAGCTGTTGCCCGCACGATTGGGTTTCGACCCGACCAGATAGCCCTGCAACCCCACACGACGTCGGGGCTCATGCACGCCATGTTCGGCCTCACCGGCGGTGTGCTGCTGTCACCTCGTGATTACCCCAGTTCTCCCTTCGCCGCGGTGCGTGCCGCCGAGGCGCTGCACGTGGTGTCCCCGGTCTGGCTCGAGACCCAGGGCAACCGGGTGACTCCCGGTATCATCAAGGCCCAGCTCACCCCCGCCATTGTCGCCGTATCCGTCTCACTCGTGGACTCACGTACCGGGCACCTTGTTGACCTCGAAGGCATCCGCCAGGTGATTGGTGACCGGTTGCTGTTCGTCGATGCCATCCAGGGTTTCGGCGTGGTCGACGCGCCGTTCGGACTGGCGGATGTTGTCGCCTCCGGCGGTCAGAAATGGACCAGGGCCGGGTGGGGGACCGGCTTTCTCGCGATGAGCGATCGTGCGGTTGATTCGTTGATGCCGGTGTTCTCCGGCTATGTGGGAACGGATGCGGAAGTTCCCTTTGACGACGTCACCCCGCCGAGTCGGGGGGCCCGGGCTTTTCGGGTGGGAAACGGTGACCCGATCGCCGAGGCGCGTTTCGCGGCTGCGCTCACGGAGATTGAGCCCGTCGGCGTGGCCGGCATCGGTGCCGCCGTTACCGAAAACGTGACGCAGGTCATCGACCTCGCCGATGAATTCGCCATTCCCGTTGTCTCCCCTCGTGACGAACGCGAACGGGCGGGCATCGTGGTTCTCGAGCCGCCGACCGAGCAACTGACCATGCTGCAGGCCAGTCTGAGCAACCACGGCGTGACCGTGACAGCGGGGGGCGGAACCATCCGACTCAGCGTGCATGCGGCCCTCCACATCGATACCCTGGACATGCTGCGCGGCGCGTTCACGTCGTATTCAACCGCCGCCACGTACTGATAATTCGTATGACCGGGCTGCCCAATATGTGAACGTATCATTGCGAATTGGCGTGGCGTATTCCCTTTCTGGTCGAAGAGCCGTACGGTCAGGTTCATCAGGTCTAAGGCCTGAACGAGACGGCCACCTGCACGGCTCGATTAATGCTCGTGGCCGCTCGCCAAGTTAAGATCGCGTCCTGGTACGCGCACGGTGGGAGTGGTCATGATCGCTAATCGAACCGAGTTCCAGTCTTCTGACCGAGTGGCAAACGCAGCCGAGCAATCCGAGCGCACGTACGTGCTGGATACCTCGGTTCTGCTCAGTGATCCGAAGGCGATCTTCCGTTTTGCCGAGCACGCCGTCGTGCTTCCCGTAGTTGTCATCTCCGAGCTTGAAGCCAAGCGCAATGATCCAGAGATCGGGTACTTCGCCAGGCAGGCCCTGCGCAATCTCGATGACCTGCGGCTGAAGCATGAACGGCTGGATTTTCCGATTCCGGTCGGAGAGGGCGGCACTCTTCGTGTTGAACTGAACCACTCGAACATGTCGATTCTTCCCTCCGGCCTGCAACTGGGTGACAACGACTCCCGCATCCTTGCCGTCGCCCTCAACCTTGCCAAGGAGGGTGTTTCCGTCACCGTGGTGTCCAAGGACCTGCCCCTGCGGGTCAAGGCCGCCTCGCTCGGCCTCGCCGCGGACGAATATCGTCACGAACTTGCGGTGGATTCCGGCTGGACCGGCATGGACGAAATCACGCTCGGTTCGAACCAGATCAGTGAACTGTATGAGAAAGAGTCGCTTCAGACTCGACTCGTGCAGGACATGCCGATCAACACAGGCCTGGTCATCCACTCGGATCGTGGCTCCGCGCTCGGACGGGTCATCGGCGGGGGCGAGCTGAAGCTCGTGCGCGGGGACCGCGAACTGTTCGGCCTGCATGGCCGTTCGGCCGAGCAACGCCTTGCCATCGACCTGCTCCTCGACCCGGAGATCGGAATTCTCTCGCTCGGCGGCCGCGCCGGCACGGGTAAGAGCGCCCTCGCCCTCTGTGCCGGACTGGAGGCCGTGCTGGAGCGGCAGCAGTACCGCAAGATCATGGTCTTCCGGCCGCTGTACGCGGTGGGCGGGCAGGAACTCGGGTTTCTGCCCGGTGACCAGAGCGAGAAGATGGGGCCCTGGGGCCAGGCCGTCTTCGATACCCTCGGAGCGCTCGTGTCAGAAAACGTTTTGGAAGAGGTGATGGAGCGGGGAATCCTCGAGGTGCTTCCGCTCACCCACATCCGTGGGCGCTCGCTGCATGACGCCTTCGTGATCGTCGACGAGGCTCAGTCTCTCGAGCGCAACGTACTGCTCACCGTACTGAGTCGCATCGGGCAGAATTCCCGCGTCGTTCTCACCCACGACGTTGCCCAGCGGGACAACCTGCGCGTGGGGCGTTTCGACGGCGTGGCATCAGTGATCGAGACGCTCAAGGGGCATCCGTTGTTCGCGCATATGACGCTGACGCGCTCGGAGCGCAGCGCCATCGCGGCGTTGGTGACCGAGATGCTTGAAGCCAACGAGGCGAAGTAACGCCGAATGCACTGTGCCGAGCCGCCCTCCAGGAGGGCGCCTCGGCACAGTTGTGAGACGGGTGTTACTTGGCCTGCGGTGGGCGGGTCATGCTGAGCACATCGAGGGCGCTGTCGAGCTGCTCGAGGGTGACCTCGCCGCGCTCGACGAAGCCCAGGGCGATGACGCTCTCGCGAACCGTGAGGCCGTCGGCGACGGCCTTTTTGGCGACCTTCGCGGCAGCCTCGTAGCCGATGACCCGGTTGAGCGGGGTCACGATCGAGGGGGACTTCTCAGCGAGGGCACGAGCGTGCTCGAGGTTGGCTTCGAGGCCATCGACCGTCTTGTCGGCCAGGACGCGCGTGGCGTTCGTGAGCAGGCGGATCGACTCGAGGAGAGCGGTGCCCATGACCGGGATCGCCACGTTGAGTTCGAACGAGCCGGACGCGCCGGACCAGGCGATCGTGGCGTCGTTGCCGATGACCCGCGAGCAGACCATGAGCACGGCCTCGGGGATGACCGGGTTGACCTTGCCCGGCATGATCGAGGAGCCGGGCTGGAGGTCGGGGATGCTGAGCTCGCCGAAGCCCGTGTTGGGGCCCGAGCCCATCCAACGCACGTCGTTGCAGATCTTGGTGAGGCTCACGGCGATGGTACGCAGGGCACCGGATGCGTCGACGAGGCCATCCCGGTTCGCCTGCGCTTCGAAGTGGTCGCATGCCTCCGTGATCGGAAGCTCGGTTTCGGTGACGAGGAGCTCGATGACCAGCTGCGGGAAACCGGCCGGGGTGTTGATGCCGGTGCCCACGGCGGTGCCACCGAGAGGAACCTCGGCGACGCGCGGGAGCGCGGTGCGAATGCGTTCGATGCCGAGGCGAACCTGGCGGGCATAGCCGCCGAACTCCTGGCCGAGCGTGACCGGGGTGGCGTCCATGAGGTGCGTACGGCCGGCCTTGACCGCGCCCTTCCACAGTTCAGCCTTGGCCTCGAGGGACACGGCGAGGTGATCGAGGGAGGGAATGAGCTCGTCGATGAGGGCGCTCGTGACCGCGATGTGCACGGAGGTGGGGAACACGTCGTTGGACGACTGGCTCGCGTTGACGTGGTCGTTCGGGTGAACGGGGCGGCCCAGGTTACGTGTCGCGAGGGTCGCAAGGACCTCGTTCATGTTCATATTCGATGACGTGCCGCTGCCGGTCTGGTAGACGTCGACAGGGAATTCGCTGTCGTAAACGCCGGTGGCGACCTCATCGGCCGCTGCGGCGATCGCGTCGGCGATGTCCTGGTCGAGAACACCGAGCTGGGCGTTGGCGAGGGCTGCGGACTTCTTGATTCGAGCGAGAGCCGCGATCTGCGCGGATTCGAGCGTCGAGCCGGAGATCGGGAAGTTCTCGACGGCACGCTGGGTCTGCGCGCCATAGAGCGCGTTCTGCGGAACGCGCACCTCGCCCATCGTGTCGTGTTCGATCCGGTAGTCGGCGTTTGCGGAGGTGTCCACCACTGTATGCATTACCTTTCGGTGCTGATTGAGTTTGGTGCTGTGCGCTTCGGTGCGCATGTCTTGGCGTCGGCCGTCGTGATCGACCTGGTCGATCAGATGACGCCGACGATGATGTGCGGGTCGGCATTGCCGACGAGCAGTCGGTAGTTTGCGCCGACGATAGCCAATGTACCTTCTGCAATGGCCGCGCTGATCACTTCCGAGCGCTCAAGCATCTCTGCGACCGTGTCGCGGAGGTGTTCCCGACCCACGACTCCGGCATCGATGCTCGCGGGATCGACGAACCCGGTAGCGGCGGGCGCGGCGACGCGGCGCACGGCCGGCACGATCTTCTCGATGATGCTGTGAATATGCGCTGGCAGCAGCGGGGCGTCCTCGGTCTGCGAATCGATCGCAGCGCTGACGGCTCCGCACTGGTCATGGCCGAGGACCACGATGAGGGGCACATTCAGGACCGCCACCGCGTATTCGAGCGAGCCGAGCACGGAATCGGAAATGATCTGGCCGGCGTTGCGCACGACAAACAGGTCGCCGAGTCCCTGGTCGAAGATGATCTCGGCCGCGAGCCGGGAATCGCTGCATCCGAACAGCGCCGCGTGCGGCGTCTGCCGCATCGACAGTTCGGCACGCCGATCGACGTCCTGACGGTGCCTGGGGTTTCCGGCCACGAAGCGTTCGTTTCCGTCGCGCATTTCTGCCCAGGCCGCGGGGGGTGTCAATCGATCCGGCATCGGCTCACTAATCTCACTCACTGATTGTTGGCGATGGAGGCGGCCAGGACGCGGGCCAAAACCTCGAACTCCGTCTCGGGGGCGGTGCCGATCAGCAGGTACGTGCTGGATCCCGCCGTGGTCACGAGGGCCTCGTCGAAATTACCGCGATCGGCCGTTGGAGCGGGGTTGCGGTACATGTCCCACGTGATGCCGTCGATCTGCACCGAATCGACGGGAGCCTGGGACAGCAGCTGCTGCGCGAGCCAGGTGGGGTTGGCGTCGATGGCCTGGCTGAATCCGATGAACTGCTTCTCGGGGGTGACGAGGCCGAGGTACCAGGACGAAACCGCGTCGGCCGTGCGCCATTCGGCGGCGTTGGTCGACCACCCCTCGGGGAGGACGGGAACGGCAAGCGGCTCGTCGACGCTCGGCTGCAGCTGCGTGGCCACCGCCGCGAAATCCACGGAGCGGTCCACCGGGTTGTCGTTTCGGGGCACGAGCATCACGATCAGGAGTACAGCGGCGACGGTGACGATGAGAGACAACACGAGGTTGTTGACCGTCTTCTGTGCCCGGTACTTGCGCGAGTTCTCCGCCTTGCGGTCAGCGGTCTCCTGCGGGGTCTCCGGGCGTCCGAGCTCGGCGACCACACGGGGTGCACGGCCGGGTTTGCTCACTTGATACCGTCACTCTGGCCGCCGTCGGCAGCTCCGAGCTGGCCGGCGCGGGCAGCGTCCAGGCGAGCCTTCGCACCGATCAGCCAGGCCTCGCACCGCTGCGCGAGCGCTTCGCCGCGCTCCCAGAGCGCGAGGGACTCTTCGAGGGTGTTCGACCCCTGCTCAAGCTGGTTGACGACGCGAATGAGTTCGTCGCGGGCCTGCTCATAGCTGAGTTCCTGGAAGCTGGTTTCTTGCGCCGGCTGGGTCATGGAATCCATTCTATTTCGTCGGTGCTGTGCTGGTGGACGTCTCGGCGCCGGTGGAGGTGGCCGTCAGGGTGCCCCTCGCCACGGTGATGCGCAGATTGAGACCGCTCGGTGCCTCGGCCGGCGCCTGCAGCACCGCGCCCCCGGGGACCTGCACGATCGCGTACCCGCGATCGAGGGTGCCCTGTGGGGAGAGTGCCCGCAGCCGGGAGCGCAGGTCAACAACGGCGGCCCCCGCCCGCTCCACAATGCGCTCCGCGAGCTCGGTGCCACGGGCCACGTAGCGGGTGAGGTCTTCCGACCGGGAACCGATGATCCACGCGGAGTCCGAGAGGACCGGGCGCGACCGCAGCTGTGACACGCGATCGATTTCCTGCGCGAGGATGCCGGTGAGCCGGGTGCTGAGGCGCGCGCGCGCCTGCTGAACGCGATTGAACTCATCCGTGACGTCGGGAACCACGCGCTTGGCGGCATCCGTTGGAGTGGAGGCGCGCATGTCGGCGACCTCGTCGAGAAGGGGACGGTCGGCTTCGTGACCGATGGCGCTCACGAGCGGGGTTGTGCACGCGGCCGCGGCGCGCACGACGCCCTCGTCGCTGAAGGCGAGCAGGTTCTGAAAGTCGCCACCGCCGCGGGCGACGATGATGACGTCGACTTCCGGGTCGGCGTCCAGGCGCGCGATGGCGGCCGCGACCTCCGCGGCCGCCCGGTCACCCTGCACGATGGCATGCGCCACGTGGAACGTGACGGCTGGCCAACGCAGCTGAGCGTTCCGGATGACGTCTTTCTCCGCGTCGGAATCCTTGCCGGTGACGAGGCCGATACAGTGCGGGAGGAAGGGCAGCGGCTTCTTGCGTGCGGCATCGAAGAGGCCCTCGCTCGCGAGTTGTTTGCGGAGTCGCTCGAGCCGTTCGAGCAGGTCGCCGAGGCCCACATGTCGGAGTTCGAACACCTGCATGGTGAGTGTGCCGCCCTTGACCCAATAGCTGGGCTTCACGAGGGCGACGACGCGGTCTCCCTGCTTGAAGTCGCCGGTGAGGCGCGAGCGCACCGACGACCAGATAGTGAAACTCACCGTGGCCTCGTCCGAGAGGTCTTTGAGCTTGCCGTAGACGTTGCCGCCGCTCGCACCCCACTGCGTGACCTCGCCCTCGACCCACACGGTGCCGAGGCGCTCGATGTAGCCGCGAATCTTGTTCGACAGCAGCGCGACCGGCCACGGGGCGTCGACGGTGGCGGGAGCGGTGCCGCCGGCCGCGACCGTTTGCGGTTGTGTCGTGCCTGGGTTGGTCGTCGTGCCCGGATTAGTCAATGCGGCTTCCTCCCACGGGGTGTCCAGTCGTCGCACGTAGACTGGTCGGGTGACCATCAGTACAGAGCAGCCCGTAATCGGCCTCGGCATGCCTCGGATTCCGAGCGCGCGCAACAGGCTCAAGGATACCCCCGTCGTCGGACACAAGCGGGTGCTGCTCGCCGCCCCGCGCGGTTACTGCGCCGGTGTCGACCGAGCCGTGATCGCCGTCGAGAAGGCACTTGAGCATTACGGCGCACCCGTGTATGTGCGCAAACAGATCGTGCACAACATTCACGTTGTCTCCGAGCTGGAGAACAAGGGCGCCATCTTCGTCGACGAGGTCGACGAGGTTCCCACCGGTGCTCATATCGTGTTCAGCGCGCACGGCGTGTCCCCGGCGGTTGTGAATGCCGCGGCCGCCAGAGGCCTGCAGGCCATCGATGCCACATGCCCGCTCGTCACCAAGGTGCACCGCGAGGCCGTGCGTTTCGCTCGCGACGATTTTCAGATCTTGCTCATCGGCCATGAGGGTCATGAAGAGGTTGAGGGCACCGCCGGTGAGGCCCCAGAGCACACGACGCTGGTCGGCAGTCCCGATGAAGCCGACACCGTTGAGGTGCATGACCCCGACAGGGTCGTCTGGCTCTCGCAGACCACCCTGAGCGTCGACGAAACCATGGAGACCGTGCGGCGACTGCGCGCGCGGTTCCCGAACCTGCAGGACCCCCCGAGCGACGACATCTGCTACGCCACGCAGAACCGCCAGGTCGCCATCAAGAAGGTCGCAACCGACTCCGACCTCGTCATCGTTGTGGGCTCCGCCAACTCGTCCAACTCCGTTCGTCTTGTGGAGGTGGCGCTGGAGTACGGTGCCAAGGCCGCCTATCGCGTGGATTTCGCGAGCGAGGTCAAACAGGAGTGGCTCGACGGCGTGTGCACCGTGGGCGTCACGAGCGGGGCATCCGTTCCGGAGGAACTGGTGGAAGAGCTGCTCGAGGCGCTGAGCGACGCCGGGTACACCGACGTGGAGCCGGTGAAGACGGCCCAGGAAGACCTGATCTTCTCTCTGCCGAAGGAACTGCGCAAAGACCTGTCGGGGCAAATGGATGCCCGTGCCATCGGTGGTCGGGCCGAACCCACTGAATAGGCCCCGGCCCCGCGCGCGTCGCGTGGAGCCCGGGCCGCGACGTGGGGGCGGCATAAAAAACGAGCCCGCCCGACCCCGAAACTCGGGTCGGACGGACTCGACTGGTGGTGCTTAGAGCCACTTCTCCGCGAGGTGCTCCGCGATCACGCGGCGGGCCGTGCCCGAACGCGAGCGCAAGACGATGCTCTCGGTGCGGATCATCGGGCCCTTGCGACGAACGCCGTCGACCAGGCCGCCATCGGTGACACCGGTGGCGACAAAGAACGTGTTGTTGCCGCTGACCATGTCATCAAGCTCCAACAGCTTGTCAACGTCGAGGCCGGCCGCGACACCGCGGGCGCGCTCCTCGTCGTCCGCGGGCGCCAGACGTCCCTGCATGTAGCCGCCGAGCGCCTTCAGGGCGCACGCCGTGGTGATTCCCTCTGGGCTGCCGCCGATGCCCACGCACATGTCGATGCGGGTCTCGTAGCGGGCCGCGTTGATTCCACCGGCGACATCGCCGTCGAGCATGAGCCGGGTTCCGGCTCCCGCGGTGCGAATCGCGTCGATGAGTCCGGCGTGACGAGGACGGTCGAGCACGGCAACGGTGATCTCGCCGACGGGCTTCTTGAGTGCCAGTGCGAGGTCGCGCAGGTTGTCGCCAATGGACTGGTCGAGGCTGACGACGCCTCGTCCGGCGCCACCGGTGACGATCTTGTCCATGTAGAAGATCGATGAGGCATCGAGCATGGTGCCACGGTCGGAAACCGCGATCACCGAGACGGCGTTCTGGCGGCCGGCAGCCGTGAGGCTCGTGCCGTCGATCGGGTCGACGGCAATGTCGCAGGCCGGGCCGCGGCCGTTGCCGACGCGTTCACCGTTGAAAAGCATGGGGGCTTCGTCTTTTTCGCCCTCACCGATCACGATGAGTCCGTCAAAGTTGACGGTGCCGAGAAAAACGCGCATGGCGTCGACGGCGGCCTTGTCGGCGGCGTTCTTATCGCCGCGGCCGATAAATGGCACCGCACGGATGGCTGCGGCTTCAGTTGCTCGCACGAGTTCCATGGCGAGGTTGCGGTCGGGGTGCTGATACAGGGTGGCGGTCTCAGTGCTGTTCACGGAAGGTCCTCCCGGACGTTGTTCGACATCGGTGGTGGCGGATGCACGGTGGATCGTGCAAAGAGTCCGCCCGCTGAGCTTATCGCGCCGCGGTCGTAGCTAGACTTGCCCCGAAACCCGCACACTTTCGAGGAGATGTTATGCCCATCGCAACCCCCGACCAGTACGAAGAGATGCTGGACAAAGCCAAGACCAAGGGATTCGCCTACCCGGCGTTCAATGTGTCTTCGTCGCAAACCATCAACGCAGTCCTTCAGGGCCTCACCGAAGCAGGCTCTGACGGCATCATCCAGGTCACCACTGGTGGCGCTGATTACTTCGCCGGCCACACGGCAAAGAACCGTGCATCGGGCGCCCTCGCCTTCGCACGCTTTGCTCACGAGGTCGCTGACAACTACCCGATCACCGTGGCGCTGCACACGGACCACTGCCCCAAGGGCGCCCTCGACGACTTCGTCATGCCGCTCATCGTGGCCTCCGAGGCCGAGGTGAAGGCCGGCGGCAACCCGATCTTCCAGTCGCACATGTGGGACGGTTCCGCCATCGCGCTCGACGACAACCTTGAGATCGCGACGGGCATGCTCAAGCGTATGCGCGGCATCAACGCCATTCTCGAAGTTGAGATCGGTGCTGTTGGCGGCGAAGAAGACGGTGTCAGCCACGACATCAACGAGAACCTGTACACGACCCTTGACGATGCCGTCAAGATGGTTGAGGCCCTCGGCTTCGGCGAACAGGGCCGCTACATGGCAGCCCTCACGTTCGGCAACGTGCACGGCGTGTACAAGCCGGGTAACGTCAAGCTGCGCCCGGAGCTGCTCCGCCAGATTCAGGACGGACTCGCCGCCAAGTACGGTCGCGATGCACTGCCCCTCGACCTCGTCTTCCACGGCGGTTCGGGTTCAACGGATGCCGAAATCGCCGAGGCCGTCGCGAACGGTGTCGTCAAGATGAACATTGATACCGATACGCAGTATGCCTTCACCCGCTCGATCGCCGACTACATGCTGAAGAACTACGACAGCGTCGTCAAGGTCGACGGCGAAGTGGGCAACAAAAAGGTCTACGATCCCCGGGCCTGGGGCAAGGTTGCTGAGTCGGCCATGGCCGCCCGAGTGGCGAAGTCGACCCAGCAGCTGGGTTCGGCGGGTCACTCGAACAGCTAGCCTTAAAGCACCACGTATTCAGTTACCTTCCGTCAGGGAAGGGGCAGGAAGGTTTCCCGTGCCTAGCGACAACACTTCGGACGACGACACCCGCGACCGGCGGCCCAAGCCCCAGTACGGGGAACTCGCTCCGGAGGGCTGGGTCTGGGAACCGCCGACAGACCCGTCCGTGAGCGAGGTGCCCCCCGTGGGTGCCCCGCTCGCCGGTCCGCCGCCGGCGGAGGCACCCACACAGCAGGGCGCGTCCACCGGCGTGGCGGCTCGCCAGGGGCAGGCCCCGTTGTGGGACCGTCCGGTGACGCTCGGGCTGCTGGTGCTCGGGTTGTTCGGAACGTTCCTGTCGATCTCGATCTTGAATTCGTTGCCGCAGGCGATCCAGATGGCGTACACCCAGGAGGGACTCGGCACCTACTCCGCCGCCGACAACGTCGACAGCATTCTGCTGGGCGGCGTCATCGCGCAGGTAATCCTGTGGGCGGTGACGGCCACAGGATCCATCCTGTTGCTGGTTCGCTCTCGCCGAGCGTTCTACGTTCCGCTCATCGGCGGCATCCTGTCGCTCGTGCTGATCTTCGTGTTCATGGGCGCCGTGCTCGCGGGCGACGCGACGCTGCTGGACTCCATCGCCGGCACGCGCTAGCCCAGCGGGGCCCGGCGTCGAAGAGCGCCGGTCGCGTGCGGTCAGGCCTGAACGTCGGAGGGTGCCTCGAAGGCGGTGCCGTCGACGTCTGCGGTCTCGAGCTCGGCCACGAATTCGTAGGCGGCGAGCTCGCGCGGTGACTCTTCGATGGCCATGAGTGGCGCGAGCACCTTGGACTCGTCGAGGGCGTTGAGTTTGCGCGCGGTGGGTAGTACCTGGCGCTCCATCGAACCGACGAAGCCGTTGTAGTCCTTGACCGTGCGTTCGATCGACCGTCCCAGCTTCTCGATATGAGCTGCGGTCGTCGCGAGCCGGGAGTAGAGCTCCCGGCTGAGGTCGAAGAGCACCTTGGCGTCCTGGGTGAGCACGTCCTGTTGCCAGCTGAACGCCACGGTCTTGAGCACTGACCAGAGCGTCACGGGGGAGGACAGGGCCACCCGCTTGCTGAAAGCGAATTCCATAATCGAGGGGTCAGCCTCAAGCGCCGATGAGACCAGTGATTCGCTCGGGATGAACGCGATCACCATTTCGGGCGAGGCATCGAGACCCCGCCAGTAGGCCTTGCTCCCGAGCGTCGTGATGTGATCGCGCACGGCCTTCACGTGCGCCTTCATGTGCACCTCGCGCTGCGCGCCCTCCACGCCGGTGGCCGCCCGGGAGATCTGGCTCGCTTCGAGGAAGGCGGTGAAGGGCACCTTGGCATCGACGGCGATGTTTTTGCCGCCTGGCAGGTGAATGACCATGTCGGGCCGCCCCGCACCGGCGTCTGAAGTGATGCTCGATTGCAGGTCAAAGTCCACCCGTTCGATCAGGCCCGCAGCCTCGACGACGCTGCGCAGCTGGGTCTCGCCCCACACCCCGCGTGTGCTGTTGGACCGCAACGCCGAGGCCAGGGTTTCCGCCGTGCTGCGCAGGCGTTCTTCTGATTCGGTGGCCGAGCGCAGCTGCTGGCTGAGTTCACCGTGCTGCAGGCTGCGCTGCGCCTCTAGCTCGGCGACCTTGTGCTGCATGTCCTGCAGGCTGGCCTTCACCGGGGCGAGCGCCTGCAGCACCTTGCTCTCCTCACGTTCGTGTTCCGTGCGGGTGGCGTCGTCCAGGTGCTGGCGCTCGATGAGTTCACGATACTGCTGCCTGGCCTCCGTGATCTGGGTTCTCAGTCCGTCTGCGGTGGCGTTCTGTGAGGCCAGTTCTTCGCGAAGCACCGCTTGCACTTCGGTTTCACGGGAGCGCGCCTCGGCGAGAGCAACCTGGTGGCGCGCCTCGATCACCTCGGGCGCATCGACGAGAGTGTCGGCACCTGTGGCCCGGGTGCGGCGGCGCTGCATGATGACAGCAGCAGCGAGGGCGCCGAGGGCCACGCCCACGAGGAGGCCAACAATGAGACTCAGCACGATTTCCATGATCAAAGTCTGCCAGCGACCACCGACATTGCCGGGGGATCACACCTGTGTTCCCCGTTAGCGTGACGTCATCATTAGTTCAGGGCCATCGGGCCGTGCGTGGAGGCATGCTGGCGGGTGGCGACGGGGCCGATGGCTCCCACCTTCACCCGGGTGATGTGGGCGAGCTGTTCGAGTGTGTCTGCCTCGTGCCGCTTCGCCGCATGCACGATAATCGCCGCGCACGCCTCGGCATCCGCCAGCGCATTGTGGTGTGCGAAATCTTCGTAACCGGCGGCCATCGCGGCCACCGGCAGGCGGTAGGAGTCGAGGTGGTAGGTGCGCCGCGCCACCTGCAGGCTGCACACGAAGTTGAAATCGGGAATCGTCTGCCCGGTGACCGTTGACGCGGTCTTGATGACGCCCAGGTCGAACCCAGCATTGTGGGCCACGAGGTGGTCACCACCGGCGAAGGCAACGAGCCGGGGGAGTTGCTGGGCCCAGGTATCGGCACCGACAACGTCCGACGGACGAATGCCGTGAATCTTGATGTTCCACTGCTGAAACACGTCGTGACCGGTCGGGGGCTTGATGAGCCAATAGTCCGAATCGACGACAACGCCGTCGTGCACCTTGACGAGACCCACGGAGCACGCCGAGGCACCCGACGAGTTGGCGGTTTCGAAGTCGATTGCGGTGAAGTTCAGCACCCGCTCATCGTCTCACGTACCCCTGACAGTGCACGGGGAGGCGCAGCCGGTAGAATCGTCTCTCGTGGCTCTTACTATTGCAATCGTCGGACTGCCCAATGTTGGCAAGTCAACCCTCTTCAACGCGCTCACCAAGAACAACGTGCTCGCGGCGAACTACCCGTTCGCCACGATCGAGCCGAACGTGGGAATCGTGAACCTCCCCGATTCCCGTCTCGCAGCGCTCGCAACGATTTACGGGAGCAAGGCGCTGCTGCCGGCCCCGGTGTCGTTCGTTGACATCGCCGGCATCGTGCGCGGAGCGAGTGAAGGGGAAGGGCTCGGCAACAAGTTCCTCGCCAACATTCGTGAAGCGGATGCGATTGCCCAGGTCATTCGCGGCTTCGCCGACCCCGACGTGGTGCACGTCGATGGTGCGGTCAACCCCGCGGGCGACATGGAGACCATCAACACCGAACTGATCCTCGCCGACCTGCAGACCCTCGAGAAGGCCGTGCTGCGTTACGAGAAAGAGGTCAAGGGTCGCAAGCTCGCACCGCTCGTGCTCGAGACGGCGCTCAAGGCCCAGGCCATTCTGGATGCCGGCCAGCCCCTCTCCTCCGCGAAGCTCGACGTCGAGCCCATCCGCGAGCTCGGCCTGCTCACCACCAAGCCGTTCATCTACGTGTTCAACGTGGACGAGGCCGTGCTGCAGGACGAGGAAAAGCTGGCGACCCTGGCTGCCCTCGTGGCCCCGGCCAACGCCGTATTTCTCGACGCCAAGCTCGAGTCTGAGCTCAGCGAGCTCGACGCCGACGATGCGGCCGAGATGCTTGCCTCCACGGGCCAGGCCGAGAGCGGACTCGACCAGCTCGCGCGCATCGGCTTTGATACCCTCGGGCTGCAGACGTACCTGACGGCGGGGCCGAAGGAAACCCGCGCCTGGACGATTCACAAGGGCTGGACCGCACCGCAGGCCGCCGGAGTGATTCACACGGACTTCCAGAAGGGCTTCATCAAGGCCGAGATCTTCTCGTTCGATGACCTCATAGAGGCCGGTTCGATCGCCGAGGCTCGCTCCAAGGGCAAGGCCCGCATCGAAGGTAAAGAGTACGTCATGCAGGACGGCGATGTCGTGGAGTTCCGCTTTAACGTGTAGCTCGTAGTCCCGGCCGCAACTGTTCCCGTTTCGGACAATTGTGGCCGGCGCGCGGGGCGCAGTTGTCCGTTCCGGCAACAGTCGCCCTGTATCCGACCAATTCATCACTCTGCCCCGGCAATATACGGGGTTGGGCTGGTGCGTGATCCCGAAGAACTGTCGACCAATCCGACCGCACTCTAAGCGCAACATCATCACTCGGAGGAAACCACCGTGCCTGTCATTGCCATCGTCGGAGCTGGACCGGGACTCGGAGCAGCAGTTGCGCGAAGGTTCGGGCGCGAGGGCTTCTCAATCGCCCTGATCTCGAGGAGCCAGTCGAAGCTGGACTCCATGACTGCGGAGCTCGCTGCTGCCGGCTTCACTGTGAGTGGTTACGCTGCGGATGTACGAATACCGGCGGCGCTGGAGGATGCTCTTGCGCGTGCCGAGGCAGAGCTGGGACCCATTAACGCGTTGCAGTACAGCCCCCTCCCGTCGCGTGAGTACCTGAAGCCGGTACTCGACATGACTCCGGAGTTGGCGTTGGAGGCCTTTCAGTTCTCGGCTCTTGGGCTTGTCCACGCGGCGCGAACGGTGCTGCCAGCGATGCGTCAGGCACATGGCGGCAGCATCATCCTGATCAACGGGGGAACGTCGGTGAAGGCCCGCGCCGGCGTCGCAGGCACATCCGTCGCATTCCCGGCGGAGAGCGCCTACGGCGAAATGCTCCACGATGCACTCAAGGATGAGGGCATCCGTGTCAGCCAGCTCGTGATTCCGGGAGGTATTCCTCAGCTTCAGCTTGCCAATGGCATCGACGGCATCGCCGATCGCATTTGGGACCTCCACGCCGTTGCCGGTCCCTTTCGAACGATGCTCATCCCGCTTGAGGACGGCAGGGAGTAGGGGGCACGACGCGGCTGGCAGCGACGATGCGGAGATAGCCAGAAGGGCGCGAAACGTGGCTGTGAATGGTTGCTCCGCGATGCCACTCGGTGAAGTTTAGATTCAACGTGCAATTTCGGAGCGCTTCTTTAGGCGTTGTCTCACGGTATCGACTCGGATGCCGTGAGTCGCGTCTAGTTCCGGTCGACTTCGACAGGCGCAACAGCCGAACTGGACCGCAACCGTCGAAGTCGATGCGCGCTCGTTGCGGATGCCGCGTCGCATTGAAGAGGTCACCGGAGGTGGGTCAGCGTCACCTTTTCAGTGCGTGGTGAGGCTTCAGGCGCCCCAGTCCGCCGAGGGCACCCAGAATTCTGTGATCGGCCCGAGCGGGTCAGGTGCGTCGAGCCGGACCGAATACGTGCGGTCCGAATTCCCTCTCGCTGCCTCGCAGGGTGGAAGCGAAACGTGACCGACTCCGATGTGGAGCTCGACGGGTTCGCCCGCAGGCTCGCCCCCCGGAGCGCTTCTCCACGAGGTGTCGGGATAACGTGCCGCAATTTCGGCGGCGTTGTCGCCGACTGCAATTCCATCAACCGTGCTGATCCGGACACCGTTCACTGCATCGGCTGCCACTGAGAACGAGGAATTCGGGCAGTTCAGTTTCTCCCCACCCACCACTGGATCGTAGTTGAGCAGGGCGAAATCGCCCCAGGCGTGCGTGATTCCCCGGTGTTTGTCGTCCTCGCCCCACGTGCTTTCGGTCGGCGCGCTTCCCAGCACCAGCGACAGCGCGGAAACCAGTTTGTCCGGCGGCTGGAAATAGTCGAACGTGGACTGGGAGATGATTCCAGAGCTGGTCTTCGGTGCAGGAGCGCGCGACCTCGTCAGGCTCGACGTCGGTGCCCTCGGCCCGGGGGCCGCCGCAACGGTGACCCACACTTGGTGCCGGGCAGTCCGGATACACACGCTCGGGTCCCTTGGCCCACCTACGGGATCACTGGTGAGTGATCTTCAGCGAGGAACCGTGTGAGGGTCTCGGTCCGTGGGGTCATTCCGAGGTCTTTGGTGGTTGGCCATTCATCGATTTCGGCTCGCGCGAACTCGATCCACCGCTCGATGGTCTTGAACATGTCGATTTGGAAGGTGGCGAAGAGCACGGAGAGGTGTGTCCGTTGTGGGAACGGGTGGCCGCCGTCGAGGTAGGAGCCCATGAGCTCGACAATGGCCTGGTGGTGAGCGCCGATGTCGTCCTCGAACTCGTCAAGGGCTCTGAGCGCGTCTTCGCGTGAGCCGTGGTCGGCGAAGAGGAGCCTCAACAAGGCCTCTACCTCGAAACGGGGCGGCTCGGTGCGTGTGGTCGTCCACTCGTTGAGAGCTTGGCGGCCTTCTCCGGTGATTGTGTAAACGTTGCGGGTTCGGTTGCCGCTGTCCTCTTGGTGGACCGTGGCGTATCCGAGTTCGACGAGTTTCTTGGGTTCGGAGTAGAGGAGTCGCTCCGACCTGGGCCAGGCGTAGCGAAGGCTTCGTTGGGCTTGGCGGGTGAGTTCGTAGCCGGTCCAGGGTTTGAGATGCAGGAGGGCGAGGACTGCATATGAGGACGGAGTCAATCTTGGCGGCATGCGTTGACTCTACTGCAGTATGCAGTAGAATGTGCCGCATATCGCAGTAGTCCGGTTTGACCCGAACGGTCCCTCAACGGCCACCGAATGCCTGTGGATGGGAAAACAACATGGAAACCGACCGGCACATCGCCGCTCTCGAGCTGGAAGCTCAACTCTTCGCTGGCGCCGCTCGGCGCACCGATCTGGATGCGCCGGTCTCTTCCTGTCCAGGGTGGGACATGCGTGGCCTCGTCCGGCACCTCGCCGAAATCCACCTCTGGGCTGCCGCGCAGGTGGCGAACCGCGCTGCGAAGATGTGGGTCGATGACCTCTCCGAGTTGTCGGCCTATTGGCCTGATCTCGCAGTCTTCTGGCCCAGCGACACCGAGTTGATCGACTGGTACCTCAAGACCAACGTCAACTTGGTTCGTGAGCTCACGTCAGCTCCAATCGACCTCGAGTGTCGTACTTTCCTGCCCGCACCTTCCCCGCTCGCGATGTGGGCTCGACGCCAAGCCCACGAGACCGCGGTCCACCGCTTCGACGCCGAACACGCTGGCCAGACCCAGGCGAGCTTCGATCCCGAGTTCGCCGCCGATGGAATCGACGAGATACTCAGCGCCTTCGCTCCCCGAGGTAGCACGTTCTCGATCGAAAGTACCGGAACGATGGCGGTTCACACGAACGACACCGACGCTCGGTGGTACGTCACGATGGCCCCGAATGGAATCACCACCACTGGAGAAGAGCGTCCCTCCGACGTGACTCTCATCGGCTCGGCATCGGACCTGTACCTGGCCCTGTGGAACCGAGGCGACGATTCCACGATCGAGGTCGTAGGCAACCAAGACCTCCTCGACAGCTGGCACCACGGCCACCGGGTCCGCTGGTCGTGAGCAACCCCCAGAAGAGAGAGGACCGATGAGGACGCCGCGTCCGCCGCGGAACACCAAGCGAATTACCGAGTTGAGTCCATAGACACCACGACAACTGTAGAGCCGCAAGGAGCGACGAAAATGAAAAGCAAAGTCAAAGACCTCCCGATCGCCCACGACGCCACCGGCGAGATGATCCGAGGGACGGACTGGGGTGGGATGACCAGCGCGTACATGGAGTACCCGGCCGGCCTGGACTTCGGGCCGCTGCTCGAGGGTCTGGAGCGGGATCATTGTCAATGCCCGCACTGGGGGTTCCTCATCGAAGGCAGAATCCGCGTGAACTACGAGGACGGCACTGAAGAAGCCGTAGGTCCCGGCGAGATCTACTACTGGCCTTCAGGCCACACCATTGTCGTCGAGGAAGCGGTCAGGATGGTCGAGTTCAGCCCTCACGACCAGATGTCGCAAGTGCTCACCCACGTCGTTGGCAAGCTGTAGGAAGGGCACGTGGAGATCCCCAACACATCACGGCCCTCGCACACGAGGGGCCCTCCGCAGTCCGAGCTGCGCCAGTTCTGGAGCGCACGCCGAATGGGATTGTGAAGAGCGCGGTGCGAGCCACGGTTCACGGCAGAACAGCCCCCAAGCTCCCGAGCGTGCAGATGGCGCTCGCGGAGGTGGACCCTCGAGTTGCGACCTGGTGGTCCAAGGCGTCCGAATGCCTTGTCGAGGCGGAAGATTCGCTAACTTCGAACTCGCCGACAAGTGAACGGGCACGCGCGTGGGCCGATGAGATCGACCGGGCTTTCACACGTGCTGAAGCCCGCTGGCCGCCGCGATCACGAAGGATGTCGAGCTTGATCGGATCTTTGCCTTCGTCGCCGACGTTGTCTCACGTCTGGATAACCTCCGCATCTCGATGATCGGACTTGTCGACGAGCCCATCGGTGAAGGAGGCATAGACGCATGGCTAGAGGCTGTGCGCGCTCGGGGCTACGATCGGACGGCAGGTCATGGATGCCGCATGACCCGGCGATTAGATCGAGCGGCAGTGCGATTCTGAGGTTGCTTTGTGCCGGAATGTGGTGGAATTTAGATTCAATGTCTAGTTCTGCGTGTGCACGCCTCTAGCGCGCCACGAGTGTTACATGTAACATTATTGCATGGCGGTACGGGACAGAGTCAGTGCGCATCGGGACCGGATGCGAGAGCAGGGCTTCCGTCTGGTTCAGGTGTGGGTCCCCGACGTGCGTTCTGAGTCTTTCGCGCTAGAAGCGCATCGGGAGTCTGTCGCGGTAGCTCTTGCCGACCACGCCAACGATGACCAGTCCTTTGTCGAAGCCGTCTCGGCTCCGTGGGAGGAATGATCAGAGGCGAGATTTGGTCCGTCGCAGGAGGCATTTACGCGTCAAAACCGCGACCGGCAGTCGTGCTGCAGGATGATCGCTTCGACGGCACAGAATCTGTCACTGTGTGTCCGTTGACATCCACCCGCGTGTCCGCTCCGCTTCTGCGGATGCCAATCCCCGCCGATACGCTCAACGGACTCGACGAAGCCAGCTTCGTGATGGTCGACAAAATCACCACGGTGCGTCGAGCAAGCCTTGGGCAGAAGATCGGCAGGATGTCCTCGTCCCAGCTTGTCGATCTGGAGCGCCTTATCATGGTGTTTCTCGGACTGGCCGATTGAGCTGAGGAGGCGCGCGGTCTTCAGTCTCCGGAGCTCACGGGCAGAAGGTCCGACTCTTTCCTGATCGTCACCGTGTCGAGCCGGGGGTCATTGATGAGCGCACGGTAGATCGGCTCCGCACCGGCGATAATCACTGAGTCGGGGTAGAGGTTGGTGCCCCAGGCGAAGTGCCCCAGGTCGTCGTGGGCGAACTCGGGGATTCGGTCGGCTGTCGCTTCATGGAGCATCTGTCGAATCGTGAGGTCACAGCGGACGAAGTCATGTCCAAAATGATGAACAGTCGGACCGCCTGGGTCAGCGGGGACAGCGGCATATCCCTCCCAGCACAAACAGTGCAGGACCGTGTCGGGCGAGGCCCGGAGCATGAGTGCGTCCTTCAAGGCGCGTGCGGTCAGCGGGTCGAGACGTCCGCGCGCGGGCACAGGGGCGGGCTCGACTGCCCCATGGGACTCCCTATGCCGATTCCACAGTTCGAACCACTCCGTGGAGCCGGCCAGCTCGATTCCGTCCTCCAGATACGAGGACCACCGGCGCGCCCGATCGTTGGTATCGATGAGCGGAAGGAACAATCGCAGCATGGGAAGACTGGCATATCGATCCGGAACGAGAGTGCGCGCTAGCGTAATGTCGCTCATTCTGGCTCGGCCTCCTTGTGGGGCCCACGATGAATCGACGCAATTTCACGGGCCGTGGCTGAAGGATACCGTGCTGCAGAGGTCGTGACTGTGCGCTGGCGAACCGACTCCTGTCGTCACGTTGCTTAGTGACGAAACGTGGTGGAGTTCCGCTTCAACGTATAGGTCGGTCGACACTGCTACGCGACGAGACTGTCAGGCGGCGGCGAGTACGAAACCCCTCGCCCCACCTTTCAGCCGTGCTCGGCTGAGTAGTCGCCTTCGGCAGTCGGATGATGCGACTCGGACGTCAATCATGGAGTAGGACACCAGGGTGGGGTTGCCGAGCGTGCCGTCGATTGTGCACCGGGCGATGATCCCGGGTTCTGCGAGACATAGTCCCACTGCGCCACTGCGCCACTGCGGCGCACGCGGTCCAGGCTTCGAGGCCGGTCATCGGGTCGTCGAGGGTTTGTCGCATGGGAGCCGCCGTGGCGTTCGCTGCGGGGGCGCTCGGGGTCGCAGTGACAGCTACTGTCGGGCCCGGGTGGGTGCCGCTTGCGGCGCGGCGCTGCATCCGAAGACAAGGGCCGCGGCGGCGAAGCCCAGTGCACTGGCGATCAACCGAGAACGAGTCCTCCTGTGCGGTGCGGAACGCCATTCCGCCGGTGCAACATCGTTCATCGCGCCCGTCGCTCAGGCGTCCGACTGTCGTTTCGTCATGCATCGAAGCCTATCGCCGGCGGGCAACGGGAAGGCCCCGTTAGGCGGAGGCGGGCTCCAGTGCCTCCGTGAGTCGGCCCGTCGCCACGTCGAAAACGAAGCCGCGTAAGGAGTCCCGGAACGGAACGAACGGGCTCGCCCTGATGCGCCTAATCGACTGCAGCACGTCGACGGCCGGATCGGTGAAAGATTCCGTGGCCCAGGACGGCCGTATTCCGGTGTCGGCCGTGACGGATTCCTTGAATTCGTCATCGGTGAACGTCATGATCTTCGTGTGGTCAGGGGCGTCCGGGGCTTGCGACTCTGCCACGCGATCGTGCCGGTGACAATATGATCCGTCACGCATCGTCCCAGAGCCGCGTGGCTATGACGGTCGCGATGACCGTTACGGCAGCGGATGTTTACGGCATCACCCTGGAAACGGTCGAGGGAATCCAGTGATGCCGATGAGTGTCGGGGAAACCGGGAAAATCATCCCTTTGACCTGACACCTCGATAGAGGATACTGGCTGGGTCGGCACTGCGACAGTGGTGGCGAGACGCTTCAGCAACGATGCTAGGAGACCGCATGACCATTACGCAGACGACGACGCTCGACGAGGCTGTCGCGCAGGTGACGGCAGTGGCCGCCGCTCACGCCGAACAGGTCGATACCAACGGCGCCTTCCCGATCGATGCAGTCGAGGCGCTGCGCACGAGCGGGCTGCTCGGGCTGGTGATCAGCAAGGATGCCGGGGGCATGGGCGCCGGTCCAGCCGAGTTCATCGAGGTGGTCGGCTCCATCGCGGCGGCTTGCGGGTCGACCGCGATGATCTACCTGATGCACGTCGCCGCGGCGGTGACAGTGGCATCCGCCCCTCCCACCGCGATGCCGGACCTCCTGTCGCGGATGGCGTCGGGCGAGGTACTCGGCACCCTCGCCTTCAGTGAAAAAGGGTCGCGCTCGCACTTCTGGGCTCCCGTGTCGGAATCCGTCGCCGACGGCGACGACCTGCGCTTCACCGCAGATAAGAGCTGGGTGACCTCGGCCGGCTACGCCGACGTCTATGTGATGTCGTCCAAGAGCGCAGTCGACCCCGAGACCGTCGACATGTACGCGATCCCCTCTGCCACACCGGGGCTGGAGATCGCCGGTCCGTGGAGCGGGATGGGGCTGCGCGGCAACGCGTCAAGCCCGATGTCGGTGGCCGTGACGATTCCGTCCGGCTATCGCATCGGCGAGGCGGGCAGCGGGTTCGGCACGATGATGGCCACTGTGCTGCCGTGGTTCAACCTGGGCAACTCGGCGGTGTCGCTCGGGCTCTCGCGGGCGGCGGTGGATGCGGCGACGACCCACGTGACCGGTGCCCGGTTGCAGCATCTGGATCAGGCGCTATCCGCGTTGCCGACAATCCGTGCTCAGGTGGCGAAAATGAGCATTGCGCTCGCCGCCCAGCGCGCCTACCTGGCACAGGCGGCGGAACGGGTGGCGAGCCCCGCCGAGGACACGGGGCTGTTCGTGCTCGGGGTGAAGGCCTCGACGAACGACGCCGCGCTGACGATTACCGAATCGGCGATGCGGGTCTGCGGTGGGGCGGCCTTCTCGAAGCATCTTCCGATCGAGCGGGCCTTCCGGGATGCGCGTGCCGGCTCGGTCATGGCACCAACGGCCGACGTGCTCTACGACTTCTACGGCAAGGCCCTCACCGGCCTTCCGCTGTTCTGAGCGCCGCATGTCTCAGCTCAGCGGAGCCCCTCTCCTCGTCGGAGCGGTCGCCTACACACCGAACGTCGTTCCCATCTGGGAGGGCATCCGCGACTACTTTGATGAACCCGATACGGCCATGGATTTCGTGCTGTTCTCCAACTATGGCCGCCTGGTCGACGCTCTGCGGGCCGGAATGATCGACATCGCCTGGAATACCAACCTTGCTTACGCGCGCGCCGTGATGCAGACCGATGGGCACGTGCGGGCGCTCGCGATGCGCGACACCGACGCCGCGTTTTCGACGGTGTTCGTGGCGGCGGCGGGAAGCGGCTGGTCCGGCCCCGGCGATATCGCGACCCGGCGGCTGGCACTCGGGTCGGCGGACTCGGCGCACGCCGCTATCCTGCCCGTGCACTACCTGCGTGCGGCCGGGGTGGACGTGGACCACATGCAGCTGCGGCGTTTTGACAGCGACATCGGCAAGCATGGTGACACCGGGCGCAGTGAGCTGGACGCGATCGACGCGGTTCTTGCCGGTGATGCCGATGTCGCCGCCATCGGCATCACGGTCTGGGAGAACATCGGCCGCGGTGAGCTGATGCCCGGGATGCTCGAACAGGTCTGGCAAACCGAGACCTACTCGCACTGCATGTTCACCACCCTCGACACTCTTCCCGAGTCGGTGAGCGCTCCGTGGGTGGCGAAGCTGCTCGCCATGGACTGGGAGGTGCCCGCGCACCGGCGCATCCTCGAATTGGAGGGGCTCACCAAATGGGTCGAGCCACACCTCGACGGCTACGCCGGCCTGTTCGAGGCGATCGCGGAGCAGGGCGTTGATTCCCGATGGTAGTCATGGCGCTGATGCGCATCGTCGAACAGCTGGCCGAGGGAGACACGGCCGAGTTCAAGGTGGCGTCGGCGAGCGAACTGGACCTCGTGCGTCGGTGGTGCGCCAAGACCGGCAATACGGTGGTCAGCACCGTGATGGTGGAGAAGGACACCGGCCACGTCACCGTGGGCCGCGGACGACCGCGCGACCCGGCCTCGATGATCCCCGCGGACCGGATGCCCGGAGCCCGACTCTGGTTGTACACCAACTTTCACTGCAACCTGGCCTGCGATTACTGCTGTGTCGCGTCCTCGCCGAGGACCGATCCGCGACTGCTGGGCATTGAGACCATCGAGACCCTTGTCGCCGAAGCCGCAGCGTGGGGCGTGCGCGAGCTGTATCTCACCGGCGGCGAGCCGTTCCTGTTGCCCGACATCGATGCGATCGTGCGGGCGTGCGTCGACCGGCTGCCGACCACGCTGTTGACCAACGGGATGCTGTTCCGTGGCCAGGGACTGCGCAAGCTGCAGGCAATGCCGCGCACGGGCTTCGCTCTGCAGATCAGCGTGGACTCGCCGACTGCCGAGGTACACGACTCACACCGCGGCGCCGGGAGCTGGAAGCGGGCGCTCGCCGGCATCCGGGTTGCACTCGACGAGGGCTTCACCGTGCGGGTCGCCGCGACCATCTCGGCGCACGACGACCCGGCCCTGGACGAGCTGCACACCCTGTTCGACGGGCTCGGGATCCCGCGGGCCGACCAGGTTATCCGCCCGATCGCGCACCAGGGGGTCGCCGACGAAGGGGTCGCGTTCTCGCGGGAGTCGCTCATCCCCGAGGTGACCGTGACCGCTGAGGGCATCTACTGGCATCCGGTCGCGGCACTCGACGAGGACGCCCTCGTCAGCCGACAGATCCTGCCGCTCGCCCCCTCCCTCGACCGGGTGAGTGACCTCTTTGCCCAACAGTGGTCGTCGTCGACGGCCGCGTCAGCCATGTTCGCCTGCGCCTGAACGGGAATGGAATGAGAACGCCATGACAGGGACCAGAACACCAGTGACCGCCAGTGAGGTGGAGGTCAACGCGATCGCGACCGGCCGGTCCACGCGCGCGGTGCTCGCGGCCGTGCGGATCGCGGTGGGGCTGATGTGGCTGCAGAACGTGAACTGGAAACGCCCGCCCGACTTCGGGCAGGCCGCGCAAAACGGGCTATACCAGTACACCGCCTACGCCGTGGATCACCCGGTGCTGGCCCCCTTCAGCTGGCTGGTGCAAAACGTCATCTTCCCGAACTTCGCGCTCTTCGGCTGGGGGGTGCTCCTCGCCGAGTTCTGCCTCGGCGCGTTCCTGCTGGTCGGACTGCTGACGCGCTTCTGGGCAATCGTCGGCATCCTGCAGACGATCGCGATCACGCTCTCGGTGCTGAACGCGCCAGCGGAGTGGCAGTGGAGCTACTATCTGATGTTCGCCGCCCAATTCGTAATCCTGGCTACCGCCGCCGGACGCGTCGCGGGGGTCGACGGGCTGCTTCGCCCTCGCTGGTCGCTCCGCTCGGGCAGGCCGGCCCGGATCGCGATGGCGCTGTCATGAACGCCGCCATCGGCACCGCGCTCACACGGGCTCCCCGCGCCCTGAGCTGGCGCGCCCGCGGCCTGCTCGTCGCCGGTTTCACGGCGCTCAGTTCGCTGTTCGCGCTGCTGCACTACACGCCGCTGCAGTTCGTGTCGGTCAACCTGGTGCAAGGGATTCTGCTTGTCGGTCTGGCGGCGCTGGCCGCGGTGGGCTGCGCGCTGCGGGTGCCGGTGCTGCTTCTCGCTTCCGGCACGATCTTGATCGTCGCCGGCCTGGTGCGGCTCGTAACCTACGGGCAGACGATCGGTATCATCTCCGGGTCGGTCAACGCCGCCGCGCTGATGGTCGGGCTCGGCACCGCGTTTGTCGCAATCTGGAGCACCTCGCGGCCGATGCCTGCGACACAGTGATGTGCGCAGGCTCACGCCAGTTCCGCGTGAGGCGCAGCTCGACCGCCTTCCTCGGCACGTGCTGGGCGGGTGGCAGAATGGGGCCATGACACTGCACCTCACCGGCGATCCGGCCGCCGATTCCCTGCTCAGCGAGGATCCGTTCGCCCTTCTACTGGGCATGCTGCTCGACCAGCAGATCGCCATGGAGGTCGCCTTCAGTGGGCCTGCCAAGATTCACGATCGAATCGGCACTCTGGACCCCGCGACGATCGCGAGCTTTGACCCGGATGCCTTCGTGGAGGTCTTCCGCGTGTCCCCGGCGGTCCACCGGTATCCCGGCTCCATGGCGGGCCGCGTGCAGGCGGTCGCCGACGTCATCGTGCGGGACTGGGACGGCGACACGACCGCCCTGTGGACGCGCGGGGACCCTGACGGTGCCGAGATCCTGCGCCGGCTGAGGGCGCTGCCGGGCTTTGGCGAACAGAAGGCGAAGATCTTCCTGGCCCTGCTGGGCAAGCGCCTCGGGATCACCGCGGCCGGGTGGCGCGAGGTGGCCGGTGCCTACGGTGAGGACGGAAGCTTTCGCTCCGTTGCCGACATCGTGGACGCGGAATCACTGGGCCGCGTTCGAGAGACGAAGCGAGCGGCGAAGGCCGCAGCCAAGAAGCAGTAGGCGACCGCACTGCTTCCTGACGGACAACGAGCCCAACCCGCGAAAACCCTGTCCACCGGTAACCCGACGACTGGTACGTGTTGCTGGGGAACCCGCCGTGGTGCCGGATCAGGTCAACGCCAGAATTCGCGTGAGCACCTCCTCCGGGACCGCCCCGGACGGGATCTCGCCGAGCAGAAAGTCGCCGTCCGGTAGCACCTGATCGTTATCAAGCCAGAAGCCGGGTCGGATGATGGCGCCCGAAGCGGATGCCCCGTGCACGTCTATTCCGCACGAGGTGCGCAGGGCCAGCGTCCACTGGTAGTGCTCTGTGACGTTGGCAATGGGCGAGTACGTCTCCAGGGGCACCAAGGTCGTGTCTGGCGCGCCCGGCAGCGTGCGGTCGTCGAGCAGCACGCCCGCCAGGGGCAGGGCCGCGAAGCTGCGGAGCCAATCGGCCACGTACATCGAGGCGTTTTCACCGTTGTCGGCGTCGAGACCGGAGACATCTGTCGTGCCGGAAAAGTGGTGTGTGCGGGCCAGCCACTGCATCGGTGAGGGAATCTGCAGCACAATGGGCGCACGTTGGGTCTTGCTGAACGTGGTGGCGAATTCCGTCACCTGGGAGAGCAGGGCGGAGTCGGCCAGCAGCGTGCGCAGGGCGTAGCCGGTTCGGGACTTGGCGCTCATAGCCGATTGGAGATCGAGGTTCCCTTTCAGGTGATGGTCGTACAAACGGTCGAGGCTGAGCAGGGCGACGTCGGACTTCACCAGCGCCTGCGCCTGCCCGAAGAAGTTGGAGTAGGCCATCGGTTCAAGCCAGGGCACCGGTCTGCCTTGCAGTAGCACGGCCTGGGCATAGTCATGGCTGTCCAGCAGCACGGCGCGCGTGCGTCCCGACGGCGGCTGGTCAATGACGCTGGTCAGCGAGGTGGTCACGGTGTCTCCTTGATCGACGAAAGCTGAGGGCCGGGGAGCACGCCACCGTATTTCGTCGATGGCGTGCTCCCCGGCTGGTGGGGGATTGGCGGGCCGGTCAGGACTTGTGCTCGACCACCTCGCCATATTTCTCTTCAAGCTCGCGTACGCGGGCCTCGAGCTTGCTGATCTTCAGCACCCGGCGGTCGGGAACCATGATGAGCGGCAGATCCTCGATCTTGCCCTTGATTCGCTCGGGCTCGAGTCCGCCCCAGTGAGTGGCGAGCAGTTCCTCGTCGTTGTCCTGGCCCCAGGACCCGAAGTAGAGCAGGTCCGTCGGCGGCTCTTCCTTCACGAATTCCTTCACGAATTCCTTGTAGGGCGTGCCGCGGCTGATGCGAGCCTGACGCATCTCGGCCCGAAGCTCGATGGTGGCCTGCTCGTGCACCACGTAGGTCTCGGGTTCCCAGACCACGCCATACATCGTCGTGGCCGTGTGGGCCGAGATGCGGTCGAGTTCGAGGTCGGTCACCACGAGCTCTGGGTCGCGTTCGAGGACATCACCGTAGCCACCGCCCGCGCCCTGGGCGATCATGTACAGCTCGCCCTCCTTGGCCACGTCGAACTGCAGTCCCATGTGCGCGGACTGGTAGTCGCCGCCCTCAAAGGGCTGCTCATTCATGACGCGTTCCATGGACAGGTCGAACTGTGACGGATCCTTCTGGATGATGTCGTAGATGTTGATGCCCTTGACCGTCGCAAGCGGGTACACGGGGCAGCCGTAGCCTCCGAACATGCCGGGAACCGACGAAAACTTCGAGCCGCTGGTGACGGTCATGAACCCCCAGCTCGGAGTCCCGCGCGAGGCGACGATCATCTCGTAGCCCATGCCGCCGCGGAACTTGCCAAAGCCCTGGTTGTCCCGCACCAAGCGCTTGCTCACCAGCTGCAGGAACGGAACCTCCTCTTCCATGACCTCCTGCTCGCCGATGTCAGCCATGGCGCAGAACAGCGGGGCCACGGCGTTTTCACCGTCGCGGAACGCCTTCGCGCCGCCGCCCATGCCGTTGAGGTCGGCGCACAGGTTGCCCACCTGTTCGCCGTTCTGTGTCGTGCCGCCCCAGAGGAAGTCGTTGATCTGATTGAACCAGGGGGCAACGACGTTCGAGTACTTCTGGGGAGAGGAGAACTGCATCTTCGCGAAGGCCGTTTGAAGGGCCGAAAAGCCGCGGAAGGATGCCTGCAACGACTGGCCGACCGGAGCGTCGTAGCCCGCATCTGCCCAGCTGTGTTCCTCGGTGATGATCTCGATCGGTGACAGCGCGCCAGTGCTGCGCGGCAGGTCGGGCCACCAGTACGACAGGATCGCCTGGGCCATGAAGGACTTCGTCGATGCGAGCGGAGAGTTGATGGCCCGGTTCAGGATCTCCGGGCCGGTGCCGGTGAGATCCACAATCATGCGTTCGCCCTTGATGGTGATCTTGCAGGCGAACTTGATCAGGATGTTCTCTTTGAGGGTGGAGTCCATGAACTGGTTGAACGTGACTGTGCCGTCCGGCAGCTCACCGATGCGCCGGCGCACCTCGGTCTCCACGTCTTCCACGGTCACCCGCAGCGAGGCCACGAACGTCTCCTGGCCGACCTCATCGATCAGGCGGTCGACGGTGTCCATGATGCGCTTGACGGCGCCCATCTTCACCTTGATGTCGGCGAGCATGAGCTTCGGGTCGCGGGTGGAGTGCTGCAGGAAGGTGAGCAGGTCGCGGCGCAGGTGCCCCTTCTCCACGATCTTGATCGGTGAGGCGCGCAGCCCGTCATCGAATGGCGTCTCAGAGCCGGACGGCATGCCGCCGGGCTCGCAGGCGCCATTCTCGCCTTCGTGGATGGTGGCGCCCACCCAGGCGATGATGATCCCGCCGCGGATGACGGGTACGAGCATCGACTGGTCAGTGTTGTGCACCATGCCGAAACGGGAATCGTTGTGGAAGAAGCCGTCGCCCTCGTTGATGCCGACGGTGGGCTCGTCCTTCCAGTTCTTCATGATGTACCGGATGGGGTGGTGCAGCACGGCGGAGAAGGCGATGACACCGCGGTTGGAGAGATACGTCACATCGCCCTCTGCCGTGTACACGGCGCAGGACAGGTCTGCCCATTTGGCTCCGGGGGCGGCGCCCATGCTCTCGCACATTTCGAAGGCCTCGTCCAGGGCGCCGGCGAGGCGCTTGCGAATACGGTCGATCTCGAGCGGGTCAATGCCCTGGCTGATGCATTCCTCTTCATAGGCCGTGCGGGGCATGATCTCGTGGTGGCGCATGATGGCCGGGTCCGGTCCGAGGAAGAGTGTCGTCTCGTCCATGAACTTGTCGACCCACTGCTGTTCCTGGTTGGTGAGTTCCTGGGGGTTGGTCTTGCTGGTGTCTCCGTCGTTGCCGGCCGGGACGAATACGTCTGTTGTCAGTGTCATTGTTCTCAAGCTCCTTTGCTTGCGTGTTCTGGAAACGTGGTGACGGTCGGAAGGGTTGCTGTTCCTAATCGCTGAGCAACCACACGGCCCCCTGCACGGTCGGCTCGAGGCGCCAGCCCGGCTCAACGAGGTATGTAGTGTTCTCGGTCGTGACGATTGCCGGTCCGTGGATGACGAACGAGTGCTTCAACGCGTCGGCGTCATACACGGGAGTGTCGACGGCTCCGTTGATGCTCGTGAAGTGCACCTGGCGGCGCGTCACGGGAACGGGCTTCGTCTTCTCTCCGCCGACCTGAATCGACTCGAACTCAATGACTTCGCCCTCAATGAACGATGCCACTCGAATCGTTTGCACACGGATGCCCGCCTCGGGTGCCTGGGTGCCCTCGCCGTAGCGCTCACCGAAGATCTCGGAGAAGGTCCTGATGAGGTGCAGCACGTCGGCGACGCCGTTGACCCGGTTGATGTCGAATGCCACGGCGGTCGTGACGAGCTGATTTCCGTACCGCATGTCCATCTCAAGGCGGTAGCGTACGTCGGCCCGGTCGTAACCCTGACGAACGAGATCCTCGGCGCCCTTCTCCTCAAGCTCCGCGATGTAGCCGTTCAGTGCGTCGTACTGGTTGTACAGACTGCGCTTGATGGCCTCGTAGAGCACCACGTAGGCGCTGCGCTCGTGGATGTGGAGCGGTTGCATGTTGCCGGCGCCGAGCGCCGAGAACACCGAGGCGAACGGCGGGAACAGGATACGGCTGATGCCGGCGCTCGCCGCGATCCCGCACGCGTGCAGGGGACCATTGCCGCCGTAGGCGAGCATCGTGTAGTCCTCGATCAGGCCGCCGCGCGAACGCAGCTCCTTCTCGATGCCGATCGCCATTTGCTCGTCCACGGTCTTCTTGATGACCTTGGCGACTTCAACCGCATCGAGGTCCAGCTCGTCGGAAAGCGTCTCATCGATGACGTACAGCGAACGTTTCTTATTGAGCTTGATGTGGCCGTTCGCGTAGTTGTCGGGGTCGAGGTATCCGAGAACGAGGTCGGCGTCGGTGACCGTGGGCTGCAAACCACCGCGGTCGTAGCAGGCCGGACCCGGGTCGGAACCGGCGGACTCCGGGCCGATCTGAATAGCGTGGTGGATGCGGTTGTAGGTTGCGATCGACCCGCCACCGGCTCCGAGCGTGTTGAGGTGGATCATCGGCGCCGACACCATCCAGCGTCCGATCGTGGGCTGGAAGTCGTAGTGCCGCACGCCGCCCTCCGGGACAAGCCCGATGTCGAACGAGGTACCGCCCATGTCCATCGAGACAACGTCGCCGAGGCCGGTGGACTCCGACAGGTGCTGGGCCGCGCCGACGCCGGCGATCGGTCCGGAATGAATCGTCTGCAGGGCATCCGTTGAGTTGGGCTGGGCCATGCCGCCCGAGTTGTGAATCACCAGCATGGGCTTCTCGTAGCCGGAGTCCCGAAGGTTATTGGAGAGCTGGTTGAGTGCGTAGAACATGGTCTCGTGCAGGAACGCATCGACGATCGTTGCCATGGCCCGCACATACTCACCCTTGCGCCCAGACACCTGGCTGCTGAGGAGCACCGGGATCGACCCGAGTTCGTGCGGGGGGTACTCGTCGAGGATGATCTCGAGAATGCGGTCCTCGTGCACCGAATTCTCGGTGGCATTGGTGAGGGCGATCACGATCGCCTCGGCGCCGTTGTTCACGAGCTCTCGCACCTGGGTGCGCACGTCGTCGTACATGATCGGTACAAGCACCTCGCCCACCGAGTCGATGCGCTCCTTCACCGAGCGGATGAGCCGGCGGGGAACGAGCGGCTCTGGTCGTTGGGCATCGGGCATGTCGCCCTGCTTGACGCCGTCGAGTCCTTCGCCGTAACCGCGTCCTCGAGACAGCGGGATCGTGTCTTCGAAGCCGTGGGTGACGATTGCGGCCACGCGGGGGCCCTTGCCCTCGATGAGCGCGTTCGTGCCGAGCGTCGTCGCGTAGCGCACCGAGTCGACTTCCTTGAGCGCGGTTTCGCGGGAGATTCCCGCGCGGTCACAGGCGCGGTCGAGGGCCTCGTTGAATCCGAGGGCCAGGTTGTGGTGCGTCGTGAGCGCCTTCGACTCGATGTAGACGTCGTCCCAGACGAAGAAGCAGTCGCTGAACGTGCCGCCGATGTCGACAGATATTCGCTTCATGGTCAGTTCGCTCCCATGGTGTCGGTGGTGCGTGGGCCGTGCGAGTGGCCGCCGACGGAGTCGAATCGGGCGCTCAGGTCGGTGACAGCGTTCTCGCCGGGGCCATAGTTGACGACCTCTTCCGGGTTGCCACCGTGGGCCTCCCACTTTTCGCGCAGGGAATCGATGTCCCAGAGCATGTCGACGGTGGGAGGGTGTCCCGGCGGGAGGTACTCGGCCTCGATCTGGGTGCCGCAGGTGGGGCAGTAGAACTCCAGGATGCGGCAGAACGTGGGGTCGGGGGAGAACGTGAATTCGTACTTCTCCGGGTCGATGACCGGCGGGTGGATCTCCCGGGGGTCCCGGTCGTAGACCAGGGTTCCCTCTTTGTAGTTGCCGCGGGCGTCGCCGAAATCGTGGGCGCAGACGCGGCAGATCCAGCGTTCGGTGTCGAGATCAATAAAGAGGTATTCCGTCATGGGAACGCGCATTGTGTTTTACCTTCCTTGGTAAACGCAGGTGTGTAATGCGGGGATTAAGAGTGGATGTTGTCGGTCAGCAACAGGTCACCGGCGTTGGAGACCGTGAGGTTCCAGCCGAGGGGAACGCGGGCGGTGAAGAAGGGACCTTCCACGATGGCTGGTCCGGATGCCGCGGCGCCCGGCTGCTGCTCGTCGAGCTGGTACACCGACACCGTGTCGACCTGCGAGGCGGAGGACCGCACCTGGCGGGTTCCGTTGACCACGGCCGGCGTCGTTGCGGCGGGGGAGCCGCCCTCAAGGACCGGGTGCGGCAGACGGAAGATGGCCTTGAGCGAGAGGATCTCACTGCCATCTTCGAGCAGATCAGTCCACTCGAGTTCGCAGTCGTCGATATCGTGCCCCTCCTGGAACATGTCCCGGGACGCATCGAGAAGCATCGCGGCCTTCGCCGTCTCGATCTCCGCCGGCGTGAACCCGGTGACGTCGATCTCGTACGACTGGGCGATGTCCGAGAAACTGATTCCGTAGGCGGAGAACACAGCCGCCAGGCGGGGTACGAGCACGTGGCTCACGCCCACGCTGCGGGCCGCGGCGCACGCACTCATGGGGCCACCGCCACCGAAGGCGGCGATGGTGGTCTCCGGGCCCGGCTTGAGCAGCTTGGCGAAGGCCTCGGCGAGCTGGCTGGAGTACGTTGCCTCCATGCGGATGAGTGCCTCCTCCAGGGTGATGCCGAGGGGGACGGCCACCGTTTTGGTGATCACGGCACGGGACCGTTCGGCGTCCAGCGCCAACTCGCCGTTCAAGTACGTCTCGGGGTCGAGCACGCCGAGCAGCAGGTTGACATCGGTGATGGTGGCCTGGGTGCCGCCGAAACCGAAACAGGCCGGTCCGGGAGCCGCGCCGACACTCTCGGGGCCCACGGTGATCACGCCGTCGTGCACGGTGATGATGGAGCTTCCGCCGACGCCGAACGAGTGCACGTTGCTCATCTCGTACGAGATACCGACGCCCTGGATCGAACCGCGACGGTCCACGGAGATGGTGGAATCCTCGACAGATCCGACGTCGGTGGTGGTGCCGCCGACATCGATCATGAGCACGTTCTTCAGGCCGTAGGCCTCGGCGAGTGCGCGGGTGCCTTCGAGGCCGCCTCTCGGCCCAGAGGAATAGGTCTTGAGTGCCACCGACTTGGCGACCCGCGAAGAGGCACCGTCGTTGCGGTAGATCAGCAGGGGGTTCTTCACCTTGTAGGCGCGCAGGCGGTGCTCGGCGCTGTAGAGAAAACGCTCAACCGTGGGGTGCAGGAAGGAGTTGAGGATGCCCGACCAGATCTGTCGTGAGCGGTTCGTGTCGGATGCGAACTCCCGCGAGAACAGGATAGGAACCGAGCCGAGCAGGTGCCGGGGAAAGTTCTTGAGCATGGTGCGCTTGTACAGGTGCTCGCGCTCGAGGCTCGTGGCCGCGACGACGAGACGCTCAGCGCCGGCCGTCGTGAGTCGGTTGATCTCGGACACCAGGTCCCTCGCGAGTTGCTCGGGGGCCTCGTCGGCCGCAACCACGGCAATTCGATTGCCGATGAGGTCATCGAAGAGACCGAGCTTCTCCTCCGCGCCGCGAAGTGTCGCAGCGAGGTTCTGGTCGTCGGTGATGAGGCCGATGAGCGGCCCCTTGCGCTCGACGAGTGCGTTGGTGCCCTGCGTCGATGAGTAGCGGATGTGCCGGGTGGAGTGAAGCAGGTCGGCGAGGTTGGGTTCGTCGAACAGCTGGGTCGAGGCCTTTGTCATGGCGTCGAAGAGGCATTGAGAGAGGTCGACCGGGGTTGTGAGAGTTTTCGTGAACGTGAAATCCGTTCCGCTTCCCACCACGATGTCGGTGAGTGTTCCGCCATTGTCGATGTTGATCAAACGTTCCATGAGCGCTCCTTTGCGTTGGTGTGGAATGGCCGGGGCCCTCGTGGGGGCCACAAACACCAGCGTGCCGCACCTGTGAAGAGGCGGCGTGTCCCACATTGGGACACCGTCCGTATAGCGCTGCCGTTGGTTCAGGGGGCATGCTTATAGAGTCCACAAAGGAGTAGATATGCCCGAAACGGCCGCTCGGCGACGACGGATTGCGGCTGCCCGCGCCGATTTTCTGCGATTCGATGGCACGGGGGCACACGCGCGCACCGCGCCGGTACCCGACGTGGTCGCGGGGATCGTGGCCGCATCATGGCAGCGGTCATTCTCGGCCGGAGTCAACGCCGCCACCGCGCAGGCGGTCTTTCACGATGACCTCGACCTCACGAGTCGACTCATGCGTTGCTCCAAACCCGTGATCGCCCGGCTCAGCGACGACATGGCCCAGATGCCGCTGAGTATCGTACTCACCGATGCCCGGGCGAGAATTCTGAGCCGCTCGGAAACCAACAGGACGATCGGCACCCTGCTCGACCAGGTGTCCCTTGCCCCCGGGTTCAACTATGCCGAGGGCGTCGTGGGCACGAACGGAATCGGTACCGTGCTGGAGTCCGGCCAATCCCTGTACATCGTGGGCCCGGAGCATTTCAACGAGAATCTTCAGTCGTTCGCCTGCGCCGGCAGCCCGATCCGGGACCCGCTCACCGGGCGAGTGGAGGGCGTGCTCGACATCAGTTGCCTGAGCGAGGACTCAAGCCCCCTCATGCGTTCCGTCGTGCAATCGGCCGCGCACGAAATCGAGCGGAACCTTCTCGTTGACCGCAGCCAGCGCCAGCAGGCTCTCTTCGAGGCCTACGTTCGAGCGGATGCCCGCACGCGTGGTGCCGTCATGGCCGTCGGTGGCACCATGGTCATGGGAAATGCCATTGCCCAGAGCCTTTTCGAGCCGGCCGAACAATGGGCGATCCACGAACACGCCCGTTACCTGCTCACCCGCCGGGGCCAGCCCATTGACCAGATCGAGCTGACCAGCGGGAAGGTCGTGAATCTCCGCGGCACACGGGTAGGGACAGGCGATAATCTGGCCGGAATCGTGCTGCTCGTTGATATTGAGAGCGAGGCGGCGCGGGTGCCGTTCGTGCTCCCGGCGGCGGCCACTGGTGCGATCACGCCGGTCGCCGGTCCGATCGCCCCGGCCGATGACGTTGACCGTTCGCTGCTCGCCAAACGCACCTATACCGGCATCGTCGATGCGCTGCAGCAGCGCCGGAGTCTAATCGTGGGGGGTGAGGCGGGGAGCGGCAAGCTCTCCGTGCTGGTCGACCTTTTCCATCGTGTCGTTCCGACCGGGCGAACCAGGGTCTACGCGTCGACCGGGCTGAGCGTTCCCGCGCCGTCCGAGGACCTGCCGTCCGGCACCGAGCCCATGCTGTTCGTGTTCACGAACATTGACCAGCTGACGGAACCGGCCGTCGACGACCTCGATCGTTTCCTCGTTCTGTTGGCGGCGAGCGAGCGTCCACTCAGCATCGCGGCGACGATGAGCGGAACGGATCTCGACCCGGCGCTGCCGTTCACCCGCCTGCTGGCGAGGTTCGAGGCATCCGTGACGGTGGCCCCGCTCCGCCACCGACTCGACGACCTTCCCGTCATCGCCACCCGCGTGCTCGCCAATCTCGCCGGTCCGCGGCATGTGAGTCTCAGCCCGGGGGCCATGCGCGTACTCTCTCGCTACACGTGGCCACGAAATATTCGCCAACTAGAAGAAGCACTTGAGGCGGCTCTTCTCAAACGGCCCGTCGGCGAGATCCAGCCGGAAGACCTTCCCGGCTACTGCCACACCGGGGCCAGGCGGCTGCTCTCGCCCATGGAGGCGGGCGAGCGCGACCTTATTATCAGGGCCCTTCGCGATGCCGACGGCAACCGGGTACGCACCGCGGAAGCACTCGGAATCGCCCGGTCGTCCCTGTATCGCAAGCTGAAGACCTTTGGCATCGATGCGGCCTGATCATCAGGACAGTCCGGGTGGTTCGTCGTCGAGCGGCTGCGCTCGTTGTGGTGCATCACCCACCCGTCGTGTGGGGAGACGGGGTAACTTTTCGGTGCTGAGCGTCGGATTGTCGGTGTATGAGACATCATGGTGACCATGACGTTTTCGCTCGACGCCCAACCGGGGCTGCAGGTCCTGGCCCAGCCGGCCAGCCTGCGGGCACGCGTGACCGACGCCCTCCGGGAGTCGCTCATCGCCGGAAAAATGCAGCCGGGTCGAATCTACTCGGCTCCGAACCTGGCGGACATGCTCGGGGTATCGGCCACCCCGGTGCGCGAGGCCATGATCGACCTGGCCCGGGAGGGGCTCGTGGAGGCGGTTCGCAACAAGGGATTCTTGGTCAATCAGCTGCTCGACCGGGATCTCGACGACCTCACCGAGCTGCGGGCGCTGATCGAGGTGCCCACGATCGGCAAGGTCGCCGCCCTGATTACGCCGGAACAGGTGGCGGCGCTGCGCCCGCTGGCTCGGCAACTCAACAGCACCGCGATTTCCGGCGATATTCGCGAGTTCATTCGCGCGGACAGCGCGTTTCACCTGCAGATTCTGGCCGTGGCCGGCAACCACCAGCTTGTGGAAGAGGTGCGACGCCTGCGCAACCTGTCACGCCTCTACGGCCTCGGACCGTTGGCAGAGTCCGGCGAGCTGATCGCCACCGCTCAAGAACATACCGAGCTGCTCGACCTGCTCGAAGTCCGCGACGCCGTGGGCGCAAAAATACTGATGGAACGCCATTTCGGCCACATCAGGGGCGTGTGGGCCGGACTCGAAGAAATCTGATCCCCCCCCGAACGGGGCGCTTGATTCAGCACTTCGGGCAGGAGTCGGAGTGTCTCGGTTTGATAACCAATACCGCCTCGCGTTGCTGTTTGCAATGTGAAATTGTACCGTTTAGCTCAAGCAGCGGCCAGAAGATGGTCGCTTTCGCAAGATCAAGGGAGATGTGTGCCTGAATCGAATCTGCCTAAGCAGATGGTGAGCCTCAGGGGTGTCTCCAAGAGCTACGGTGACAAAGTCGTCTTCAGCGATATCGACCTCGATGTCGCCGTGGGTGAAGTCACGGCCATCATCGGTCCCAGTGGCGCCGGCAAGAGCACACTGTTGCGCTGCATCAACCTGCTGGAACTCCCCGACAAGGGCGAGATCACCATCGGGGACAAGACCATCAAGGCCGGGTCCACTGCCACCAACAAAGAAGGTGAGCAACTGCGCCGCAAGGCCGGCATGGTTTTTCAGCACTTCAACCTCTTCCCGCACATGAATGTGCTGCGCAACGTCTCGTTTGCCCAGGAACGGGTACTCAAGCGCAGCCGCAAGGAGGCCGAGGAACGATCCCGGCTGCTCCTCGACCGTGTCGGGCTGGCTGATTTCGCCGACGCCTACCCGGCCCGCTGCTCCGGCGGCCAGCAGCAGCGCATCGCCATCGCCCGCGCCTTGGCGATGGACCCCGAGGTGATGCTGTTCGATGAGCCGACCTCAGCGCTTGACCCCGAGGTCGGCCTCGAAGTACTCGCGGTCATGCGGGAACTCGCCGACGAGGGCATGACCATGATCGTGGTGACCCACGAGACCAATTTCGCCAAGGATGTGTCGGACAACCTCATCGTGATGGCCGACGGCAAGATCATCGAACAGGGCGACCCCGGCAAGATTCTCTCTCATCCCGAACACGAGCGCACCAAGCTGTTCCTGCGCGCCGTGCTGGGTCGGTAGGCGTGCAACACCTGCAAGCAGTGCTCCTCGGCGTGCCGATGACCCTGCTGATCACGGTCGCCGCCGTCTCAATTGGAGCGGTGCTCGGGGTACCCCTCGTCGTCGGCCTCAGGGCCAAAAACTTCGTGGTGCGGATTGTCTCGCGCGGGCTCGTCGATTTGATCCGGGGCATCCCCGCGATCGTGTGGCTGTTCATCATCTACTTCGGCGTGAGTATCGGAGCCTTCCGCTTCAATTCCACGATGGCCGCGATCGTGGGCCTCGGCCTCATCTCCGCGGCCTACTTTGCCGAAATCTACCGCGGAGGCATCTCCGCGGTCGACATGGGCCAGTGGGAGGCCGGAAACGCCCTCGGTGTCAATCGCTGGACCACATTCGGCCATATCATCGGCCCGCAGGCCTTCCGGGTATCGGTTCCGTCGATGACGAGCTACGCCATCAGCCTGCTGAAAGACTCGTCGATCGCCTCCACCATCGGCGTCACGGAAATCGTTTTCTTCACGACCCAGGACGCGCGGTCCAATGCCGGCGGCCTCACCGTGTATCTGCTCGCCGCCGCCATCTACCTCGCTCTGAGCGTTCCGCTGGCACTGCTGGCGCGGCGTCTTGACGCCAGCCTGAGAAAGAAGGTATCTCGATGAGTGTCATCGCGGACTGGATTGAGTGGTTTCCCGCTCTGGCCAATGGCCTGTGGCTCAGCGTGCGCATCACCGCTGTCAGCCTGATCGTGGGGCTGCCGGTTGGCCTGGGACTGGCCGTGATGGCCGCAAGCCAAAACCGGGTTGCGCGCACCATTTCGGTCGTGATCGTCGAAATCGGGCGCGGCGCACCGGCCCTGGTCGTACTGCAGCTTTTCTACTTCGGTCTGCCCAGCGTGGGTATCACCCTCACGTCATTCGTGGCGGCCTGTTCAGCCCTGGCGCTGACCACGGCGGCATTCACGAGTGAGATTCTGCGCGCCGGGCTGCAAGCCGTTCCCCCGGGTGAGGTCGAAGCCTGCAAGACGCTCGGCGTTTCCCCGCGGGATACCTTGCGTTTCGTTGTGATCCCGCAAGGTCTGCGGATCGCCCTGCCCGCACTGATGGGATTCAGCATCCTCATCTTCCAGGCCACCTCGCTCACCTTCACCATCGCGGTGCCCGAGCTCCTGAGCCAGGCATACTCGATCGGCTCCACCACGTTCAACTACCTCAGCGTGCTTGTTCTTGCCGGCCTGCTGTATGCCGTGATCACCATTCCGGCATCCTGGCTGGTGGTGAGCACCGAGAAAAGAATGTCCCGGCATCTCAGCTATGCGCGGTGACCCCATTACTTACCCCAGCACCAAATCAACAGCATGCATTAGGAGATTCACATGAACAACTTAGGTCGTAGTTTTGCCGGAGTCGCACTCGTGACCGGACTTGTCGCCACCCTCGCAGCATGCAGCGCCGCCGAGCCCACAAACGTCGCCGACGATTGCACCCCTGATTACGTCTTTTCCACCATCGAGTCCGGCACGCTCACCGTGGGACTGACCGAAATTCCGCCGTTCAGCTACACCGACAATGGCGACGCGACCGGCGTGGACGTGGACATCGTCTCGGCCTTCGCCGACGCCAACTGTCTCACCGTGGACTACGTTCCCGTCACGTACAGCGCCGCGGTCCCCGCTGTCGAGAGCAAGCGCATCGACCTCACCATCGGCGACTGGTACCGCACGGCGGCTCGCTCCGAAATTGTGAACTTCACGGCCCCGAACTACCTCGACGAATTCAGCGTCATCTCGGAGACCGGCATCACCACGGTCGAAGGTCTGGTCGGGCAGAAGGTCGGAACGGTCGAGGGCTACCTCTGGGTCGATGACCTGCGCACCCTGCTCGATTCTGACCTGCAGGTCTACCCGTCGAGTGTGGAGCTGAAGCAGGACATCGAAGCCGGACGCATCAACGTGGGCGTGGATGCCTTCGGCACGTCGCTCTACAACTTCGGTGACACGGACTACCAGGTAACCACCGTGGCCCCCGACGAGCGCGTTCTCGCCACCGTTGAGGCTGCCCAGACCGGCTTCCCGTACACCCAGGACAACACCGACATGGGCATCGCCCTCGACGCCACGATCGAGGACCTGCACGCCTCGGGCGGCATGGTCGACATCCTGGAAGCCCACGGCCTGCCGGCATCCGCTGAAAAGGTCGGCGAGCCGCGCCTGATCGAGTAGTGACGCGGCAGTAATGCCGCTTCAGCAATACCGTATTCAGTAATACCGCCACACCGGAGAACGGAAGAAAACTATCTCATCGACAACACCCGCACCGATCGCACTTATCACCCCTGATCAGGTGCACGAGGGCCTGTCGATGAAGAATGCCGTTCTCGCCCTGGCGACGGCGTTGCGTGCCGGGCTCGACCCGCACGCAACGCCGGCCCGTGGCAACATTCCACTTGACCGCGGAAGCTTTCTCATCATGCCGGGAGAGTTCGGCGACTATGCGGGCGTGAAGATCCTCACCGTCGCTCCCGATAACCCGGCCGTGAACCTGCCGCGCATTCAGGGAAACTACTTACTGTTCGAGTCGAAAACGCTGCGCCCCGTCGCGCTGATCGACGGCATCGCCCTCACCCTGCTGCGCACTCCGGCCGTTTCGGCCCTCGCGGTCGACCTGCTGGCCGCCACGGATGCCTCCACCCTGCTTGTCTTCGGGACCGGCCCCCAGACCCTCTACCACGTTCGTGCCGTGGCGGCCGTGCGAGAACTCACTCGGGTCACGATCGTCGGACGCTCCGCCGAACGGACCGAGGAGCTCGTCGCGACGCTGCGGGCCGAAGGCTTCACCGCCTCGGCCGGATCGGCCGATGATGTTGCCGATGCGCAGATCGTGGTGTGCTGCACGAGCGCCAGCGAACCGCTCTTTGACGGCGCCCTGGTGCGCGACGACGCGGTCGTCGTGGCGATGGGTTCGCACGATCCGGCCTCCCGCGAGACCGATGACACGCTGGCCGCGCGCAGCCGGGTCTATGTGGAAGACATCGACACGGCGCTCCGCGAAGGCGGCGACGTGGTCGTCGGCATCGAGCACGGCTGCATCGACCCGGCGGACCTGGTCACCCTGTCGCAGCTGGCCTGCAATGGTGCCGACCCGCGCACCGGCCCTGCCCTGTTCAAGAGCGTCGGCATGGGCTGGCAAGACCTGATCATCGCCAGCGCGCTGCACGCCCACCGCGACGCCGCCCACCAATAGTGCCGGATTCGAAGAGCGCGAGCTCACGGGGCCCGGTCGACTTCGAGCGGGCCGACGACGCCGGACCGACCGTGACCGTCATCGGCGGCGGCGTGATCGGGCTCACGTGCGCCCTGCAGCTGGCCCGGTCGGGGTACGCGGTGACGGTCGTCGCCGCGGAAGCGTCGGAGGACACCTGCTCGGCGGTGTCCGCTGCGCTCTGGCTGCCCTTTGAGGCCGCCCCGAAGGCAGCGGTCATCGGCTGGTCTCGTGAGTCGTTCGGGTACTTCGCGGCGTTGTCGCTTGATTCCGACTCCGGGGTCACCATGAACGAGGGCATTGCGCTGTACCGCAGCGAACCGCACCAGGATTGGTGGACCGCGGCCTTGGAAGACTCCCGCGATGCCCGCCCGGACGAGTTGCTCGGCGGGGCGGCGGCGGGAACCGTGTGCACCATGCCGTTCGTGAAGATGCCCCTCTACCTGCCCTGGCTGCAGGAGCAGTGCCGCGCCGCCGGCATCCGTTTCGTGCGGGAGCGCGTGCAGACGCTGCACGGGTTCGCCCCCGACAGCGACTGCATCGTGGTCGCGGCCGGTCTGGGGTCAGCCGAGCTGATGGCTGACGAGGAGATGACGCCCATTCGTGGGCAGGTCGTTCGACTGAGCAATCCGGGCCTCACCGACTGGATCCTCGACGACGAGAACCCGCACGGAATGCTGTACATTTTTCCCCGCGGGGAGGATGTGATTTGCGGTGGAACCACCGAGTCCGGGTCCTGGAACACCGAGGAGGACCCCGCGACCACGGAGGCCATTCTTCGGCGCGCCCGCGCGCTTGTTCCCGCCCTCGAAGATGCCGAGGTGCTGAACGCCAAGGTGGGCCTGCGCCCATTTCGATCCGCAACGCGTGTGGAGACCGCACAGCAGGCCGGGCGAACGGTAGTCACCTGTTACGGCCACGGCGGCGCCGGCGTCACGATGAGCTGGGGCTGCGCCGATGAGGTGGTGCGTTTGGTTCGTGCAGAGGCAGGCCCGCCTGCCGGGGGATATCCGGCGAAGCCTATTTACACCCCGTAGATCGACGGTTACCCGCCCGTGTCGCTGAGCGGGCGGCCACACATACGCGTGCCCTATTGGGTGTAAGTTTTTGACCAAATGGTCACCAACCCGAATGTGCATTTTTCCGCTTCCGCCCTCGACTTTCTTGACGAGCTTGAACACCACAATGATCGGGAGTGGTTCGCCGAGAACAAGCCGACATACGAGCGTGAGCTGAAATCCCGGATGCTTGAGGTGGCTGAAGCGGTCAACGACACGCTGGCCGAATTTGCTCCCGATCACCTGCGAGCGCCGAGTAAGGCCATGCTGCGCATCTACCGCGATGTGCGCTTCGCCAAGGATAAGAGCCCCTACAAGACGCACGTAGCCGCCCACTGGCCGCGACAGGGCGTCGAGGGCAGCGCCGGGTTCTTTCTGCAGGTGGGGGCGCGGTCGCTCATGATCGCCGGCGGCGCATGGGGTCCCCGGCCGGATCAGCTTGCAGCCATCCGCCGGCACATCCTCGACCACGAGCAGGCGGTGCGCGGCCTCCTCGGCGATCCGCACCTCACACGTCTGTTTGAGCCGATGGACGGCGACGCGCTCGTGCGTGCGCCGCGCGGATTCTCCGCCGATCATCCCGCCCTCGATCTGCTGCGAAACCGTCGCTGGGCGTTTACCGCGCACCTGCCCGGGGAAGCGGCCGAGAGCCCGGACTTCATCGAGACCATCGTCGAACGGTTTCGGGCGGTCGCGCCGCTGGTCGAGTTCCTGAATACGCCCCTGACCACCCTCGAGGTGACCCGCAGCCTCACGAAAGGACGTGCCTGACGTGACCGACCTGCCCATGTTTCCGCTCGGATCCGTTCTGTTTCCCTACATGCCGGTTCGGTTGCGGGTGTTCGAGGAACGCTACCTGGTGATGCTGTCGCGGGTGCTCCAGGCGGAGCCCGCAGAATTCGGCGTGGTTCTGATCGAGCGTGGACAGGAAGTCGGCGGGGGTGAACACCGATTTCGCTACGGCACCGTCGCACGCATCACCCAGGTTGGGGCCGACGAGGGCGTTGTGGCCCTTATCGCCCAGGGCGATCGGCGAATCGAAGTGCTCGACTGGCTCGCGGAAGACCCGCATCCGCTGGCCCGGGTGCGTGAGATCGCCGACCTGGAGTGGAACGATCGCCTGCTGCCCCTTCGGGAGGAGGCCGAGACGACCGTGCGCCGTGCGCTGGCACGCGCCAGCGAATTCGCAGACCAGCAGTGGGCCGCAGACGTTGAGCTGTCCCATGACCCGGTGGCCGCCGTGTGGCAACTCGCGGCAATCGCGCCGGTTGGTCCCCTCGACCAGGTGGCCCTGCTGCGGTCGACGACAACGTCGGCGTTGCTCACCGCCGTGATCGACCTCACCGTGGCGGCGTCGGCAACCCTGGGAGAGGAGTGGCCGGGCGAATGAGCCGGCGATGCAGACGCCGGAGTGAATGAGAACATTGGAATATGACCGGAACACTCGTGGCCAAAGGCCTGGCCGGCGGGTACTCGCACCGCACACTTTTTGACTCGCTCGACCTGACGGTCGCCCCCGGGGACGTCATTGGCGTCGTGGGTGTGAACGGCGCGGGCAAGTCCACGCTGTTGCGCCTCCTCGCCGGCATTCTCAGCCCGCAGGAGGGAACCGTGAGCCTGCTGCCGACCGACGCCTTCATCGGCTGGTTGCCGCAGGAACATGAGCGCCTCCCCGGCGAGACCGTCGCCGTCTTCATCGCCCGGAGAACGGGATGCGCCGAGGCAACACTCGACATGGATGCTGCGGCATCCGCTCTCAGCGACAGCGAACCGGCTGCGGACGGCCGCGACCCGGCTGCGGACGGCCGCGACCCGGCTGACGTGTACTCCGCAGCGCTCGACCGCTGGCTCGCGAGCGGGGCGGCCGACCTCGACGACCGACTGCCCGTTGTGCTCGCGGAACTCGGACTCACCCTGGGAACCGACGTTGCCGGTGACGCCCTGATGACCTCGCTCTCCGGCGGCCAGGCCGCCAGGGTGGGGCTCGCCGCCCTGCTGCTCTCGCGCTTTGATGTCGTGCTGCTCGATGAACCCACGAACGACCTCGACCTCGACGGGCTGGAGCGCCTCGAAACCTTCGTGCGGGGCCTGCGCGGGGGCGTGGTGCTGGTCAGTCACGACCGCGAGTTTCTCGCTCGCTGCGTCACTCGCGTGCTCGAGCTCGATCTCGCCCAGGGTGCGAACAGGGTGTTTGGCGGCGGCTACGACGCATACCTTGAGGAGCGCGAAACCGCCCGTCGGCACAAACGCGACAACTACGACGAGTTCGCGGCGAAGAAGGCCGACCTGGTGGGTCGGGCCAGAACGCAGCGCGAGTGGTCGAGCCAGGGCGTACGCAATGCGATGAAGAAGGCTCCGGACAACGACAAGATTCGCCGCAAGGCCTCGTCGGAATCCAGCGAGAAGCAGGGCCAGAAGGTGCGTCAGATGGAGAGCCGCATCGCACGCATGGAGGAGGTCGAGGAGCCGCGCAAGGAGTGGCAGCTCGAGTTCACGATTGGTGCTGCCCCGCGGTCGAGCGCGGTGGTTTCCACGCTTGCGGCCGCGGTCGTTCAGCAGGGTGATTTCACGCTCGGTCCCGTGTCGCTGCAGGTGAATGCCGGTGAGCGCATCGGCATCACCGGACCCAACGGCGCCGGGAAGAGCACGCTGCTGCGGGCACTCCTGGGCCGATCGACGCCGGCTTCCGGCACCGCGAGCGTCGGTGCAAGCGTTCGCATCGGGGAGATCGACCAGGCCCGCACGCTGCTCGCCGGGTCCGAACCGCTCGCCAGCAGCTTTGAGGCCCTCGTCCCTGACCTGCCGGTGGCCGAGGTGCGTACCCTCCTGGCCAAGTTCGGGCTCAAGGCCGACCACGTGAATCGACCGGTCGACGAGCTGTCGCCGGGCGAACGCACCCGGGCCGGCCTGGCGCTGCTACAGGCGAGGGGAGTGAACCTGCTCGTTCTCGACGAGCCCACGAACCACCTCGACCTCGCGGCGATCGAACAGCTGGAACAGGCGCTTGACTCGTATGACGGCACGCTTCTGCTCGTGACACACGACCGGCGGATGCTCGGAAACGTTCGAACGGACCGCCACTGGCACGTGGAGGCCGGCCACGTCACCGAGCTGTAAGCTCAGCGCATCCGGGCCCCATGAAACCGGAGAATTTCGCGACACGCCGCCTCGGGTGGCGCGTCGCCCCGGCGTGTATCAGAAACTCCGGTTTTAGCGGGGGTTTTAGCGGGACTGGCGTTTCTTGCCCACGCGCGGCGCGCCCTTGACGGCGGGGGTGCGGCCCTTGCCTTTGGACGCCTTGGCTTTTCCGCCCGGCGGCGGGGGCGGTGGGGCGTTCTTCTCTGCTTCGTAGTGGATGTCCGCCAGCAGGGCCGCGCCGGCCTTGGTCAGCCGGGTCACATCCGTGCTGCGATCGAAGAGTGCGTGGCCGAGTTCTGCCTCGAGGTTCTTCACCGACAGGCTCACCGTCATGCGCGGCACGTTCAGGTTTTTGGCCGCGCGAGTGAAGTTCAACTCCTCCGCGACGGCGGTAAAGTGCTGGAGCTGGGTGGTGTCCACAAAGAGCCTTTCAGGAACCCGCGAAATTCGAGGGTCCCTCAAGGCTACGCGTCTGGCGGGGTGATTCGGTCAAACGCCCACATCTCGTTGCCGCCACGCCACGGCGGTCGCCGCGGCCAGCACGAATGACACCGCAAAAAACATGATGACAATCGCCCAGTAATACGGGGAGAACGCATGCAGCCATTCCACGTTCGCGCTCTGGTTGCCGATCGCGTTGAAAACGTATCCGACCACGGCCACGGCCGTGCCCCCTCCGATGCCCCAGATACGCCGACCCGTGAGGGCGCCGCACAGAAGCGCCACCGATCCGCTCAGCAGCACGAGCACACACGTCAGGGCGCTCAGAGCCATGATCTTCACCGCCATCGCCGCATATCTGGCGAGGGCCACCTGCACCCGTGTCACGGCGTGGGCAAGGGTGAGTTCGAGTTGGCCGGATTCCTCGTCGCCGCCGAGGGCCGATGCGCCCCAGCTGATGGCGGCAATGCTCAGGAGCAGAAACGCGATCAGCCCGAAGAGCGTCGCCTGGGCGTATCCGGGCCCGGTCCCGATCTGGTCGTAGTTCAAGGATCGAGTGAGTTCCTGGGGGAGGCTGTCGATCACGTCCTGAATCTGAGGGCTCCCGCCGATCGTGGGAAAGAAGGGCAGGTCGAGGGAAGCCGCGGCGGCAAGCCCGAGAGTCCACCCCAGCAGCGACCGCCAGCCCTCGGTGAAAACATTGCCGAAAACCGGCAGGCGCGCGCCGTTGCCGCCGCCGTGGTGTGGTCATGACCGTCCCCTTGTCGTTGACGTCGTGGCAGCGGATGCCGCCGGTGCGGAATAGAGCGTGAGCACCGACTCCTCGAGATCAGGTTCTTCCAGCACTGGGTCGGTCAGCTGCAGCGCCCCGACGGCCTGGATGACAGGCCGGATCTCGCCACTGAGCGTGGCCGTGGCCTCGGTCTGGTTGGCGGCGATGAGCGTGCATTGCAAGCCTCCCACTCCCGGCACGGCGCCCAGTATTGCGGCCATTTCGGCGGTGCCGACGCAGGTGGCTGACATGCGCAGGTGGCGGATCGCGGTGTTTCGCAGCTCCTCGACGCTTGCGATCGTGACGATGCGACCGTCTCGCAGGATGGCCACTGCGTCTGCCGCCTGCTGAATCTCGCTCATCACGCGGGAGGAGAGGAACACGGTTTTCCCGGCCGCGCTGGCCTCCCGCACGAGGCTGAGGAATTCCTGCTGCATGAGAGGGTCGAGCCCGGTGGTGGGTTCGTCGAGCACGAGCAATTCCGGATCGTGCATGAACGCCTGAATCACGCCGAGCTTCTGTTTGTTTCCCTTGGAGCGCTTGCGCACCGGACGGTTCAGGTCGAGCTTGAGGCGATCAGCGAGTTCTTCGATGCGGCCGTCGCGCACGGGGCCGGAGATATCCGTGTAGTGCTGGAGCAGACGGCGCCCGGAGACGCGACCCTCGAGAATAAGGTCGCCGGGAAGATAATCGATTCGGCGCCGCAGCTCCGGGCCGGCGTTGCGGGAGTCGGTGCCGAGCACGGTGGCGCTCCCCGAGGTGGCACGAATGATGTCGTGCAGGGTACGCATGAGCGTGGTCTTGCCCGCGCCGTTGGGGCCGATGACTCCGAAGACACGTCCTGGGGCAATCGTGAAGCTCACGTCAGCGAGGGCCAGATTCGAGCCGAATCTTTTGGTGACGTTGCGTACCTCGATCGCGTGTGCCGGGGTATCCGCTGACGTGTCGCTTCGGTGGGTAGCCGGGCCAACATGGGTGAGGGGAGAGGTCCTTCGTCTCGGCGAACTGCTGATCATGACCGTAGTAGGCCCGGTCCGATCCGGGGTAGGGCCATTGGACTCCGTCGGCAGGTGATGACCAGCTCAGTGAACGACAACGTCGTTCACATCGATCGCGACACCGCGCAGTGGCGGGAGTATGGTGTCAGCAAATTGGCGGTTGGACTCGGGAATGAGGTGCACAGTGAGCGTTGTGCGATCCACACTGTCGAGCTTGGTTTCCGTTCTCGCCGACGCCGTCGCACCCGACAGCGTGGCGGTGTCCGATGGCGGTGACGTTCCGACGGATCCCGTGATCGTTCGCGTGGTGAGTCTTGATCGCGTCGGTCGATCGCGTCGGGATGGCCCGGTCCTCGACCTTGAGCTGGCTGTGGCCGTGCTTTGCACCGGGCCGCGCAGCCTCGAAAACGTGGAGCAGATGCTCGCTGCCGTCGAGGGCAGCTCGCGCTATGCCGTGGTGCCGCTGCAACCGAGCGAGTCCGGCATGAACGGTCTCGGATTCCGCGTGCGCGTGCCCGTGCCCCTGCGGATGAGCGAGCCGCAGGGGCCGCCCGTCCTGGAACCGTTGCAGGTGACGACCGTGATCGGCCGCACTCTGCGCGGCATTGTGGTGGGGCCGGACGGGCACGGACTCGCAGGTGCGAGTATCCGCTCTCGTGCGTCGGCGCTCGCCGTCGTCAGCGACGGTTCCGGCGGTTTCTCGCTGCTGTCGACCCCCGATCCCGTTCAGGACTTCATCGTCGAATACCACGGGCAGTCGCTCGCGGTGACGGCACCCATTGACCCCACGCTCACCCTGGCCTGGGCGCCCCAGCAATACCGAGCCGAATAACACCGAGCCGAATAACACCGAGCGAAAGGAGAACAACATGCCCAACTATCTTGCTCCGGGCGTGTACGTACAGGAGGTACCCAGCGGCGCCCGGGCGATCGGGCAGGTGAACTCAAGCATTGCCGGATTTGTCGGCGTGGCACCGGACGCCAGGGCTCGGCTCGACGAGACCGTCGTGCTGGACAACTGGACCCAGTTCGTGGACATCTTCGTGGGCGCGGCGACGGTGGGAACGCCGCTCTCCAACGCCGTCTACGGATTCTTCAACAACGGCGGTGGACGCTGCTACGTCGTGAACATCGGCACCGGAGGCAGCCTGCTCGGCACGGCGGCCAAGCCAACGGGCCTGCGCAACTTTGAGAAGATTGACGACATCTCCATTGTCGCGGCGCCGGGCTACGCGGATGCCGACTCCTACGCCGCCCTGATTGAGCACTGCGAGCATCCGCTGAGACAGGATCGGGTCGCCATTCTCGATGCGGTGGAAGACTACGGTCCCGACGTCGCGGCGCTGACCCGGGTCGCGACCTCCGGCCTGCCGGGCAGGAACGCGGGCAGCGACGAGGTCGCTACGCAGTTGTCCCTCGGCCCGCCGCAATCACCCGGCGGCTATGCCGCCTTCTACGTGCCCTGGCTCGTCGTGGTCGATCCGGTCTCCGGGGTCAAGGTGACCCAGCCGCCATCGGGCCACATCGCCGGGGTCTGGGCCCGCGTCGATGCGAGCCGCGGAGTACACAAGGCCCCGGCCAACGAACCCATCCAGGGCGCCCTCGACCTGCGGCAGCGCATCAGTCGCGGCGAGCAGGAGGTGCTCAACCCCGCCGGAGTCAACTGCATCCGCTATTTCCCGGGGGAGGGCATCCGCGTCTGGGGTGCGCGCACGAAGGCCCCCGAGGCGAGCGAGTACCGCTACGTGCCCGTGCGCCGCCTGACCAACATGATCAAGGAATCGATCGAGGAAGGCACCCGTTGGGCGGTTTTCGAACCCAACAAGGACGAGCTGTGGCGTTCCCTGCGCCGGGACATCGGCAACTTTCTCACCAACGTCTGGCACGACGGCGCCCTCTTCGGCACCACCCCGCAGCAGGCGTTCTTCGTGAAGTGCGATGCGGAGACCAACCCACCCGAGGTTCGGGATGCGGGCAGGGTCGTCACGATCATCGGCCTGGCGCCCGTGAAACCGGCCGAGTTCATCGTCTTCAAACTCATGCAATCGGTGGACACCACCGAGATCGAAAACCTGGGAGGCTGACATGTCTGATGCATCCGCTCGATCCCCGCAGGCTCAGCCGGGCAACGTCGTCGATCCCTATCGCGCGTACAACTTCAAGCTCGTGATTCAGACCGTGGTGCAGGGGCACTTCACCCGCGTTGACGGTCTCGGCGTCAAGATTCCGCGCCTGCTGTGGCGGGAGGGCGGTGAGAACGCGGTCGTGCGCACGATGCCCGGCCCGGTCGAGTACCCACCGGTGACGCTGCGCTACGGCTTGACCGACTCCACGGAACTGTTGCAGTGGCTCTTCGCGGCTGTCGACGGGCGGGTGGAACGCCGCAACGTCTCGCTGGCGATGCTCAACGACGCGGGAACGACCGAAGTGCGGCGTTGGAACCTGATTGGCGCGTGGCCCTGCGAGTGGTCAGGTGCGCCGCTCGACGCCCTCGGCAAGGAGCTGGCGATCGAATCGCTCAGCCTGGCCTACGATCAGCTGAAGCTCGACGATGCTCCCGCGACGCCGCCCGCATAGTCGCATCGGCGATGCCCTGCGCACGCTCACCCGGGCGCTGCGCCGGTCTGCTGCACCCTCCAATGAGCGCACAGCGGATGCGGCGGCAGGGGGTCAGGGCGTCCGTGGCCGCAGCGATGCCGGCACGGTCGACGGCTCAGACCCGACGCTGTCATGGATCCAGGATCCGCACGGTGCCCCGGAACACTGGCTGCGCCGCATCCGGGAGGCATCGCTGCCGCCGGTCCGCCGGCCCGGTCGGCACCAGGCCGATCCGGCCGATCCGGTGCGACATGATCCGGCGTTGCCCGGTCCGGTACTGCCCGGTCCGGTGCGCGGGTCACGGCCGGAGCCGATCGGGAGCGCCGATTACTCCGGAGACGGCGGTTCCGAGCGCGGCGTCGCCGACCGCCCGGCGGCGACCCGCTCCTCGGATCGCCCCGCGCTGCGGCTGCGCCTGCGGAGTTCAGACCATCCGGTGTCGACACCGCCGTCGGCACCGGGCCAGGGCAACGCTGCCGGCACCGCCGACCGGCAGGCGGGAAGCGTTGCACCCCACCGCATCGTGCTGAGGACATCCGGGATGCCGTCGTCCGCTACCGGGGTCCCCGCCGCTCCCGTGAGTGCGGCCTCCCCGACGTCCGCACCGGTCACAGCGGTCGACGGTGACCGCGTTGCGGCGAGCGCCGCACCCGCACCCACGTTCCGGACACCGACGTTTCGGACACCGACGTTCCGGACACCCACGGTCCCGGTTGGCGCGCCAGGCGGAATTCGCACCAACAATGCCGGCACCGACGACATCAGCGTCCGCTCCGATCGCGGCGCTCGCGGTGAACCGGCGCGGATGATCCACGTCGCCCCGACCGCACCCGCTCGCGGATCGGTGTACGAGGGCTCCCCACCGGATCGCCCGCACCCCGCGCCGGCACACGTGACGGCGCGGGCGCTCGCCGCGGTCGCCCCGGCGGCGGCCCACCCGTGGCCGGAACTCTCGGCCCCGCGCCCGCTCCCGGTGAGCGGCGCCAGCACCGAGTCGGTCATTCGCCAGATGACGCGAGCGCGGCGTCTCGCCGCGGAACAGGCGAGCGTGTGACATGGAACGGGTCGCGTTTCTCATCGAAGACACCGGGGAACACTTCGGTTGCCTGCTCAACCCCGAAACGGTTGTGATGTCGCGCACCGCGGGGGTTGAGCCGCGCCGCTCGGCCGGCGGCCGCCTCACCGGCGCGGGCCTTGCCGACGACCCCCTGCACTTCACCGGCGGCGGGCACACCGAGCTTCGACTCGACCTCGTCTTCGACGTCGACCTGGCGCCGGAGAACATGACCGTGTCTGACGTGCGCCAGATGACCCGCCCGATCTGGAAACTCGCCGAGAATTCGGCCGAGGTGGATAAGAAACGCCGACCGCCATCCGTTCATTTTCTGTGGGGGCGGGCGTGGGACATGCCCGGCATCGTCACCGAGGTGGCCGAGCGCTTCGATCGGTTCGCGGCGGACGGTTCGCCGCTTCGTTCCTGGCTGCGGCTCGTGTTCGTGCGGGTCGGCCAGAGCGCCGACGAAGAGGGCGGCGAGAACTTCGAGCTTGCCCAGCGCCTGCCCGTCGTAGATCTCACGGCCCCGCCGGTGGAGACCGTCGCCGTTCCGGGAGACGGCGGTGTGGAAACCGTCGCCCGGGATGCGTCCCTCTCCGACGTGCCGAGACCGCTGACCCCCACCCGCGAATACGGCATCCTCTCCATGCTCGCCTACGGAACGCCGCTTCTGACCAAGGCCATCCTCGAATTCAGCAACGTTGACGACCCGCTTCACTTCAGCGGGAGGTTGTCCCTTCCCCCGCTCGGGGAGCAGCCGCGATGACCGACGTGCAGGGGCTGCCCGACATCACCATCACCCTCGGTCGCGACCGGCTCACCCCGGCGGAGGCCGCCTCCGTCGCGTCGATCGAGGTCACCGCCGCGCTCGCCCAACCCGCCATGTGCAGCATTACCTGGCTCACGCTCGATGCCGGGAGTCGGGTGAACCCGGAACCCGGCGACGCCCTGCGGGTGGAGATTGCGGGCATCCGCCGGGCCCTGTTCGTCGGCGAGGTCACCGTGGTCGAGCACAGCTATGGTGCCGACCTCTCGGAAGAAATCCGGGTACGTGCCTACGATGCCCTGCACCGCCTGCGCAAACGTCAGTTCACGCGCCTGCACGACAATGTGGATCTCAACGGCCTCGCCGCCGCCCTCTGCGCCGGCACGGGGCTGCACGTGGTGGGCGGAAACGGACGGCCGGGGCCCGTCTACCAGCTCGCCCGCTCCGACCTGAGCCTCCTCGTGGAGGCGAGCCGCCGACGAGGGCTGTATCCCGTGGTGGATGACGACGCCCTTCGGCTCGTCGATCTCACCGGCGAGGGCGACCCCGTTGAGTTGCTCCTGGGATCAACGCTGCACTCCGCCGAGGTGGAGCTGAGCCAGGAACCGGCCTTCCTGAGCGCCGTCGTCACCGGGTGGAACCCCACGCAGGCGGCCGGGGTGCACGGCGACTCCGGTGACAACCGAGCCAGGGCCGGGGTGGGCGCCGACGCCGCCCCGCAGAGCGTCGGGGGAGGCGGTGCGCTGCTGCGCCAGAACGACGTGCTGGTCGACGACGCCACGGCAGCCGACCTCGCCCAGGCCGAACTCGACGTGCGGGCCGGCGGCGAGGTGACCGGCGTTTTCGTGGCCGAGGGGAATCCCCGCATCCGGGTAGGCGGCCGCGTCAGTATCAGCGGTGTTGCCCCGCACCTCGAGGGGATCTTCACGGTGTGCCGGGTCGTGCACTTGATTGCGGGCAGTGGATACGAGACCACCATTTCCACGACGCCGCCGCCGGTTCCGCTCGCCGCGCCCGGGGCCAGGGCGGCGGACGTGACCACGCTCGGCCTGGTCATTGAGGTGGAAGACCCGCAGCAGCGCGGCCGGGTACGCGTGGATCTGGCGGCGTTCCCCCACGTGAGCACGGGCTGGGCGCCGGTGCTCACCATGGGGGCCGGAACCGGCAAGGGCGCCGTGCTCCTGCCCAACGTCGACGACACCGTGCTCGTGCTCCTCACGGCGGGCGACCCGAACGACGCCATCGTGCTCGGCGGACTCTTCGGGCCGGAGCGCGTGCCGGATGCCGACAACGGCGGGGAACGAGGGCGACGGTTCACGGTGGCGACCGCCGACGGACAGCGGGTCATTCTCGATGGCGCGGCCCACACCATCCGCCTGGAGGACGGTCACGGGTCATCACTGTCGCTCACCCCCGAGCTGTTCAGCATCCACTCCGCGACCGACCTCACCATCGAGGCGCCGGGCCGGGCGATGCGAGTGCGAGCCCAGACGGTGGATTTTGAGGAGGCGACATGAAGATTATCGTGAAGAAGGGGATGCTGCGTTGCGGTCATGATGGTTCGGTCGTCAACGAGCCCTCGCAACAGTGGGTGCGGGTGACGGGGTCTCCCGTGCTCGTGCAACCCGACCCGCGCGGGCGCAGTATCAACGGATGCCCCAACATCGGCCTGAACATCAAGCCCTGCAAGACCACCCTCGTGGTGCAGAAGGGATACTCCACGTTCCTGCGGATCGGCGGGCGGGGCGTGTGCCTGGACACCGTGGAGGGCTACACGGACGGGACCCCGCCGGGTGCCGTCAAATACACGGTGCGCTCGCCGGGTCAAGAAATGGTCGAGGCGTCGACATGACCGCCGCCCGTTATCGCGCGATTGCCCTGGTTCATCCGGACTTCGATGTTTCGGCCGGTCCTTGCGGTTTTCGCCTCACACCCGACGGGCGGCTCGCCACTGTCTCGGCCGACGCGTCGGTGCGCCAGGCGGTGCTGTTGCTGCTCAGTACCCGACCCGGCGAACGGGTGAACCGGCCGCTCTACGGTTGTCATCTGTTCCGGCTGGCCTTCGCGCCCGCCGATGACACCACGGCCGGGCTGGCCATCCACTACGTGGCCAGCGCGCTGCGGCGTTGGGAACGACGCATCGACGTGCTGTCCCTCGACGCGGCCGGTTCCCCCGACGACCCCGCTCTGCTCGAGGTGCGACTGCGGTACCGGGTGCGCGCCACGCAGAACGACGACGAGGTCGCCGTGGTCGTGCCGCTCGCGGGGCCGCCCGGCACCACGACCACGAGGAGCCCGGCATGAGTATCCCCGTACCCAACCTCGACGACCGCAGCTTCGTACAACTCGTCGACAGCGCACGCGAACGCATCCGCCAACTCGATCCCAACTGGACGGACCTGTCGGTTCACGACCCCGGAGTGGTACTCGTGGAGGCCTTCGCGCACCTGACCGACCTGCTCATGTATCGGCTCAATCGGGTGCCGGAGAAGCTCTACGCCGTGTACCTCAACCTGCTCGGCACGGCGGTCTACCCGCCGAGCGCCGCCCAGGCCACCCTGCTGTTCACCCGGGTGGCCGCCGACGGAGGCGACATTCTCATTCCCCGGGGAACGCAGGTGAGCCCGCCGCCGGGGATCCCCGGGGCCGCGCAGCCCGTCTTCACGACAATCGCAGATGCGGTGCTGGCGGCCGGAACCCCGAGCGTCAGCGTGGGTGCCGTGGATGCGGACCTCGTGGATGCCGCCCTGCTCGGCGTCGGGACCGGGCGTCCCGGTCAGGTCTTCGCGCTTCCGAACGCCCCGGCGGTCTCGGGCGATGGCCTCGATATCGGCATCGAGGTGCCGGAGGGGTCGACGCTTGCGAGCGGCGAGGCGGTACTGGTCGACGGTCGGCCGTTCCGATTCTGCCGCGAGGTGGACGCGTTCGCTGATGCGAACCCGGGGGAACCCGTGGTGCGCGTCGACCGCACGTCTGGAACCGTGATCTTCGCCTGGTGGAGCGACCGGACGGCGTCGGCGACCCCGGTGGTTCCCTCGCCGGGCGCCCAGGTTCGCGCGTGGTTTCGCGCCGGCGGCGGTGAGCGCGGCAACGTTCCGGCCGGTCACCTCACGGTGCTGCGTAGTTCCCTGCCCGGGGTGCGGGTGAGCAACCCGGAGCCGGCAACCGGCGGCCGCGATCAGGAACCGCTCGACGATGCGCTGCGACGGGCGCCCCAGGACTTTCAGGCGCGAGATCGCGCGGTGACCGCTCGAGACTACGAGGTGCTCGCCTCCCGGAACGGCGGAGTCGCACGCGCCCATGCGCTGACACGTCGGGACGTGTGGTCCTTTGCCAACCCCGGCGAGGTGGGCGTCGTTCTCGTTCCCCAGGTGCCGGCCTCCTCTCGGGTGAACGGTGCGATCAGCCTCGAACAGCTTGGTGCGCAGGGGCGGGAAGACGTGCGTGCCGAGGTGGACCGCTATCTGAGGGATCGCGCGACCATCGGTGCCACGCCCGTGGTGGGCTGGGCCAGATACAAGCAGGTCCTCGTCGACGCCCGCGTGGTCGTTCGTCCCGACGAGGACCCGGCCGCGGTGACGGAGCGCATTGTGCGCCGCCTGAACGAGGCCATCAACCCGCTTCCCGGCGGCGGCACCGGAGCCGGCGGAAGCGGGGTGGGTTTCGCCTTTGGGTTCGGTCGGCCCCTGCACGCCTCCAACCTGTACCGGGCGATGGAGGAATCGGAGCCGGGCGTGCAGTACATCGACCGGGTCACGCTCGAACTCGACAAGGTCCCCGACACGGAGGCCACCTCGCTGGTGCAGGCCGAGGGCCAGGAGGGAACCTGGTTCGCCGCCCAGGACGACGTGCTGTTTCGCACCACGAACTTCGGCGACGGGTGGGAGGCGTGCGCCCAATTCGCCGGTGAGAACGTTCGCTCCATCGTGCCCTTCAAAGTGGCCAGGGGAGCGGCGACTTCCCACCCCGGCATGGTTGCCGTCGCAACGGATGTCGGTGACGGGTCCCGCGTGTACGTGAGCGATGATCTCGGCGAGAGCTGGAGCCGGCGGGCCGAGCTGGGTTTCACCCTCGCGGACCTCGCCTGGGTTGATCGGGCGGGACGCCCCGTGTTGCTTCTCGCCGGCGAAAAGGGGCTCTACGAGCTCGGCGACGCTGCGGGAGCGATCCCGGTGCAGAATCTCGTGGACCCGACCCGACCCGACCGCGGCTTCTACGCGATCGATTCCTTCACGGATGTGCGCGGGCAGACCGGAGTGATCATCACGGCCGAAGCGGCGGCCGGCGTGTGGCTGTCGCCCACGGCCGGCGTCCCCGAGTCGTTCCAGCGGGTGCGGGCCGCGGGGGAGGACATCCGCTGCCTCGCCGTGCAGTACGACGGGCCGGTCACGTACCTGTGGCTCGGCCGTGCCGTGCCGGAGGGCGGCGGCACCGGATGCGCCCGCCTGCGCATCGACGACCTCGCGCGCACCACGATTGACGCGGCGCTGCTGGCGTCGTGGGAAGAACTCGGAACGGGATGGAGCGGCGGAAGCTGCTGGGGCGTACACGTCACGGGCGACGCGGCGTACGCCGCGACGCAGAGCGGCGGGGTGTTGCGGCTTCCGCTCGCCGCCGGAACCAAACGGCACTGGGACCAGAGGGACGTCAATTGCGGACTACCGCTGCGCGACCGGGCCCGGTTCCAGCCCGTGCGGTCGGTGTCCGGTGTGCTGCGAGACGACGGAAGCCCCCTCATTCTCGGTGCCGGTCCCGCGGGCATCTACCGGTCGACGGACGACGCGATCACCTGGCACACCTGCACCGCTCGTGTCGTCGATACCCTCATCACCCTGCCGCCCACCTGGCTCTTCTGCTCGGGGGAGCACCGCATTGAGGTGGTGCGCGCCCATGACTGACACCGCACCAACTGACACCGCACCCACGCGCACCGTGCTCACGGATTCGCTGATGCTGGGCATCCTCCCTGAGGTGTTCCACGTCTCGGCCGAGCGCAGCGCGCCGCTCCGCGCGCTCCTCGCCGTCACCGCCGATCTGCAGGCGCCGGTGCTCGACGTGCTCGACTCGATCGACACGGTCGTGCACCCCTACCGCGCCCCGACCGGGCTCGTCGGCTATCTCGCGAGTTGGGTCGACCTGGACTGGTTGACCGGGCAGCGGCCCGGCGGCGGATCCGTCATCGACTCGGCGCGTGAACGCGACCTGATTGCCAACGCGGCCGACCTGTCGGCGACTCGAGGCACGCCGGTGGGACTCTCCCGGTTTCTGCACCTCGCCACCGGATGCCCCGGATTCGGGGTCATCGACCGGCCCGGTGCCTTCCACGTCGTCGTCACGGTTCCCGCAACGGCCGCCGATCAGGTTGACCTCGTGCAACGCATCGTCAACGCCATGAAACCGGTACACATCACGCACGAGATCGTGGTCGATGCACCGAATGACGCCGAGGAGCAGTGATGGCGGAGAACAACCGCAAACCCCTCATCATTGCCGGCATCGTCGCCGGTCTCGTCGTGCTGATCTTCGTGGTGGGGGTGAGCCTGGGCGGCGGCGACAGGCCGGCGGATTCGTCGCTGCGCGCCCGCCTCGCCGGCATCGCGCCGGTCGCCCCGCTGACGACCGCCGACCTGCTGCTCACCGCCGGGCGGTGCTCCATCTCCGGGCAGCAGATCTTCGTTCGGCAGGGGTGCAGGTTCAGCATCGCCGCCTTCGGCGGCACTTTTGACCTCGGCCCGGTCACCAAGCGGGGCACGCTCGACGTGCTGACCGCGCCCGGCAAGGTGACCGTGAGTATGAGCATTGAGGGAACGGACGCGGCGCAGGAGCTGGAACCGGGCGCCTCCACCGACCTCACCGTCGGTCGGGGCGGTGGTTCCCTCACGGTGGCCTGCCCCGGGTCCAGTCCCTGCCTCCTGCAATTGAGCGCGCCATGAAGCAGCCCTCGATGACACTCAGCATTGTCCTAGTTGCCCTTGTTCCAGATCCTCACGTGTTAAGGAGTACCCCATGAAGAAAATCTCCATGACCCTCAGCTCGTCCACGGTCGAGCTGACGCAGGGAAAGGGAACGATCACGGCATCGGTCACCAACGCGTCCGCCGCGTCGGATCGCGTGGTCCTCGGAGCCTTCCCGGCCGGGGAACCCAATTCGCTTGCGGGATCGACCGGGGCCCAGATCGCGGATCCGCTCCGCACGATCGAACCCGGTGCGACGGTGCAGTACGAGGTGCGTTTCAACACGGCCGGTGGGATGCCAGGCACCTACGGGGTCAAACTCATCCCGTACAGTGCCGACGAGGCACCGGAGGACTATGCCGAACTCGGTTTCGTCGTGCAGATCGTCGTGCCGGAGGTGGTTCCCGTAGTCACCAGAAAATTCCCCTGGTGGATCCTGGCCATCGTGGGAGCGGTCCTGATTCTTGGCGGCGCCGTGACCGCCTTTCTCCTGACCAGGACGCCGGCGGAGCAACTCGTGCTGTCGTCGTTCACCCCCACCCAGGGCGGCATCGAGGGTGGCACCACGGTCATCCTCACCGGCCGCTTCGGTGACTCCACGATCGTGACAGTGGGGGAGACCGCGGTGGCCGCCGCCCGAGTGAGCGACACCGAGGTGACGTTCAGCACCCCGCCGGCCGGTCAGGCCGGCCAGGTGCCGCTCACGGTGGACAGCGACGGCAAACAGCTCGGAGTGGCCATCTTCGAATACGTTGCCCCCCAGCCCACGGACGGCGGCGGCGGCGGGTTTTTCGAGGACTTCTGCGCAGCGAATCCCCAGGTATGCGTGGCCGTCGACGAGAACAAATTCATCAAGGATTTGGACACCGGCGAGATCATTAAGCCCGAGCAGGTTCAGGAGTTCCTGACGCGATAACCCTCCTAATCGGTGGCGGAACCGGAGGCCCGGATGGCGTTGATGATGCCGGGAATGGAGCCGATCAGCATGATGAGTGCCCAGACGAGCGCGACCATGCCCGTGACGATCGCCCAGAACTGATCACCGATGGCTACAACCACCCCCGGGAGGAACCCGTGGATGAACCCGAGCACGAGCTGCAGCACGACCGACAGCAGCACGAGCACGACGAGCCCGGTGACCCGAAGGAAGCGCGGTTGAGCGAGCACGAGCAGTACCCCGAACACGATCTTCAGAAAGAGCACGGCGCCGAGCACCGCGGCCGCGGTGCCGGTCGGAAAGGCCCCCCAGATCGCCACGTACACGGCCGTGCCAAAGGGAGCGGCGACAAAGAGACCGATCATCAGGAACAGCTTCACGAGGGCAGCGATCACGAGCAGGAAGCACATGATGATCCAGAGAAACGTGACGATGAGCGTGACGAGCCCTTGGATCCGGCCATAGATTCGCAGCGGCAGGATCAGGCTGAGGCCGAGCATCCCCACCGTGAACAGCAACAGGCCGTCGATCAGCGCGAGGGAGGCGATTCCGGATCCGGGCGGGTCCTGGCCGCTTGCCGCATTCACCGCCTGAACCCCGGCCGGAACCCCGAGCTCTTGCGCAACCCCCGCCCCCGGTGGAATCACGCTGGCATTGATCACGAAGAACGAGAGACCGACCTCAGCGAACACGACGAGGGTGGCCGCAATGATCGCCGCGATGAACAAGGGCCTGCGCAGTCCGTCGACCGCCCCCGCACGAGCGACACCCGGCAGGGCTCCGCTTACTCCAGCCATGGTGCGACCATCACCGCCTCCGTCAACTGCCCGAGGTGCCTGTTTCAGCGGGAATAGTATCATCGGTCGCTCGGCGCGGGGCGTGCAGGCGGTAGGCTTGCCCTCAACAACCAGAACTGAACACTGGGCCATCAAGGTCGATGCGGGAGAGTTCGACGTCTCAGACGAGCGAACACCGAAGGAGCAATCCTCCCCGACAATCTCTCAGGTACTCGTACCGCATCGGACTGGCCACTCTGAAAAGAAGCCACTGTACGCCGGTGGCTCGCCCAAGGTGAAAGTTGTGCCCGCGTGGCACGGCGAAGCTCTCAGGCCGCAACGACAGAGGGGGAGTTCCCACGAGGCTCAACCGAGCCTCGGTGACTCTTGCCCGGCCTCGGCCGGCTTGCTCCGGAGAACTCATGACCTCGGTCGACCCCCACGCGGAAGCGCGATTCTCACCCCTGCATCAGGCGCACGTCGATGCGGGCGCCAGCTTCACCGACTTCGCCGGGTGGCAGATGCCGGTGCGCTACTCCAGCGATCTCGCGGAACACCACGCCGTGCGCACCAGCGCCGGCATCTTCGACCTGTCCCACATGGCCGAGATTCGGGTGACGGGCTCCGACGCGAGCGCGTACCTCGACTACGCCTTCGCCGGTAAGCTCTCCGCGATCGCGCTCATGCAGGCCAAGTACAGCCTGCTGCTCACCGAGGGCGGCGGCATCATCGACGACGTCGTCGTGTACCGCCTCGGCGACGCGGAGTACCTCGTCGTCGCCAACGCCGGCAACCGATTCGCGGCACTCGACGCGATGCAGGCGCGGGTGGCCCGCTTCGACGTGACCGTCGCGGACGAGAGCGATGACATCGCCCTGATCGCCGTGCAGGGTCCCCAGGCACGTGACATTCTCAACGAGACCGCCGGTTTCGCGGCGGGCGGCGACATGATTGCGCTGCGGTACTACCGCGCCATGAACGGCGCGTTCAACGGAACCGCACTGTTCATAGCCCGCACCGGGTACACCGGCGAAGACGGCTTCGAACTCTATGTGGCGTCCGCCCAGGCGCCCGCGCTGTGGGACGCCATCGTTGCTGCGGGCGCGGATCATGGGCTGGTGCCCGCCGGGCTTGCGAGCCGGGACACGCTTCGACTTGAAGCCGGAATGCCGCTCTACGGGCACGAGCTCACGCTCACCACCTACCCGGCACAGGCCGGTCTCGGCCGCGTGGTCAATCTGGCGAAGAGCACCGACTTCATCGGACGCAGCGCCAGCGAGGAGGGGCCGAGCGCCACGGCTCCGGTGCTCGTCGGCCTTATCGCCCAGGGCAAGCGTGCCGGTCGCGCTGGCTACAGCGTTTACGCCACCCCGGACGCCGCCGACGCCGCCGGGGAGATCACGAGCGGCGCGCTCTCGCCAACCCTCGGGTATCCGATCGCCATGGCGTACGTCACGCCCGCGCTCGCCCGCCTCGGCACCGAGGTCTACGTGGACGTGCGGGGCACCCGAATCCCCGCGACCGTCGCCTCTCTCCCCTTTTATACGCGCAAGAAATAACCCCTCCCTTTTTGAAAGGCACTCCCATGACTGACAAATCCCAGCTCCAGTACACCGCCGACCACGAGTGGGTGCTCATCGAGGGCGACACCGCCACCATCGGCATCAGCGCCTATGCGGCAGAGAAACTCGGCGACGTGGTCTTCGTTGAACTGCCGGAGGAAGGCAGCACCGTCGCCGCCGGCACCGTCGTTGGCGAGATCGAGTCGACCAAGTCGGTCGGCGAAATCTTCGCTCCGGTGGATGGAACCGTCACGGCCACCAACAGCGCAGTGGTCGACGCCCCCGAACTCGTCAACAGTGACCCCTTCGGCGAAGGCTGGCTGATCAAGGTGACGTTCACCGAGACGCCAGCCCTCATGAGCTTCGCCGAGTACTCCGCCCTCATCGGCGAATAATCCATGGAGACCGTCATCGTGAACCAGACTCCCAGCCCCCGCAACAGCGCCCGCACGACTGCCGGCTCCGCCGCTTTCAGCGAACGACACATCGGCACGGATGCCGCGGCGCAGGCGCACATGCTCGCCACCCTCGGCTATGACTCGGTTGAGGCCCTCGTGGCCGCGGCCGTCCCCGGATCAATCCACTCCGAACTCTTTCGCACCGAAGGTGACGACGCCCTGCCCCCCGCGGCCACGGAGCCGGAGGCGATCGCTGAGCTGCGTCGCATCGCCGCCCTGAACACGGTCAAACGGTCCTTCATCGGACTCGGTTACTACGACACGTTCACGCCCGCCGTGATCAAACGCAACGTGTTCGAGAACCCGAGCTGGTACACCGCGTACACGCCGTACCAGCCGGAGATCTCCCAGGGCCGTCTCGAGGCCCTGATCAATTTCCAGACCATGGTGTCCGACCTCACCGGGCTTGCGACCGCGAACGCGTCGATGCTCGACGAGTCCACGGCGGTCGTGGAGGGGATGCTCCTCGCTCGCCGAGCCTCCAAGGGTGCGTCGCGCCGCTTCATCGTGGACGCCGATGCTCTGCCACAGACGCACGCGCTGCTGGCGAACCGTGCCGACGCGCTCGGCATCGAACTCGACGTGCTGCCCCTGAACGAGAACACGACCGCGGCCGAGCTCGGCGAGTACTTCGGTATCTTCGTGCAGTACCCCGCGGCATCCGGCCGGGTCTGGAACCCGGCGGGCGTGATCGCCCTCGCCCACGAGCAGAAGGCCCTCGCCGTTGTGGCCGCCGACCTGCTGGCCCTCACTCTCATCGCCTCGCCCGGTGACCTCGGCGCCGACGTGGCCGTCGGCTCGAGCCAGCGGTTCGGCGTGCCCATGGGCTTCGGTGGTCCGCACGCCGGCTATATGGCCGTGCGCAAGGGCCTCGAACGTCAGTTGCCCGGTCGCCTCGTTGGCGTGAGCGTCGACGCCGACAACCGTCCGGCCTACCGTCTGGCGCTGCAGGTACGCGAACAGCACATCCGCCGCGACAAGGCCACCTCGAACATCTGCACCGCGCAGGTGCTGCTCGCGGTGATGGCCGGCATGTACGCCGTTTATCACGGGCCACAGGGACTTCGCCAGATCGCGACCGACGTGCACGAACGCGCCGGAAAGCTCGCCGCGGCCCTCGGCGCCGCCGGTGCCGAGATCGTGCACGAGAGTTTCTTCGACACCATCCAGGTGCGCGTTCCCGGCCGCGCCGCGGCCCTGGTGGAGCGCGCCGCAACGAGTGGGTACAACCTGCGCCTGGTCGATGAGAACACGATCGGCCTCGCCGTGGACGAGACGACGAGCGCCGGCGACCTCGCCCACATCGTTCAGGTTTTCGGCGGCAGCGATGCCTTCGGCCAGGTTGACCTCAGCGTGGTGGACGAGGGCCTGCCGGCCGAACTGGCCCGCACGAGCTCCTATCTTGAGCACCCGGTGTTCAACACTCACCGCTCGGAGACGAGCATGATGCGCTACCTCAAGCGCCTCGCCGACGCCGACTACGCACTCGACCGGGGAATGATTCCCCTCGGCTCGTGCACCATGAAACTCAACGCCGCCAGCGAGATGGAGGCGGTGAGCTGGCCCGAGTTCGGTGGCCTGCACCCCTTCGCTCCGCGTGCCGACGTGGAGGGCTACCTGCTGCTCGTTCGTCAACTGGAGACCTGGCTCGCCGATGTCACCGGTTACGACTCGGTGTCCCTGCAGCCGAACGCCGGCAGCCAGGGGGAACTCGCCGGCCTGCTCGCGATCACCTCGTACCACCGGTCACGCGGCGACGAAGCGCGCACGGTCTGCCTCATTCCCTCGAGCGCCCACGGCACCAACGCGGCATCCGCTGCCCTCGCCGGGATGCGCGTCGTCGTCGTCGCGTGCGACGACCTCGGAAACGTGGACCTGGACGACCTGCACACCAAGATCGCCGAACACGCGGCTGACCTGTCGGCTCTCATGATCACCTACCCGTCGACCCACGGAGTGTACGAGCACGAGGTCGCCACCATCTGCCGCGCCGTGCACGACGCCGGTGGCCAGGTGTACGTCGACGGTGCGAACCTGAACGCGTTGCTTGGATTCGCCCGCTACGGCGATTTCGGGGGCGACGTTTCGCACCTCAACCTGCACAAGACGTTCTGCATCCCGCACGGCGGTGGCGGACCCGGCGTCGGCCCGGTCGCGGCCAAGTCGCACCTCGCAGAGTTCCTTCCCGGGCATCCGCTGGCCCAGAGCGACGAGCACTACCTGCTCACCGCCGACGGAACGTCCGGCACGATTCGCCACGAGGGCGGGCCGATTTCGGCAGCCCCCTACGGCAGCCCGAGTATTCTGCCCATCTCGTGGGCCTACGTGCGCATGATGGGCGCCGAGGGTCTCAAGCAGGCCACGGGGGCTGCGGTGCTCGCCGCCAACTACGTGGCCACGCGGCTCTCCAGCGCGTACCCGTTGCTCTACTCGGGGGACAACGGTCTCGTCGCTCATGAGTGCATCCTCGACCTGCGCCCGATGACGGCTGCAACGGGAGTGACCGTGGATGATGTGGCCAAGCGCCTCATCGACTACGGGTTCCACTCGCCGACGATGAGCTTCCCCGTGTCCGGAACTCTCATGGTCGAACCCACCGAGAGCGAAGACCTCGGCGAGATCGACCGGTTCATCAACGCGATGATGGCCATCCGGGCCGAAGCGGATGCTGTTGCCGCCGGCGTGTGGCCGTCCGACGACAACCCACTGCGCAACGCGCCGCACACCGCACAATCGGTCATCGAAGGGGAGTGGGAGCACTCCTACGACCGGGCAACGGCCGTGTATCCGGTGCGCACGCTCGTGGCGCACAAGTACTGGCCGCCGGTGCGTCGCATCGATAACGCCTTCGGCGACCGCAACCTGGTCTGTGCCTGCCCGCCGCCAGAGGCGTTCGAGGAGTAAGTCGCGAGGAGCAGCCGCTACCCCAGAGCGAAGCTCCGTGTCTGTCCGGGTGACAGTGTGGCCTTCTGGCCCTCCACCCTCACCCGGATGGGCGTTACACCGCCGGGGAGCAGATGCAGCCGCAGGGTACCGGGCGTGAGGTGCAGCCGAAGGGGTTGTTCGCGGTAGTTGATCATGAAATCAACCGAGCCCAACTCGTCGGGCAGCGCCGGGTGCAGCCACAGCATGTCGTTGCGGATCTCGAGCCCGGTGTAGCAGCGCACGATCATATCGACCGAACCGGCCATCGCGCCCAAGTGGATGCCTTCGTGTGTACTTCCGGTCTGCACATCGCCGAGGTCGCACTCGAGGGCCTGCAGGAGAAAGTTCCACGACTGCGCCCGGTCGCGTCGGGCCTCCACCCAGGAATGCACGACGCTGCTCAGGGTGGATCCGTGCGTCGACCGAGCGCGGTAGAAATCAACGGTGCGCACCACCGTCTCCGGCGGAAAGGCATAGCCCATGTCGTGCAGCAGCCCGCGAAGCTCCTCCGCGGAGAACAGGTAGAGGAGCATCAGTACATCTGCCTGCTTGGCCAGTCGGTAGTTGTTGGTGCTATCACCCTCCGCATTGAGGATGAGGTCGAGGCGGCCGAGGGAGCCATACCGGGCCCGATATGCTTCCCACTCGAATTCAGGCAAGGCCTCGTAACCGTCGAATTGGCTCAGAATCCCGTCGGCGTGAAAGACCACTCGAAGTCGACGACGGATCCGGTCCCACCGGTCGACCTCTTCCGGGTGCAGCCGCAGCCGGTTCCAGAGCGGAGTGCAGTGGTGTGTTCTCAGCAGGGCTACGGTCTCGACGGCGCGGCTCAGCGTCCAGGCCACCATGACGTTTGTGTAGGTATTGTTTCGCAACCCGGCGCCCGGGTTGCCCGGCGGTCCGTCGTGGAACTCGTCCGGGCCCATCACTCCTGACACGTCGTAACGGTCGGCGCCCTCGTCGAGGATCGCGAGGTCGGAGAAGAACCGGGCGACCTCGATGAGCAGCTCCGCGCCTTGATGAATGAGAAAGCCGATGTCGCCGGTCGACTGGTAGTACTGCCAGACGCTGTAGGCAATCGCCAGGCCCACGTGCCGCTGCCGGTGGGAGTGGTCGGGCATCCACTGGCCGGTCCGCGGGTTGAAAAGCGCATTCGGGGTGACTTCGCGCCCGTCGATGCCGCTCTGCCAGGGAAACATGGCCCCGGCGTGCCCGAGCTGCCGGGCGGCGGCCCTCGCCTCGCCCAAACGACGGTAGCGGTAGCCGAGCATCGCCAGGCTCAGGTCGGGGCGACGCAGGGTGAGAACGGGGTAGACGAACATCTCGTCCCAGAAGACGTGGCCGCGGTAGCCCTCGCCGTGCAGGCCGCGCGCCGGCACGCCGGCGTCGAGGTCGGCATCCACAGCTGCCACGGTTTGGAGCACATGGAAGGTGTTGAGATTGAGCGCGAGTGAGGACCTTTGGCCGGAATCGAGGCGAACGGCGAACTCTTTCCACAGCACGTGCCATTCGCGCTCGTGCGCTGCCCGCAAATCCGCGGGCTCGGGCAGGCGCTCAAGCCAGGTCAGCACCGCCGTTGTGGGGGAGGCGATGGCCCGGTCCCGGGAAGTGCTGACCACGACGAGCTTCTCCACCCGTACCGGGCGGCCCCGGTGCACGTCCAGGTCGAAGGCGTGCGCGACCCAGCCGTGCTCGATCACTGTGTCCCGCCGCGGTTCGCGTCGCCGTCCGCCCTCGAATACCCGGGTGCGAGCGGCGAGCGAGATATGGATACCGGACTGGCTGGTTTCCACTTCGAGCAGGATGGTCTCGTCTCCGACGCCGCGCGCTCCGCGCGCCACGAGATGCTGCCCGTCCAGTGACCGATCGGCGGCCACATTACGGTTGGCGACGCGCCCGTCGAGGGCCGAACGGATTTCGAGCACCCCCGACCAGTTCACCGCCTCGAACGTCGTCTCGAGCACGGCAACGTGCGGTGCGGTCTGGGACACGAATCGGCGCGACGTCACACTGGTCGTGCGGCCGCTTCGGTCTCGGAAGCTCATGTACCGGGTGAGCGTGGCACGTTTGAGGTCGAGCTCCTGCCAGTATCCGTTGAGGTCTGCGCTGCCCGGGTGCAGCCATTCCCCGCCGGCGACCCGAAAATGCAGGGGCAGCCAGTTCGGCGCGTTCACCATGTGCTCGTCTTCGCGGGTTTCGTTGTCGATAACGCTGCTCAACCGGTTGTAGACGCCCGCGAGATAGGTCCCCGGATAGTGCACCTCGTCGGCGTCGCGCTCCGGGGCGGCTCCTCGGGTGCCCCAAAACCCGTTGCCCAGCGTGCAGAGCGCCTCCCTTACGCCCTCGGCTGCCGGGTCGAACCCGTCGTAGCGCAGCAGCCACGGATTCCGGTTCTCACGACGGGCGGCCAGGTCGAGCTGCCCGAGGTCTGCGAGCACGATATCGGCGCCGGCCGCCCGCAGGCGATCGGTCGAGCCCGTGCGGTCGACTCCGACGATGAGCCCGAAGCCGCCACGTTGGGCGGCCTCGACGCCCGCAACGGCGTCTTCCAGCACGGCGGCGCGGGCCGGAGTCACGCCGAGCCGCCGGGCGGCTTCGAGAAACAGTGCCGGGTTCGGCTTTCCTGGCATGACCAGCCGAATGGCATCGGTGCCGTCGACACACACGTCGAACGCACCTGTGGCGCCCGCTGCCTCGAGGATCTGGACGCTGTTGCGGCTGGAGGTCGCGATGGCAGTGGCAATATGCAATCCCCGCAACCGGCGGGCCAGGGCCAGGGCGTCCTCGAACACGACGACGCCCTCGGCGGCCAGGATGGCGTCGAAGATGGTTTGCTTGCGGGCGGCCAGCCCGGCCACGGTGTGGGGTGCGCCCGGGCCTGTCGGCCCGTCCTCCAGCAGCTGTATTCCCCTCGAGGCCAGGAATGTGCGAATGCCGTCTTCCCGCGGACGCCCGTCGACGTACCGCAGGTAGTCGTCCTTCGGATCGAACGGATGCCCCGCTCCGCCGGCCAGGGCCGGCAGCACCTCGTCGAAGAGCGTCTGCCACGCCCGCGCGTGCACGGCAGCGGTGTCGGTCACGACACCGTCAAGGTCGAAGATCACCGCGTCGTAGAGGACCGGGTCCGAGCGCACCGGTTCCGACCGCACCGGATCCGACCATAGGGGAGGGAGGGATGTCACAGCGGGGTTCTCCTCCCAATCGTGCCCCCACGATACTCGTAAGGCACGGGCGGGGCGAGGGGCACGGCCGGATCTAAGAGGCGGGGGCGAGCAGGCCCGGCCACCAGGCGAGGGCGAGGGGATAGCCGACGAACGACAAGATGTCGAGCAGCCAGTGCGTGATCACGAGCGGCATTGTGCGGCCCCAACGGGTGTAGCACCAGCCGAAGACAATCCCCATCGCGACATTGCCGAAGAACGGTCCGATGCCCTGGTACAGGTGATAGCTGCCGCGAAGCACGGCCGAGGACAGAATAATCGTCCATGCCGACCAGCCCAGCTCGCGCAGCCGCGCGTACAGGTATCCCACCACGATGACTTCTTCCACGAGCGCGCTCCGGAGCGCCGAGAACACCAGGATCGGAATCGTCCACCAGAAGGTGTCGAGGGGTGACGGCACGACCGCCACCGTGAAACCGAATGCCCGACCGGCGAGGTAGAGACCCAGGCCGGGAATTCCAATGGCCAGCAGCAGTCCCGTGCCGCGCAGCAGGTCCCGACCGGGTTGGGTGAGGTTCAGACCGAGGTCTCGAAACGGGTTGCTTCCCGGCACCCAGAGCAGGTACAGCACGAGCGCCACCGCCACCAGTCCGAAGGCAATGCCCAGGAACTGATAGGTGAAGTCGAGCCATTCCCGCGGCGACTGCGAGCCGTTGAGCGTTGACGACTGCTGCGACAGCGGCGTGGTGTCGCTCAGCCGCGCCACGATCGAGACGATCGAATAGACAGCGGATGCGCCGAGCGACAGTCCGAGAACAATCGCAATTTCCCAGTGCAACCGGGCCGTGCGCGGGCTGTGGGACGAATGGATCATGCCCTCATCCTGCCAGTGCGCACCCCGCCTTCGCGTCGGCTCGGAGGGGGATGAGGTGCAGGGTTTACCGCTCAGACACCCGCTCATGCACGAATAGCGCATTTTTCGTCGATTCGGCGCAGAAAACGGGCGTCCAATCAACAGCGAAACCGTGAGTGACGCCATTACTGATTCCAATGAACCGCTGCTGCAGATCCGTGACCTCGAGGTGGGTTTCCAGACCCAGCGCGGCCTCGTACCCGCCGTCCGGGGCGTGAGCCTCTCCCTGTATGCCGGCCAGACGCTCGCCATCGTCGGTGAGTCCGGGTCGGGAAAGACCACGACGGCGCAGGCCATCATCAACCTGCTCGCCGGTACGGGCAACGTCACCGCAGGGGAGATCCTGTTCGAGGGACGCGACCTGACCAAGCTGTCCGCCAAGGAAATCCAGGACGTGCGTGGTCGCCTGATCGGCTACGTTCCGCAGGACCCGATGAGCAACCTCAACCCGGTCTGGAATATCGGATTCCAGGTTGAGGAGGCCATCAAGGCCAACGATGTGGCACAGGGCAAAGCCGCGCGCGCCCGCACCATTGAGGTGTTGCAGGAGGCCGGACTGAGCGATGCGGCGGACCGTCTCAAGCAGTTCCCACACCAGTTCTCCGGCGGTATGCGTCAGAGAGTGCTCATCGGAATCGGTCTCTCGGCGCGTCCGAAACTGCTGATTGCCGATGAGCCCACCTCGGCGCTCGACGTGACCGTGCAGCGCCAGATTCTCGATCACCTGGGCACGCTGACTCGTGACTACGGCACGTCCGTACTGTTCATCACGCACGACCTTGCCGTGGTGCGCCTGGTGGCGGACAACGTCTGCGTCATGCAGAAGGGACGAATCGTCGAGGCGGCGACAACGGACGAGGTCTTCGACAATCCTCAGCAGACCTACACACAGGAGCTCCTGGCAGCCATTCCCGGTGCCAACTTCGAATTCGGTCGGTAATCAGGCACGTCACAGCATCAATGCGTACGTGCGGCACACCGGTGCCGAACGTACGCATTTGTGTTGATGCCGGGGCGCTGCGGGTAGAGTTTTAGACAATGAGCACCAGATCCGCCGTCGTCTGGGTCGTTGCGATCTGCCTCCTGCTGAGTGGATGCACGGCCTCGACTGCCGAATCCGGACTGGACAAGGGCGCAACCGTCACCGTCGCATCCGCCGCGGCATTCGACTCGTATAACCCGGCGACGACCTACGGCAACTCCGCGGCGAATAGCAGTGTTGCCGTGCTGACCAACGACTGGTTCACCTCCGTGGACGACGCCCCGAAGCTGGTGCGCAACGAGCAGTTCGGCACCTCCGAGATGGTGTCGAAGGACCCTCTCACCGTGAAATACACCGTTAATCCCGGGGTCACATGGTCCGACGGGACAAGCGTGGACGCGGCCGACCTGCTGCTCGACTGGGTCGCGAATTCTCGCGCCCTGGACACGCCGGGATTTGTGCCCACCGAAGTCGCCGACCCACAGACGCATGAGATCACCGCCGATCTGCCCCCGGACACCGTGTATTTTGACTCCGGCGCAAAGCCCGACACCGGACTCGGACTCGTCCATGACCTGCCGACCCTCAGCGATGACAATCGTGCCATCACCATGGTCTACGCCGCGCCCTACGCCGATTGGCAGCTGGTCTTCCCCCGGGCGCTGCCGGCACACGTGGTCGGCAAGAACGCCCTCGACCTGCGTGACAATGCCAAGGCCAAGTCGGCCGTGACCGCCGCCATCAGCTCCGACGACAAAGGCGCCCTGTCCAGGCTCGCCTCGTTCTGGAACTCAGGTTTCAACTTCACCGCGCTGCCCGACGACCCGGAACTGCTGATCAGTACCGGCCCATACACGATCTCGGATCTTCGGGCGGGGGAGTCGGTGACGCTCACCGCGAATCCTGAATACACGGGGTCGCGGAAACCGTCGATTGAAACGGTTGTGCTGCGGCACATTGCCGACCCGCTGGCGGCTGTGCAGGCGCTGGGCGCGGGGGACGTGGACGTGATCTCGACGCCGGCGACCGGTCCGGTGCGACGGGCACTTGCGAACCTCGACGAGGTGACGAGCGCGACCGGCTCTGCGGGCACCTACGAGCACATTGATCTGCAGGCCGCACAGTCAAAGAGCGGCGTTTTCGCCGACGTTCGAGTGCGGCGGGCCTTCATGAAGGTCGTACCCCGTAAACAGATTCTGGACGAGCTCGTCGCTCCCATCGCCGGTGAGCGGGCGGCCCTGCGCGACTCGCAGGTGTTTCTGCCGGGAACCAGCGACTACTCACAGTCGGTCAAGCGCAACGGATCCGATGCCTATGCTGACGTAGATGTTCCTGGCGCTCGCGCCCTGCTGTCGCAGGCCGGAGTGACCGACCCGAGCGTGTGCATCCTGTACGAGTCGAGTAATCCGCGTCGAGTGCAGGAATTCCAACTCATCGCGGACTCCGCCGCCCGAGCCGGCTTCTCGGTTGCCGACTGTGGGGATGCGGACTGGCGGGAGCTTCTGGGAGCTTCGAACACCTACGACGCTGCACTCTACGGTTGGTCGACTCCTTCGCTCGCGGTTTCCGGTCCGAACGCGGCATTCGCCACGTCCGGGGTGAACAACCATTCGTTCATCTCCAACGCCGAGATTGACGCCGTTACAGCTCGCCTCGCCACGGAGCTTGACGCGAAGGTCCAGGTCGAGCTGAGGGAGCGCCTCGACCGGCTGCTCTGGGACAACGCCTACTCCATGCCACTGTTTGATCTGCCCACGGTTACGGCGCACAGCACACGCATCGCGGGTGTCGCCCCGTCGATCCTCGCGCCCCACCTCGCGTGGAACCTCCCGGAGTGGACCGTCGTCCGCTAAAGGAGCGCTCCACATGCGGGGCCGCCGGGCGACAGGTGCGGCTTCGCGCGTCGCCCAGCTCGTGTGTTCAGGCGCCGGGGCGAATCATACGATAGGGTCGTACTTTGGGTCTCATTGCGGCCCCGTACATCCACTCTTCGTCGCCAGTGTTAATCTGCGGCATTCATTCTTCGTAAGGATCTACTTTTATGGCGATTGCTACGCGCAATAACCTCCGAAATGTTGCCATCGTCGCTCACGTTGACCACGGCAAGACGACGCTGGTCGACGCGATGCTCCAGCAGACCGACTCGTTTGCCGACCACTCCAAGGTTGAAGAACGTGCCATGGACTCGAACGAGCTCGAGCGCGAAAAGGGCATCACGATTCTCGCCAAGAACACGGCGGTTTCGTACAAGGGCATCCACGCCAAAGAGGGCCCCATCACGATCAACGTGATCGACACCCCCGGCCACGCCGACTTCGGTGGCGAGGTCGAGCGCGGCCTGTCCATGGTTGACGGCGTTGTCCTGCTCGTTGACGCGAGTGAGGGCCCGCTGCCGCAGACCCGTTTCGTGCTGCGTAAGGCGCTGGAAGCCAAGCTGCCCGTCATCCTGCTGGTCAACAAGACCGACCGTCCCGACGCGCGCATCGACGAGGTTGTGGCCGAAAGCCAGGACCTCCTCATCGGTCTCGCGAGCGACATGGTCGACGACTTCCCCGACATCGACCTCGATGCCGTCCTCGACGTTCCCGTCATCTACGCCTCTGGCCGCAACGGCGCCGCGAGCTGGAACAAGCCCGACGATGGCACGCTGCCCGACAACGATGACCTTGAGCCGTTGTTTGACGCGATCCTCAAGCACATCCCGGCACCGGTCTACGACGACGAGCACCCCCTTCAGGCGCACGTCACCAACCTCGATGCCAGCCCGTTCCTCGGCCGCCTCGCGCTTCTGCGCATCTTCAACGGCACCCTCCGGAAGGGCCAGACCGTGGCCTGGGTACAGAAGGACGGCACCGTCTCGAACGTGAAGATCACCGAGCTGCTCATCACGAAGGCCCTGGACCGCTACCCGACCGAGAGCGCCGCCCCCGGCGACATCGTCGCCGTTGCCGGTATCGAGAACATCACCATTGGTGACACCCTCGCCGACCCTGATGACGTGCGCCCCCTGCCGACCATCACGGTCGACGACCCGGCCATCTCGATGACCATCGGAACAAACACCTCGCCCCTCATGGGCAAGATCAAGGGCCACAAGCTCACCGCGCGTATGGTCAAGGACCGCCTCGACCGCGAGCTTGTCGGTAACGTCTCGCTCAAGGTCGTCGACGTCGGACGCCCGGACGCCTGGGAGGTGCAGGGTCGTGGAGAACTGGCCCTCGCCATCCTCGTCGAGCAGATGCGTCGTGAAGGCTTCGAGCTCACCGTCGGCAAGCCGCAGGTGGTTGTCAAGCGCATCGACGGCAAGGTCCACGAACCGTTTGAGCACCTCACCATCGACGCGCCCGAAGAGTACCTCGGCGCGATCACGCAGCTGCTCGCCTCTCGCAAGGGCCGCATGGAGAACATGGCGAACCACGGCACCGGCTGGGTTCGCATGGAGTTCATCGTTCCGTCGCGTGGCCTGATCGGTTTCCGCACGCAGTTCCTCACGGACACGCGCGGTACCGGTATCGCCAACACGATCCTTCATGGTTACGAGCCCTGGGCCGGCACCATCAGCACCCGTACCAACGGTTCGATCGTGGCCGACCGTCAAGGCTCGGTCACTCCGTTCGCCCTGATCAACCTGCAGGAGCGGATGTCGTTCTTCGTGCAGCCGACCTCTGAGGTTTACGAGGGCATGGTTATCGGCGAGAACTCGCGCGCCGACGACATGGACGTGAACATCACCAAGGAGAAGAAACTGACCAACATGCGTCAGTCCAGCTCCGACACGTTCGAGTCGATGACGCCGCCCAAGCAGCTTTCGCTTGAGCAGTGCCTTGAATTCGCCCGTGAAGACGAGTGCGTCGAGGTCACCCCGACTGCCGTGCGCATCCGCAAGGTTGAACTCACCGCAGGCGCTCGCTCACGCCAGGTTTCGCGCGTGAAGAAGCAGGACGCGAACTAGCACCCAGCCGTACACACAAATAACCCGCAGCCGAGGCTGCGGGTTATTTGTGTGTACGGGGCGCGTGGCGGCGGGTCAGGCGAAGAGTGGGGCTCCCACGTAGCTGCCGGTGCCGGTGCCGGCGCCGGCAGGCACGACGAAGAGGGCGCTTCCCACGTGCTTGACGTACTCGTTCATGGCATCGTTTTTGGCGAGGTTGGTCTGCACGGTCGTGAACTGCTCCGGCGTGCGTTGGAAGCTGATGAAGAAGAGTCCGGCCTCGAGCCGACCCAGGGCGTCGTTTCCATCGACGAAATTGTAACCGCGGCGGAGCAGCTGGGCGCCGCCGTTCTGCGCCGGGTGCGCCAGGCGCACGTGCGAGGTCTGAGCGATGAGCGGTTCCCCGTCACGGCCCGCGGTCGTGAAGTCGGGTTCCGTGAACTCGGTTCCCCCGGAGAGCGGTGCGCCGGCGCCCTTGGTGCGCCCAAAGACCGTCTCCTGCTCGCGCAGGATCGTTCGGTCCCAGGTCTCGATCGTCATCCGGATGCGGCGGGCCACGAGATAGGAGCCGCCCGCGAGCCAGGCCTGGCCGTCACTGCCGGGCACCCAGACATGCTCGGCGACCACGTCCGGTTCCTCGGCCTTGATGTTGGCGGTGCCGTCCTTGAAACCGAAGAGGTTGCGGGGGGTGGCCTGGCTGGTGCTCGTGCTGGAGGTGCGACCGAACCCGAGCTGCGACCAGCGGATGACCGCGCGTCCGAAGGCGATGCGGGAGAGGTTGCGGATGGCGTGCACGGCCACCTGCGGGTCGTTCGCGCAGGCCTGTATGCAGAGATCACCGTCGCTGAACGTGGCCTTGAGGGCGTCGCCAGGGAAGTGGGGGAGCGCAGTGAGGTCTGCGGGTCGGCGAGACCTGATGCCGAAGCGATCGACGCCATCCGTCGTCTCAAACAGTGTGGGGCCAAGGCCGAAGGTGATGGTGAGCCCGCCGGGCGGGAGGCACTGCGCCTCGCCGGTGTCTTGCGGGGGGTGCGTCATACGAGCCGCTGACGGCGCCGAACTCGCCCACGTCGTTGCCGGCGGTCATCGCGGCGGCGGCCGCGCTCCAATCCTGCAGCAGGCCGATCAGGTCGGCGCGGGTCGCGTCGGCGCCCAGATCGAACGCGGCGAAGTGCAGTCGGTCCTGGGCCGGAGTGACGATGCCGGCCTGGTGAGTGCCGTAGAACGGGTACTGGGCCGAGTCGCCGCCTGCCGAGGCGTCGACGGCGGTCGCGACAACACGGTCACCGGCGATGCCAAGGCCGACACCGGCTGCCCCCGCGCCCGCGAGGCCCAGCAGGCCGCGTCGGGTGAGGCCACGCGCTGCGGGGGCCTCATCGGTGGACAAGGTCGGTGCGACGGCCTCCGACTTTCGGGTGCGACCGATCACAGGACGAGTGCTGCGGTGAGCTGGTTGAGCGGCTCGCCCAGGGCGTTCACCTGGTCGGCCAGGGCGCGAATCTCGGCGGGAGTGAGGTCGGTGTACAGGTTGAAGCCGTCTCCGACCCGCTGGGCGTCGAGAAGCACCTGCAGGCCCGCGAATTCCTCATCGAGGCTCGTGGCGAGGTCCCGATCCCTCTCCACGAGCAGGTCTCGCACACCGGCGTAGAGCACGGCGGCGCCGTCAACGTTGGCCTGGAAATCCCAGAGATCGGTGTGCGACCAGAATTCTTCCTCGCCCGTCACCTTGCCCGTAGCCACCTCGTCGAGCAGGCCGATCGCGCCGTTCGTCTGCTGGGCGAGGGTGAAGCTGATGTCCTGAACCTTGGAGTCGAGGGTGGTGGTGTCGGTCACGAGCAGCTCGGCCAGGTGCTGGCGCTGCTCGGGAGAGTACGCCGCGAACTCGGCCTCGGCCTCGGCCGGCCACAGGTCTTTCTCGATGGCGTGCCAGCCGGTCCACGCCTGGCCCTCTTCGAGGTCCGCCTCGCGCAGGTCGAGCTTGGGGTCGAGGTCACCGAATGACTCGGCAATCGTCTCGACCCGCTCCCAGTGTGCACGCGTGGGGGCGTAGAGGGCCCGGGCCTGGTCGTCGTCCGCAGCCACCTACGCGGCCGCGAAGGCGGTCGTCCCAGTGGCCAGCTGGTTGACCTGATCCTTCACGTAGGAGGCGTAGTTCGTGTTGGCCACGTCGATCTGCGCGGCGAGATCGGCCGTCGGGGCGCCGGCCGCATCGGATTCGGTCACGGTAAACGCGGCCGTGCCGATTCCGTCACCGACCATTCCCGGCTTGCAGGCCGTGAAGTATTCGCCGGCGGAGAGCTGAACGACCAGGTCGCGGCTGAGGCCGGGGCCGATGTTCTCGACCTCACCCTTGATGCTCAGCTCATCAGAACCGAGAAGGTAGAACTCCGTGACCTGGTCGCCGGTGTTCGTGACCGTGAAGACGACAGTTCCGGCGGGCGCGGTATCGGCCGAGACCGTGCACTCGGTGGCCGAGCTGGCGACCGTGAGCTTTTCGTGGGCGCTGGGGGAGTCGTTGGCGACGCATCCGCTGAGAGCGAGGGCGGCGATGGCGCCGACGGAGACGGCGGTCAGGGCACGGTGGGGGAGACGGGCGCGCATGGATGTCCTTCGAAAGGGAGTGGCAGTCGGGCTCAGCCGACGAGGGCTGGTGCCCGGGTGGGCTGCGGGGCGGCCGCCGGTCGGGTGGGTCCGCGCCGGCTCTGGGAAATGAACAGGGTCAGGGTGGGCACGGCGTAGGCGAGCCAGGCCGTGAGCTCAAACCACGTGGTGGCCGGCGAGAAGTTGAGGGTGCCCTTCAGCAGGGTGCCGTACCAGCTGCTCGGCGGGATGACGGAGGTCACGTTGAAGGCGAGGCTGTGCAGGCCAGGAAGAACGCCGGCCTCCTGCAGATCGTGTACGCCGTACGACAGAACACCGGCGGCGACCACGATGAGAATGGCGCCCGTCCAGGTGAAGAAGCGGGACAGGTTGATGCGCAGCATGCCGGAGTAAATGAGCCATCCGAGCGCGACGGCCGTGAGAATGCCGAGTGCCGCGCCGAGCAGCGGCAGGGAGCTGGAACCCGTGGCCTGGACGGCGGCCCAGAGGAACACGGCCGTTTCGATGCCCTCGCGGCCGACGGCGAGAAACGCCACGAAGACCAGGCCGAGGCCGGAGCCGACGAGGTGACGATCGATGTTGCCCTGCAGGTGACCCTTGAGGTCGCGTGCGGTGCGCAGCATCCAGAAGACCATCCACGTCACGAGGCCCGTGGCGATGATGGAGAGCGTGCCGCCGATCACTTCCTGCGCGGTGAATGACAGTCCGTAGGTGCCAAATGTGAGCAGCGCGCCGATACCGAGCGCGAGAAGCACAGCGAGGCTGACACCGAGCCAGATGCGCGGCAACACGTCTTTCCGGTCGATCTTCACGAGATAGGCCACAAGAATGGTCACGATCAGAGCTGCTTCGAGTCCCTCGCGCAGTCCGATCAGGTAATTTCCGAGCACTTCACATCCAAGGTTCGTATCGCAACAGGAAGATTTGGTAAGGCTAACCTTACCTTTCGACTGTAGCCGCACTACCTGATCATGTCTAGTTATGATCTGTGAAGGTGAAATTGTACGTTTTCCCAGCAATCAGCGGAGTCTCATGGTCATGTCCGGAAGTAGTGAACGCGTCGTGTTCGTGCACGGGCGTCCCGGCGACGAATCGTGGCTGACCGGAGGCACAATCGCTCGCCTGCACGGCGATGACTCGCCGTCCCTCGTGATTTTTGAAACGGATGTCGCCGACTCTCACGTCGTCGACGCGGCCCTGGCCGATTTGGGAGCGCGCGAGTGGCGGATGTTGCCCGCTGGCGGCCCGGACTCCGACGCGCGCGCGGAGGCCCTCGCCGATGCGATCGCGTACCAGTGGGCCACTGTCGTTGTTGTTGGCGACGTGAGCGACGACCTGCGCGAAACCGTCACCGGCATCGCTCACTCCGCCGGATTGCCCGTCTTCCTCACCCGACGAGTCTCCGACGCGGCACAGGGGCGCCTCGTCGCCATTGACGTGAGTGACCAGCTCCCGCAGAAGCTTCTAGCGCTCACCCGCTATCCGGAACGTTGGGGCGTCGCGGATCACACAATGACCCCGACCGAGGGTTCCGCGCTGACCGTGACCGGCACCGAAGCCTATTCTCGTCTCGACGCCCCGCGCCCCGGACACACTCCCGGCCGGCCACAGACTCTCCTCAGCAGAGCACTGGCGGTAGCCGGGGGCGTCGTGGCAGGGGGAGCGTTCGGGGTGCTGGGAACGCTAGCCCACCAGTCCACCGTTCACGTCGGGACCATGGTCGTCCCCCTCGGACTCATTCTTGCCCTTGTGGCCGTGACCGCGCTGCTCGTGGGACTGCGGCTTGTGCTGGGCGGTCGCACGGTCGTGCTGTTCTGCGCCACCGGGCTGCTGGTGACGATTTTTCTGCTGTCCCTGCGCGGCCAGGGGGGATCGGTTCTCGTTCCTGCCGGCCTGACCGGAACGCTGTGGACCGTCGTTCCGGCCCTCGTGGCCACCTTCGTGCTGGCCTGGCCGCGAATTCCTGCCCGAAAATAAGCGGCGGCCTGCTCGCGCGGCGTGCCCCGACTTCAGCCGGAGGCATCATCCGGCCTAGACTGAAGGCCTGCTCTCGAAGGGACCTAAATTAAGTGACGTATGTGATTGCTCTGCCGTGCGTCGATGTCAAAGACCGTGCCTGCATCGATGAATGCCCGGTGGATTGCATCTATGAGGGCGAGCGTTCGCTCTACATCCACCCCGACGAGTGTGTGGACTGCGGTGCGTGCGAACCCGTGTGCCCGGTGGAGGCCATCTACTACGAAGATGACCTGCCGGAGCAGTGGGCCGACTACTACAAGGCCAACGTGGAATTCTTCGATGACATTGGTTCCCCGGGCGGTGCGGCCAAGGTCGGGGTGCTCGCCAAGGACCACCCCGTCATCTCCGTGCTCCCTCCCCAGGTTCAGTACTAGGCACTCGTGCTCAAGCCGCTCCCCGACTACCCGTGGGACCAGATGGTTCCCTTTGCCGAGCGGGCTCGCGCCCATGCCGACGGCATTGTCGACCTCTCGATCGGGTCGCCGGCAGACGCGACGCCCGAGGTCATTCGCCGGGCCCTTGCCGAAGCAACGGATGCCCACGCCTACCCGCAAACGGCCGGCACGCCCGAACTGCGACGCGCCATTGTGTCTTGGTACGCCCGCCGCCGCAGCGTGACGACCCTCACCGAGCGGAACGTTCTGCCGACGATCGGATCCAAGGAACTGGTCGCCCTGATGCCCTTCATGCTCGGGTTGGGGGAGGGGGACACCATCGTGCACCCGCGGGCCGCGTACCCCACGTACGCGATCGGCGCGGCCATTGCCGGCGCGAACGCACTCGCCTCCGACGATCCCCTCGAATGGCCGGACACGACGCGGCTCGTGTGGCTCAATAGCCCGGGAAACCCCGACGGCCGCGTGCTCAGCGTGGCCGAGCTGCGTGCCGCCGTGCAACGCGCCCGTGAACTCGATGCCGTCATCGTGAGCGATGAGTGCTACGCCGAACTCGGCTGGGATGCGCCCTGGGACACCGAGCCGATCCCCAGCATCCTCGATCCTCGCGTGATTGAGGGATCGTTGACGAACGTGATCGCGATCTACTCGCTCAGCAAGCAGTCGAATATGGCGGGGTACCGTGCGGCCTTCGCAGCGGGGGACGCCGACGTGCTTGCGCGCCTGCTCACCGTGCGCAAGCACGCCGGCCTCATGCTGCCAGCACCGCTGCAGTCCGCCATGATCGCCGCCCTCGGCGACGATGAGCACGTGTCTGTGCAGCGGGAACGTTACCGTTCTCGCCGTCGGGTGCTCCTCCCCGCCCTCGAGCTGGCGGGGTTTCGCATTGACCACAGCGAGGCCGGACTCTACCTCTGGGCCTCCGAGGGGCGAAACGCCTGGGAGTCCGTTGCCCGGCTCGCTGACCTCGGCATTCTGGCCGGCCCCGGCCCGTTCTATGGCGACTTTTTCTCGGAACATGTGCGCTTCTCGCTCACGGCACCGGACGAGCGAATCGCGGCAGCAGCGGCTCGTCTCCGCGAATAACGGTCGGCCTTCCCCCCTTACACGGGTTCTGTGGAACATGGCCAACGAAACCTTCGAAGTTTTGGCGGATGCAACAGTAGGCGGTCGCGCCCCTTAAGCTGTAGTCGGAACGAGATTACTCGGCGCATTATGTGCCGGGTCGACGACCGGCATCATAGGCAGCGAGACTCAGGGAGGCTCCGTGACCAACGTCGCGCAGCAAACGATAACCAACGAATCAGAGCAGGCCGCTGCTGAAGAACCGCAGACGGCGACTCTCACGTACCCGGGGGGAACGGCCGAGTTTCCCATTGTGAAGAGCGTCCAAGGCGCCTCGAGCATCGATATCTCGACGCTCACGAAGAAGACGAGCCTCACCACCATTGACTACGGTTTCGTCAACACCGCGGCGACCCGCTCGGCAATCACCTACATCGACGGCGACAAGGGCATTCTGCGCTATCGCGGTTATCCGATTGAACAGATCGCGAAGAACTCAAGCTTTCTTGAGACCGCGTGGCTGCTCATCTACGGTGAGCTGCCCACCCAGGTTGAACTCGAAAACTTCGACGACCGCATCCGGCGTCACACGCTGCTGCACGAAGACATGCGTCGCTTCTTCGACTCCCTGCCGCACAAGGCCCACCCGATGAGCGTGCTCGCATCCGGAGTGTCCGCCCTGTCCACGTTCTACCAGGACTCGCTCGATCCGAAGGATCCGGAGCAGGTCGAAATTTCGACCATTCGTCTGCTCGCCAAGCTGCCCGTGATGGCCGCGTACGCGCACAAGAAGAGCGTCGGCCAGGCGTTCCTCTACCCCGACAACTCCCTGAGCTTCGTCGACAATTTCCTGCGACTCAACTTCGGCAACATGGCTGAGCCGTACGAGGTCAACCCCGTCGTTAGCCAGGCGCTCGAACGTCTCCTCATGCTTCACGAGGACCACGAGCAGAACGCATCCACCAGTACGGTTCGCCTCGTCGGTTCCACCGACGCGAACCTGTTCGCCTCAGTGTCCTCCGGCATCAACGCCCTCTTCGGCCCGCTGCACGGCGGAGCGAACGAGGCCGTACTGAAGATGCTCGGCGAGATCAAGGCCTCCGGCGAGGGCGTCGAGAAGTACGTCGAGCGCGTGAAGAACAAGGAGCAGGGCGTCAAGCTCATGGGCTTCGGGCACCGCGTGTACAAGAACTTCGACCCGCGCGCCACCCTCGTGAAAGAAAGCGCCCACGAGGTTCTTGCCGCCCTCGGCGTCCAGGACGACCTGCTGGACATCGCGCAGGAACTTGAGAACCTCGCACTCAACGACGACTACTTCAAGGAGCGCAAGCTCTACCCCAACGTGGACTTCTACACGGGCGTCATCTACAAGGCCATGGGCTTCCCCACCCGCATGTTCACGGTGCTCTTCGCCATCGGGCGTCTGCCCGGCTGGGTCGCGCACTGGCGTGAGATGAACGAGGATCCGGCCACCAAGATCGGCCGCCCACAGCAGCTCTACGTGGGCTCGGCTGCCAGGGACTACCCGCAGCGCTGATATGTAGTGGGTTTTGTCAAGTGGGCATTTTTGAGCGGCGCCCGTGATGATTGTTGTTCGGATTCTGTGACGGGGCGGGAGTGCTCTTTTCCCGCCCCGTCACAGAATCCGAGAGACTGAAATCTCGGGTGCTGCGGAGAGGGGCTGTTCGCCGCGGCCGGAGTGTCGAGCGTGTCTTATCGACGCATGGTCAGGCTGATATACGCGGGTTGGTTACCGCAGGGCGAAGTGTTCGGCTGGAGAGGTGCCGCTGGTCTAGAAATCGGGCGTCGCACGATTGCGCGTGCTGCTCATAGCGCTTAAGCGGGTCACTCCACATGTTGCCGGCATTTCGACCACGGCGAACAGCGGTCTGGAGGTTATTTGTCCATGGTGGCCACAGACCAGCACCAACCGGCCAGTTCACGGGCGATGGCGACGTTGGCGATCACGGGACGTTTCTTCCGAACGTCGAAGTGGATCCACTGCTGATGAAGGCGTTCGTTACCGGCTTGCCCGCGCAGCCGGACGTCCTCGGGAGCTTTCTCCCACCGTGCCTGCAACACCGATCGGGTGGTCGGCCGGTAATCACGGCGGTGGTGCCACGCGGCTTCGACCAACAGCCGTCTGGCATGCGAGTTCCCGGTCTTGGTGATCCCTCCGAGTTGGCGTGTCTCGCCTGACGAGTATTCCGATGGGACCAACCCGAGGAACGACCCGATCGTTTGGCCGGTGCCAGTTTGTGATCTCCACCGCCAGGGCGAACCCGGTCAACGGGGCGATTCCTCGCAAGCAGCCCAGCCGGTTCACCATCGGCGTGAATTGAGAATCTGCGGCCATAAGCTCGATGGCTCTGTCCAACCGGTCACGGCGAGCCACCGTCTGAACCACCGCCTCATACGACGCGTCGAACGCCATCTCAAACGCGAGGTCCCCCGTTCGGTGGGACCGTAACCAGCGGTCGTATTTGCCCGTCCAAGCGGCACCGTCGGAATACACGAAACCGTGCCGCAGCAACAGCTTCGACATCCGATGCCGCGCACTCATCAAATCCTGCCGGGTATCTTCCCTTGACCGCACCAAGTCCCGTGCGGCTTCTTCCTCGACCGTGGGGACATGCACGACGGTGATGTCGCCCACGTGCAGCAGCCGAGCCAACTGGAACGCGTCCCGAGCATCAGTTTTGACCCGGTCACCCGTGGGCCGCTGCAACTTCGACGGCGCCGCGACCAGACAGTCAATCCCCGCAACGACGAACAAACGAGCCAATCCGAAACCCGTCGGACCGGCCTCATACGCGACCGTCTGCGGACCCGGCAACGATCTCACCCAGCCCAGAACCTCGACCAGGTCAGCACTGAACTTTCGATGGATGATCTCGCCGGCGCGGCCGTCAATGGCGCAACCAACGATTGTTCGGGCGTGCACATCCAGCCCAACGAAACTACGATATGTAATCAACTGGGGCCTCCAAATTCAACTGTGGATAGGTCACCCCGTGGACAGGGTCACCTGTGCTTAGGTCCACTTTCCACCGGTTGGCAACCCACGTCTATTTGAATCGAGGCCCCAGCCCAAAAAACGAGCGGACACTCATATCGTCTAGTCGGCTGCCACCCCGGTCGCTACCGGGCGGGGAGCAGACGTAGCGTGTCGGTGGCGCTCGTTGTGAGTGCTGCCGGCGTGAAGGGCCATGGCCTGGTCTCGTTCCGCTGCCACAGTGGTGTCTGGTCCACGTAGTTGGGGTGAAAGGCATGGCCGGAGGCCCCGGTGAGGTTGATCCACACGGACTGGTCGAAGTCGGCGAGGCTGATCACCTGCCGCATTGAGGGAACCCAGTCCACCTCGTAGCCCGCCGTGGCGTCAGAGCCCTGTGCGTTCACCACCGAGGATCCACCACCAAGCTCGTACGGACCGCGGTTCAGCAGCCACTCGATGGGTGCGATGCCCGATTTGCCGAGGCTCTGGTTGGTCAGCTCAAGCGTGTGGAGGTGTCCCCAGTCCCACGTGGACACGTCGTCGCCCATACGCCTGGTGCCCTCGGCGGCGGCATCTTGGAGCACTCGCTTGAGCATGCTCGACTGGCTGACTGCTCCGAGGCGCTTGTTGGTCCACCAGGGAGATGACGGCTCGGCGAGCAGGCCCGTGACGACCGCGAACGAGCGGTCGCCCCCGGCCATGCCCGTCCCTTCCGGGAGTGTTCCGTTGAACATCTCGTCGAGCAGGGTATGCCAGACGAGGTTGAAGTAGCCGGCGGCCGCGCTGTCGGCCGCCACCGTGAAGTCCCAGTCCTCGAACAGCTTCTGCGCCTCGGCGGCCGTTCCACTGGCCGGGATGGTCTGCAGCACCGGTACGAGCGCGGCGGCAATGGCGCTGTATTCGTCGGCCTGGATCTCGCCCATCAGATCAACCGTGAGCGGGGTGCCCGCCTCAATCAGGGCGGTGAGCCGCTTCGTGATCCGGTCTGCCCGATACCCGAGGTCCCAGTCCGCGGTGATGAGGTGCGGGTAGCCGGGGCCGACGGCCGCGTTGTTGGCGGCGACGATGTATCCGCTCGGGGGATTGAAAACCTGCGGCAACGCGTCGAAGGGGATGTACCCGCTCCAGCCGTATTGGCTCGTCCACCCCGGCACGGGTACGGTGCCGTCACCGGTGACCCGAATCGGGATGACGCCGGGAGCCTGGTAGCCAATGTTGCCGTCGACATCGGCGTAGATGAGGTTCTGGGAGGGGACATCGAACTTCGACGCCGCGGCCCGAAAGCTCTCCCAATCGGTGGCGCGGCTCATCGCGAAGATAGCGGATGCGGTGCGCCCGGGAGTCAGCGCCGTCCACTGCAGGGACAGCTCGTATGTCATGGCGGGATCGGCGGTGCCCGGCAGGGCGGCGAGGCCGGCGGATTGGGGGTATTCACTGGCGATCCGGGCGAAGTCGCTTCCGCTGAGTCCGCTGACAATCGGCCCGTGCTCGGTGGACCGGATGGCGATCTTCACCCCGGGGCCGCCGGCCACCTTGATCTTCTCGTTGCGCACGAGCAGCGGTTTCGCCGCGCCGTCGTATTCATACGTGTCGCCGGTGACCTTCTCCACGTAGAGGTCGGCAACGTCGGGTCCGAGGTTGGTGAAGCCCCAGGCCACGCGGGAATTGTGGCCGACAATCACACCGGGCAATCCGGAGAAACTGTAGCCGGCCACGTCGAAGGGGCAGTCGGCGGTGACGGTGCTGCAGCGCAGCCCCACCTGGTACCAGATCGATGGCAGCGCCGGCCCGAGGTGCAAGTCGTTGGCGAGGATCGGTTTGCCGGTGTCGGTGAGATCGCCGCCGACGACCCAGGAGTTCGACCCGATCTCTCCGCCGGCCGGTCCGAGCAGCTCCGGAACCGACTGGAGCGAGGTGCGCAGCGAAGCGAGCGCGCTCGCGTACCCGTCACCGGCGGCGAGCACGTGGGCTGTCGCCTCCGCTGCGCCTGCCGAAACGGTCGCCCCCGTGGCCGCCGCTGGTGGACCGTCCACGATGGTGGGGTGGCTGTCGTACGGGTACGACGGATGCAACTGGGCGATCTGGGCGGGATCCAGCGCGGTCGCCAGCTCGGCGCGGTCGATCTCATCGTCGAGGTTGGAGCGCAGGTCCCACGCCATCGCCTTGATCCAGGACACGGAATCGGCCGGGGTCCACGGCTCTGGCTTATATCCCGGATTCTGCACGGCCAGAACCGCGTACTCCACCGACACGTCAGCGCCCTCGTGCGTCTTGAGGTACGCGTTGACGCCGTCCGCATATGCCTGAAAGTACGAGAGCGTCTCCGGGTCGAGCAGCGCCACCTCTGCCTCGGCGACCGCGCGCCAGCCGAGCGTTCGAACGAACGTGTCGGTGCCCACCTGGCTCTCGCCGAAGAGCTCAGCGAGCCGTCCGGCCGTCACGTGCCGCCGAAAGTCCATCTCCCAGAACCGGTCCTGGGCGTGCACGTATCCCTCGGCCAGAAACAGATCCGTCGCCGTCGTCGCGGTGATCTGCGGGATGCCTGCCTCGTCGCGCAGGACCGTGACGGGGGCACGGAGCCCCGCAATGTTCACCTCACCCGACAGGGTCGGAAACGAGCGCGTGACCGTCCACACCCCGAGTCCGGCGACGACGAGAACGATCGTGAGTACCACGCCGAGGCCCGCAAACAACCTTCGCCACCGGCGGTGCCGTTTGCTGCGTGGAGCGTCGGTGCCCACATCACTCCCTCGTGACTAGTGCTGCATGGATGCTGTCGCCGTGCTGTCTGGTTCGAGAGTGTGCGCTCGGCTTACCCGGATGCTACTAGATTGGGGACCTCGTGACGGCTGGAGCCGGGAGTCAGGCGTGCAGGGCCTCGTTGAGCGCAATGCCCGTGCCACCGCGTGCAAGCACCTCGACCGCGCCGGAGACCGAGTTACGGCGGAACAGCAGGTTGGGCACACCACTGAGTGCGACGGCCTTCACCGTGCGGAGCTGTCCGGAATTATCGCGCGGTTCGCCGACCAGTACAACCTTGGTGCCGGCGGTCACGTAGAGGCCTGCCTCTACGACCGTGTCGTCGCCGATGGCGATACCGACGCCGGAGTTGGCGCCGAGCAGCGCCCGGGCCCCGATCGAGACGCGCTGCGTGCCGCCACCGGAGAGCGTCCCCATGATGGATGCGCCGCCGCCGATATCGGAGCCGGCACTCACCACGACACCCTGGGAGATGCGCCCCTCCACCATGGACGCGCCGAGGGTGCCGGCGTTGAAGTTCACGAAGCCCTCGTGCATTACGGTGGTGCCGGGCGCCAGGTGGGCGCCAAGACGCACGCGCGAGGCATCCGCGATTCTCACGCCGGCCGGAACGACGTAGTTCAGCAGCGGCGGGAACTTATCGAGGCCGGTGGCGGAGATTCCGGCGCGCTGCAGGGCAGGGCGCATCCGGGCGAAATCGGCGGGCGTCATGGGGCCTGCGTTGGTCCAGACCACGGATGGCAAGTGGCCGAAGATGCCGTCGAGGTTGATGGTGTTGGGTGCCACAAGCAGATGGGAGAGCAGGTGCAGGCGGAGGTAGGCGTCGCTGGTTCCGGCGGGCGGCGTCAGCAGGTCGATCTCCACCATGACGGCCTCGAGGCGCACCGCGCGGCTGGCGTCGGGGCCGGCGGCCGCGCTCAGCTCGGCCGGCACGATCCAGCGGTCGCGGTTGGCGGGCAGTTCACCGAGCTGTGGGGACGGGAACCACGTGTCGAGCACGAGCCCGTCGGAAGCGACCGTAGCGAGGCCGTACCCCCAGGCGTGGACGGGGGACGTGGATTCAGACTCGCGGGTAACCATTCCTCTAGATTAGTAGGGTGTCTTCAATGCCTTCTAATCTCGCGTCCACCACCGTAGCCCTCGACCTCACGGGTTCGAGCATCGCGCTCACCCAGCAGATCTGCGACATCGAGTCGGTCTCCGGCAACGAGGGGGCTCTCGCCGATGCGATCGCCCTCGCCCTGGCCGGCTTCGAACACCTCGAGATCATCCGCGATGGTGACACCATCGTGGCACGCACGAACCTCGGCCGCGCCCAGCGTGTGGTGATCGCCGGCCACATCGACACCGTGCCGCTCAACGGGAATCTCCCCGCCCGTTTCGAGACGATAGACGGTGTGGAGTACCTTTGGGGACGCGGAACCGTGGACATGAAAGCGGGCGTGGCTGTGCAGCTCAAGCTCGCCGCCGAGCTCGTGGAGCCCGGGGTCGACGTGACCTGGATGTGGTACGACCACGAGGAGGTCGCCGACGCCCTCAACGGCCTCGGCCGACTGGCCCGCAATCGCCCCGACCTGTTCGAGGGCGACTTCGCCATCCTCGGCGAACCCACGAACAGCGCCGTCGAGGGAGGTTGCAACGGCAACCTGCGGGTCGAGGTGCGCACCACCGGGCTGCGCGCGCACTCCGCACGCGCCTGGGTCGGCGAGAACGCCATCCACAGGGCCGCACCCATTCTCGATCTGCTCGCCGCGTATGAACCGCGTCAGATTGAGGTAGAGGGCCTCGTCTACCGTGAGGGGCTCAACGCCGTCGGCATCAGCGGCGGCATCGCCGGCAACGTCATCCCCGATGAGTGCATGGTGCACGTGAACTACCGGTTCGCGCCCAGCCGTACCGCCGACGAGGCCGAAGCCCACGTGCGCGACCTGTTCACCGGTTACGACGTGACCGTCGTCGACCGCGCCGAGGGCGCCCGCCCCGGTCTTGACGCTCCGCTCGCGCAGCAGTTCTTGCTCGCCGTCGGCGGCAAGGCCATGCCCAAGTACGGCTGGACCGACGTTGCCCGCTTCTCCGCGCTCGGCATCCCCGCCGTCAACTACGGTCCCGGCGACCCGCTCAAGGCGCATGCCGACGACGAACGCGTTGCGGTGCACCAGATCACCGCCTGCGAAACAGGCTTGCGGTCGTGGCTGAGCGCATCCGTTCGCTGAACCGACAGCTCATGGCCGGCAGGGTGACCGGCAGCGGAAACGGCGTTTCGGAACGGATGCCGGCGGTGTGGCGGGCGCGCTATCGGCTCACACCATGGTGGGCTCGCGTTCTGATCGTGTGGGCGCTGTCCCGCGTCGTGACGACCACGCTGATTCTCATGCTCGCGCGGGTTCAGGGCGAGAACGCCTGGACCGGTGCCAACCCGAACTACGTGGACTTCGCCACCATGTGGGACGGACGTTGGTACAACATCGTCGCCGTGAGCGGGTACCCCACGGTTCTGCCGCTTACCGCCGCCGGCCAGATTGGTGAGAACGCGTGGGCGTTCATGCCGGGCTACCCCGTCGTCGCCCGTTCGCTGATGATCCTGAGTGGGCAGGAATGGGCGCCGGTTGCGGTCTTCGTGTCGGTGGCATTCAGCGCCGGAACGGCGCTGCTGTTCTACCGGCTGATGAACCGGATGCTCGATTCCTCGACGGCCCTGTTCTCGGTGGTGCTGTTCTGCGTGGCCCCGCTCTCGCCCCTGCTGCAGTTCGGCTACGCCGAGTCGATGTACCTGTTCTTTCTCACGCTCGCGTTGTACCTGCTGCTCGAGCGTCGTTACGGGCTGCTGTTCCCGACGATTGCCGTGATGGCGCTCACCCGGCCGAGTGGGCTCGCCTTTGCCCTCGCGATGGGGTTGCATGTGGTCTTGCGCTTTGTGACGCGTGTCAGGGACCCGTTTGGTGGGCGGGAGCGGATGCTCGCGGTATCCGTCGCGATTTTCAGCGGGGTGATGGGCCTGGCGTGGCCTGTTGCAGCGTGGATCGTCACGGGGAGCCTCACGGCGTACACGGATACCGAGCTCGCGTGGCGTGCACCGTATATCGGCTACCAGGAGCTCGTGCCGTTCGCGGCGTGGTTCCAGAGCGGCGTGTGGTGGCTCGGCTCGCCGCAGGGGATCCTCGTGGTCATCGCCCTCATCGTTGCGTTCACGCTGGTCATGTTCACTCCCGCCGTTCGACGACTCGGCGTCGATCTCCGATTCTGGGTGGCGAGCTACGCGCTGTACCTGCTCGCCGTGTTTTTTCCGCAGTCAAGCACGTTCCGACTGCTGATGCCGTTGTTCCCGCTGCTCGGCGCGGTTGCCATGCCGCGGCATCCGCTCTACCGAATCGGTATCGTCCTGCTGCTTGTTGCGGCACAATGGGGGTGGCTGTTGATCTGCTGGGGAGTGGACGGACGTGACTGGACGCCACCATAAGTTGCAACCCGGCGTCGGCGATTTGGGGCAAATTTTCGTCTCGGGCCGCAATGGTCGATAATAGACATTACAAAGACGAATGGAAGGGGAGTTCATGGCGGCCATGAAGCCACGGACCGGAGACGGGCCAATGGAGGCTGTAAAGGAGGGGCGACTGATCATCGTGCGTGTGCCGCTCGAAGGTGGGGGTCGACTCGTCGTCTCTGTGAACGACGCTGAGGCCAAAGAACTCCACGACGCGCTTGCCGGAGTGGTCAACGTAGTCAGGTAGCCTCACACAGAACGGCTGCACCTTCCTGTTCGCAGGAAGGTGCAGCCGTTATTTTTTGCCTAGGCGCGTAGCTTGGTGATCTGAAGCAGGCCGTCGCCCACGGGAGAGAGAGCGCTGATCACCGCGTTCGAGGACGCGATCTCGGTGAGCAGGGTGCGAAAACCGGTCGCGACGTCATCGCGCTTGGCCGGGTCTGCCACACGACCGCGCCACAGGGCGTGGGCCACGAGCACGGTCCCGCCGGGCCTGGCAAGTCGCAGTCCATGCTCCACGTACTCGATCACGGACTGCGGGTCCGCGTCGATGAAGACGATGTCGTAGGAGTTCTCGTTCATGCGCGGCAGAACGTCCCCGGCCCTGCCGGTGATGAGGCGCACGCGGTTCGCCGGCACCTTCGCCTCGAGGAAGTTGGCCTTGGCATGCTGCAGGTGGTCGACCTCCGTGTCGATCGACGTGAGCATCGCCCCCGGCGCTCCCCTCAGCAGCCACAGCCCGGAGACACCGGCGCCCGTGCCGACTTCGAGGATGCTTCGGGCACCGGTTGCGGCGGCCAGCACGGCCGCCTGGGCACCAACGGACGGCGCGATCGCGTCAATCCCCAGCTCCAGGGACTGCTGCCGGGCCTTGGCCACGGCTTCGGACTCGACGACAGAGTCGTCGGAGAATTTCCAGTTCAATACGATGTCAGACACAGTTCGCTCCAGTTGATGAATAGGTCAAGACTATGGCCGCAGTCGACATGGTCGGTGGATGCCTCGCCGAGCGATATTCTGGGGTTATGTTCGGTTTGACGTTTGAGAAGATCCTCATCATCGGGATCATCGCCGTCTTCCTGCTCGGACCCGACAAATTGCCGCATTACGCGGCCCAACTGGCCCGCCTCGTGCGGCAGCTGCGCGACATGGCCAACGGGGCCAAGGAACGCATCCGTGACGAGATGGGCCCGGAGTTCGACGAACTGGACTGGAAGAAACTCGATCCGCGCCAGTACGATCCCCGCCGCATCATTCGGGAAGCCCTCACCGAGGAAGAGCCGCTCAAAGAGCAATCGGCGACCCTGTCCCGGGCCAGCCCGGCCGCCGCGTCACTGCTCGCGACGACCGCCGGCACCGCAGCCCTCACCCCCCTCACACCCGCGGCGCTGACGAGGGCTCCTTTCGATCTCGAGGCCACGTAGAGCCGCACCGCGAACGCGGGCGAATGCTGGCGGCGGTGGGAGGCGACCGCTAGGCTGCCACTCACGAGCAGAACGCACTCCAGAGAAGCGGGTGGCAGATGACCCAACCGGTCGGCTTCGCGGTGAGGGTGCGGCTGCGGGAGGACGACCCGCCGCCCGAGCTTGTGCCGGAGCCCTTCGACGACACGCAGGCGAGGCCCTATGACCGCACCCTGCGCCTCGCGCTCGCCATGCGCGGTGGTGTGAGCCTCGCGGTGTGGATCGGCGGCACCGTCGCCGAACTCGACATCCTGCGCCGCCTGCGCCTCGTGCGCAAGGCGAACGGCATGGCCGCATATATGCTCGTCGCCGACCCCGGCTCCGCCACCCGTGACCATGTGCTGGACGCCCATGTGCTCGCGCGGGCCGGCCTCTACGCACGCATGCTTGCCGCCCGCGGCTTTGACCGCGTGGAACTCGACGTGCTCGCCGGAGCCAGCGCCGGGGGACTGAACGCGGTTACCTACGCGGCCGCGCAGCGCAACGGCGCGGCCCCCGACGAGATGCTGCACACCTGGGTCGCCGGTGCTGGCATGTGGCGGTTGTTCCAGCGGGCCGGGCTGCGGCCGATTCTTGCGCCGCTGCGGGGGGACGACTACTTCGCACGCGCGATCAACAACGCCCTGTCCGGTTACTACGACCCGGACATCGCCGCGGGGAGCGGGCCTCATCGCGCGGACCGGGTCGTGGTCGACCTGTCAGCGACGGTCCTTGACCGGGAAGACGGGCCCGACCGCGGCACCAGGGAGGGCCGGGGCCACTTTCATTTCGTGGGCGCCGCTCATCCCGATAACGCGGAGGAAGACCCCTACGCCGCACAGGACGCCGAGCGGAAGGAATACCGGCGCGCGATCCCACCGTTCGGGTCGCCGGAGCGCGAGCAGAGCCTCGCCCGCCTGGCTTACGCGGCGCGGGCCACCTCATCCGTTCCCGGCGGGTTCGAACCGGCACTGATCTTCTCGGTGGCGACGTCAACGACCAGCCCCCCAGACGATCGCATCGACATGAGCTTCGCCTTTCACGCCCACCGCACCGCCACGGACGTGCCGTTCCGCATCATCGACGGTGGCCTCACCGACAACATCCCCATCGATCGCGCCTACCGGGCAATTCGCAACATGCCGTCATCCGTGCATTCTCGTCGGGCGTTGATCTACCTTAACCCGAAAGGGCCCCTGTCGATTCGACCGCACGTGCCGGAGCCCTACACCGGAATGTTGCCGCCATCCGACCTCGCCGTCACGGAGATACCGCCTCGCACCGATCGGCTCTCACTGGCGCTCAACGTGATCGGTGGCGCGCTCGCCATCAGCTTCGGGCGGGAATCCGGCGATGCGAAGGCGGAGACCCTCGACGATTTTCGGCGGGAGCTCATCCTGGAGCAGGGCCGAGACCAGGCGTTGGCCGTGCTTGTCGCCGACCTCACGCTCGTGGGCACAGCGACCGCCCTCCGCACCTGGGTACGGTACCGCGCGTCAACCGATTTCGACCTGCTGACGCGGGTGCTGCTCGACCCGGCGGTCTGGCAGCTCGGTACCGACCAACAGGGGCGCGCGGTCGCGACGGCCCTCGAGCTGCGCCAATTGACCGCCCTCGAAAAGGACATGGTGGTGCACTACGACGAGCTCGCGGCCCAGGGCGGCGAGCAACAGCTGCGGGACAATCCGGTGTGCGCGGGGCCGGAGGCACTCCACCAGGCGTCGCTGAACCTGCTGTCCTGGATCCAGTCCCTGGAACGGGCCCGGTTTGAACAGGTCGCCCACACGGGCATCATGATCGACTGCGCCGACTATCCCACGGTCGGCGACGTGCGCGTTGCGGTCTATGGCGTGCTCGATGAGGCCGAACAGGCGCGGGATCGTGTGCTCGCCCGTGTGGTCGCCGACGTCAACGCGCTTCCTGACGGGTCGAACGCGCAGCGCATCGCCGGCGTCGTGCGCGCGGAGTGGCTACGGCAGCGCGCGGTGTCGCCCGGTTGGGCGCTGCTCGACCGGATTGTGGCCGTACTGCAGCGCATACCCGCCGAAGACGCGCTGATTGCATCGAGCACCGAGTGGGCTCAATCACCGTGGCGGGGCCTGTCACGGCGCAGCGGCCTTCGTGCCCTCGACACGTGCGCGTTCACGGCGGCCCGGGGGATTCGGGAACCCCTGCTCACCCTGGATTTCTGGAGTGTCTCCGCCGGCGAGCATCCGGCACACCACCGTGCCTTCGTCGCTCTGCTGCGCGCTCAGCTGCGAGAGGGACTGCGTGCGGCGCTCACGCTTCCGGCCACCCAGCTGCAGCCGGTGGTCATCGACTCGCTGCTGAGCGACGACGTGCTGCGACCGGTCGCCAAACTCAACGGAGCCAACCTGGCCAGCCTCTCGGGGTTTCTCAGCTCCGAGTGGCGGCTCAACGACTGGTGGTGGGGACGGCTGGATGCCGGAGCCGGCGTTGCCCGATTCCTGCGTGCCCTGCCCATCGACGCGCCGCTACCGCCCGACTCGAACGGTGACGCCGAGCCTGATCCTGTGTTGTTCGTGCAAGACGAGATCCTGCTCCAGGCGGAGGCGCACCAGGAGTGGGCGCCCGTGACCCGCAGCGCCCCCGGCAGGGTGCGTACCCCGGACGAGATTCGGGCGGGGCTGGCTCGTGGTGCCGATTCGCTCGGCAATCTCGAGCCGGGCTACCGCGTGGCCGTCGGCTCGCGCGCCGTGCGTGTGGCCTCTCGAGCCCTGACGCGGTGGGGCAGTCCGGCGTGGATGCACGTGGTGAACTGGCTCCTGCGCCCCGTCGGTGTGCTCGCCCCGGTCGTGCTCGATCTTCCGCGCGCGCTCGCGGTCGCCGCCGTTCTCGGAGGAGCGCTCGCCCTCTCCTCCAGCGCCGCCATGATCCCTGGCGCTTTCACGGGTGCCCCGGTGTTCTCGATCCTTCTGCTCACAGTGGCGCTGCTCGGCGTTGCCCTCGCCGGCTACCGCAGCGTGCATGCGTTTGCCCAGTGGGCCACGATCATCGACATTGTCGTCGGGCTCGACGCATCCGCCGGGTCGGACCGCGCCACCGAGGTTCGGCGGCAGCGTCGCCTCGCCATTTTCTGGTGTGTGGTCGGAATGATCGGTGGCGGCGGGTATGTCTCCGCCGGTCTTCTGGCCTACCCCGGCGTGATCGCTGCCCCTGCCGCGCTCGTGCTGGTTCTGGCCGGCTGTGGCGCCTTCCTCAACGTGGCCGCGCGCGTGGGCACCCTGCCCCAGTCCAATGGCTACCTGTTCCGTGACACCGCGCTCGGCGTGACCGGGCTGCTCGTGCTGCTGATCGTTCCGCTCACCTCCCGCGCGCTGGGCGGTTGGATCGCCTCTCTCACGGCGCAGCCGGGGGCGCTGCTGGTCGCCGTGAGCGCCGCGCTGGTCTCGCTCGTGGTGAACTGGGGCTGGCAGGCGGGCTGGCACGCTGCGTCTCCCCGGGCCGTGCTGACGAGCGTGGTGGGGTTCGTGTCGTGGCTGGTGCAGGCATCCGCTGCGGCGGGAGCCGCCTGGCTCGTGGCGGCGGCGCTGCTCGGCCTACCGGGCTGGAACGAGTCCGTGGCTCTGTCCATTGTCGGAATCAGCTGCGCACTGTTCGTGAGCGGTACGGTTCAGTGGTGGCTGCCGGATCTCCTGGCCTGGTTGCCGCAGTATGAACCGCAAGATCTCACGCGCCGCGTGACAGAAAGGTAGGGGTCGATGTCGACCAAAACATCGAGACCGGTTCGGGTGCCGCTAGCCGCCTATGAGCGCGAGCTCAGCCGTCTTCAGGCCGAACTCGTGACGATGCAACAGTGGGTCAAGGCGTCGGGTGCCCGGATCGTGGTGATCTTTGAGGGGCGGGATGCGGCAGGCAAGGGATCGGCGATCAAGCGGATCACGGAGTATCTCAACCCGCGCATCGCTCGGGTCATGGCGCTTCCCATGCCCACCGAACGCGAGCGTGGCCAGTGGTATTTTCAGCGCTACATCGAACACCTGCCGGCGGCCGGCGAGATCGTGCTCATGGACCGCTCCTGGTACAACCGCGCGGGCGTCGAGCGCGTCATGGGCTACTGCACCAATGACGAATACCACCGCTTTCTGCACCAGGCGCCCATTTTTGAGAGGATGCTCGTCGAAGACGGCATCCTCGTCGTAAAGTACTGGTTCTCGGTTTCTGACCGTGAGCAGGAGCGTCGCTTTCGCTCGAGGCAGAAGGACCCGATGCGCCGGTGGAAGCTGTCGGAGACCGATGTGCTCTCCATCACCAAGTGGGTGGACTACTCCAAGGCCAAAGACGACATGTTCGTGCACACCGACATTCCCGAGGCGCGGTGGTGGGTGGTGGAGAGCGAGGACAAACGGGCGTCCCGGCTCAACGTCATCGGTCACCTGCTATCGCTCGTACCGTTCGAGCGCACCGATCCGCCGAAGATTCACATTCCCAGCCGGCCGAAGGGCGTTGACTACGAGCGGCCCCCGCGCGAGGAGATGAACCCGGTGCCCGACATCGCCTCCGCGCTCATCCCGTCGAAGGACGGGCAGTGATCAGCGCAGCCTGAGGCCCTTCAGCACCCGGGCGAGCAGCAGGAGCGGACCGGCGAGCGCCTTGAATTCGCGGCCCGTGCGGGGAAGCTGAAGCGGCCCGCAACGAGGGCCGGAATCACGTCCATCGCGGAGACGGCCAGTGGGTGGTTCCACGGCGTGATGACCCCCACGTCGAGCTGGGCCTGGACGGCGATGACGGGCTGGGCGAGAAACGAGGCCGCTATAGCGCCAGTCCAGGTCGCCTGCCCCGGCCGCTGCACCGGCCGGGACGCTACAGGGGAGTGATGCCGAGGCTACGGCCGGAGAGACCGCGAGCGCGGGTGGCAAGGCGGGTGGCGACGGCCGTGATGGCCACCGCTGCAGCGTCATCGGGGTTGGCGATGACCACGGGGAGGCCCTCGTCGCCTCCGCCGCGCAGGGCCATGCTCAGAGGCACCTGGGCCAGCACCGGCACGGGGCTGTCCTGTCCCGTCGAGAGCCTGCCGGCCACCTCTGCGCCGCCTCCCGAGCCGAAGAGTTCGAGCACACTGCCGTCCGGCTGGGTGAGGCCGCTCATGTTCTCGATGACGCCGTAGACCTTCTGGCCGGTCTGGCGGGCGACGATGCCGCTGCGCTCGGCCACGTCTGCGGCGGCGGGTTGTGGGGTGGTCACCACGATGACCTCGGCGTGGGGGAGGAGCTGGCCCACGGTGATGGCCACGTCGCCCGTCCCCGGGGGAAGGTCGAGCAGGAGAATGTCTAGGTCACCGAAGTACACGTCGGTGAGGAACTGGTTGATCGTGCGGTGCAGCATGGGCCCGCGCCACGCGACGGCTGCCGAGGCATCGTCAATGAACATGCCGATCGAAATGACCTTCACGTCGTGGCTGATCGGCGGGAGAATCATATCGCCCACCTGGGTCGGCTTCACGGCGAGACCGTCATGCACGAGCCCGAGCAGACCGGGAATGGAGAAGCCGTGCACGTCGGCGTCGACGATGCCCACCCGCAGTCCCTGCCGGGCCAGCGCCACGGCGAGGTTGGCGGTAATCGTCGACTTGCCGACGCCGCCCTTGCCGCTCGTGATCGCGTACACGCGGGTGAGTGACTCCGGCCCGAACTGGAAGACGCGCGCTGCCTTGCCTCCGCGGAGTTTCTCGGTGAGCGCCTCGCGCTGCTCGCGGGTCATGATGGCGACCTCGACGCTCGCATTACCGGCGCCCGCCACGGATTCCACCGCCGCGAGAACATTGCTCTCGATGCTCTGGGCGGCCGGGCAGCCGGCAATTGTGAGGAGGATGCCCACGCTCACGTGGCCGTCGTCGCCGACGGTCACCCCGGAGACCATGTCGAGTTCGGTGATGGGTTTGCGGATCTCGGGGTCGGTCACGCCGGCGAGGGCGCGGAGCACCCGGGCCGTCATGGGTGTCACGTCAGTCAAGGGCGCGGCGTCCCCGTGGGGTGCGTGGTGGAGTGTCGTTGGTTTCGGAGTCATCGTCGGCCTGTCGTTGCTCGAGGGTCTCAACCAGCGCACGCAGCTCGCTCTTGATGAAATCCTTCGACACGAGGTCTTTGAGGGCGATGCGCAGGGCAACAACCTCGCGGGCCAGGTACTCGGTGTCGGCCAGGTTGCGCTCAGCGCGTTGACGATCCTGTTCGAACTGCACCCGGTCACGGTCGTCCTGGCGGTTCTGCGCGAGCAGAATCATCGGGGCGGCATACGATGCCTGCATCGACAGCACGAGGGTCAGCGCGATGAAGCCGAGGGAGATGGAGTCAAACCGCCAGGCCACCGGGGCGAGGGTGTTCCACGCAATCCAGGCCACGGCGAAGACCGTGAGGCCGAGCAGAAACCACGGCGTGCCCATGCCCCGGGCAATCGCCTCGGTGAAACGCCCGAACCGGTCGCTGCGAGCAGCACCGCGGTAGCGGCCGACGAGCGGCGTCGTGCGCAGCCCCTTCGGCGCGTCGAGCCTGAGGTTGGACCGGCTAGCTCTCGCCATGGGCGCTTCTCCGTGTCCCGGGCAGCGGGATGCTGCCCGTCTTCAGGTCGTTACGGGCGGCGGCACGTCGTCCAATGTCGTCGTCGCTGTCCTGGCTGCGCCAGTCGTCGGGCAGCAGGTAGTCGAGCACGTCGTCGATCGTGACGACTCCCACGAGACGGTGGTTGTCGTCAACGACGGGAACGGAGACGAGGTCGTAGCTCGCGAGGATACGGGACACCTCGGCCGCTGAGGTATCGGCGCGTACGGGATCCAGACCCTGGTCGAGCAGCGTGCCGAGTCGCTCGTGGGGCGGGTAGCGCAGCATCCGTTGGAAGTGCACCATGCCGAGGAAGCGGCCGGTCGGCGCCTCGTAGGGGGGCAGGGTGACGCAGATCGCGGCACCGAGGGCGGGCGCGAGGTCGTGGCGGCGCACGCGTGCGAGCCCCTCGGCCACGGTGGCGTCGGCTGAGACGATCACTGGTTCGGTCGTCATGAGCCCGCCGGCCGTGTCGGGGGCGTAGCTGAGGAGCAGACGAACGTCTTCGGCTTCTTCGGGCTCCATGAGATCGAGCAACTGTTCGCCGCGTTCCTCGGGGAGCTGGGCGATGAGGTCGGCAGCGTCGTCCGGCTCCATCTGGTCGAGCACGTCGGCGGCGCGCGCGTCGCCGAGGCTGGTGAGGATCCCGACCTGGTCGGATTCGGGCATCTCCTCCAGCGCGTTCGCGAGACGGTTGTCCGGCAGCTCACTCGCCACCTCGAACATGCGCTCCCTGGGCAGGTCGAGCAGTGCATTTGCGAGGTCGGCGGGTTTGAGCTCGGAGTAGGTGGCGATGAGATGCTCGGCGGACTGGGCCTGGCCCGCCGTCGCCTTCTCGTGGACCTCGGCCCACGTGGCGAAAGTCGTGATGCCCTTGGCGAAGGGGGAGGCGCTCGTCTTGGGGCGCCGCACGAAGAGCTGGGTGATCTCCCACTCGGATTCGGTGGTTTCCTTGATCGCCACGTCTTCGATGGTGGCATCGCCCGTGTTGTCGTTGAACGCCACCTTGCGCCCCAGCAGTTCGGCGATGACGCGTACTTCGCCGCCGCGCTGCTCGAAGCGGCGCACGTTGATGAGGCCGGTCGTGATGATCTGGCCGGAGCCGATGCTCGAGACACGACCAATGGACACAAACACGCGCCTCTTGCCGGGGATCTCGACGATCAGACCGACAACGCGAGGCGGATGACTTTTTCGATAGACAACGAGAACGTCGCGCACCTTGCCGACGCGGTCACCCGCGGGGTCGAAGACGGTGCACCCGGCCAAACGGGCAACAAAAACTCTCGCGGCACTCACCCTACAAATCTAGGCCACCAGCCCGAGAATTCTGACGACCGTGGAAGAATGACGGCATGACCAATCAGAGTCCCTTCGGTCGAGGCGGCAGACTTCTTCCTCCGGCGTTGCCCACCGGCGAAGTTCTGGCCACTTACAAGACCTACGCCGAGGCGCAGGACGCGGTCAACACCCTGGCCAAGCTCGACTTCCCTGTGAAAGAGCTCGCCATCGTGGGTAACGACCTGAAGAGCGTGGAGAGGGTAACCGGAAAACTCACCTACGGCCGAGTGGCTTTCGGAGGTGCAGCGTCCGGTGCATGGCTCGGAATCTTCCTCGGACTTCTCCTCTTCATCTTCTCGCCCACCGGATCGAGCCTGCCCTTCGTGGCGGCAGCGCTGCTCATCGGGGCGGGTTTCGGCATGCTGTTTGCACTCGTGAGCTACTCGATCAACCGTCGCCGACGGGACTTCACCTCGACCAAGCAGGTCATCGCCGAAAACTACCAGGTGATCGTGAGCATCGAGCGGCTGAACCGGGCTCGAAACCTGCTGCACGGCCAGGGAGAGGCTGTGGCTCCGCCCGCCGCGCATCCGTCCGACCCGCCGCTGGGCCCGCCCGCCGAGTAGTACCGCGACCGGTTTCGGTGGCCGCTACGCCGGTTACCGTAGCGGCCACCGATTTCGGTGGCGGTGGCGGTCGCTACGCGCGCAGCGCCTTGATCCAGGCCTCGACGTCGTCCGCGGAGCGGGGGATAGCTGCCGACAGGTTCTCCGCGCCGGTCTCCGTCATGAGGATGTCGTCTTCGATGCGCACCCCGATTCCGCGGAACTCGGCCGGCACGGTGAGATCATCGGGCTGGAAGTAGAGTCCAGGTTCGATCGTGAAGACCATGCCGGGCTCGAGCACGCCATCCATGTACATGTCGCGGCGAGCCTTGGCGCAGTCGTGCACGTCGAGGCCGAGGTGGTGGCTCGTGCCGTGCACCATGTAGCGGCGGTGATGACCGTTGTGGGGCAGAAGAGCCTCCTCCGCCGTGACGGGCAGCATGCCCCACTCTGCGGTGCGGCGGGCGATGACCGCCATGGCGGCGGCATGCACGTCACGGAAGATTGCACCGGGAACCGCCACGGCGAATGCAGCATCCGCTGCCTCTCGCACGGTCTCGTACACGAGGCGCTGCACCTCGGTGAAGGTTCCGTTCACCGGGAGCGTGCGGGTGATGTCGGCAGTGTAGTAGCTGTCGAGCTCCACGCCGGCGTCGAGGAGGATGACGTCTCCCGGGGTGACGGGGCCGTCGTTGCGGGTCCAGTGCAAAATGCAGGCGTGCGGGCCGGATGCCGCGATCGTGTCGTAGCCGACGGCGTTGCCATCGCTGCGTGCGCGGGTGTTGAACACGCCCTCGACGAGACGTTCGCCACGGGAATGTGCGCTCGAGTCCTGCAGGTCGCGAACCACATCGTCGAAGCCGCGCGCGGTCGCGTCAACGGCGAGGCGCATCTGGTTGATCTCCCAGTCATCCTTCACCAGGCGGAGCTCCGAGACGGCGCGGGCGAAGTCGTCGTCGACCTCGTGCAGGCCGTTCACCTCGACGCTGAAGGCGCTGTCGGTGGCATTGGAATCGAGAACGCGTTCCGCAACATAGCGCAGGCGGCCCTCGTCGACCTCAAGGGTGACCGTGGGATCGGCTTCGCGCAGCAGAAGGGTCTCGCCGTCCACGATGGCGAAAATACTGGCCAGGTCTGCAATGCCGCGCACGGTGATGGCGAGGTCGCTGGCTACCTGCGCGATGGAGGGACGCGGGCCGATCCAGAATTCACCGATGTCCGGGTTGGCGTAGAACTCGTCAGAGTCACGTCCGGCGCGCTCGCGGAAGTAAACGGTGGCGTCGTGGCCCGCTGCCCCGTTCGGTTCGAGCACGAGTACCGCGCCGGGCTCGGCGTCGCTGCCCCAACCGGTGAGGTGCGCGAAGGCCGAGTGCGCACGAAACGCGTAGTCGGTGTCGTTGGAGCGCTGCTTGAGGCGACCGGCGGGAACGATGAGTCGCTGCCCGGGGTACTGCGCCGAGAGACGGTCACGACGAGCGGCGGCGTAGGCGGCCTGCTCGCGTGCAGGGGGGAGAACTTCGGTTCGCTCGGCCCAGCCGGATGAGATGAATGCCTTGAAACCCTCTGAACCCGGTGTCGTGGACCGGTTCTCGTTCGAGCGAGTGGGCGGGGTGATCGCGGTTGCGGTGGTATCAGCCATACGCCCCATTGTCGCACTGTCACCTGACCCCTGCGCGGGAGCGGGCCGCTGGCTTACTGGCTGGTGAACGTGGCGACGATGGGCCGGTGGTCGCTGCCCGCGGAATCGAGCGATGTGATCACGTGCATGTTGGTGACGGTCCAGTTCGAGCTCGTCAGCACGTGATCGATCGGGCTGCCGAGGAGCGCAGGAATCTTTGTCGTCCAGGTGCCGATGGCGGCCGAACCGGAGGACAACGCCGCGTCGTGGCAGTTTCCGAGCACGGCCCCGTCTTCAGACCCGCGCCCGCTCATGTGGTCAATGGTGGCGTTGAAATCGCCGGCCATGATGATGTTGTCGTTCTGGCACTGGTCCGCGAGCCAGTCGAGATCGGACCGCCAGTTGGACATCTCGAATTCGATCGGTGCCACGGCGTGCACCGCCACGATCGTCGGGCCGACGCCATTGACGGGGGTTGCCACGACGGTGGGGAGCACGTTCGTATTGCCCGGAGGGCCGGAGCCTGCCTCGTTGGTCACGGTGTAATCGCCGAGGTCGGGACTGATCAGCAGCGTCGTGGACCGCGCCTTCGAGATCTCGTCAAAGGCGAGCGTGTGCACCCACATCGGCCGCCCGCCGGAACGCATGGCCTCGGCGACGGCGATGCCGGCCTCTTGCGTCGTCTCCGGCAGTGTGATGACACTGGCGTTCTGTTCGAGAGCGAGTTTCGCGATCGCCGCAGCGCCGGGTGCGTCGCCGAGGGTGTTCCAGCTGAGCACCGTCACGGAGTCCGACGCCGGCGTTGCCTGCGCCGCGGCCTCCTCGCCGAGACCCCGCGACGCCAGGATTCCCACGTTGGCCACACCGAAGAGCAATGTCAGCACAATGAAGACCGTCATTGTGCGCCGCCAGGGCCGGAATCGAGACAGCAGGAGAAAAAGGAGAACCAGGAACCCGGCCCCCACTACGGCGAGGCCCCGCAACGAGACGGCGTGCGCGATCACCCAGGTGTTCTGCAGCCCGAAGGCCTGCGGCCATGCGAACACGAGCAGGGTCGCAGCCGCCGCGACCGCGACCAGGGAACGTACGATTCGCGTGAACATAGATTAGCTACGATAAACGCGCAGCCTGACAGAGTGCCCGGGTCCGATCGCCACACGGCGGCCCCGGTGTGATCCTCGCCGAACAGGAGACCCCGCGCACCGTCAACTAATATGGGGTCATGCCAGTCGTCCGTCGGTTTCGTGCCCCCATCGATCTGCACACGCATTCGACTGTGTCGGATGGCACAGAAACCCCCGCCGAACTCATTCGTGCTGCGGCTCGGGCAGGCCTTGGCACGGTCGCACTGACCGACCACGATTCGACTGCCGGGTGGGACGACGCGGCCGAAACGGCCATCACGGAGGACATCACCCTGATTCCGGGCATGGAATTCAGTACCAGGGTCGACTATTCCAGCGTTCACCTGCTCGCCTACCTCTTCGACCCAACGGATGTCGGCATCGTCACGGAGATCGCGCGTATTCGCGCCGCTCGACTGACGCGGGCCGAGCAGATGGTGCAGCGCATCGGTTTCGACTACGCCCTCACGTGGGACGATGTTCTTGCTCAAACCATGGCCGATGCCACCGTGGGTCGGCCGCACATCGCCGACGCGCTCGTGGCTCGCGGCCACGCCCTCACGCGCAGCGATGCCTTCGCTGGAATCCTGCACTGGAAGTCCGGCTACTACCAGCCGCACTATGCGCCGGACCCGTTGCGCGCCGTAGAACTGGTGCGCGCCGCCGGGGGAGTGCCCGTGATCGCGCACCCCGCGACGCGTGGCGCCGTGGAAGTCATTCCTGAGACCCGCCTCGCCAAGCTCGCGCACGCCGGACTATTCGGCCTCGAATTGGAGCATCGGGAGAATCGCCCGGAGGCCACCGCGCATCTGGCCGAACTTGCCAAAAAATATGGACTCTTCGTCACCGGGTCGAGCGACTACCACGGCACCGGCAAGCCCAACCGGCTTGGCGAGAACACCACCGCGCCCGAGGTGCTCGACCGCATCATTGAACAGGGACGCGGTTGCGTCCCCATCTACGGCTGACGCCCGGGGCACAGTAAACGCCGCCCCTGCCGCGCCGGTGAGGGCGAGGCGGGAGCGGCGACGGTGATGCGCGGTGCTGCTGCGGGGAAGACGCTGCGGTGAAGGCCTAAACGGCGCCGCCGGACTGCGGCGAACGGCGACGGGTGCGGCTGCGGCGCAGCGGCGCGCTATTGCCGTCGTGGTGCTCGGCGCCTCCGCCGTCATGGGTTCCCGCCGCCGGCGTCGCGGCCGGGGCATTCGGATTGGTCGTGGGACTCACTCGCGTGCGCGAACGGCTGCGGCCGGAGCGCTCGGCGCCGTCATTCGCCGGAACGCTCTCGGTGCGAGGAGCACCACCGCGAGCGGCATCGGCACGGCCCGCGTCACCACGACCGGAACCCGACCGTGACCCGGAACGGGAAGCACTGGATCGAGCGGACTCCGCGCGACCCGCGCGGCCTGCGGGTGCGCCGGCGGCAGCCTCTTTCACCGGGGTGGCTCGCAGACGGCCCTTCGACCCGGCAGGGATCTTCAGGTCGGTGTAGAGATGCGGTGACGAGGAGTAGGTCTCCATCGGTTCCGGCTGGCCGAAGTCGAGGGCCTTGTTGATGAGTGACCACTTGTGCATGTCATCCCAGTCGACGAAGGTGACGGCGATGCCGGTCTTGCCCGCACGACCGGTGCGACCCACGCGGTGCAGGTACGCCTTCTCGTCTTCCGGGATCGTGTGGTTGATGACGTGCGTGACGTCTTCGACGTCGATGCCGCGAGCCGCAACATCCGTCGCGATGAGGATGTCTTTCTTGCCCGCCTTGAACGAGGCCATTGCGCGCTCGCGTTGTTCCTGGTTCAGGTCGCCGTGCACCGCGGTGGCGTTGAAACCGCGGTCGCCGAGTTCTTCGACAAGCTTCGCCGCCGCACGCTTGGTGCGCGTGAAGATGACGGTCTTGCCGCGGCTCTCGGCCATGAGGATGCGACCGATGACCTCGTCCTTGTCCATGCTGTGTGCACGGTAGACGAGGTGCTCGATGTTTGCCTGCATGAGGCCCTCATCGGGATCGCTCGCGCGAATGTGGACGGGACGGTTCATGAACCGGCGAGCGAGCGCCACGATCGGTCCGGGCATCGTGGCCGAGAACAACATCGTATGGCGGTTGGCCGGCGTCTGCGCGAAGAGCTTCTCGATGTCGGAGAGAAACCCGAGGTCGAGCATCTTGTCGGCCTCGTCGAGCACCATCTCACGCACGTTGGCGAAGCTCAGCAGGCGCTGGTTGGCGAGGTCGAGCAGCCGACCGGGGGTGCCGACGACGATCTGTGCGCCGGCCTTGAGCTGCTCGATCTGACCTTCGTAGGCCTTGCCGCCGTAAATGGAGACGATCTTTGTATCCCGGTTGCGGGCGGCGAGGACCAGGTCTTCAGAGACCTGTACGCACAGTTCGCGGGTGGGAACCACAATGAGCGCCTGAACGCCTGGTTCCGGGTTCAAGCCCAGACGCTGGATGACCGGAAGGCCAAAGCCGAAGGTCTTGCCGGTACCGGTCTTGGCCTGGCCGATGATGTCCTGACCGGACAGCGCGAGGGGGATGGTCTGGGTTTGAATGGGAAACGGTTCGAGGATTCCCTTGGCTGCGAGGGAGTCGACCATGTCCTGGTCAATATTGAGTTCGGAGAAAGTCACGAATGTATGCCTGTCATTAACTAGAACGGGGGTGCGCTCGTATTCTGTCTCGGGCACCGGTCACCGATCCTTGTCGGCGACGTATTTCCACCTTACTGCGCGGTGTGTGCCGCAGCCACAGGCGCGCGGTCGTATGCTGGGTTCGTGGTCACGTGGTTCGGTCGGCGCCCGCAGCGCGTGGAGGTACCCCGGCTCACAGCCCGCGGGGTGGCACAGTCGAGCGTAAAAGTGGATATCGCATCCCTGACTCCCGACCTCATGCATTTTCTCGGCCAGGCCGCCTACTTCGAACTCGGTGAGTTCGAAAGCCTTGCTCGTGCCGTGGCCACCGCGCCGAACCTGGCAGCAAAGGAAGGGCTCAGCGCCGCCGCCGGTCGTGCGCTCTCCAAACACCACGGCCTGATCACCGAGATTCGCCGCCGCGGCACCGAGCCTGATGTTGCGATGGCCCCGTTCGTACCCGCGCTCGACCACTATCGCGCGCAGAGCCAGGGCGCCGATTGGCACGAGCTCCTACTGAGCTGCTACCTGACCGGCGGTCTGCTCGAGGACTTCTTCGTGCGTCTGTCCGACGGGCTTCCGCGCGACGTGGGCCCCCGAGTGGCCCAGTTGCTCGGCGAAGACTCGGGGACGACCGTACTGGTGCACGAGCTTCAGATGGCCATCACCGCCGACTCCGCCTTGGGTTCACGGCTCGCCATGTGGGGTCGCCGTCTTGTGGGCGACACTCTGCTCATCGCCCGCTCGGCCATGCCGGTATGCGAGCCCGACGTCTTCGCAGAGTCGCGCACCGAGCCGGTCTTCACGGAGATCATCGCCGCCCACACTCGCCGCATGGACGGCCTCGGGCTCACCGCCTAGACCCAGACCCACCGTCAGGTGCACTGGGCGGTGGAAGTGAGCGTGCCGTTAGTGCGTGCGGGGGCTTCCCGGTGCGCCGCTGTTCATGCCGGCATGCAGCATGTCGAGGTCAGCCTGGTTGCGTCGCCGGGCGAGCAGGAGCGCAATGGCAGCGGATGCCACGGCCGAGGCCACGAAGGACACCCACCAGATTGCGCCGGCGTCCCACTTCCACCCAAGCCAGGTGAGGGCCACCCAGGCCGCCGCGGCAACGACCGTGCCCAGGGCCGGCACGAGAACCGAACCCTGGGTGGACCGACCGGGCAGCAGATACCGTGCCGCGAGTCCCAGAAGCGTGCCGCCCAGGGACACGAACAGTAGTTCCATGTGCTGTTAGGCGACGAAGCCGACGTGACGGGACTGCTCAGAGCCCAGTTCCACGTATGCGAGACCGACCGTGGGGATGATGTAAACCTTGCCCTTGTCGTCCTTCAGGGTCAGGTGCCCGGTCTGAGCAGCAAGTGCGGCCGCGACCGCTTCCTCGATCTCGGATGCGGGCTGTGAGGTTTCGAAACCAATCTCACGGGGAGAGTTGAAGATGCCAATGCGGATATCCACCAGATGAGCCTTTCGTTGCGTAACCGTCAGGTTACGACAGAACGGCATGCCTGCCTGACACCGTTCACTGTCGGCGCAACCAGATACCGTTGAAAACGTGAACACCTCCAATCTTCCCGACACCGTCGAGTCCGAGGAAGCAATGTCCTCTGGTGTCATCGCCCCCGGCGTCGCAGGGTCGATCACCCTCGACGCCTCACAGCGGGCCGCGATCGATCTTCCCGATGGGCTGTCCTGCTCCGTCATCGGTGCTCCGGGAACGGGTAAGACGAGCACCCTGATCGAGCTCGTCGCTGACCGTGTGCTCGGCCGGGGATATTCGCCGAGCGAGGTGCTCGTGCTCGTTCCCACCCGCACCGGCGCCACAACTCTTCGGGATCGCCTGGGCCTCAGGCTTGGCATCCCCACGAATGGCCCGCTCGCCCGCAGCGCCAATTCGGTGGCATTCCAGATCGTGCGCAATGCGGAAGCCGTGTCGGGCGGGCCGGCGCCGACCCTGCTCACCGGCGGTGAACAGGACCAGATTATTGCCGAGCTGCTGCAGGGCCACCTCGATAGCGCTGCATCGGCGCACGATGCGGACGTCCCGCCAGGGAGCGCTCAGGCCACCTGGCCGCACTGGCCCGATACCCTCGGTCCCGACGTGCGCCGCCTGCGCGGATTCCGTACGGAGCTGCGTGACCTGATGATGCGCGCCGTCGAGTACGGAGTCACGACCGCGGCGTTGGCCCGGTACGGTGACAGCGAGCAGCGTCCGGAGTGGGTGGCAGCGGCGGAGTTCATCCGCGGCTACGAAGACGTGAAAGACCAGACGCGTCCCGGCCAATACGATTCCACCGAAATGGCCCAGTTCGCCGCCGCCGTCGTGGCGCAGGCCCCGGCCGGGGCCGCGGGAGAGGGCATACTCGGTGCGCTCGCCGGGTTGCGCCTGATTGTGCTGGACGATGCACAGGAGATCACCCAGGCCGCCCTCACCCTTCTCGCCCAGTTCGTGGCCCGCGGCGTCACGGTCATCGCGTTCGGCGACCCCGACATCAGCACCGGCTCCTTTCATGGCGCCCACCCGGATGCTCTCGGCCGGCTCGGTGCCTACCTCAACGCCCCGGGTTCCCGCGGCGGCGGAGACCCCACGCACGTGGGCCCAGCGCTTGTCCTCACCACGGTGTACCGACACGGAGAAGGCATCCGCGGGGTCGTGCGCGAGATCAGCCATCGCATCGGCACTGCGGCGGCCGGCACCCAGCGCGCGGCCCGGAGCGAGGGCGCAACGCTTGCGTCGGCGCCGCCCCCGCTCGAACCGGCCGGGCCGGTCGGGCCGGTGCCGGATGGGCAACCGTCGACCGAGCCCGCAGCGTCCGCCGAGCCCGCAGCGTCCGCCGAGCCCGCAGCGTCCGCCGAGCCCGCACCGAGCAATGACCGGGTTCACACCTTTGTGGTGGACAGCCCCGCCGAGCAACTCGCGGTGATTGCGCGGCGACTGCGTGAACGGCACGTGCTCAATGGTGTGCCGTGGGGCCGGATGGCCGTGATCGTGCGCAGCGGGTCGCTTGTCCCCTCGCTCTCCCGCGGGCTCGCTGCCCTCGAGGTGCCCACACAGGTGTCGACCGCGCAAACCGCCCTGCGTGACGACTACGCGGTGCGGGCCTTCATTCTCGCCCTTGAGGTGACCCTGGGCCGCAAGCCACTCGGTGCCGAAGCCGCCGTGGAGCTGCTGCGCGGCCCGCTCGGCGGACTCGATCCGATCACCCTGCGCCGGCTGCGGGCCGCATTGCGCCAACAGGAGCTGAGCCGGTCGCTCCCGGGCGATGAGAACGCCGACGAGCACACACCCACCGACCCGGCCCCGCCGCCCCGCCGCGACCGCACCTCGGACGAGCTGCTCGCCGCGGTCTTCACCACGCCGAGCCTGCTTGCCGCCATCGACAATCGCACCGCCCGTCGCGCCGCGAGCTGCGCCGAGAGTCTGCGCCAGGCCGCGATCGAGAACGCCGCAGGGGCCACGATCGAGGAACTCCTCTGGGGGCTCTGGCAGCGCAGCGGCCTCGCCAGGGAATGGAAGGAGCAATCCACCGGCACGGGGATCGTCGCCGACGAGGCCAACCACAATCTCGACGCCGTCGTGGCGCTCTTCTCCGCCGCGCAGCGCTATGTGGAGCGCACGCCGGGCGCACCCCCTGTCCTGTTCCTCGAGCACCTCGTCGACACCGACGTTCCCGAAGACACCCTCGCCCCGAGGTCCCTCGGCGATGCTGTCGTGGTGGCCACCCCGAGCGGAACAATCAACCGCGACTTCGAGATTGTGGTGCTTGCCGGAGTTCAGGCGAATGTCTGGCCCGACCTGCGCATCCGTGGATCGCTTCTCGGCGCCTTTGACCTTGCCGCTCTCGCCAGCCACGGCGAGAGCGCAGCGAGCACCGATCCTCGCCTTGAGGTGCTGCATGACGAACTGCGCATGTTCGCCCAGGCCGCAAGCCGCGCGAGCAGCGAACTCATCGTCACGTGTATCAAGAGCGAAGAGAACGAGCCCTCTGCGTTCCTGCGCCTGCTCCCACCACCCGACGAGGCCAGCGCCGATCCCGACGACCCCAGCCACTACCCGCTGTCCCTGCGTGGTCTCGCGGGTCGTTTGCGCGCCGACCTCACCAGGGCAAGCTCGCCAGAGTCGGGTTCACACCGAAGCGTTCGGGCAGCGGATGCCGCGGCGACGCTCACTCGACTGGCCGACGCCAACGTGCCGGGCGCATCCGTCACCGAGTGGTACGGCCTGAGCGAACCGAGCACCCAGCGGCCGCTGAACGACCCGGACGCGGGTGACGGTCCTGTGCGAGTCTCCCCATCGCGGATGTCGGCGTTCGAGACGTGCCCGCTGCACTGGCTGATCGGGCAGGTGGGTGGCGGCACATCGAACACGGCGGCCAATCTCGGAACGATCATTCATAAGGTCATGGAGGAGTCGACCGTTCGAAGCCCCGACGCGCTCTGGCAGGGCGTCGAGGCCCGCTGGGACGAACTACAGTTCGACGCCGAATGGCAGTCGCGCGTGCAGAAGGTCGAGGCGCGTGCCCTCACCGACCGGCTCGCATCGTACCTGCTCGACTTTGAACACACCGGGGGAGCGCTGCTGAGCGCCGAAGGCAACTTCGCGCTCGACGTCGACGGCGCCGTACTGTCGGGCACGATCGACCGGGTGGAGCGCCTCCGCGACGGACGGGCCGTCATCGTCGATCTCAAGACCGGCAAGGGTGACCCCACGAGCGACGCCGGGGTCGTCGACCATCCCCAGCTCGGTGCGTACCAGCTCGCATTCACCGAGGGCGTCATCGAGGGGATACCCGCCGATATGTCGCTTGCCGGCGCGCGACTCGTGATCGTGTCCTCCGGCACCAATAAGCAGAACTACCGCAATCCCACCCAGCCCGCCTTCGACCCCGAGCAGCTCGAGGTCTTCCGGGCCAGGGTCGGCGTTGACGCCGCGGGCATGGGGGCGGCCACATTCCTGGCCGAGATCAGTTCTCACTGCCTCGACCCGCGCTCCTACGGGTCGTGCCGCATTCACGTGATCAAGCAGGTAAGCACATGACCCCCCAGACTCCTCCCAGCGGCTCGGTCTCCGCGCTGCAGATCGCCGAGGCCCTGACGCTGCCGCCGCCCACCGTCGAGCAACAGGCGGTGATCGAGGCGCCCCTCACACCCACGCTCGTGGTCGCCGGCGCTGGCAGCGGCAAGACCGAGACCATGGCGAACCGGGTGCTGTGGCTGCTCGCGAACGGGAAGGCCCGGCCGGATCAGATTCTGGGCCTCACCTTCACGCGCAAGGCTGCCGGAGAGCTCTCGGAGCGCATCAACAAGCGCATCCTCGAACTCGACAAGGCCGGCCTGCTGCCCACGCACGAGGCCGGGGAACCTGGCGAGAACGTGGCCGACGCGGGCGACCTCTTCAACACCCCGAGCGTGTCCACCTATAACTCCTTCGCGAGCCGCCTGTTCACCGACAACGCCCTGCTGCTGGGCCGCGAACCCGAGTCGGTGCTGCTCAGCGAGACCTCCGCCTGGCTTCTCGCCCGCCGTGTGGTCGTTGAACACGGCGACAGCCGTCTCGTACCGTTCGGCCGGAACGTCGATGCCGTCACCGATGCCGTGCTCGGGCTCAGCCGTGCGCTCGCCGAGAATCCACCCGACTTCGTGCCAGGGGAAGCCCGCGCTCCCCACGACCTCACGGGATTCGCGTCCGGCTTCGGCTATCTGCGGGACCTGCCGTACGGTAACCCACGTAAGAAGATTCCCTACGGCTGCGTCGAGGACTCCCTCGCGGCCGTTCTGCCGCTCGCCGTGCTCGCCGACCTCGCCGCGCAATACAGCGACGAGAAACGTCGGCTCGGCCTGATTGAATTCTCCGACCAGGTGGCCCTGGCGCTCCAGGTGTGCCAGAAGGTTGAGGCCGTCGTGGCCCGCTACCGCGACCAGTACCGCGTGGTGCTCCTCGACGAATACCAGGACACGTCGGTGCTGCAGACCGAGCTGTTGCACACACTGTTCGCACGGCATCCGGTGATGGCCGTCGGCGACCCGCATCAGTCGATTTACGGATGGCGCGGCGCGAGTTCCGCCAACCTGCTCGGCTTCTCCCAGGACTTCGCCGGTGTCTCCAACCGGCAGGCTCCTGCCATGAGCCTCTCGTACACCTGGCGCAACCCGGTAAGTGTGCTGGATACGGCCAACGCCCTCGTCTCGCCACTGAGCGAAGCGCTGCGGTCCCGGCCCGACGGTATCCAGGTCGACACCCTCAAGGTGCCGCCGGGAAAGGCGAACGGAACGGTCGAGGCCGTCATGGCCGAAACCATGGTCGACGAGGCCACGGCCGTTGCGGCGTGGTTCGCGAAGCGACTGCCGGCGGGGAGCCAGATGTCGGGTGCCCTGCTCTTTCGCGCCCGAAAAGACATGGAATTCTTCGCGGAGATCCTGCGTGAGCACGGGGTGCGGGCGCACGTGCTCGGCCTCGGCGGCCTGCTGTCGACGCCCGAGGTCGCCGATGTCGTGAGCGCACTGCGTGTTGTGCACGACCCCGGCGCGGGAAGCGAACTCGTGCGGTTGCTGAGCGGCGGACGTTTCCGTATCGGGGCCAGGGACCTGCAAGCGCTCTCTGCGGTCGCCGGCTGGCTCGCCTCCCACGACTGGGCGCAACAGGCCGTTCCGCAGGAGATCAAAGATAAGCTGCGCGCGTCCGTTGCCGTCGATGAGGGCGCATCCCTTGTCGATGCGCTCGACTTTGTGGCCACCGCCGCGGAGTCCCACCGGCAGCTCGCGGCCTTCAGCGATGACGGCCGGGCGCGCCTTCGTACCGCAGGACGCCAACTGGCCTGGCTGCGGTCCCGCGCTGGATTGCCGCTGCTCGATTTCGTGCGACTGATCGAGCAGGAGCTGCTGCTCGACGTGGAGCTCGTGGCGAACGAGTCCAACGGGCTCGGCCTCGCCAACCTGTATGCCTTCCACGACACGGTGTCCGCCTTTCTCGACGGTGACGAGCAGGGCACCCTCGCCAGTTTCGTGCGCTGGGTGGGTCGAGCCGAACGCTCCGACGACATGGGTCCGCGACTGGAAGTCGCGGAGCAGGGCACGGTGCAGCTGCTCACCATCCACGGTGCCAAGGGACTCGAATGGGATTTCGTGGCCATCCCCAACCTCACCGAGAAAAGTCTCCCCGCGCAGAGCCGGGAGACGAGCGGGTGGATGCGCTTCGGCGAACTGCCCTACGCCTTTCGGGGAGACCGCTCAGAACTACCGGAGCTGGAATGGCGTGAACACGAGACCCAGCTGTCCTACAATGCTGCCTTCACCCAGTACAAGGAGGAGCTCGCCGCTCGCCACGACGACGAGGAACGCCGACTGATCTACGTGGCAACCACAAGGTCCCAGCAGGAGCTGTTGCTCACCGGCTCGTTCTGGGGCAATGGCACCACCCAACGCAAACCGAGTCGCTACCTGCTCGAACTCGAAGAGGCCGGGCTCATCGCCGCCCTGCCGGAGTCGAGCGAGACGGACGAGAAGCCCGGTGATGATCGCAGCGGCACCGAATTGTGGCCCTTCGACCCGCTCGGAACTCGTCGCCCGGTCGTGGAGGCCGCGGCGGAGCGTGTGAGGGAGGCCAACCCCGACCGTGAGACGCGGTGGTCGCACATTGTGACCCTGCTGCTGGAGGAACGGGCGATGCGGCTCGCCGGAATCGATGCCGCCCCGGTTCCCACCCGAATCCCCGCGTCACGATTCAAGGACTACGTCGACGATCCCATCAAGGTGGCTGCCGCACTCCGGCGCCCCATGCCGGAACGACCGTACCGGGCCACGCGGCTCGGGACCCTGTTTCACTCGTGGGTGGAGCAGCGGGCTGGCGGTCTGGACACCGCGGACCTCATCGACTCGCCCCTGTTTGAACGCGACGGGCTCGACGACGACGGACTCGACGACGACGCGTCCGGTGACGGCACGCTGCCAGGGGACTGGGCTGCGGCCGAACAGGCCGCGCTCGAGCGACTTCAGCGCACGTTCGAGCGGTCACCGTGGGGCGATCGACAGCCGGAAGAGGTAGAGATTGAAATTCACCATCCGATGGCCGGGCAGGTGTTTGTGTGCAAGCTCGATGCCGTGTACCGCACCGCTGCCGGATACCAAGTGGTCGATTGGAAGACCGGGCGCGCCCCGAAGGATGCCGCCGACCTTGAACTCAAGCAGACGCAATTGGCGCTCTACCGACTCGCCTACGCACGATGGAAGGGTATCGACCCTGATCTCGTCGACGCCGTGTTCTACTTCGTCGCCGACGACACCATCGTGGCGCCCGATCGCATCTACTCGGAGGACGACCTGGTGCGCGCGTGGTCGTCGGTGGTCGTGCCGGAGCCGGCAACGGTGCCGGGCAGCGTAATCGGCCCGGTCGCCTCGTCCCCAGCCGCGGATCCGCCGGACTGAGTCGATCCGCTCTCGCGCCCCTCGGCAGAGTGCTCGTCGCTCGCGTCGTCGTCGTCGTTCAGGCGCGCGAACTCGCCGGACTCAAGGTCGGCGAAGTTGTAGCTGTCGGTGTGCATCGACGTGTGCTGGTCGTGGTCGTGAGGCCGGCGCGGAGTCTGGTTGAGCATGCTTTCCACATCGCTGACGTCGAGGATCGACCCGGTGTCGGGGGAGAGCGGATGCATGGTGTGGCTGTGCACCGTTTCCACGAGACCGTCGAGCATCACGACAGCATCATCGACGATTGACTGGTCGCGCGTCGCCGTGCCATGCAACAGCCAGCGGGCCAGCTCAAGCTCGGCGTACAACATGGCGCGCTGGGTGATGCGGGAATCGCCGATCTGCCTGGCCGTTGTGTAGGCCACGATGGCGGTCTCCGCGGCGTCCCCCCGAGCGGAAAGCAGCCAATGCAGGTCGTGGGCGGGGTCGCCAACGCACAGGCCGGACCAGCCGAGAACGCCCGACACGGAATCGTCGGTGATGAGAAAGGAATCCGCCGACATGGAGCCGTGAATAACCGTGGGAGCGAACTGCCAGAGCGCGTCGTCATCCGTCGCTGTTTCCCAACGGCGCAGGAGCGCCGCGGGCAGGTAGCCCGTGTCGGCGGTCTGGTCAATCACGTCGATCGCCGCAGTGCGGCATTCCTCCGCGGTCTGCTGCGGGAGCCCTGCCGTGTTGGCGAAAGCGGTGGGGAGCCCGTGGATGGCGGCGATCGCGCGACCGATCGAGCCGGCAACGCCGGCATGCCCCGTGAGCGCATCCGCGTCGAACGTGTCACCGGCGAGCAATTCGTACACGATGGCCCGCGTACCGGAGACCGGTGTCTGGCCCACAAAATCCGGCACGTCGAACGGCAAGCGACTGCGGTTGCCCGCCGTGAGCGCGCGCAGGGCGACCAGGTCGGAGGACTGCTCGGTTTCGGCCGCCTGCGTGTTGGGAACGCGGATGATGAGCGTTCGGTCGTCGGTGCAAACGATGAGAGCCGAGTCGAAAAGTCCGTGCGCGCCGGAGCTGTGGCGACGCGTCCGGGCGACGTCGAGCCCGGAGACTGCGGAAGTGGCCAACGCGGCTAGAGTGAGATGAGATCTGGCCATGCCTCCTAGATTAGGTCGACTTGCCGTCGCGTGGTTGTTCGCCACGCCTCCACAGTATTTTAAGCGCCAAACCGGAGAATTCACTATGTCGTTCACCTTCACGACGCGGTTGCCGCTGTCCCGACACGCGGTTGATCGTGACCACATCGAGCGCACCACTCCGGGGCTCCTCGACGAACTCTGGGCGGATACGTCCACTCGCGTGCTCGTGCTCTGGCACGGACGGACGCTGCTCACGACGCCCCTGCCGGAGGGCGAGACGGTCGCATCCGGTCGCCCCCGGCTCGCGCTCGTTGCCGCCCACCGCATTCCCGCGGACGCCCTTCGCGTGTACCTCGGTCGATCGCTTGCCGATGACGAGCTCGAGCCGGCGGGAACGCGACTGGCCGCCGTGGTGCTGACCGACGAGCAGGCCGCGAGCCTCGAACCCAACGAGGCGCTCTGGGTGGGCCTGCGCACGATTGTCACCGACCTGTCCGACCGGGACGCCGGGCTGTTCACCGAGGCCCTCGGCGTGCTCAACTGGCACGACTCCCACTCACATTGCCCGCGCTGTGGAACGCAGACGTCGCCCCAGGACGGCGGCTGGGTGCGGCGCTGCCCCTCGTGCGGCAACCAGGTCTTCCCCCGCACGGACCCGGCCGTGATCGTTCTCATCACCGATGCGCAGGATCGCATGCTTCTGGGTTCCAACGCACTGTGGGAGAACAATCGCTACTCGCTCCTCGCCGGGTTCGTGGAACCGGGGGAACCGCTCGAAGCCGCCGTCGTACGAGAGATGTTGGAGGAGTCCGGGCTGCGGGTGACCCGCCCGGAGTATCTCGGTTCGCAGCCGTGGCCGTTCCCGGCGTCGATCATGTGCGGCTTCACGGCCCGGCTCGCCGACGACCAGCGCGCCGACGATCTCGTTCCCGATGGCCAGGAGATTCTTGACCTGCGCTGGTTCACCCGGCAGGAGCTGCGGGACGCCTCCGACTGGCTGATTCTCCCCGGGGCCTCGTCGATTGCCCACGCCATGATCGAGCAGTGGCTCACCGGCGTCCCCAGCGGCGCACTCGCACCGAAGCCGTGACGATCACGGCGGAGTCCCTGCTGGCCGGACTCGACGATCAGCAGCGCATCGCAGCGGAAGCGCTCATCGGCCCGGTGTGCATGCTGGCTGGAGCCGGCACCGGCAAGACCCGTGCCATCACGCACCGCATCGCCTATGGCGTGATGAGCGGCGCCTACGCACCCAACCGGGTGATGGCGCTCACCTTCACCTCCCGTTCGGCCGCCGAACTGCGCGGTCGCCTGCGTCAGCTGGGTGCTGGCGGGGTCGCGGCCCGCACATTCCACGCCGCGGCCATGTCGCAGCTGAACTACTTCTGGCCGCATGTTGTCGGGGGAGTCGCCCCGCGCATCCTCGATGGAAAGGGTCGGCTGCTTGGCCATGCCGCCGAGGCGCTGCGGCTCAAACTCGACACCGCAACTCTGCGCGACCTCGCCGCGGAGATCGAGTGGCGCAAGACCAGCGGACTCGGCATCGACCAGTATGCCGCCGGTATCGCCTCACGTACCCTGCCAGGTCGCCTGGACCTCGACCAGGTTGTGGCCCTGCAGCAAACCTATGAGCGACTCAAGGATGAGCGCAAGCAGATCGACTTCGAAGACGTGCTGCTCGCCATGGCCGGAATGATCGAAGCGGAACCCTCGGTTGCCCTACAGGTACGTGAGCAGTACAGATTCTTCGTCGTCGACGAGTACCAGGACGTCTCGCCCCTGCAACATGACCTGCTCATGCTCTGGCTCGGGGAGCGCCGGGACCTCTGCGTCGTCGGTGACGCGAGCCAGACCATCTATTCCTTTGCGGGGGCGCGCAGCGAGTACCTGCTGGAGTTTCCCAAGCAATTCACGGATGCCACGGTTGTTCGCCTGGAACAGAACTACCGTTCCACGCCGCCCATCGTGGCCGCGGCCAACCAGCTCATGCGCGGCCGCGCGGGCGCCCTGACGCTCCACTCAACCTCAACGGCGCCCGGCGTCGACCCCCAGGTGCGCGACTACGCCAACGACATGGCCGAGGCGCGCGGCGTCGCCCAGCAGATCCTGGAGCTCATCGAGGCGGGCGCGAAGCCTGAGGACATTGCGGTGCTGTTCCGGGTGAACGTGCAGGCCTCGCTGTTGGAAACCGCGCTCGGAGACGTGGGTGTGAGCTACCAGATTCGGGGTGCCAAGAGGTTCTTCGACCTGCAGGAGGTGAAGCAGGCGGTCATGTCGCTGCGCGCGGCATCCGTTTCGATCATGGGGGAGCCGCTGTTCAAAAGCGTCAGTGACGTTCTACGTTCGCTGGGGTGGAGCCAGACGGCGCCCGAGGCGCGTGGTGCGGTGCGCGACCGGTGGGAATCGCTCAACGCCATTATGGGCCTGGTCGACCAGGCCCTCCCCGGCACGACGTTCCGCGCGTTCACCGACGAGCTCATGGAACGTCAGGCCGGGCAGCACGAACCGACCGTGGCTGCCGTCACCCTCGCCACGATGCATTCGGCCAAGGGGCTCGAGTGGGACACGGTCTTCGTTGTCGGTCTCAGTGAAGGCCTCGTGCCGATCAGCTTCGCGAGCACCTTCGACCAGATTGACGAGGAGCGTCGCCTGCTCTACGTGGGAATCACCCGTGCCAGGAAGCGGCTCGGTCTGAGCTGGTCGAAGGTCGGAAACCAGCAGCGATCGGGCCGGGAACGGTCTCGTTTTCTGGCAGAGCTCGGCACGCGCACCGCGCGTGCGCCAGGTGCACGCGGCGCCTGACCTCGCCGGTTGCGGCGTCGATGACGACCGAGCCGCCCAGCAGCGAGGCGGGATGCTCGGCCTCGTTCCCCAGCAGGTCGTGGGCGAGAACAGCGACGCGAGCGGCGACCTCGATGGAGAGCCGCGGCGTCTCCGTGGCGGCGGCGCGGCGCACGAGCTGGCAGGCGAGGGCGGGCCAGGCCGGGTCGAGATCCACGTGCTCGAGTTCCACACACACCAGGCACGGCCCACTGCCGGGTTGCACGAGCGGGCCGATACGCACCCCCGCGTCACCGTAGATCACCGGAAGGTGCGGCACATCGCGGCGCAACCAGTGGGTGTGACGATCCGGTTGCAGCACGTAGTGCCCAATGAGCACGGCGAGCGACGGTTGCGTGTTCGCGGGCAGCGCGGCCGACGCGTCGACCAGCCCGAGCTCCTGCAACAGGCCTCCGAGACGCTCCGCCGTTGGCCCGACGCCGTCGACGATCACGGTCGGGCGAGCCGCGCTGGTGCCCGATGCGCCGGTGCCGGGCGTACTGTGGTCGACGAGCGCCGGCGCCAGCTGTTCGATCAGCCGGGTCACGGCGGCAGCTGATGCCCCGGCCTCTCGCCCGAGCAACAACGCCCCGGACAGTGGCACGCCCGCGCGCAGACCGGTGATCACCGCCTCCAGCGCGACCGTGACCCCGGTCACCACAACCACCGGCCGATCGATTCCCACCTGGATGGTGTCGGGGGTGCGCCACACCAGAGGGAGGCGAGGATTCAGTTGGATGAGCATGTCACGATGATGCACCCGGCCGGGTGTCGCCGGAACTTATCCACAGGAGCGGGCATGCACATCGCCCCGGCGTTTCGCTGGGACTCGCGAAACGTCGGGGCGATGGGTGCGGCACGACCGGCGCACGAGGGACCGTGCGCCGGATGCCAGGGTGGCGGGTCAGTACTCGATGACGACGCGACCGTCGATCTTGCCGTGCTTCATCTCATCGAGAACCGCGTTGACCTCCTCGAGCTTGCGGGTGCTGACCGTGGGGTGAATCTGACCGCGGGCGTAGAAGTCGAGGGCCTCTTCCATGTCCTGACGAGTGCCGACGATCGAGCCACGGATGGTGAGGCCCTTGAGCACTATGTCGAAGATGGGTGCGGGGAAGTCTCCCGGCGGCAGGCCGTTGAAGACGATCGTTCCGCCCCGACGGGTCATGCCGATGGCCTGGCCGAATGCCGCCGGGTGAACGGCGGTGACGAGTACGCCGTGGGCGCCTCCAGTGGCCTCCTGAATCGCGGCGATCGGGTCTTCATTGAGCGCGTTGACGGTGACCTCCGCGCCGTGCTTGCGGGCGAGGGCGAGCTTGTCGTCGGCGATGTCGACGGCGGCAACACGCAGGCCCATGGCCTTGGCGTACTGCACGGCAATGTGTCCGAGGCCACCAATTCCGGAGATGACCACCCACTGGCCGGGGCGGGCCTCGGTCATCTTGAGGCCCTTGTATACGGTCACGCCGGCGCACAGCACGGGAGCGATCTCGACCGGGTCGGAACCCGCGGGAATCTTCACGGCAAAGCGGGCATCGACCAGCATGTACTGGCCGAATGAGCCGTTCACGCTGTAGCCGCCGTTCTGCTGTGCCTCACAGAGGGTCTCCCAGCCGGTGCGGCAGTACTGGCAGCTTCCACACGCGGACCAGAGCCACGCGTTTCCGACGCGTTCGCCGATTTCGAGGTTGGTGACGCCGGCACCGAGGGCAACGACCTCGCCAACACCCTCATGACCGGGGATGAACGGCGGGCTGGGCTTGACCGGCCAGTCGCCCTCAACCGCGTGCAGGTCGGTGTGGCAGACGCCGCTGCTGATGAGCTTGACGAGGGCCTGTCCGGGGCCGGGCTCCGGCACGGCGACCTCATCAATCGTGAGGTCCTGGCCGAACTCCCTCACGACGGCTGCGTGCATGGTTTCGGGTGTGCGAGTTGACTCGTAACGAGCCTTGAACTCGTCGGTTGCACCGTCCGCGGTGGGCTGAGCGTAAATAGTCATTACCTGGCTCCTTCGGTTGAGACATCATCGTCCATCTTCACACCATAGGAGGCCCGAGGTTGCAGAAACGTTGCGAGGGGTTGCGGCGACGCAGACCGGTCGCCGCAACCCCTCGCCACTGTGCTGTCGGTGGGGTGCTACTCCTCGATCGGGCGCTCCGTGCCATCGTCACGGAGTAGGTCTTCGAGGGCACGATCGAGGTCGTCGAGCTCGGGCGCTGCCCCCTTCGATGCGTTGGTGAGGCGTTCCACGAGCGCCTGCGGGTCATCAATGTCGTCCGAGGACGGCACGATGTCCGGGTGCGCCCAGAGGGCGTCCCTCGCTTCGTTGCCCACGGCATCCGTGATGGACTGCCACATGGCGGCGGCCTCCCGCAGCCGGCGGGGGCGCAATTCGAGCCCGACGAGTGTCGCGAAGGCAGATTCGGCCGGCCCCCCGGAGGCGCGGCGCCGTTTGACCGTCTCGGCGATCGCGTCCGCTTTCGGAAGACGACTCGTGGCCTCGACCGTGACGACGTCGACCCAGCCCTCGATGAGCGCAAGCATGGTTTCGAGGCGTCCGAGGGCCTGCAGCTGGGCGTCGGACTTGGGGGGGATGAGGGAACCATCGACCATGGCCTGGCGCAGTTCCTCGGGGTTGGCGGGGTCGAAGCCCGCTGCCAGCTCTTCGAGTCGGCTCGAGTCGATGGTGATGCCGCGGGCGAACTCGGTGATGGAACTGATCAGGTGCAGGCGCAGCCAACGGGCGTGGCGGAAGAGTCGGGCATGAGCCAGTTCACGAATGGCGAGGTAGATCTGCACCTGGTCGTCGGGAACGTCGAGACCCGCACCGAACTCGGCTACGTTCTGAGGGAGGAGCGCGGCCTGCTGCTCGTCGAGGAGGGGGATTCCCACGTCACCGCCGGAGACAACCTCACTGGAGAGCTGGCCAACGACCTGCCCGAGCTGCATGGCGAAGAGCGTGCCACCGACGCTGCGCACAATCTGGCTGGCGTTGGCGATCATCCCCTGCATCTCCTCGGGGGCCTGCTCGGTGAGCACGCGGGTGAGGGAATCGGCGATGCTCGTGGCGACGGGCTCGGCGAGTTGGGTCCACAGCGGCATGGTGGCGGTGACCCACTCGCGGCGGGTCATGAGGCGTGGCTCCACGGTGAGTTCGGCCACCGAGGTGACGTCGTCAAGCCACAGCGCCGCGATGTGAAACGCCTGCATCAGCTGGGTGTGCTGCTCCGTCGTAGTGGAGAGCTGGCCGGTGGCGGCGCGCTCCTGGCCCTGGGTGAGCGCAATGTCCCAGTTCACGCCCGTGGAACCCTGACTGGAGTTGATGGCGCCCTGCAGTTGTTTCATAAGCGCGGCCAGGCTGGCGGGGTCGCCAGCTAGCCCGGCCACTCCGGCAAGTTGGCTGGGGTCGATGGACGACTTGCCCGAGAGCATGTCCCGCAGCATGTCGCGGAATTGGTCCTCGGGGTTCTGACCCTCATCGGGTCGGGAGTCTTCAGCCACTTCAGGCACCTCTCAGTTGCGTACTTCTACGCTAGTGCGAGAACTCTCCCGGAACTGGGAAATGGCCTAAGGTAGAGGGTTCGGGTGTCCGCCTGTCGCGAACAAGCCCACCCGGCAATCACGACCGAAGAGACGGAAGGTACGCGGTGGCGCTTTTCACCGATGAGTCCACCGCCAGCGCCGACGCACCGCGCCGACGCGGCGGGTTGAAGGGCTGGGCCGTTCTCGGCGTCGCGCTCGTGGCCGGCATTGCCCTTGGCGTGGTTCCGTCCCCGTACGTGATCGAACAGCCGGGCCCGGTGTTCAACACCCTTGGCACGGCGACCAATGCCGACGATGTCGAAACCCCGCTGATCCATATCGACGGTGAGCCCGTGTATCCCACGAAGGGCAGCCTCGACCTGCTCACCGTGTCGCTCTTCGGCAACCAGGAGACCCGGCCGAGCTGGTTGGCCGTGGCTGGAGCCTGGCTGGACCCGAGCAAGGCCGTCATCCCGGTCGACCAGGTCTTTCCCGTCGGCATCACGAGCGAGCAGCGCGATACCCGGAACCAGGCCGCCATGGTGAACTCCCAGCAGGACGCGATTGCCGCCGCCCTCACCCACCTGGAATACGACTACCCGATGACTGTATCTGTGGTGGGCCTGCCCGACGACTCGCCGGCGGCGGGCCTGCTCGCTGCGGGGGATGTGGTGACGAGCATCGACGACACACCCGTTCGCAGCATCAGCGAGCTGCGTGCAGCCTTGCAGGTTGCCGGAACGGATGCCCCGGTGGTCGTGGGTATCACCCGGGACGGAACGGCCTTGACAGAATCCGTGGCTCCGGTGCGCAATGCCGGCAGTGTCGTGCTCGGCATCGGCGTCACGACGAACTACACGTTCCCGTTCACCGTTGAACTCGAACTGGACCGCGTGGGGGGACCGAGTGCCGGCATGATGTTCGCGCTCGGGATCATTGACAAGCTCACGCCCGGCGAGCTGCAGGGCGGCGCCAGCGTGGCGGGAACAGGCACGATCGACCAGGCCGGCACGGTCGGCACGATCGGCGGCATCCAGCAGAAGCTTTATGGGGCGAAGGACGCCGGCGCTGACTGGTTTCTGGCTCCGGCCGAAAACTGCGATGAGGTCACCGGTCACATCCCCAAGGGCCTCACGGTCTTCTCCGTGCAGACGCTGGACGATGCCCTCGCGGCTCTTGACGTCATCCGCACCGGTGACGACCCGAGCAGTCTGCCCACCTGCGCGACAAAATGATGTGAGAGCTGCTCAGGGCTAATTTCGGTGTGTGGGGAGGAGCACTGGATTTACTAGTATGGAGTAGTCCCTGATCCCACAGAGCATGAGGCCAATTCGTGACATCTTCGCCCGACAGCGCTCCCCGACGGAGCCGAACCCCGCTCGCCATCACGGCAGCGATCATTGCGGGGTTGGTGATCCTGTTCTTTATTTTTGCCGGACTGTATACCGATGTGCTGTGGTTTGACCAACTCGGGTTTCTCAGCGTACTGACCACGCAGTGGATCGCCACGGCCGTTCTGTTCCTTATTGGCTTCGTCGCGATGGCAGTGCCCGTGTGGATCAGCATCCAGATCGCCTACCGCAAGCGTCCGGTCTACGCCAAGCTCAACTCGCAGCTCGATCGCTACCAGCAGGTGATTGAGCCGCTGCGTCGTCTCGCCATGTATGGGATCCCCGCGCTCCTCGGCCTCTTCGCCGGTGTCGCTGCCGCCACCCGTTGGCAGGTTGTCCTCATGTGGCTCAACCGCAGCGAGGTGGGCCGCAAGGACCCGCAATTCGGATTCGACATCTCCTTCTATCTCTTCGACCTGCCGTTCTTCCAGGCCGTTCTTGGCTTCGCTTCGGCCGTCGTTCTCATCTCTGCCCTCGTCGTTCTCGCCACCAGCTACCTCTACGGTTCAATCCGTATCAACGGTCGCGACGTCATCATCTCCAAGGCAGCCCGCGTGCAGATCGCGGTGACCGCGAGCGTATACCTGCTGCTGCAGGCCGTGAGCATCTGGTTCGACCAGTACTCCACCCTCACCAGCGAGGGCAGCCTCATCACGGGTGCGAGCTACACGGACGTGTTCGCGACGATCCCCAGCCGGGCCATTCTCGCCGGCATCGCCGCCGTCGTTGCCCTGCTCTTCATCCTCACGGCCGTCATCGGCCGCTGGCGCCTGCCGATCATCGGCACCGCGCTGCTGATCGTCTCGAGCCTGCTGATCGGCTCGCTGTACCCCTGGGTCGTTCAGCGTTTCCAGGTGGACCCGAGCGCGAAGACGCTCGAGAAGCCGTACATCGAGAAGAACATCAACCTCACGCGCGACGCCTACGACCTGGCCGACGTCGAGCAGATCCCGTACAACGCCACCACAACGGCCGAGCCCGGCGCGCTTCGCGCCGACGCCACGACCACTGCCAATATCCGTATCCTCGACCCGGCCCTGGTCAGCGATGCCTTCGGACAGCTCGAGCAGTTCCGTCAGTACTACCAGTTCCCGTCGAACCTCGACGTCGACCGGTACATGATCGACGGCAAGTCGCAGGACACCGTCGTCGCCGTACGTGACCTCAACATTGACGGTCTGAACGCCGGCAACACCTGGGTGAACTCCAAGACCGTGTACACCCACGGTTACGGCGTTGTTGCGGCCTACGGCAACCAGCGTTCGGCCGACGGCCAGCCCGTGTTCCTTGAGTCGGGCATTCCCACCACCGGCGCGCTCGGCGAGTTCGAACCGCGCATCTACTTCGGTGAGACCTCACCCGAGTACTCCATCGTGGGCGCGCCGGAAGGCACCGACTCGATCGAGCTGGACTACCCGTCGGGCTCCGACGGCGCCGGCCAGACGTACACGACGTTCTCCGGCGACGGTGGTCCGAAGCTGGACAACCCGTTCAAGCAGCTCCTCTACGCGCTCAAGTTCCAGTCGGAGCAGATCTTCCTCGCGAACGCGGTGAACGACGAGTCCCAGATTCTCTACGACCGTGACCCGGTCACGCGCGTGCAGAAGGTTGCCCCGTACCTCACCCTCGACTCCGAGGCCTACCCCTCGGTCGTCGATGGACGGGTGAAATGGATCGTGGACGGTTACACGACCTCGGCGAACTACCCGTACTCCACCGCCGTGAGCCTGAGCGATGCGATCACCGACACGGAGACGCCGCCGCAGCCGTTCGCGCTCGATAGCATCAACTACATTCGCAACTCGGTCAAGGCCACCGTTGACGCCTACAGCGGCGAGGTCACCCTCTACGCTTGGGATGACAAGGAGCCTCTGCTGCGCACGTGGCAGAAGATCTTCCCATCCACAGTGAAGCCGATGAGTGAGATGAGCGGCGACCTGATGAGCCACGTGCGTTACCCGGCGGACCTCTTCAAGGTGCAGCGATCGATCCTCGGCCAGTACCACGTGACCGACCCGGGTTCGTTCTACTCGAAGGACGATGCGTGGACCTCGCCGAACGACCCGGACTCGCCCGCATCGAACCCGACCCTGCAGCCGCCGTACTACCTGACGATGCAGATGCCTGGTCAGGAGACGCCGTCGTTCTCGCTGTACACGACGTTCCAGCCTGACGCCACGGGAGAGTCGAGCAGAAACGTGCTCTATGGTTACCTCGCCGTTGATGCGGATGCCGGTGGCACTGACGGTGAACGCGCCGACGGCTACGGAAAGATGCGACTGCTCACCCTGCCGAAGGATGGCACCGTGCCCGGCCCCGGCCAGGTGCAGAACGTGTTCAACGCCGACCCGGATGTGTCCACCGAGCTGAACCTGCTGCGCCAGGGGTCCTCAACCGTGCTGAACGGTAACCTGCTGACCCTTCCCGTCGGTGGCGGACTGCTCTATGTGCAGCCCGTCTACGTGCAGTCCACGGGTGAGACGTCGTACCCGCTGCTGCAGAAGGTGCTTGTCGCCTTCGGTGACCAGATCGCGTTTGAGGACACTCTCGACAGCGCACTTGACGTGCTGTTCGGCGGTGACTCCGGAGCCACTGCCGGCGACACCACGGTGCCCGTGACCGAGACGGATACGTCGACGGTCAGTCCGACCGACGGTGATCCCGCCGCCGAGCCGGCGCCGCCGGCAACCACGACCGGTGACCCGGCCACGGACGCGGAACTCAAGGCGCTGCTGGCAACGGCCAACGAGACGTTGACCGAGAAGCAGGCCGCCCTCGCTGCCGGGGACCTCGCCGCCTTCGGTGTCGCGGACGAGAAGTTGTCGGAGACGATCGCGAAGATGCTGGCCCTGCTCGGCGAGTAGCATTCGGTTCTCACCGAGAGCCTCACCCGTGTCGGGTGGGGCTCTTGGTGTATCCGAACCGGCACGTGGTCACGGAGAGCTCTGACATGAGGTAAATTAGTACATGTAGCGCGGGGTGGAGCAGTTCGGTAGCTCGCTGGGCTCATAACCCAGAGGTCGTAGGTTCAAATCCTGCCCCCGCAACCATGGCGATGTCACAGAATACGTAGTTAGTGTTCATCAAATCGTACAGAGAAGGCCGATCCGGTAGAAATACCGGGTCGGCCTTCTTCTGTTTAATTGGAGATCGGCGTGGGGGCGGCATCGGCCAGCGCGCCGCGATCCGCGCGGAGCTATTTCGAGTGGTTGAAGCACTTCATCCCGCCATTTCGGCAGGCTGAAGTCGTCGGTGTTTCTGGTGTTTCTGGCGTTTCGTTTGTGGAGTGTGGTGCATGGCCGCTAGCCAGGCGGACTGAGGGTGCTAATTTCGCCTTGCCTGTCCAGCGGGGCTCCGTAGGGGGCGTTTCGGTAGCGCGCCTGGCGCTGAACCGCACGAATAGGTGGCGCTCAGGGCTTCAAATATTCAACTTGTGTCGACTTCCTCGCTTCGCGCTTTCCTCATGTCCCTTGACAGATGAGGAGTGGGATGGCTGGAGGCCTCTGCGCCTCTGGTAGCCGGGAAATACGGCAAGAAACGCGTAGTGCCGGTGCTTCCGAGTACGGTGATGGCCCTGCGTGATTTCCTACGTCAGAGCCGTGAACTTGTCACCAGCCAGGAATGCGACCGTGTTCTTCCTGACCTTCATCGGCACACGTGCCCATGCGGGCAAACCGGAGGCTGCATTTCGGTCTCTGCCGACAATGCGGCGCACGTCGCCGATCGTGGGCAGAATTGGAAGTCAGTCGCGCTGGGAAATGGCAACAGGGGCAGGTCGGGTGCATGTTGCGTCTCCTCTGAAAAGGGACCCGGTGCTCCCTCGGACGGCCAAATTGCGTTTCTGCCTCTCAATTATGTCGCCGGAGAGAGCGCCAATTGGACCCCACTTCGGGGCCTTTCGCTCTCTCTCAGGCCCTGTCCCGGTCGTGCTGAGATAAAATGGGCGAGGCGACGGGCTCAAACCCTGCTAATCGTGGAGGAGGCCGGTAGGATGGGTATTCTTAAATACGGCTGTTATTCTGAGTACGAGTTCGATGACCGTCCGTTAGCGCATCTGCAGGTAGTGATTGTTGCCAAGCTTCGTCGGCACGAAGGATTTCTGTTCTGCTGGACAGAGGGACGAGAGCATGGCGGCGGTCGCAATTGTGTCTGGCTTGATCCGCACATCCCACTGTCTTTTCGATACCAAGGCGGTCGAACACCGACTATAAACTTCGAATGGGTTGATACGTTGATGAAATCGGCCAACACTGCCGCTGGTATGGTTCTGTTCCCGGAGCCGGAGTGACCTTCGGCGCGGCGTTGGGCGCTGGTGTACGTCTGTGGGTGGGCCCACTCGGTGGTGAGGTTCCAGTTGCGGTCGGCGGAGATCTGCAGAGCGTTTCCATCGTCGAATGCGTTGAAGCCGTACACCGCGGTAACACTGCAGGCGCCGATGGTGTTGACCAGAAGCTGCCCCGTTGACGCGTTCGAGGCATCCAGAACCGAAACTGAGAAAATCCGTGAGCCGTCGTGCGTTGCGGTGAAGATCCCGGCCGTTGCACCGGCGGGGAGGGTGACGAGGTTGTCTCCGGTTCCGGACTGTGTGACCGGCGCGAAGGTGCCGGGGGTTGGTCGGCCGCGGCAGTACCAGCTTATTAAATGCTGACGAGAGTCATCGACGCAACCGACGCCATTGATGCCTCACGAGCGCTCACCGGAAGAGGATGCTCCCGTCCGTGGTCATCAGCCACCGAACTCGCCCTGCCGTAATCTGCCGTGATCAGGTTGGCTAAGGTTTGACGCTGGTGCGGTCGCAGTCAGAACAGACCAACAGGTACACGGGCCGCGAGTTCAGACTGGTATGAGCCGGGTTCGGGCTGAGGCGGGCCCGCGAATGGCAGAACGGGCAGGTGATGATCATGTTGTGCCTCTTCCTTTGGCCGGTGCTAGCTCAAACGTCCATGTACGGGCGGCTCACAGGCCCTTCGTACGTGGACAAAACTCAGGTTAGGTTAGGCATCGTTCGTGGCGACACCCCATGGATAAATGCATCAGATTGTGTTACGGCCGCCATAATTGGAAATTGAGGCGACTTTCCCGCTCGTTAGTGCTGCGCGCAGCGTCGGGCGTGATGTCCTCGATCGCCCGACAGGGCGTTGCTCTGCGAGGCTCTTGATCAACTTGAGAGCGTTAGTGCTGCAGCCGGAAAGAATCGGCTCTTAGGGTGGAATCGCTCCCAACGCGTCGAGGAATGCCCAGTCGCTGTAAGGCGTGTGGGTTTGGCTGAAACCCCCACCATGGCGGTTTCAGATCATGATTCCGTTTCATTCATGAAATTGCAGAAAAGGGACCGGCCACGCTGAGAAGCAGGTCCGGTCCTTTTTCGTTCTTTCGGCGGCGAGCTCGATGCCGCACCTGGCCCTCGCCTGCTCGCGGCCAGGAGAGTCTGGCAGTACGCCGAGTATCACGAAGTCAGAGACCAATCGTCTGGGCGGGCGGTTTACCATTCGGAATGCTTAGCTCGGTGCCGAGTTCGCGGTCGCTCGACACTTCCGGTCAGGTGCTTGTTTCCCCAATTGTGATCGCGCCCGAAAGGAAGTCCTCATTGGGGATAGTTTCACTTCACCCCGCCGGCGTCACCGTGCCCTCGCCCTGGCCCTGGGCCTCGGTAGTACCGCCGCTCTCGCCCTGACAGCTGCGGTCGCCGGACCCGCCCAGGCGACTCCGACCGACCAGGCGGCTCCGACCCAGACGCATCACGTCGCTCTGGGCACGCTGAACGACTCAGGCGCCTCCGGGGTCGCCAACCTCGCCCTGCGCGGGGACCAGCTCACGGTGATCATCAATGCCCGAGGCCTGACCCCTGGCCAGCCGCACGCACAGCACCTGCATTACTCGCCAGCCGCCGCCCACACCTGCCCGCCGCCTTCGGCCGACACCAATGGTGATGGCATGATCTCGCTCGCCGAGGGGGTCCCGTTCTACGGCGGCGTGGAGATCTCGCTGACCACCAGCGGCGACTCGTCACCGAGTAGCGCGTTGGCGCTCGACCGGATGCCTGTGGCGACGGCCAATGGCATCCTGCACTATAAGCGGACCTTCACGGTGGCCCCGGCCCAGGCCGCGGAAATCACCGACTTCGTGCTCGTCCAGCACGGCGTAGAAGACAACGGCTACCAGGCCACCCTGCCGACCGACTGCGGCGCCGTGAACTGAGCGGGACACCGCACAGAGCGGCCAGCACAGAGCGGCCAGCGGCTGGTCAGTGTCGACGAAATACCCTGACCGGCCGTGTGGCTGGCGTCCGTGCCCCGAGTTCCGGGCCCAACGCGGGGGTCGGCGATGAGCCGCTCCCTGACGCGAACACCCATCCCGAGGAAGGACACCACCTGGCCAGGGGCAGCGGCCAGCCGCCGGTGGGGTCAACGATCAGCAGTTCCTCCTCGACCCCGAACGTACGCAGGCCGTCATTGTGCACCAGCGACACCCGTTCTGTGCGATCACCCGCGCCCGTCCTGCCCTCGGGACAGGAAAGGGGCCCTGGCCTCCCCGAATTACCCCAGCGCTATGATGGTGTAAATCACACTCCGCAGTGGCAGATGAGCAACGAGACTCGGAATTGGCAGGCGCAAAATGGGCAGGCGTGGAATAGGTCTGATCGGGATCGTGTATCTGGTCATCGGGGTAGTGGTCGCTGCCACACAGGGCTATCTCGTGGCATGGAACGTTCCCGGCAATATTCTGGAAGGCCTGGCCGCGATTGTGCTCTGGCCTCTCGTGGCCCTCGTCGGGGTCGATCTGCACACCTTGATCGCATAGGGAACCGAAAGTCCACGCCTCTGACGGTCCTTCACTGTTCGTGAGTGAAACGGCTTTCCGGGATGACAGGGTCAGGTCCCGCCGATATGTGTTGCTTGCCAGTCGTGAGCGTTGCTTCGTAAACGTGAAGAGCCATCGTGCGCCACGGGCACGAGAACCCCGAGATTGGTCTCTACCGGTACGTCGTCGAGCGCAGCTTCGACAGATGCATGTGGCAGATCGTCGAACGGAAAGCGAAGTTCATCTCCCAGATCATGCGTGGCCACCTCGACGTGGTGGTGGCCTCGCTCCGTTGACACTAGCGCTGGAACGTCTCGTCGACCTCGCCGATGAGCCCATGCTCGCGTCGAAGCGCGTGGGCATGGGCGGGACACGATAATCACGGTCTAGCCGTGACTATGGCGGCGTAGTAGGTTCAGACCTACGGGTACCGGCAGCGCGACACGGGTTGGAGACAGGCATGGGCGAGAACAGCGTGGTGTGGTTCGACGATATTGGCATTGCCGACGTCCCTCGGGTCGGAGGGAAGAACGCCTCGCTCGGTGAGATGGTGCGAACCCTGGCCACAAGCGGCGTTCAGGTGCCCGAGGGCTTCGCCACGACGGCGAACGCCTACCGGGCATTCATTGCGGCCAACGGGATCGAACCTGCACTGCGTCGCCAGCTGGCGCTGTTCCACTCCGGGGAAGCTTCGCTGCGGGTGAGTGGCGAGGCCCTGCGCGAGCTGTTCCTGGGCGGAGAGTTTCCCGAAGACACTGCCGAGGAGATCCGCGCGTCATACCGTGCCCTGGGTGAACGGGCGGGGCAGGCCAACCTGGCTGTGGCCGTGCGCAGCAGCGCAACGGCCGAGGACCTGGTGGATGCCAGCTTCGCGGGACAACAGGAGACCTTCCTCAACGTGACGGGTGAGCGGGACCTGCTCGACGCCTGCCGCCGCTGCTTCGCGTCGCTCTTCACCGACCGGGCCATCAGCTACCGAGAGGTGAAGGGCTTCGACCACCTCGATGTGGCCCTGTCGGTGGGGATCCAGCGCATGATTCGATCGGACGTTGGCGGCTCCGGTGTGATGTTTTCCATCGACCCCGACAGCGGATTCCCCGGCGCGGCCGTGATCAGTGCCGCCTGGGGATTGGGCGAAACGGTGGTCCAGGGCACCGTTGACCCCGACAAGTACCTTGTCTTCAAGGCGCTGCTGGAGGAGACCGGCCGTACGCCGATCATCGAGAAGAAGCTCGGCTCGAAGGAGCGCAAGATGGTCTATGCGGCGGGCGGAAGCGCGCGCACCCGCACCATCGACACGCCCGTGCGTGAGCGGCAGTCGTTCGTGTTGACCGACGCCGAGATCGTGCAGCTGGGGCGCTGGGCCGTGATCGTGGAGAACCACTACGGCCGCCCGATGGACATGGAGTGGGCCAAGGATGGGATCAGCAACGAGTTGTTCATGGTGCAGGCCCGACCGGAGACCGTGCAGTCGCAGGCGAGCGGAACGACGTTCACGGTCAGTCGTCTTACCGAGACCGGGCCGCTGCTGGTCTCCGGGGTAGCCGTTGGCGAGAGCATCGCCAGCGGGCAGGCCTGCGTCATCAGGGACCCGGCGGACATTGAGAACTTCGTCGACGGCGCGATTCTGGTCACCGAAATGACCGACCCGGACTGGGTGCCCATTATGGCCCGCGCATCGGGCATCGTGACCGACCACGGCGGCCCGACCAGCCACGCGGCGATCGTCAGCCGCGAACTGGGCGTACCGGCCGTCGTCGGCACCGGAAACGCCACCGAGGTGCTCGCGGACGGGCGGTTGATCACCATTTCGTGCGCCGCGGGCGATGAGGGCAACGTTTATGCGGGCGCCCTCAGCTTCGAGACCGAGACGATCGACCTCGGTGCAGTGCCGACGACCCGCACGAAGGTGATGGTCAACATTGCCAGTCCGGTCGCGGCCTTCGAATGGTGGCGTCTGCCAGCGGATGGCGTGGGGCTGGCCCGCATGGAATTCATCATCAGCAACCTGATCAAGGTGCACCCGATGGCGCTCGTGCACCCGGAGCTCGTCACAGACCCGGTCGCCGTTCGGCAGATCCAGGAGCTCACGCGCGGCTATGCGGACCCGGAGGAATACTTCGTGCAGACGTTGGCCCTCGGGATCGCCAAGCTGGCTGCACCGTACTACCCGAACCCGGTGATCGTGCGCATGAGCGACTTCAAGACCAACGAATACGCGCACCTGATCGGTGGGGGCTCGTTTGAGCATGCGGAGGAGAACCCGATGCTCGGCTTCCGTGGCGCGTCACGCTATTACGACCCGCGATACCGGGAGGGATTCGCGCTCGAATGTCGGGCGATCCGTCGGGTTCGGGATGAGATCGGTTTCAGCAATGTCATCGTGATGATCCCCTTCTGTCGCACGACGACGGAGGCCGACAAAGTGCTGGAGGTGATGGCAGGGAATGGGCTGGTGCGCGGTGAGAACGGTCTGCAGGTCTACATGATGTGTGAGATCCCGGCCAATGTGATTCTGGCGGATCAGTTCGCGACCCGGTTCGACGGCTTCTCGATTGGTTCCAACGACCTCACCCAGCTGGTGCTGGGCGTCGACCGTGACGCGGGAGAACTCGCGGCCCTCTTCGACGAGCGCAACGACGCGGTCAAGCAGATGATCAGCCAGGCGATCGAAAAGGCCCATGCCGCCGGAATCAAGGTTGGCATCTGCGGCCAGGCGCCGAGCAACTACCCGGACTTCGCGGCGTTCCTGGTGGGGCAGGGGATCGACTCAATCTCACTGAACCCGGACAGCTTCCTGAAGACCGTGACCCACATCGCCGACGCTGAACGGGAGCGCGACACGAACTAGTCGGCAACCAGGCCCGTCGCAGCCGGCACGCGACGGGTCTAGTTGTCGAAATCGCTAAACATTGCCTCTTCGTAGGCGGCCTCAGCAGCTTCTGCGGTGGCTCGCGCCTCGGCCACGCGAAGGCTGAGGGCGTGCTCGGCCTTTCTGATCAGGTCCGCCTTGGTCGGGCTGGCCTCCAGTATTAAGTCTTCGAGCGTATCCGGGTCCAGGTGCTGGGCGTTGAGCGCGTCCATGTCGGCCTGCGCGATTTCTGCACGGCTGCGCAGAAACCGAATCCGGGCCTCGCCGGCCTCGTGCGCGTGGGCCGTATCGTTCGTGGGAAGGATTGCCTTGCCGTTCTCTGCGCGCCCGCCGTGGCTGTTCTCGCCCGCATCGCTCATGGTGCCTCCTGTGTCGGTGGCAGCCTAGCGCGGCACTGTTCCCGGCAAAAGGGGCAACCTCTGCCGCCGGATTCTCCAGAAGACAGCTCGCTGATTGTGCGCGAATCTTATGGCGGGGCTCTTGTCTTTTGGGCGTTGACCGCATAAATTCAGAGAAAGCAGTGTCGCGTGGTCACGCGAGCCTTTGTTGTGTGCTAAATTAGATCTTGTAGCGCGGGGTGGAGCAGTTCGGTAGCTCGCTGGGCTCATAACCCAGAGGTCGTAGGTTCAAATCCTGCCCCCGCAACGAACGGCCCGGAACTTAGGTTCCGGGCCTTTTTTGTGCCGGGACGCCCCGATGCGCCCCAGGCCGAGAGCACGCGCGATTCGCGAGGGAGCCGTGTTCGATCAGGCTGTCGTGACGCGGGTGTATAGCGCGGGGCGATGATCGCTTGCCGCGGGTGGCGCCGCGGATGGGGTGGTCAGACCGCTCGACATCATTGTTCTTACGTGGTGCGGAGACGCGTTTGGTGCGGCTTGGAAAGCGGGGTTAGCGGGAGGGCGTCATCGCCGAGATGATCTCGTACGCCACGTGGGAGGCGGCAACGGCGGTCAGCTGTGCGTGGTCGTAGGCCGGGGCGACCTCGACGACGTCGGCGCCGACCAGGTTGACGCCGCGCAGGGCGCGGATCATGGCCAGGAGTTCCCGGCTGGTCATGCCGCCGGCTTCGGGGGTGCCGGTACCGGGCGCGTGCGCGGGGTCGAGCACGTCGATGTCGACGGACAGGTAGACGGGACGATCGCCGAGGCGGGCGAGCATCCGTTCGATTGCGCGGGCGAGGCCCTCGGTCTCGAACTCGTGGCTGGCGATGATCGCGAAGCCGAGGCGCTCGTCGTCGCGGAGGTCGTCGCGGGAGTACAGCGGGCCGCGGATACCGACGTGCATGCTGGCCTGCATGTCGATCAGGCCTTCCTCCGAGGCGCGGCGGAACGGGGTGCCGTGGGTGACCGGGGCGCCGAAGTAGGTGTCCCAGGTGTCGAGGTGCGCGTCAAAGTGCAGCACCGCGACGGGCCCGTGCTTTTCCGCGACGACTCGCAGCAGGGGGAGGGCGATCGTGTGGTCGCCGCCGATGACGACGAGTCGCTTACCGTCGGCAGACAGTTCGGAGGCCGCCTGCTGGATCTGGGCCACAGCCTCGGTGAGGTTGAACGGGTTCGCGGCAATGTCGCCGGCGTCGACGACCTGCTGGGCGGAGAAGGGGGAGACGTCCTGCACCGGGTTGTACGGACGAAGCAGTCGGGAGGCCTCGCGTACATGAGCAGGGCCGAAGCGGGCACCGGGCCGGTAGCTCACACCGCTGTCGAACGGTACGCCGACCACGGCGATATCGGCGCGGCTGACGTCCTCGAGGCGGGGGAGTCTTGCGAAGGTGGCGATTCCGGCGTACCGCGGAACCAGGCTGGCATCCATCGGGCCGATCGGCTGCTCATCATTGACCATCAATTGCCTACTTTCGTACAGATTTGAGAGGTAAATACTAATATGCAACAGAAAGTGTCTCCTGTGCAAGTTTTCTTGCCTTCTGGTCAAATCCCACGGGTGGCCGGGATCCCGCTGGCGTGGGCGGAGACCGGTATGGAGACCCCCATGTACGAGAGTCGCGCGGCACGCGACGCGTCAGATGCGCTCATCGTCACCGGCGACCTGGCCGCCATCACCCAGTGGGCGTGCGGTCGCCCGGGCGCGCCCGTAACGAGTAACCGCCCCGGCAACCCGGTCACCCCGCGCTGGCTCTAGCCGCCGAGGCGTTGCACGGCGGCGACGGCATCGTGAACGGATGCCGCGGCCAGCGCGACCTCCTCGGCGGTGGTGCTCGCCGACAGGGTGAACCGCACCGCCGTTTGAGCGATCTCGGCGCTCAGGCCCATGGCCGTGAGCACGTGCGACGGTTCTGAGCTGCCCGCCGCGCAGGCCGATCCACTGGAGCACACGATTCCGCGCTGCTCCAATTCGAGCAGCACCGCCTCGCCGCTCGTTCCGGGGAAGACGAACGACGCCGTTCCGGGCAACCGCTCGGTGGGGTGCCCGGTGAGCCGGGCGGTGGGGGACTGGGTCAGCACGGTGGCAATGAATTCGTCCCGCCGGTGGGCGACCCGCGCCGCCCTCTCGCTGCGTTCCCGCAGGCTGAGCTCGAGGGCCACGGCGAAGGCCACCGCGCCGGCCACGTTCTCGGTGCCGCTGCGCTTGCCGCGCTCCTGACCGCCGCCATGCAGCAGGGGCTCCAGGGGCAGGCGGCCACGCACGAACAGCACACCGATCCCGGGGGGAGCGCCCAGCTTGTGGCCCGAGAGGCTCAGCGCATCCACCCCAAGGGCGGTCACATCCAGGGGCAGCCAGCCGCCGGCCTGCACCGCGTCGGTGTGGAACAGTGCGCCGGCCGCGCGGGTGATCGCGGCGAGATCGGCGATGGGCTGCACGGTGCCGACCTCGTTGTTGGCGTAGTGCACGGAGACGAGTCTGGTGTTCGGGCGCAGCGCCTGGCGCAGGGCATCGGCCTGCACCCGGCCCAGGGCATCCGTGGGCAGGAATGTGACCTCGAAACCGTGCAGCCGGTGCAGGTAGTCGACGGTCTCGAGCACGGCCTCATGTTCGATCGCGGTCGTGATGAGGTGACCGGGCGCCCCGTCACGGAGGGACCCCAGGGCGAGTCCCTTGATGGCGAGGTTGTCGGACTCGGTGCCGCCGCTGGTGAAAATCACGTCGCCGGGGCGGCAGCCGAGGGAGCGAGCGACGCTCTGCCTGGCCTGCGTGAGCGCCGCGGCGGCCGCCTCGCCGACGCGGTGGTGGCTCGAGGGATTACCGAAGCTGCCGGTGAGGAACGGCCACATGGCCTCCAGCGCCTCCCGGCGCACCGGGGTCGTCGCCGCGTTGTCGAGGTAGATCACGCCGAATCAGGCCTCGGTGTGCAGCACGACGTCGAGCCCGAGGTCGAGGGAGTGCGCGCTGTGTGTGAGGGCGCCCACCGAGATGATGTCGACGCCGGATTCGGCGATGCCCCGCACTGTCTCGAGGTTCACCCCGCCGCTCGCCTCCACGAGGGCCCGCCCGGCCACGAGACGCACGCCGGCGCGCAGGTCGTCGGGGGAGAAGTTGTCGAGCATGATCGTGTCGATCCCGGCGGCCAGCACCGCCTCCACCTGGTCGAGGCGGTCGACCTCCACCTCGAAGTGGGTCGTGTGGGACAGGCGCTCGCGCACCTCGCGCAGCGCCTCGGTGAGGTCCCGCCCGCCCGCGGTGATCACGGCCAGGTGATTGTCTTTGGCCATGACGGTGTCCGAGAGGCTGAAACGGTGGTTGTGACCGCCGCCGTCGCGCACCGCGTGGCGTTCGAGGGCGCGCAGGCCGGGCGTGGTCTTGCGGGTGTCCACGATGCGGGCTCCGGTGCCGACCGTCTCGGCAACGTACCGGGCGGTGAGTGTCGCGATTCCGCTCATCCGCTGCACGAAGTTGAGACCGATGCGCTCGGCCTGCAGCACGCCACGCGCCGGGCCGGTCACCTCGGCGAGCACCTCACCGGCGTCGAAGGCGGTGCCATCGGCCACGAGGAGGCGCACGACGATGGCGGGGTCGGTGAGTCGGAAAGCGGAGGCGAAGACGTCGCCGCCGCTGAAAACGCCGGGTTCCCGAGCCTGCAGCTGGGCCGTGGCCACGGCGAGGCGGGGAATGAGCACCTCTGAGGTGAGGTCCCCCCACGGGGCATCCTCGGTGAGAGCGGCCTGCACGACGGTGTCGATGGTGTGTGTGGTCAGCATGCAATGGCCTCCCTGGCCGCGGTGTCTGGTACGTGTGGTGCGACGGTGTGTGCGGTTCGCATCGATGAGGGCCGGTGCGCGGTCCAGGACCGGGACCAGGCCAGGTCGGTGCGGGTGTGCGGAAAATCCGCCCGGTGGTGGGCTCCGCGGGATTCGGTGCGGGCGAGAGCGGCCGCCACCGCGAGCCGCGCCAGATCGAGCAGGTTGCGGTTCTCCAGCTGCCGCACATCGGCGCGGTCTGTGAGGTCGCCCGTGGACCAGGCAGTGAGGGTGGCCGCCGCCCGCTCGAGGCCGGCCCCGGAGCGGTGCACGCCCGCGCTGTCCCACATGACGTGCTGCAGGGCCTCGCGCGAGAACGCCGGGGTGCTCGTCGCGCCGATTTTCTCTGCGGCGGCGGCGGTGCGGGCGGTGGCACCGGAAACTGGGCGTGCCGTAAGCGGCGCGACCTCTCCAACGTGTTCGACCGGGGAGGAAACGTCGAAGGAAGCGGCTTCGAAGGAAACGGACAGGGCGCGAACGGCACGATCGGCGAAGACCGCGGCCTCGAGCAGCGAGTTGGACGCGAGACGGTTGGCACCGTGGGCACCCGTGCGGGCGACCTCGCCGACGGCGAAAAGACCGGGAAGCGTTGTGCGACCCCACGCGTCGGTCACAACGCCGCCCATCCAATAGTGCGCGGCCGGAGCAACGGGAATGGGGTCGAGCGCCCAGTCGAGGCCGACAGCCCGGCACGCGGCCGTGATCGTGGGGAACCGCGACTCGAGCAGGTCCCGGCCGAGGCCCGTGGCGTCAAGAAGCACGGGCTCGCCGTCCTGCTCCGCCATCTCGCGGGCAATCGCGCGCGCCACGACGTCTCGAGCGGCGAGTTCTTCGCCCGGTATGTCGAGCATGAACCGCTCCCCGCGTCGATTGCGCAGCACGGCGCCCTCGCCGCGCACGGCCTCCGACACGAGCGGGCTGCCGGCAACCGCGAGCGCGGTCGGGTGAAACTGGTAGAACTCCAAATCGGCAACGGATGCCCCTGCTCGCCACGCTGCGGCAACGCCGTCGCCGGTGGCGACGCTCGGGTTGGTGGTGTGGCGGAACAGGGTGCCAGCGCCGCCCGTGGCGAGGATGACGGCATCTGCCCGGATGCTCTGCACCTGGGCATCCGGGCCGAGCAGGCGCACACCCACGACGCGACCCGAACTCATGGAGAGCTCGATGAGCATGGTGTGCTCAAGAATCTGTATTCCGGTGGTGGAATGTAGTGAGTTGGCGGCGGCACGCTGCCGGATGGTCGCGACGAGGGCGGCCTGAATGGCGGCCCCGGTCGCGTCCCCACCGGAGTGCAGCACCCGGGAGCGTGAGTGAGCGGCTTCTAGTCCGCGGGAGATGCCGGATTCGTCGCGGTCGAAGTCGACGCCGAATCGAATGAGGTCGCGCACCCGGGCTGGCCCTTCGGTGCAGAGAACCTGCACAGCGTCCTCGTCACACAGTCCGGCGCCCGCGCGCAGGGTGTCGAGCACGTGCGCCTCGACCGAGTCGTCGGGAAACAAAGCGGCGGCTATGCCGCCCTGGGCATATTTCGTGTTGCTTTCGTCGAGTGCAGCCTTGGTCACCAGCGTCACCCGGTGACCGGCATCCGTCGCCCGCACGGCGGCGGTGAGCCCGGCGAGGCCGCTGCCGATCACTATGACCGAGGCCATCAGGGCCGTCCGGAGAGAAGGGGCTCTGCGTCGGTGACGGTGGGCGCTACGGGGACCGGCGGGGTGACCGCGACGGGTGGCCGGGCGGCCAGCATCCGTTCGAGGGCAACCTGGGCATACACGGCAACGTCGGCGTCGACCTCGATGCGGTTGAGCACCTCGGCGGGTCTTTCGCTGCTGCCCACGAGTCCCTCGAGCACCCAGGCCAGGTAACCGGCGTGGATGCGATACATGGTCGAACACGGGCAGATCACCGGGTCGAGGCAGAAGATGGTGTGCTCGGGGTGCTGGGCGGCGAGGCGCTGCACGAGGTTGATCTCGGTGCCGATCGCAAACGTCGATCCGGCGGGGGCGGCGGCGATGGCCTTGCCGATGAAGTCGGTGGAGCCGGCGGAATCGGCCGCATCCACGACGGCCATCGGGCACTCCGGGTGCACAATCACCTGAACGCCCGGGTGCGTCACACGTGCCTCGGCGATCTGGCCCACCGTGAACCGGCGGTGCACGCTGCAGAATCCGTGCCAGAGGATCACCCGGGCGTCGTCGAGTTCGGCCGCGGTGCTGCCGCCGAGTGCCTTGCGCGGGTTCCACATGGGCATCTGCGTGAGCGGCACGCCCATCGCCTTGGCGGTGTTGCGGCCCAGGTGCTGGTCGGGGAAGAACAAGACCCGCTGGCCGCGCTCGAAGGCCCACTCCAGCACGGTCTGCGCGTTGGAGGAGGTGCACACGATGCCGCCGTGTTCGCCGCAGAACGCCTTGAGCGCGGCGGAGGAATTCATGTAGGTGACCGGGATCACGGGAACACGGCCGGAAGCATCCGGTTCGGTGCCATACAGATCTTCGAGCTGCTCCCAGCATTCGGTGACCGAATCGAGGTCTGCCATGTCGGCCATCGAGCAGCCGGCGGCGAGGTTGGGCAGAATCACGGCCTGCTCCGGCCCGGACAGCAGGTCGGCGGTCTCGGCCATGAAGTGCACGCCGCAGAAGATGATCGCCTCGGCCTGCGGTCGGCTCTTGGTCGCCTGCGCGAGCTGAAAGGAATCTCCCACGACATCGGCGTGCTGCAGCACCTCATTGCGCTGGTAGAAGTGGCCGAGAATGACGACGCGGTCACCGAGTGTCGCCTTGGCCGAGCGGATGCGCACATCCAGCTCCTCGGGCGTCGCCCGCCGGTAGTCCTCGGGGAGTTCCCCCTGGCGGGGCGACCCGGTGGGGATGACGTCGCCCATGGAGGACCCGGGTCCGTATGAGGGTGCGGCGGAATCGAATTCCCAGGGAGCGGTGGCCAGGTCGGGGCTGCACGTGCTGCCGGCGGCGGCGCCCGTGCTGATGAGCTGGATGGTGCTATTAACCGACGGATTCGTCATGGCGTTCTCCTAGGGGACTGCTCGTGAGGGAAAAGCTGGCTAGTTCTTTGTGGTTCTGGCTAGTTTTTTGTGGTTCTGGGGATTTCTCGGTGGTGCGGGCCGTGCGGAATCAAGTGTGGGGCGGGGCAGGTGCCCCGGAGGGACCGTGGCCGGAGTGCGCATCCGAATCGTCGTAGCGATAGAGCCGAGCCGGGCGATGCCGTGCGCCGGCGACATGCCGCCCGGTGTCGACAAGGGTGCCGGACGACTCAAGGGTCCGGCGAAAGTTCGCGGGATCGAGCGGCCTGCGCAGCACGGCCTCATGCACCTCGCGAAGCTGGGTGAGGGTGAACGTATCCCCGAGGAAAGCATGGGCGATGCGCGAATACTCCACCTTGGTGCGAAGCCGCCACAGGGCGTATTCCACGATCTTGTTGTGGTCAAAGGCCAGTCCCGGAAGTTGATCGGCCGCGAACCAGCGCACGTTCTCACCCTCGGCAGCCCTGGCCGCCTCGTCGGACTGCACGAGCGCCCAATAGACGACGGACACCACTCGATGTCCCGGGGATCGGCCGACATCCCCGAAGGTGAAGAGCTGTTCGAGGTAGGTGGGAGCGAGGGAGGTGGTTTCGTGCAGCGTGCGGGCGGCCGCGTCCGCGAGCTGCTCCGCATCGGGCAGCCAGCCGCCAGGGAGCGCCCACTGCCCCTCGTGAGGCTGTCGGGTGCGGCGAACGAGCGGTAACCAGAGTGTCTTGAGGGCAGAGGCGTCGTCCGGGCGCAGGGCAAAAATCACCGTCGACACGGCAAGCGCGGCGTGATTCACTACGGTCATGAGCGGACATCCCGGAGGTAAAGGTCTAAGTGACTCTAACTGTTCTGATAATTCTATAGCCGGATTGAGTGGCACCGAAACCCGCCGGGCCGAACCCGTCGCGCCCGCTCGCCGGCCTACTGCTGCGGGGCGGCCTCCGCCGGCACGCGGGAACGGTGCGCGCCCATGCCGGTCAACCCCCAGATCGTGACGCGCGCCATGGCCTCAATCACGATTCGACCGCTCATCTTTGACGAGCCGAGCGTGCGCTCTACGAAGGTGATCGGCACCTCCACGACCGTGAGTTGTGCGCGAACGGCGTGGAGGAGCATATCGATCTGAAAGCAGTACCCGAGGCTCTCGAGGCCTCCGAGCTGCATGCTCTCAAGCGCGTGCGCCGAGTACACGCGGTATCCGCCGGTGACGTCCCGCTGGGGCAGGCGCAGCAGGGCGCGTGAGTAGATGGAGCCACCCCGTGAGAGAGCGCGGCGGTGCCAGGGCCAGTTCTTCACGGCTCCGCCGCGTATCCACCGTGATCCCATGACGACGTCGGCCGAGGCGGCGGCGGTCAGGAGGCCGGGAAGCTGCTCGGGAAGATGCGACCCGTCGGCATCCAACTGCACGAGCTGGTCGTACCCGTGCGAGAGAGCCCAACCGAAGCCGTCCAGGTACGCCGCTCCGAGTCCGGTCTTCTCGGTGCGATGCAGAACGTGCACGCTGTCGTCCGCCGTCGCGAGCGTGTCGGCGAGCTCGCCCGTGCCATCCGGCGACGCGTCGTCAACCACGAGAACATGAGCTTCGGGAACACTCGCGCGAACCCGGGTGACGATGAGATCAATGTTTTCGCACTCGTTGTACGTCGGAATGATCACCAGGGTGTTGGGCATGAGTGACCTCGTCATTTCGATAATGTCGGTGCGATTGACCAGTATGGTCTGGTCGACTGTGAACCCCTGTTGATTCCGTGGTGTAACATACGTTCCCGCGGTTGATCCGCCACTCCCATGATCACCCCAGCTGAAGGCTAGGCTGACGGAATGGCTGATGCGCAACCAAGCAACGACACATGGCGTCCCCTGGCGGGCATGGGGGTGGCCGTGGCACAATTTCGGCCCGGCACCGATGAATCCGCCAACCTGGCAGAGATGCGCGGCCTCGCTGCCGTCGCGGCGGCACGAGGTGCGAGTCTCGTCGTTTTTCCGGAGTATTCCGCCTTCTGCGAGGTGCCCCTCGGTCCGGCGTCACTCGCCGCGGCGCAGTCGCTTGACGGTCAGTTCGTGTCTGCCCTCGGCGAGCTTGCGCGCGAACTCGCCGTGTTCATCGTGGCCGGAATGCTCGAAGCGACCGACGATCCCGCGCGGTTTGCGAACACGCTCGTCGCCGTCGACCCGAACGGCGAACTCGTGGCGACGTATCGCAAGCTGCACCTGTACGACGCCTTTGGGGAGCACGAATCCGATGTGGTCCTGGCCGGTGAGATCTCACACCCCGAGACCTTCGATATGCAGGGCCTGACCGTGGGCATGCAGACGTGTTACGACATCCGCTTTCCCGAGGTGACCAGGCGGCTCGTGGACGCGGGAGCCAACGTGGTTCTGGTTCCGGCTGAATGGATGCGCGGGCCGCTCAAGGAGCACCATTGGCGTGTGCTCCTCACCGCCAGGGCGCTCGAAAACACGGTGTATGTGGTTGCTGCCGACCAGGCGCCGCCGATCGGTGTCGGCCAGAGCATGATCGTCGACCCCATGGGCGTCGAAGTCGTCACGATCGGCGAAACGACGGATGTGGCCGTGGCCTGGCTATCGCCGCAGCGCATTGACGCGGTGCGCGCCGTGAACCCGGCGCTCTCACACCGCCGGTTCGGCGTCGTACCGCGGTAGGTGCCGCTCTGCCGCAGGCTGGCTTTGGTCGCGCGTGACGGGGCCGCGGCACGGAGGTTGGTTGCTCGCTCCGTGTGCAACGTGCGCTCGGATTCGGCCGAGGAATTCTCCTCGCCGGTGACGATCAGGCCTTGCGAGCTGTTCGCCGAACGGGTGAGCTGGGAGATCCACTGGGGGTTGATGCTTGGCGCATGTCCTCCGGAGAACTTGAAGTAGAGCGGTATGGCGGGGTGGAGCCAGGCGGAGCTGCGACCATCGCCCACGACGGCGGCATCGCGCCATGACAGGAGAAAGCTCTCGCCTCGGCGAAGTTTTTGAATGATCACGCACTATAAGTGCACGAGCACCCGATCGTCGAATTCCACTATTACGCGGTCATAGGTCAAGGAGCCCATATGTCGCCCTCCTTCGTCGCGCGTGGTGTCGGGACGGTGAAAGCGGCGCTAAGACATACACACAATCGGATTTAATTTCAACCCTCCTCCTTTTGGGGACCCAGAGCAAGTATCTTCCGCATCTCCCGGCGCATTGGCAGACGCAGGGTGGTCAAAACATGGAAGGGCCGCTCGATGTGCCCGAAGTGACCGGCATCGGTCAGTGTCACCATGCTGAAGTCGGAGATGACGTTTCGCAGGCGGTCGGTGTCCGTTGCCGACACGAAAACATCCCGGTCACCCGCGCTCGCGCGAACCGGGCAGACGATGCGCGACCACGACGCGACGGCGTCGTAGGAACCGGCTCGCGCCGATGCCAGGCTGAAACCGTGTGGCCGCAGCTCGACGGCGAGCGCGGCAATAACGGTGGACTGCATGCGGCCGGGGTGGCGAAAGAGCGGGGAAACCACGGTGCGCAGCAGGTGCAGGCGGGCGAGACCGACGACCAGGGCGCGGCCGGACGCTCCGGCGAGGCGCAACATCCGCATCACCTGCAGCAGCGTCGTGTAACCGGGGAGCAGACCGAAATGCAGCATGGGATGCTGCACGCTGTCGATCACGGAGAAGGTTGTGGCGGAAACGAGCCCCACCGAGACGGTGGCGCCGGTCTCGGCGGCGGCGAGCTGCAGGGCAATGAGGCCGCCCATGGAATGAGCGACGACGTTCCACCGGCGATATCCCAGGGCCCTGGCGATGTCAGCGACGGTCGCGGCCATCGTCTCAATCGTGAGCTCCGAGGTGTCGGCGGGCAGGGGAGTGTCGCCCCAGCCCGGCAGATCGGGGATGACAAGGTCCGTCAGATCAGTGTCCATCGGCGCCGTTTCGCCATGGCTGGCGGCCTGCAGGAGGGGAGTCCACGTCGTCCAGGAGCCGGCCGCGCCGTGCAGGAGGATCGTGGCCGTGTCGCTGTCCGTGCGGCGCCCGTGCCGCACGGCAACGGAGACCGCGCCGGGGCCCAGCCGCATCGAACTCGTCGTCAGGCCGAAACGGCGGGCATCCGCGTCGAGAGCGAAGGGGGCGTACCGCATAGTCGGGCCCGCCCCAGGTTCCGCATGCGTGCTCGGCGGCGTGGCCGCACTCGCATGGCGGCCTGGGGTGCGGGGGAGAACGGTGGTCATGACAGTGGTTCGGTGCACACGGTCTCCCGGATTGCCCCGCGCCCGCCAGATGGCACATGCAGGCGATTCTCAGGGAGGAATAGTGGGTGTGGGCCACTGTTGTCCCTGAAACGACCGACAGAAAGAGATTCGCTGTGAAATTGTTTTCCCCTATCAATCTGGGCGCGTTGAGCCTGACGAACCGCCTGGTGATGGCGCCTTTGACCCGAACCCGATCGGGGGAAGCCGGCGTTCCTGGCCCGATGGTGGCCGAGCACTACGCCCAGCGCGCCTCGCTCGGACTCATCGTCTCTGAGGGCACCTACCCGAGCCACGCCGGCCAGGGCTTCCCGGGCCAGCCGGGTCTCGTCACGCCCGAGCAGCTTGAGGGTTGGCGGCAGGTTGCCACCGCGGTGCACGCGGCTGGCGGCCAGATGGTCGCCCAGGTCATGCATGCGGGCCGGGTGACCCATGAGGGCACCACCGGTGGGCGAACCGTCCTCGGCCCGAGCGCCATAGCGATCAACGGCCAGACACACACCTACGCCGGCAAGCAGCCGTACCCCGTTCCACACGCACTCGCCGACAGCGAGCTCGCTGGTGTGATCGAGGAATTCGTGACGGCCTCCCGCAACGCCATCGCTGCCGGTCTTGATGGCGTCGAAGTCCACTCCGCAAACGGTTACCTGTTGCACGAGTTTCTCTCGCCCGCATCCAACCAGCGCGATGGCTTGTATGGCGGTTCCCCCGAGAACCGCGCTCGTTTCGTGGTCGAGGTCGTGACCGCCGTAGCGGATGCGATTGGTGCCAGCCGGGTGGGCTTGCGCATTTCGCCCGAGCACAACATTCAGGACGCGCTGGAGACGGACGCCGACGACGTGCTCGCGACCTACGGCGCCCTGGTGGATGCCCTCGCCCCGCTGGGCTTGGCCTACCTCAGCGTTCTGCACGCCGAGCCGACCGGCGCGTTCGTGCAGGAGCTGCGCACGCGCTTCGGCGGATCCGTGCTGCTCAACAGCGGGTTCGCGCAGATGACGAGTCGTGACGAGGCCCTCGGCCTGCTTCACGACGGTCATGCTGACGGTGTTGTCGTTGGCCGCCCGGCCATCGCGAACCCCGACCTGGCGTATCGCTGGCAGGAAGACCTGCCGCTGAACGTCGCCGACGCCGCGACGTTCTACGGCACCGGCCCCGAGGGATACACGGACTACCCGGCCCTCACACGCAGCTAACGCGTCGCCAGGGCGGCCAGCTGTGACGCGGCCCGCTCGAGCACGTCGACCTTCTTGCAGAAGGCGAAGCGCACGAGCGGGGCGTAGTCGGCCCGGTACCGGGGGGAGCAGAACGCGGTGACGGGCACGGCCACGACTCCGGCGAGTTCGGGGAGCCGTCGGCAGAACTCTGCACCGTCGCTGAACCCGAACGGTGTCGCATCCGCAATGATGAAATAGCCCCCTCGCGGCTGGCTGATGGTGAACCCGGCAGCCTCGAGGCCGCGCCCGAGCACGTCACGTTTGGCCCGCAGATCGGCGACGGCACCGCGGTAATAGGAGTCGGGCAGGTCCAGGCCCACGGCGATGGCTGGCTGAAACGGTGCTCCGTTGACGTAGGTCAGGAACTGTTTGACCGCGAGGATCGCGGTCACGAGCGGAGCGGGCGCACTGAGCCAGCCGATCTTCCACCCCGTGAGGCTGAACGTCTTCCCGGCCGAGGACACGGTGATGGTGCGTTCGCGCGCCCCGGGCAGGGTTCTGATGGGGATGTGCGGCTGCTCAAACGTCAGGTGTTCGTACACCTCATCGGTGACAATGAGCGCGTCGTGCCGGTGCGCCAGCTCCACGATGAGGGTGAGGGTCTCAAGGGGAAGTACCGTCCCGGTGGGGTTGTGCGGGTCATTGACGATGATCAGGCGGGTTCGGTCGGTCACCGCTGCCCGCAGGGCATCCAGGTCCGGTTGGAAGTCGGGGGTCCGGAGCGGCACGGTGCGGTGGATGCCGCCGCCGAGGGCGATCAGGGCGCCGTAGGCGTCGTAGAAGGGCTCGAACGTGACGACTTCGTCGCCGGGTTCCACAAGGGCGAGAATTGTCGCGGCGAGGGCCTCCGTGGCCCCCGCGGTGACCAGGACCTCCGTTTCGGGATCAATCGTGAGGCCGTAGAACCGCTGCTGGTGGCGGGCGATTGCCTCTCGCAATACCGGCATTCCCCGCCCAGGCGGATACTGGTTGACACCATCCGCGATGGCTTGCCTGGCCGCCTCACGGACCTCGACCGGTCCGTCTTCATCGGGAAACCCCTGACCCAGGTTGATGGCCCCCGTTCGAACCGCGAGGGCGCTCATTTCCGCGAAGATACTGGCCGCTACGCTTCCGTCGGCGGCGAGCAGTCCTGCCCCCGCCGCCGTTCGACGCCATGCTCCCGCGATGCTCATCGTATTTTTCCCATGAGATCAAACTACGACATCCCGTTCGCGCTACCCTGTCGATGCTGATGCCACAGTGTATGACGTGCCGGATCCCAGCCCCGAGCAAGGTCAGGGTGTCATCATTGAAAGCTCCCAGCCTGTCCATACCAAACGTTCAGGTTTGGGCGCGAAGCTGGTTTTGCTTGGAAGGAGCACCCCATGACCGATAGCACCAAGGATTCCGGTAGCAACATGCCCGAACCTCGCGACGAGACAGCTTCTTTCGCCGTGGACGGTTCCGGCGAGGAAGCCACGACCCCTCCAGTGTCAAAGCCGGATTCCACACCCAGCGAGAACGTCGCTCCCGACGAGACTGAACCGGTGCAGTCAGCGGTGTACCCCGCGAACGCCAGCGAGGCCAGTGACGCCAGTGACGCCAGTGACGCCAGTGAGGCCAGTGAGGCCAGTGACCCCAGTGACGTGCCCGAGGCCCCAGCCGGTGCCACGCCGGCGAGCACCAATCCGGCAGAGACACACCCCACGGCGGCGTATCCCACCGATGCCTTCGGGCGTCCCGTCGCAGCGACGGCCGCAGGCTCCTCCGGTTACGCCGGCCAGGGCCACGCAACCACGAGCTACGCGACCGCCAACGCGTACCCCTCAGTGTCGAACCCGAGCACCGGCAAGGACGCGACCAAGCGTCGCAGTAGCGTCGGCCTGATCGCCGCGCTCGCCATCGCGGCCCTCGTCGGTGGAGCATCCGGTGCCGGGATGTACGCGCTCGTTGATTCCGGACGCAACACGAACGTGTCGACCACCCAGTCGCAGGGCGCGGCCAATGTTGTCGTGAACAATACCGACAGCGTCAATGAGATCACCGCCGTGGCGGCGAAGGCTTCGCCGAGCGTTGTGACCATCGAGGTCAACAGCGGCCAGCAGGGCGGCTCCGGCTCCGGGGTCATTCTCAGCGCAGACGGCTATGTTCTCACGAACACGCACGTCGTCACCCTCGATGGGGCTGTCGGGGATGCGACGATTCAGGTGAAGAGCAGCGATGGGAAGCTCTACGCGGCCACCGTCGTGGGTACCGACCCGATCTCCGACCTCGCGGTCATCAAGCTCACCGATGCTGCTGGACTCACGCCGATCGTCATGGCCGACTCGTCCAAGATCAACGTGGGTGACACCGCCATCGCGATCGGTGCTCCGCTGGGCCTCTCCGGCACGGTGACAAACGGTATCGTGAGCGCGCTCAACCGCAGCATCACGGTGGCGTCGTCGGCGGCCCCGACGACCCCGGACACCACGGCGCCCGATGAGGGCGGATCCAGCCCCTTCGACTTCTGGAACTTCGACCTTCCGAAACAGGACGGCACGCCGCAGCAGCCACAGGCGCAGGAAGGGAAGGGCAGCATTTCCTTGCCGGTGATCCAAACGGATGCCGCGATCAACCCCGGAAACTCCGGTGGCGCCCTGCTCAACAGCAAGGGTGAGCTCATCGGCATCAACGTGGCCATCGCCAATGCGGGTGGATCGGACTCCTCGTCTGCCGCCGGAAGCATCGGCGTGGGATTCTCGATTCCGTCCAACTTCGCCCAGCGCATCTCCGAGGAGCTCATCACGAACGGCAAGGCGACCCATGGCCTGCTCGGAGCGAGCGTTTCCAACGCCGCGAGCGACTCAAGCGGCACGGTGGGTGCGCTCATCCGTGAGGTCTCCTCCGGCGGTGCGGCCGAAAAGGTCGGGCTCCGCAAGGGTGACGTCGTGATCAACTTCAACGGTCTGCCGATCACGGACCCCAACGACCTCACCGCGCAGGTTCGCGCGCTGCCGGCCGGCGGAACGGCCGACCTGACCTATGTTCGTGACGGGAAGACCGCCACGGTGTCGGTCACCCTGGGCGAGCTCTCCAGCTAGCCGCTTCGCTCCTTCCCCTGAGTGCGCCGTCGGCCTGTCCGGCAGCGCACTCGTGTGTGCGGGGGCCGGTGCGTGTTCGAGCGGCAATGATAGGCTGAATCGCCTACCCAACTACCGGAAAGCGGGCTGCCGCGTGCGTCAGAGTGGTGACCAACTCCTACCCGGGGTGTCGTACGTCATGCCGGTGCTCAACGAGGTGACGCATGTGCGGGCCGCCGTGATGAGCCTGCTGCATCAGGACTATCAGGGTCCGTTCGAGGTGACCCTGGCCCTTGGGCCGAGCCTCGACGGTACGACGGAACTGGTCGAAGAAATGGCCGCTGTGGATGCCCGCATTCGCATCGTTCCTAACGACGTGGGTTCCACCCCTGCCGGTCTCAACGCCGCCATTCGCGCCTCGAAGTACGCGGTCGTCATCCGTGTCGATGCGCATTCGGTGCTGCCCCCGAACTATGCCCGCATTGCCGTGGAGACCCTCGAACGCACGGGCGCCGACAACGTGGGCGGCATTATGGATGCCCAGGGAGGCACCCCGTTCGAGAAGGCCGTTGCCCGCGCCTACGGCACCCGCATCGGCCTCGGCGGCACGCCCCACCACGTGGGCGGCAAGCAGGGCAAGGCAGAGACCGTGTACCTGGGCTGCTTCCGAACCGAGAGCATCCTCAACGTGGGACTCTTCGACGAGGACGTGAAGCGTGGCCAGGACTGGGACCTCAACCGGCGCCTGCGCGAAGCCGGTGGCACGGTGTGGTTCACCCCGGAGCTCCGGGTCGTCTATCGACCGCGCCCGAGCGTGGCCCGGCTCGCCCGGCAGATGCTCTCGACCGGGCTGTGGCGCGGAGAACTCGCCAGGCGCTACCCGGCGGCCAACGGCATCCGCTATTTCATTCCGCCGCTCATGGTGATTGCAGTGACTCTCGCTCTGCTTCTCGGACTCGGAGGCGTTGCCCAGGCACTGTCCGGTGCGACGCCCTGGCTCCTGCTCGGCCTGATCGTTCCGATCGGCTATGCGCTCATCGTCGTCGCGGCGACGGTGACGGTGGCGCGCCCCGACGGGGTTCGTTCCGCGAGTCGGTTTCTCGTAGTCTTGCCCTGCATTCACTTTTGCTGGGGTGCGGGATTCGTACTTGGATTCCTCAAGCTCACGAGCAACATCACGGCACACACGGGGAGATAACCACATGCAAGCCACGCCCAGCTCGGCTCGGCCCACGTCGATCGCCGAGTTGCGACGGGTGGCCCAGCCGCCGGAGGTTCGTCTGCGTGCCAACGCCGAACACTGGACGGCCAGCCTCTACCTGCGCGACCTGTCTCCCTACGTCACCTGGATGCTGCTGAAGACGCCCATCTCGGCCAATGGTGTGACCGGCCTGATGATCATGCTGGGATGGTCGACCGCCGCGGCCCTGCTCATCCCCGGTATCTGGGGAGCCCTGCTGGCCCTCGTGCTCGGGCAGCTGCAGATGCTCATTGACTGCTGCGACGGCGAAGTCGCCAGGTGGCGCAAGACATCGTCACCGGCCGGGGTATTCCTCGACAAGGTCGGGCACTATTCCACCGAGTCCCTGATCCCCATCGCGCTCGGATTCCGCGCCGCCATGTACCCGATCGAGGTGCCGGCGGACTTCCTCTGGACGAGCCTGGCCCTCCTGCTCGCGCTCATCATCGTGCTCAACAAGGCCCTCAACGACATGGTGCACGTCGCCCGCGCCAACGCGGGCCTCACCAAACTCGCCGACACCCAGGGAGAGAGTGCCCCGACCTCGAGCCTGCTGAAGCGCGTTCGGCGGCTGGCACGGTTCCTTCCCTTCCACCGGTTGTACCACTCCGTGGAACTCACCATGGTGATCTTCGTCGCGGCGCTCCTGGGCCTCGTCATCGGGGAGCCCACCGTGGATCGTGCGCTGCTCATCGTTCTGGTTCCGCTGGCCTTCCTGTCGCTGATCGGGCACTTCGTTGCGATCATGGCATCCAAGCGTGTCCGGTCCTAACCCCGGGCGTCTTCCCGAGGCGGGGACGCTGCCAACCGTCGGAGTCGTGGTTCTCTCCCAGGGGACTCGACCGGCGGAACTTGAGCGCGGCATCCTTTCTCTGCTGGCGCAACAGGGCGTACATCTCGACGTGGTGTGCGTGGGCAACGGCTGGGAGCCGACCGGGCTGCCGGGCGGCGTTCAAACGCTCGGACTTCCGACCAACCTCGGTATTCCCGCCGGACGAAACCGCGGTGTGCACCGGGTCAGCGGTGAATTCCTGTTCTTCCTTGACGACGACGCGAGCATACCGGACCCGCATTTTCTGCTCGACGCCATCAATAAGCTCAGGGCAGATCCGTCAATTGGCCTGCTGCAGCCCCGCGTGGTCGACCCGGAAGGCCTCACCTCCCCGCGGCGCTGGGTGCCGCGCATCCGCAAGGGTGAGGCCACCGAATCGAGTGCCGTGTTCTCGGTGTGGGAGGGGGCAGTGCTGCTGCCCCGTGCTGTTTTTGACGCCACCGGAGGCTGGGCCGAGCCGTTCTTCTACGCCCACGAGGGCATCGAACTCGCCTGGCGGGTGTGGGACCAGGGTTTGCGCGCCTGGTATGCCGGTGACCTCGAAGCGAATCACCCGTTCATGCACCCGACCAGGCACGCCGCCTACTATCGCCTGAATGCCCGCAATCGCGTGTGGCTCGCCCGGCGCAACCTGCCGACCGTGCTCATTCCCGTGTATGTGGGCTCGTGGACGCTCATTCAGCTGCTGCGGTGGTCACGCAACCCCCAGGCATTGCGTGCCTGGTTCGGCGGCTGGCGTGAGGGGTGGCGTACCGACCCGGGGGAACGGCGCGCGCTGTCGCTCCGCACCGTCTGGCGAATGACGCGCGCCGGACGCCCCCCGGTCGTCTGACCGTTCTCGGAGGGTAAACTTAAGCGGTGGGTATTCAGAAAGACGTCAGACGCGCGGTAAAGATGGTCAAGGACGTCGTGGCGTCGCGCAAGGCGCAGCGCTTTCTGGCCGACACCCGTGAACCATTGCCGCGGAACCACTTCAAGATTGCCGTGTATTTTGCCGACGGCCCGGTGAACATGTATCAGATGCGCCAGTGGTACAAACCGCTGCTCACACTGGCAGAGACCTGGCCCGTGGTGGTGCTGAGTCGAACCGGCGGTGGTTCCCTGAAACTCATGGAGGAGTCGCCTCTTCCCGTCGCGCACGTGCGCTCGGTGCGCGACCTGGAACACGTGATCCACGAGCAAGACATTCGCATCGTGTTCTACGTCAACCAGAATCCCCGAAACTTTCAGATGATGCGCTACGGGCGCATGTGGCATGTTTTCATCAATCACGGTGAAAGCGACAAGATGTACATGGTCACGAACCAATTCAAGGCCTACGACTACTCGCTCGTCGCCGGGCAGGCAGCCCTCTCCCGGCTCAACCGGGTGCTGTGGGATTACGATTTTGACAAGCGCGCCATCACCATCGGGCGACCGCAGGCCGACCACTTCAGTGGACCGCTGCCGTACACGCCCGACGCCCGCCAGGTGGTGCTGTACGCGCCCACGTGGGAGGGCGACCGGCCGGCCGCGGCCTATGGGTCCGTCGCGACGCATGGCGTGGCGCTCGTGACGGCGCTGCTGAAAACCGGCGAACACCGCGTGATCTACCGGCCGCACCCGCGCAGCGGCGTGGTCGACCATGAATACGATGCGGCCAACAAGCGCATCATCGCGGCGATCACCGCGGCAAATGCCAAGGATCCCGCTGCCCAGCACATCTACGACACCGGCTCCGAGCTGGGCTGGCAGCTGTCGGCCGCCGATGTGGCGATCGTCGACATCTCCGCCATGGTCTACGACCGGTTGGCGGCCGGTAAACCGCTTATGGTCACCCGCCCCGTGAACCCTGCAGCCCTCATCGACACGAGCGGCTACCTGTCGGATTGCGAATGGCTCGACGCCGCGACATCCTCCGAAATCGCGGAGGCCCTCGACGCGCTCGCGAACAACAGAACGGCAGCGGCCAGGCTCGACGCCTGGGTGCAGCACTACTTCGGTGATACTTCGCCCGGCACCGCGACGGCGCGACTCCATACCGCCGTGGCCAGCCTCATGACCGAATGGGACCGCCACTCCGCGATCCATGACGGTGATGGTCTCTTCGACCTCACCGAATCGGCCTCCATCGACTCAGAAGCCTAGCGCGCCTGGAGTGTCCCGTCCCGACTAGCTGACGGCTGCGGGCAGGCCCAGGGTGCGGTGCAGGTGGGCGAGGATTTCGTCCGGAGAGATCGGGTCGTTCTCGTCGGAGAGCAGCACTTGGGCGCAGATACCATCGGTGATGGCGACCAGTGCCTCGATCGCGACTGGATCAGAGGTGTGTATGGCGGCCGCTCGACCAACGAGGTCTGGCCATTTGGTGGTGAGAGATCGAAGTGCCGGACGGCGCGCGGCCATGAGGATCATTTCCCGCTCGGCCAGCGCCCGGCCACGTCCGGAGCCGCCGGCGTCGGCGATGATCGTGGCGATTGCCACCAGGGGAGCGGAGCCGCGCTCCAGCAGGCTCGCGTACTGCAGGTCATACTCCTCGCTGGCGCACGTCAACGCAGCGACGAGGAGGTCGTCCAGAGTCGAAAAATAGTACGCGACAAGGGAGGGGCGCACGTCGGCTTGCGCGGCGACCGTGCGGTGACTGACGCCGGCCACGCCGTGCCCCTCGATGACCCGCAGGGTTGCTGCGATAATCGACTTTCTTCGGTCGATGCCTCGGGCGATGCGACCGTCTTCTGGCGTGCGGTGCGGCGTGCTGTCAGCGGTATCAGGCGACCTCATGGGTACCCCCGTGTTCCAGAGCCAGAACTCCGACGATCACCAGGGCGACTCCCACCACTTGGAGCCAGGTCAGGTGATCGCCGAGGAAGAGGGCGCCAATAACGGCGACGAGTGTGACCCCGGCGGCGGCCCAGATTCCGTAGGCGACGCCGATGCCCATGCCTTGCTTGAGCGTCAGTGACAGGAGGAAATAGGCCCCGAGTACCCCAACGACCGCGATCACCGTGGGCACGAGTCGGGTGAACCCATCGGAATACCGGGTAGCGATAGCCCCGACGACCTCGGCGCCGATTGCGGCAGCGAGAAACAGGTACACCATCAGGCTTCCTCCGACCGTGATTGCACATTTAGTTGAACGAGCGTTCAAATAGAACGATAGTTCAATTTTATCGACACCGCAACCGCCATCAACTGATGGCCGGTAGAACTAGGGTGCGGGTCGTCGACGCCGGGGGAGGAGCGCGCGGGCACCGCTGCTCAATCCGGTCAGCGCGCGCGCCGGCCGGGTGGCCGCCGGTACCCGGGCCAGCCGCAGAATGGGTGCAAGCTCGGCGCGAAACTCGAGCGGGGCCGGGCCGAACGCGAGCCGGGAGGAATGCACCACCCTCTTGCCGAGCAGATGGTTGCCCGTGCCTCCGATGACCGCGCCGACTCCGAAGGGAAGGGCCTTACCGAGCAGGCTCACGCCACCCTTGTGCGCGAACTGGCGGATGAAAACGCTCTTGAGCTTGTCGGTCAGCGGCCCGAGGACCGTGTGCGGCAGGCTGCTGGTGATGAGCTCTCCCCAGTAGGTCGTGCGGGCACCACCTCCCGTGAACTGTCCGGCGAGCTGACGAACCAGGTCGGATCCCTCGGTTCCGAGCATCATGGTCATCACGAGCGCGCGGGCACGCTCCGGATCGTCAACGGCGATTCCGTGCACCTCGCTCACGGACTGGGCGAACAGCGCCGTCGCTTCCAGGAAACCCGCGGTTTCCACGCCGGAGAGGGCAAGGGTGATGCCGGTACCGACCCCGGGAATCACGGCCGTGGCGCCGACGGCCGCGCCACCCATGGTGGCGGCCGTGAGGTAGCGCCGCTCCAGAACGCGAATGATGTGTTCGGGCGTTGCCTGTGGATTGTGTCGCCGGATGGCGCGAATGTGAGCGAGCACGACGGGACGGTGGATCGCCAGGATCCGGTCAAAGCCGCGGACGAATCCGCGGGGAAGCTGGCCGCTCTGGGGTGTGCCGCCCGTCGGCGATGCGAGCGGCGGTGGTTTTCTGGCCATCGGGTCCTCCTACGCTGTTCGGTTAGAGCCTACGTGCCCCGCGCGGGGTCTGGTAATG